>JAHECA010000001.1 GCA_024642005.1 Robiginitalea sp. | reverse complement strand
GGCGCTGGGCCTTTGATAATCCCCTGGGAATCTACTTGCTGCGGTAGCTTAAAGAATCATCTTTCAAAGGGCCGAACAGGTTTTCCGTTTCTGCCTCGTAAAGGTAAAACGAACCGGTGCTGCCGTCTTTGTAGTAAATACGCACCCGCATGGGTTCTCCTGAGCGCCTGGGCCTCATTATGATCAGGCGCTCTTCCCCGACTTCGAGTCTTTGCAGCTGCATTTTGAACCCGTCCCTGAAAACCGTGCGGAGGTATTTCAATTCGAAATCGGAGGCATAGAACTGCATGTTTCTGATTTCCCCCCGGGGGTCATCCTCATTTTTATACCACAATTTGTAGTAATTCGAGGTGCCTTTGTCGATTTCCACAAACTCCAGATAGGGCAAGGTGAGCTCCTGACTTCCCACACTGCCAATGATGGTCCGGTTTTGTGTCTGAACCTGCCCAACCTGGGCGCAGGCCAGCGAAGTGAACAGCAGGAAGGTTAATTGAAAATAAAAACGGGGGTACTTCTTAATCATTTTCACAAGTGTATTACGAATTCAAATAGGTGTCCTAGGCGTAAAGGTAGGACGCCTTGTGCACAGCGCATCTATTTGTTGCCGGGACGGGAATTTCATCCGTACTTTCAGCGCTTTCATCGAACTGCCCGGTATTGTGCCGGCTTAAGGATGCGTTGGCCTGGAAAACACACCCTTTAATCGATTGCCGTCTCAGGGGAAAGGCGTTGTGCCCAGGTTGGCCTGTTTAGCTAATATTAATATGTACAAGTGTCGGATCCGGACCGGGCACTATCCCGGTCTGGTGCGGTTGAATACCGGTAAATTCCGGAGGAGTAATTCAGGAAAATGCTGAAATTAGTTGTAAATTTTAAGTGCTTAATACCAAGCTTCACGAAAGTAAACTATGTCTAAGTTTTTCTTTGTTCCCGTGTTGGTCTGCCTGGCTGCTAGCCTGCAGGCCCAGAACCCCCTGTACACCCTTTCGGGCAATCCGTCTGAGAACCAGGGCCGTTTCCGCACCCTCGAAATCCGTGCTCATACCGGAAGCCATATGTATGGGGGCGAATCGCTAACCCCCAAGCTGGAATCGGGGTATGGCGCCCTTGAAGTTCGTTATTCCTGGCAGAGCCGTGACCAGGAGCTTTGGGGAAAGTACGGGTACCCGTCATACGGGGTTGGCGCGTATTCCGGGTTTATTGGCGATCCTGACGTGTTCGGCAACCCCAATGCGCTGTACGGGTTCATCCGTTTTCCGGTTAGCAATCCAACCCGCAGGAATCAATTCAATATTGAACCTGCCCTTGGCCTGACCTACCACCTGAACCCCTACGACCCGGTAAACAACCCGCTCAATGATGCGATAGGCGCGCGGATGGCCGTGTATTTCAACCTGAACTTTGGCTGGGCCTATCGTTGGACCCCTGATATGGACATCACCTACGGGCTAGATTTCTCGCATTTCAGCAACGGGAGGAGCTTTACCCCGAACTGGGGCCTGAACATGTTTGGCGTAAACCTGGGCATGCGCTACCACTATAATTTTGACCAGCACAGGCTAGACCAGGGCGCTTACCCGGAACGCCGGTTACAGAGCAGGTATCTGCGCTCGGAGAAGTTGCCCAATGAGCGGGTACCGGAGAATCAAAGCCTCAACGTGTATCTGGCCCTGGGGACCGTACAGACCGAGGAAGGGGCAGGAACCGATACGCGCTACGGCACCTTTTCGTTAGTGCTGGACTACCAGCATAAACTCAACAACATGCACAGCCTGAGTGCCGGCGTGGACTATTTTGTGGACAACAGCCTGCACGAGACCAACCCGGAAGGGGATAGGAAAAACAGCCTGATCGGCATACATGCCGGCTATGATTTCATGTTCTGGAGGTTGACCACCCTGCTCCATGGAGGCACCTACGTTACCGAGAAGCTGGGCAAGGAAGCCCTGTTCCTGCGGCCTGCTGTCCGGTATGACATCAATAAATGGGCTTATGCGCAGGTGGGCCTGAAAACCATCGGCTTTGCAGCCGACTGGGTGGAATTCGGGATCGGGTTCAGGCCCTTTCGTTGGTAGGGAAGCTCTGGGCCGGTGTTAAAAAAAAAGCTCCCGGGCTGCGCAAGCACGCCCGGGAGCCAAAGAAACTCAGGTACTGCCTTTCTGCCATTCGGCTTCAATAGGCAATATCCGCAATGTTGTATTATGGTTACTTAGTAACTGTGGTCATGGTTGGGGTGTAGATGCCAAAAGTAACCAAGCCTATCAGCCCATTGACAAAAGACATGCGCGTATGGACGGTATAGTTTTCCGCACCGTCGGCCATCGCCTTGGAATCAGAAACGCCAACGGGGGCCAACCCGCCAATAACATAGTGGTTCCACTTGGTTACCTGTTGATTGCCCTGTGCCCCTGAACCGACAACGCTGGTGTAGGAATAGCATGAGGAGAGCAAAAGGGATGTTGCAAAAACAACCGCCAACGATTTTAAACTTCTTTTCATAATCGTATATTTATTTTGGTTTTTATTTAGAACTATTAATGTATGGTTTTTTTTGATGCGATGGCCTGATTTACATCCTTATATTAATGCGTTGCATGCCGCTTGCGATGCATGTGCCGGGCCTGATCTCACAAGGTAACAGAAGAATATATTCTGCCTCCTGAAATACCTATGTCTAAAATTATCTTTAATTTAATCCCGTAATTAAACCAAAGCAAACCACAATGAAACGCATCGAAAGTGAAATAGACCAGTACTGGATTCACTTCCAGGCCCAACATGCAGAAAGCAAACAGAAGTATCCGAGGGCGCTTATCAAATGTTATAACGGAGAAAATTATGTTCTGCAGCTTTCATTCTATCCGGATGGGACCAAGTTGCCTGAAAACCATTACGACAAACGGAACAAACTGGTCTATCTGCGGTATCCATTATCCATGTATGTGCATGCTATGGACATTCTTAGAAATGAAAAACCTGTTTTTTTCGAATATTCCCAGGAACTGAACCAGGGATTCCTGAGAACCGGACTGGAACCGGTAGGGGAAGGAGAATACGATGCGGACTTTAAAGTCTAGGTCTGTCGGGACAGGTTAATGCTGACCCTGTAAAAGTTTGCCCGAGCTCTCCGGCATTAAGAAATATGCCCCGTATTTTCCCGGGGCCATGACCCTGGCTTTGGGCTATTTATTGAGGTATAAGTAATATAGTAATCCGATCAAAGGGGCTGCACACTGCAGCCCCTTTTCTTTTGGCTTCAAATGGCTTTTTGCCGGCAATTTCTCCTTTTATGCCGCCGGAAGTCGAACTTATGGCGGTGCCGGGTTCTGTTCGGCCGCACGCAGAGATTCCAGAATCTCTTCCTAACCTCGACTTAAAGAAAAATCACCTCCAAATGACCTGGAGTTTTCAACATTCGTCTGAAAAAATGAATGCGGCCCGGGCATTCGGCTAACCTCGCCAAGGCACTTCTGCATGGGTGCTGAAAGCCGGTTCAGGGGGGTAGGTTTACCCTGTTTTGACATCGTTGAAAAAACTGTTGAAAAGCTCTTTTGGTTGGGCGGTAATTTTACCGAACAAAATTTAAACTTTACAGTGGTCATTG
Source organism: Robiginitalea sp. (assembly GCA_024642005.1). GTDB lineage: Bacteria > Bacteroidota > Bacteroidia > Flavobacteriales > Flavobacteriaceae > Robiginitalea. The sequence continues at coordinate 309,573 of JAHECA010000001.1, read as the reverse complement.
ATCATCCAAGCAATTTTGACGAACAATTGATTTTTTCAGAGCCTATCTGGAACGGTAAATTGTTCTGCTTGTACGAAAGCTGAGCCGCGTTAAGCAATTGATATACAGAGCATTAAAATTTAGGGCAATGGAAGTTACGCACATTATTAAACGAGATTACAGCACGAGTCCGTTCGATCCGGAAAAAATTACCCATGCTGTTGAAAAGGCCATGTCGGCAGTGGGGCACGGAACCCGGAAAGATGCGGAGGTGATCTCCATGAAGGTATATGAAACCCTGTTGGGCAGAAAGGAACTGGATGCGGACTATACCCCTACTGTGGAACAGGTACAGGATATTGTGGAAGACAAGCTTATGGGCAGCGCCTTTCACGATGTGGCCAAGGCTTACATTATTTACAGAAATCAGCAGGCGCAGAAGCGGCAGGCAAACATTTTTGAAAAGCGGGTTAACCTGAAGCCGTTCGAATACCCCCAATTGTACGAATACACTAATGCCATCAGGCATTCGTATTGGATTCACACCGAATTCAATTTTACCAGCGACGTTCAGGATTTCAAAACCCGCCTCAACCAGGTAGAGCGCAGCGCCATCAAAAATACCATGCTCGCCATCTCCCAGATCGAAGTGGCCGTTAAAACCTTCTGGGGCGATATCTACCACCGTATGCCCAAACCCGAGATCGGAGCTGTTGGCGCAACCTTTGCCGAAAGTGAAGTGCGCCATCACGATGCGTACTCCCACCTGTTGGAAATTCTGGGGCTTAATGAAGAATTTAAAAACCTGAAGAAGAAACCCGTCATCATGAAACGGGTCCACTACCTCGAGACCGCGCTGAAAAACGCCAAGAGCGAAGACAACCGGGAATACACCGAATCCATTCTGCTGTTTTCCCTCTTTATCGAGCACGTGTCGCTCTTCTCGCAGTTCCTGATCATCATGGCCTTCAACAAGCATAAAAACCTGCTCAAGGGTATTTCCAACGCTGTGGAAGCTACCTCCAAGGAAGAGCAGATCCATGGCGATTTCGGAATTGACGTGATCAAGATCATCAGGGAGGAAAACCCCGAATGGTTCGCAGAAGGCTACGAAGCCAAAATCCAGGAGCTCTGCCGGCAGGCTTTCGATGCCGAAAGCGAGGTGGTCGACTGGATTTTCGAAGCCGGCGAAATTGATTTCCTGCCCAAACGGGTCATCAATGAGTTCATAAAGGACCGATTTAACCGGTCGCTCGAGAGCATCGGCATCGAAAAGATCTTTGAGGTAGACCCGGCCGCCATGGCGGAAACCGAGTGGTTCGACGACGAGATTATCGGTACCAAACACGGCGATTTCTTCGTAAAGAGATCCATCAACTACAGCAAACGCACCCAAAGTATAACCAGCGAAGACTTATTTTAAACCATGCACGAGAACACATCAACCCAGCAGCAAGCAACCAAGACCGGAGAAGCAGAACAGCTCATTCAGGCCCGCAAGGGGGTCATGAAGGAGACAGGCCATGCCAATTCGGAACCCTCCTTTGAATGGCTCACAGAGAACAGCCGGAAATTCCTGGACTCCGGATACCTGGCAGACGGAATAAGCGCCGAGCAGCGCATCCGTGAAATTGCCGAACGGGCAGAGCATATTCTGGGTATCCCGGGCTATGCCGACAAGTTCTACCGCTACATGGGGGAGGGCTACTTCTCGCTGGCTTCCCCGGTTTGGTCGAATTTCGGGAAGCAACGGGGCCTGCCCATCAGCTGCTTTGGCTCGCATATTGACGACGACATGGGCAACATCCTCTTCACCCAGTCTGAGGTGGGTATGATGTCTAAGCTTGGAGGAGGAACTTCTGGTTTTTTTGGCAAGATCCGCCACCGCGGCGCTCCGGTGAAGAACAACGGGTATGCTTCCGGTGCCGTACACATCATGCAACTCTTCGACCGCATGGTAGACGTGGTGAGCCAGGGTTCGGTGCGCCGGGGCCGCTTTTCACCTTACCTGCCCGTGGAACACAATGACATCAATGAGTTCCTGGAAATCGGCACGGAAGGGAATACCATCCAGCAGCTCACCCACGGAGTAACCGTTACCGACAAGTGGATGGAAGATATGATCGCGGGCGACAAAGCCAAGCGGGCCATCTGGGCCAAGGTGTTGCAGCGCCGGGGTGAGATGGGTTATCCGTACATCTTTTTCCGCGACCATGCCAACAACGGGGCACCCCAGGTGTACCGCGACAAAAACCTGCAGATCCATGCCAGCAACCTCTGCACCGAGATTATGCTGCCCTCCAGTGACGAGTGGTCATTCGTTTGCGTGCTGTCTTCCGTAAATCTGCTTTTCTACGATAAATGGAAGAACACCGATGCGGTAGAGACCATGGTCTACTTCCTGGATGCCGTATTGGCTGAATTTATCGAAAAGCTTGAGTCGTTCCGCGATTCGGACGACCGGGAAGACCGGCAGACCTTCCTCTTTATGGAGCGGGCCTACAATTTCGCCAAGGCGAACCGGGCCCTGGGGCTTGGGGTACTGGGCTGGCATTCCCTGCTGCAATCCAAAATGCTCCCCTTCGACAGCCAGGAGGCCTACGACCTGAACAGCGAGATCTTCCGCGCCATCAAGGAACGATCTTACAAGGCTTCCGCCGAGCTGGCCGAACGCTTCGGGGAACCCGAGGTGCTCAAGGGCTACGGCCGGCGCAACACCACCTTAAACGCCATTGCCCCAACCACGTCTTCTGCCTTTATCCTGGGGCAGGTTTCACAGGGCATCGAGCCGATCTGGTCAAATGTCTATGTAAAGGACATCGCCAAGATCAAGACCACCATCAAGAACCCGTACCTGGAGCGATTGCTGGAAGAAAAAGGACAGAACACCCCGGAGGTGTGGTTGAGCATCCGCGACATGGACGGGTCGGTACAGCATCTCGATTTCCTTACCGAACACGAGAAGGACGTATTCCGGACCTACTCGGAAATTGATCAGCTGGCCATCATCTATCAGGCGGCCAACCGCCAGAACCACATTGACCAGGGCCAGTCTATCAACATCCTGGTGCATCCCGACATGCCGGTCAAGGAGATCAATAAGATCCACATTACGGCCTGGAAGCTGGGGCTGAAATCCCTGTATTACCAGCACAGCATGAACGCCGCGCAAAAGTTCCGCCAGAAAAAGGAGTGCACTAGTTGCGAAGCCTGATCTGTGAACTGCTATGGGAAGAAGGCCGGGCCCTATGGGGTTCGGCTTTTTTCATTTAAAAGGTTGGTGTCTCAGACCAATCAGGGGTTCAGGGCGCCAATCAGGTAGGCCAGCAGCACGCTCACGGCCAGGCCGATATTCACCTTGGTGAGGTCGCCGACTACCAATTTGTACGAAGCCTTGAGTTCCTTTTTGTTCAGGCGGTATTTCAGCGCAATTTCCCGTCCGGCCAGGATTCCGATAAAAGCCCAGGTGGTGCTCATGGGCACGGTGGTCAGGTTGCCGAACACAAAAAGCAAGGCCCCGTAACTCAGGTCGATCAGGGTAGCCGAGCGGATATTCTGGGTATTAGCCTTTTTATTGACGATTTCCTGGATCTTTCCACCCCGGGCGTTGAAAATATAGGCCATGATTACCAGAATAATCCCCAGGGAAAGGAGCAGCTGGGTCAGGGTAAGCGAACGGGGCAGGAACACGAAAATATTGGCAAAGTCCTGGATGAGCCATTGGGTCCAGAGAAAAGCAGTAGAGCCCCACTGGGCAGCCAGCCAGAACCGCTTCCTTTTGCGGATACCCATCAGGCGCAGGGCAGCCCCCGACTCCAGGGGGCGGGCGATAAGGTAGTACAGGCCCAGGGAGAAGATCAGCGCCAGCAAATACCCGAGCACCGATTTGAGGAGCATTTTTTCGATAAGTTGCCCTGAGGAAAACACACTGAGGATCATGAAGGTCGTACTCACCGGGATGCCGAGGCGCGTAATAATAAGCAGGGAAAGAGGGGCCAGCAGGTACCACCAGTGAATGGTTTCGGGTAGGGGAATATGATCCAGCCGGCCGAACGACGGGTCGCCTCCGTGCGTATACCAGCTGATGAGCAGGGTGGCCGTGAGGACGCTCGCTGCAAACCCCCACAGCAAGAGCCAGGAACGGGAGTGGTTCGACGAGAGGAAGGTGCCCAGTGTCTGTATAACGTCATTGGCAATAACGGCATAGGAGGCGAGCAGGAATCCGAGAAAACCCAGAGTGAGCATTGGTGCTGATTATTAGTGCCGTGAAAGTATAAAATAAAGTTTGAGGCTCTGAAAACAAACCCAAAACAAATTTTTCAGGCCCCCCGAAAAATTGGCAATCCGTTAACGCGCCTTGTACGTACATTTACCATGAGAATGTAATGTTGTGATGCTACACCTTTTTGCTGCGGTGTTCCTGTTCTGGAATACCACAGCATGGGACACAAGGGAGGGTTTCCTGCCTGTTGCCGCAGACAGCCATCAACGGTTTTGCCTGGTTGGTCAGGATTTTTCACCAGTTTTTCCTGCCCTCGAGACCCCAGCCATACAGCTTGCCCCCTACTTTCCTTACTCGCGAAACCGCGAAATGCTTTCGTTGTCGAACCCTGCAATTTCAGGCCTGAACAAGGGCTTTACGGTGTATCCCGCTGTGGGATGGCAATCGCAGGCAGCCCTTCAAACCAATGGGCAGCGCAAATGGCAGTTGCTCTTTCCTTTCCACTTCTTCCTCTGAAGTTCCCCCGGCCTTTCCCGTGCCCCTGGCACCCCTCTATCGCGTGCGCGGAATAGTTCCTGCCGCACCCTTTCACACACCATAATTTGTCTATATCATGAATGCAACCATGGGAATTATTTCCATACTTTTAACAGTCGTCATATTCGGCCCCTTTTTTTTGGCCGCAACAATGGGGAAATCCGGAACCCGGGCTATGAAACGCCAATTCCGGCAAACGGTGAAGAACCTGGACCTGAAGCTGGTTCCCAGCGAGCAATGGGCCAGTTTCCTGATCGGGATCGATAGCCAGAAAAACGTGCTGCTATATATCAGCGCGTTGGGGCAGGGGCAGGTCGTTCAACGCCTGGCACTGACGGGGCTGCAGGAATGCCGCATTGTTGCCGAAGAACGCACCTATCGCACGAAAAACAACCGTGAAGCGGTGTTGGAACGCCTGGAACTCGAACTGAGTTTTGGGCAGAAGCAGGCACCCGTTCGCCTGCTTTTCTATCAAAAAAGCGATGCGTACAACGAAAGCCAGGAACGAGAGCGTGCCGAACGCTGGAAGCGGCAAATCCTTACTGTTGCGACGCCCAGAAACCCGATCAGGGCCGCAGCCTGATAACCTGTAATCTCTTTGTCCATGGGAACAACACTGGCATTGGTGCTATTTTCGGCGGGGTATCTGCTGATTGCTCTTGAAAACGTTGTACACCTCAACAAAGCGGGAGTTGCCCTTTTTACAGGGGTAACCCTTTGGGTTTTGGCGGTGATGGGCTTTTTAGGGGTAACCATTGAGCATGAAGCCCTGAGCCAACATTTCGAATCGGTGGCAGAACTCATGTTTTTCCTGCTCGCAGCGATGGCCATTGTGGAGTTGATAGACACGCATCAGGGGTTTAGCTGGATACAGCGGGAAATACGCACCACCAATGCGCGTAAGCTCTTATGGATTGTTTCGTTTTTCACCTTTTTCCTCTCGGCCGTACTCGACAACCTGACCACGGCAATCGTCATGGTTACCCTGCTCAAAAAGTTGCTGAATTCGCGTAATGAGCAGCTCTTTTTTGCCGGGTTCGTGATTATTGCAGCCAATGCCGGAGGGGCCTGGTCGCCCATTGGAGACGTTACCACCATCATGCTCTGGAACAGCGGGCATATCAGTACGGTGGCCATAGTTAGCGAGACTCTTGTTCCCAGTTTGATTTCCCTGCTTATCCCGCTGCTTTTGGTGAGTTTTATGCCCCCTTCCGAACTGCGGGGCTCACTGGTTCGGGAAGATCATTCGAATATGGCACCCAACCCGGAAAGCAAGGCGGTTTTACTGGCGGGGGTCTTATTACTGCTCTGGGTACCCCTCTTCAAGTTTTTGACCCATCTGCCGCCTTTTATGGGCATGCTCTTCAGCCTGTCTGTACTTTGGCTGGGTACTGAGATTCTGCACCGCAAAAAAACGGAGGAAATCAAAAAGCAATTCTCCGTGGCGGGGGTATTGCAGCGCGTCGATACGCCCAGCGTGTTGTTTTTTTTGGGGATCTTGCTGGCTGTTGGTGCCCTGGAGGCGATCGGGGCCCTGCAGATTCTGGGAGAAGGACTGGCCAGTACCTTTCCCAATTTCCAGTATTCGAATGCTTTTCTGGGCATCCTGTCTTCTGTTGTGGATAACGTACCGCTGGTTGCCGGGGTGGTGGGGATGTATCCACTCGAACAATATCCGGCCGATCACGAATTCTGGACCCTGCTGGCTTATTGTGCCGGCACCGGGGGCAGTATGCTGGTAATCGGTTCGGCTGCCGGGGTAGCAGCCATGGGCTTATTGAAAATTGATTTCGTCTGGTACCTGAAGCGAATCGCCCCGCTGGCCCTGCTGGGTTACCTGGGGGGCGTAGCCTGGTTTATGATCATGGGATAGCGGGGGAGGCTCCAACCCATCAAGGACCGGCAAACGGTTGCAGCCCTTCTGTGGCCACCTGGAGTGTGTATGGGACAGACCGGGGGGGGCAGGTCGCTTAATGATGAATCGATTCGTTGATTTGGGCCCCCCACCCTCCCGCCCACTTCCAAAATACCCTCCTGCCCTGCACCTTCCCAACACCTTCCCGGACACGCCCTTCGCACCTCCTAATTTTTAACATTTTCCAATTGGGAATAATTCCAAAAAAACGGAAATATTCCATAAATTAGCTTCCCTCTTTTTCAGCAAGCGAGATGCAGCGAACTATTTTACACCTGGATTTGGATACGTTTTTCGTGTCGGTGGAGCGCAAGCTCGACAGCCGCCTGAAGCACAAGCCCATTCTGGTGGGGGGGCTGAGCGACCGGGGCGTGGTGGCCGCCTGCAGTTACGAGACCCGGGGCTACGGGGTGCATTCGGGCATGCCCATGCGCATGGCCCGCGACCTGTGCCCCGATGCCGTGATAATTCGCGGCAATGCGGGTACTTACGGCAAGCATTCCGACGAGGTAACCGACATCATCAGGGAGCAGGTACCCCTGTTCGAGAAATCGAGTATCGACGAGTTCTACGCAGACCTTTCGGGCATGGACCGCTTCTTCGGCTGCTACCGCTACGCCAGCGAGCTGCGCCAGCGCATCATCCGGGAAACCGGGCTGCCCATTTCTTTCGGGCTGTCGGTCAACAAGGTGGTCTCCAAGATGGCCACCGGGGAGGCCAAGCCCAACAACCAGCTGAAGATCGACTTCGGCTATGAAAAATCGTTCCTGGCGCCCCTTTCGATCAAGAAGATCCCCATGGTGGGCGACAAGACCTACCAGACTTTGCGGAACCTGGGCCTCCGCCAGATCCGTACCCTGCAGGAGATGCCGCTGGAGGTCATGCAGCGGGTGCTCGGGGCCAACGGCACGGTAATCTGGAAACGGGCCAACGGTATCGACAACAGCCCGGTGATCCCCTTTTGCGAGCGCAAGTCTATCTCTACCGAGCGCACCTTCGACCGCGATACCATAGACGTGGTGCGCCTGCGCGGCATCCTGATCGCCATGACCGAAAACCTGGCCTTCCAGCTGCGCCGGGGCGAGAAGCTCACCGCCTGCATCAGCGTGAAAATCCGCTATTCCGATTTCAACACCTATTCCAGGCAGCTGCACATTCCGTATACCTCGGCCGACCACAAACTCATTCCCCAGGTACTCGACCTCTTTGAGCGGCTCTACGACCGGCGGCTGCTGGTGCGCCTGATCGGGGTGCGCTTCACCGACCTGGTGCCGGGCCACTACCAGATAAACCTGTTTGAGGATACCGAAGAGGCGTTACGCCTGTATGCGGCTATGGACCACATCCGCGAGCGCTTCGGCGACAAGAGCGTGATACGGGCCTCGGGCATGGGCGCCCGCACCATCGGGCGCATGCACAACCCCTTTAACGGGCAGCCACCTACGGTGCTGGCGCACCGAAAACAATGAAGAAATTCCAAATTCCAAATTCCAAAAATTATGAGAAATGAAAAAGTTTACAACCTGGAAGAAAGAACCTATCAATTCGCCAGAGACTGTCGCTTTCTGGTTGGGCTTCTCCCCAGGACTGTCAGCAATCTCGAAGATGCAAAACAGCTTGTTAAGTCTTCCGGTTCAGTAGGGGCCAACTACATAGAAGCCAATGAGAAGCTAGGAAACAAAGATCTGGTTATGCGACTTAAGATTGCCCGGAAAGAAGTTAGAAGCCGGGTATTGGCTCAGGCTTTTAAAGGCTACCAATAACAAATATGCCGAACGTATTGAAGTACTGCTCGGCGAGGCCACTGAACTGAGAAAAATAATTTCTGTCATCGTGAAGCGTACCGAAATGACAGAAATCAAATAATCATTCCACGCGGATTAAAAACCCCTGGAATTTGGAATTTGTGTATTTAAACTGTCATACATACTACAGCCTTCGCTACGGGACCCTCTCCGAGCTGGAACTGCTCGAACTGGCCCAAAAGAGCGGGGTGAGCTGCCTGGCCCTGACCGATATCAACAATACCTCGGCCGGGCTCAATTTTGTACGCCGGGCTCCCGAATTTGGGGTGCGGCCCTTGCTGGGGATCGATTTCCGCAACGGCATTGCCCCCTGCTTTGTGGGCCTGGCCCGCAACAATGCGGGCTACCTGGAGCTGAACCGCTTCCTCTCGGTCCACCTGCACGAGAAACGGCCCCTGCCACAGCGGGCCCCGGCCTTCTCGGATGCCGTTGCGATCTACCCCTTCGAGGCGGTACTGCTGGCCGAAATGGAATATTTTGCCCCGCATGAGTACATCGGGGTGTCGGTGCGCGACCTGCGCCGGTTGCCCTTCTCCCGCCTGATCGAATACCGCGACCGGCTGGTGGTGCAGCAGCCGGTGAGCTTCCGCGACAAGCGCGACTACAACGCCCACCGCCTGCTGCGGGCCATCGATAACAACACCCTGCTCAGCAAGCTTCCCGAATCGGAGCAGGGGAGCCCGGAAGACTGCATGTACCCGGTAGCCAACCTGGCGGCGGCCTTTTCGGAGTACACCTTCATTTTGGAAAATACCCGGTCCCTGATGGAGGGCTGCGACATCCGGTTCGATTTCTCTGAGGCGCGCACCCCCCAGAACCTGCAGGTCTATACCGGCAGCCGGGAAGAAGACGAGGCCCTGCTGGAGCACCTGTGCCGGGAAGGGATGCCCTACCGCTACAGCGATCCCGGCCCGGAGATCTACCGCCGCCTGGAGAAGGAGCTCGACCTGATCCGCAAGAAGGGTTTTGTTTCCTATTTCCTCATCAACTGGGATATTGTGAGCGAGGCCCGGCGCAGGGGCTTCTTCTACGTGGGGCGGGGGAGCGGGGCAAACAGCATCGTGGCCTACCTGCTGCGCATTACCGATGTTGACCCCATTGAGCTCGACCTGTACTTCGAGCGCTTCATCAACCTGTTCCGGGCCAACCCGCCCGATTTCGACATCGACTTCTCCTGGAGAGACCGGGACGAAATTACCCGCTACATCTTCGGGCGCTTCGAACACGTGGCCCTGCTGGGCACCTACGTGACCTTCCGGGAGCGGGGCATCATCCGCGAACTGGGCAAGGTCTTTGGCCTGCCCAAAGCCGAAATAGACGCCCTTTGCCAGGGGCAGTACGAGTCTTCCCGCCTCGATGAGGTGGCCCGGCTGGTGTTGCGCTACGGACAGCTCATCAAGGGGATGCCCAATTACCTGAGCGTCCACTCGGGGGGCATCCTCATCTCCGAAAAGCCGCTGCACTGGTTCGCGGCCACCCACCTGCCCCCCAAGGGGTTTGCCACCACCCAGTTCGACATGGTCATTGCCGAAGACGTGGGCCTGTACAAGTTCGACATCCTGGCCCAGCGCGGGCTGGCCAAGATCAAGGAAGCCCTTGAGATCGCCAGTCTGAACCAGCCCGGGGCCTTCGCCGGGGTAGACATCCACGACCTGCGCCGCATCAAGGCCGACCCTCAGGTGAACAACCTGATCAAAACCGCCCAGTGCATGGGCTGCTTTTATGTGGAGTCGCCCGCCATGCGCATGCTGCTCAAAAAGCTGGAGGTCGACAATTACCTGGGCCTGGTGGCCGCCAGTTCCATCATCCGGCCGGGGGTTTCCAAAAGCGGGATGATGCGGGAATACATTTTGCGCCACCGCGATCCGGAACGGGTCAAACAGGCCCATCCGGTACTGCTCGACATTATGCCCGAGACCTACGGGGTCATGGTCTACCAGGAAGACGTGATCAAGGTGGCCCACTACTTTGCGGGCCTCAGCCTGGGCGAGGCCGACGTGCTGCGACGGGGCATGAGCGGGAAGTTCCGATCGAAGGACGAGTTCGAGCGCATCAGGGCCGTTTTTATGAACAACTGCCGGGAAAAGGGCTACCCGGAAGCCCTGGTTTCGGAAATCTGGCACCAGGTGGCCAGTTTTGCGGGCTACGCCTTTGCCAAGGGGCATTCGGCCTCCTACGCCGTAGAGAGTTACCAGAGCCTGTTTTTGCGGGCCTACTTTCCACTGGAATACCTGGTGGCCGTGCTCAACAACGGGGGGGGCTTTTACCGCCCCGAGAGCTATGTGCACGAGGCGCGCATGCTGGGGGCCGCCGTGCACCCGCCCTGCATAAACCGTTCCGGCGTGGCCAACCGCATCGAGGGGAAAGACCTCTACCTGGGGTTTATCTACCTGAAGGAGCTCGAGGCCCGGGTCATGGACCGGATCGTGCGGCAGCGGCAGCTCGGCGGGCCTTTCACCGGGCTGGAAGATTTCCTGGACCGGGTGCCCATCGCTATCGAGCAGCTCAGCATCCTGATCCGCATCGACGCCTTCCGAAGCACGGGAGCCGAAAAGCACCGGCTGCTCTGGCAGGCCCATATGCTGCTTTCCCGGGGCAAGGTAAGCGAGCACCCCCGCCTGTTTCCGCCCCAGCGCACGAATTTCCGCATCCCGCAATTGCACGGCACCCTGCTGGAGATGGCCTTTACCCAGCTCGAACTGCTGGGGTTCTGCCTCTGCAGCCCTTTTGAGCTGCTGGCAGAGCTGCCGGCCAACCGCAACGGCTGCCGCGACCTGCCTGGTTATCTGGGGCGGTTCATCGATATTTACGGCTACCTGGTAACGGTTAAAAATACCCAGACCCACAAGGGCGATCGCATGTATTTTGCCACCTTCATAGACCTGTACGGGGAGGTCTTCGACACGGTGCTTTTCCCGCCCGTGGCGGCCCGGTACCGTTTCAGGGGGCGGGGCATATACCGCTCCTACGGCAAGGTGGTCAGCGAATTCGGTTTCCTGAGCATCGAAGTCCTCAAAATGGAAAAACAGGATTACATTCCCGACCCCCGCTATGCCGAGATGAAGACCAGCCGGCGGCTGACCCTGGCCAAAGACGCTTCCCGCGGGGAGGCCCTGCTGCTTCCTGCTCAGGAGCTGCCCACCGCGGCACAGGACCGGTCGCCTGAAGAGCCCGATGCGCCCGAATTTGCATCCGCCGAATTTTGAACCCCAAAAATTGCCCCTTTCACAAAAGGAGCCGCGGTCGTTTCCGGAACCCGTAAAAATGGACCCGCGAGGCGGCTTCCTTAGAAATAATTGCGGAACTTCAGTAAAAGACAAACGGGCCGTTTGGCCCGTTGTGTCGGAATACTTGTTGATCGCAGGGCCAGACCCGGCCAGCCGGGATGGCCCTGTTGTTCAATACCTTTTCCGGGCAGGCCCGGGGTGGCCATCAGATGTACTGGTTCAGGATGTTCTCGTAGAGTTCCTGGCGACCGCTGATGGGTTCGATGTCGGCATGACCCGCTGCGATTGCCCGCAGGTCTGTCAAAGACAGCTTGCCGGCCTCGAAATCCTTTCCTTTCCCACTGTCGAATGAGGCGTAACGCTGTTTGCGCAGTTTCAGGAAATCGGAATGATCGAGCACATCCTGGGCAGCGAGCAGCGCCCGTGCAAAGACATCCATGCCCCCTACATGGGCATAGAAGATATCGGCCAGGTCGGTGGAATTCCGCCGAATCTTGGCGTCGAAGTTCACGCCCCCGCCCTGGAAACCCCCGGCCTGGAGAATCACCAGCATGGCCTGGGTGAGTTCGTACACGTCTACCGGGAACTGGTCGGTGTCCCAGCCATTCTGGTAATCGCCCCGGTTGGCATCTATGCTGCCCAGTAACCCGTTGTCGGCCGCCACCTGCAATTCGTGTTCGAAGGTGTGTTGCGCCAGGGTGGCGTGGTTCACCTCCACATTCAGTTTAAAGTCGCCGAGCAGGTCGTACTTGCTCAGGAAGCCCAGCACGGTGGCCGCGTCGAAATCGTACTGGTGCTTGGAGGGTTCCATGGGCTTGGGCTCGATAAAGAAGGTGCCCTTGAACCCCTGTTTGCGCGCGTAGTCGCGGGCCATGTGCAGGAAGCGGGCCATGTGGTCCTGTTCCCGCTTCATATCGGTGTTGAGCAGGGACATATAGCCTTCGCGCCCTCCCCAGAACACGTAATTTTCCCCACCCAGTTTAATGGTGGCGTCCAGGGCATTCTTGACCTGGGCACCCGCGGCGGCAACCACCCTGAAATCGGGGTTGGTGGCGGCCCCGTTCATATAGCGCGGGTGGCTGAAGCAGTTGGCGGTGCCCCAGAGGAGCTTCACCCCGGAGGCCTTCATTTTCTGTTGGGCGTAATCGGTGATCAGGTCGAGGCGTTTTTCCGATTCGGCCAGGGTGGCGCCTTCGGCAATGAGGTCGAAATCATGGAAGCAATAATAGGGCGCCCCAATTTTGGTGATGAATTCGAAAGCGGCATCCATCTTGTCTTTCGCCTGCTGGATGGGGTCCTGGTTTTGCAGCCAGGGGAAGCGCTGGGTGGGAGCTCCGAAGGGGTCGGCGCCCACCCCGGTAAAGGTGTGCCAGTAACAAATAGCAAACCGGAAGTGGTCTTTCATGCTCTTCCCGCCCACCATACGGTTTTCGTCGTAGTACTTGAAGGCCAGCGGATTGTCGGAGCCCTTGCCTTCGAATGGGATTTTGCCGATGTTCTTGAAATAGGTTTTGTCTCCGGTAGTGATCATGGTATAGGGTGTTTTAATTGTTCTGTCAATTCGTTCTTCCAACCTGCGTAGGCTTCCCGGTAGGGGCCCGCCTCCGGCAGGGGTTCGTAGCTGAGTTGCACGGCATCGGTGGCGGTGGCCTCTGTCATGGAGGGGAAGGCGCCTGCTGCCACGGCTGCCGCCCTTGCCGCCCCGGCCGCCCCGGTTGTGGCCACCATCTCAATGGACGAGCCGGTGAGCGTGGCGATGGTTTCTGAGAAGACCTGGGCCCGGAACAGGTTGTCGTTGCCCGCTCGTATTTTTTGGAGGGGTACCCCGTCTTGTTTCAGGATTTCCATGCCGTATACAAAGGAGAAAGCGATGCCTTCCAGGGCCGCCCGGTACAGATGCGGGCGGCTGTGCAGGTTAAAATCGAGCCCGCTGATGCGCGCACCCAAACGGGCGTTGTCGAGCATGCGTTCAGCCCCGTTTCCGAAGGGATAAATGCGAAGGCCGTCACAGCCAACAGGGATGGCCGCCCCCTGTCGGTTCATCTCTGGGTAATCGAGCCCTGGGGATACCTGCTGTTGCATCCAGCTGTACTGAATGCCCGTCCCGTTAATGCACAACAGTTTGCCGATACGCGGGGCATCGCGCCGGTGGTTCACGTGGGCAAAATTGTTGATACGGCTCATTTCGCCGGTTTGGGTACGGTCGGTTACGGCGTAGACCACTCCCGAAGTACCCCCGGTGGCAGCGACCTCGCCTGGCTGCATTACATTCAGGGAGAGGGCATTGTTAGGCTGATCGCCGGCCCGGTACAAAACCGGAATCCCTTCGGGAAGCCCTATCTCCCGGGCCCCGTCTCCGTGCAAAAGCACCTGTTCCCCGAAGGTGGGCACCAGGTCGGGCACCAGGCCGCGATCGATCCCGGCTGCTTCCAGCAACCACCAGGCCGGCTCGTGCCGGCCGAAATCCCAGAGGATGCCTTCCGAAAGGCCTGAGGCGGTTGTGGTGCAGCGGCCCGACAGGCGCATGGCGATGTAGTCGCCCGGCAACATGATTTTGTGGATCTTCTCAAAAACCTGGGGCTCGTACTGTTTTACCCAGGCCAGTTTGGAGAGGGTAAAATTTCCGGGAGCATTGAGCAGGCTCTTCCGGCATGCTGTTTCACCTACTTTTCCAAGCAGCACTTCCCCGCTCCCGACGGCCCGGCTGTCGCACCAGATAATCGAGGGGCGAACCGGGTTCAGGTCTTTGTCTACGGCTACCAGGCCGTGCATCTGATAGGAAATGCCGATTCCCTGTATGTTTTCGGGGGAGGCCCCGGTGGTTAGCAGCAGCTCGCGGGTCGCCAGCACGGCGTTGTGCCACCAGAGGGCCGGATCTTGTTCGCCCCAGCCCGGTTGGGGGGCCGAAATGGGCATTTCCTTTTTGGGAAACTGGACCCGCCCCAACTCGGTTCCCTCTTCGGAATCGACCAGGGCTGCTTTAACCGACGAACTGCCGATATCGTAACCTATCCAGTACCTGTGCGCCATGCGTTTTTATTTGGGTATCAATCGGGTCGATGCCCGGTTTCAGCCCTTTAAAGTCTGACTATATTCCGAATTCCGCAAATTCCCAATGGAATTTTTCAAACCCCTGCGACTGCGTGACACACCCAACAATAGAGCGCTTTCCCGACTTGGATAATTTCCTTACTTTTCACTGATGAAGCTGCGCTCCCCGTTTCCCTGCCCCCTGTTCGTAAAACGCCTGCCTGGCAGGGTACTGCCCCTGCTGGCCCTCCTGGCGGCAGGAATGCTTCGGGCCCAGCCCGGGGGGGCAGCCAGCTATGACCTCTGGCTGCGCTTCGATCGCGTCCAGAACCCGGCCCTGCTCGGTGCATACAGGGAAGCTTTCGGGGGAATCTGGATGGACCCCCAGGGGCCCACCCAGCAAGTAATCTGGGACGAATTGACCCGTGGTTTGGGCAGCCTGCTCGGCCAATCGCCTGAAAAAAGGCCCACCCCCAATGGTTCGAACCTGCTCCTGGTAGCTACAGCCGACAAGCTGCCGCCCGAAGTGCGCTCGCAACTTTCCCTGGACCAACTCCGGGAAGAGGGCTTCCTGATTCGACAGTTGCAGGCCGGTGCGAATAGCAGGCTGGTGCTCACTGCCCTGGAAGACAAAGGGCTCCTCTATGGCGCCTACCGCCTGCTGCGCTTGTTGCAGACCGAACGGCCCATTGCCGGTGTTAACCTGCTGGATGCCCCAAAGACCGCCCTGCGCATGCTCAACCACTGGGATAACCTGGACCGCACGGTCGAAAGGGGTTACGCAGGGGCTTCCATCTGGAACTGGCATACGCTGCCCGGATATATCGACCCGCGTTATGCCGATTACGCCCGGGCCAACGCCTCCCTGGGCATCAACGCCACGGTAGTTACCAATGTGAACGCCAACGCACTGGTCTTAACGGCCCCTTACCTGGAAAAAGTAAAGGCCCTGGCCGGGGTCATGCGTCCCTATGGCATCCGACTCTTTTTAACCGCGCGCTTTTCGGCCCCTATCGAAATCGGGGGTCTTGCTACGGCCGACCCCCTCGACCCGGCGGTGATTGCCTGGTGGCAGTCCAAAGCCGACGAGATTTACGCCCTGATTCCCGACTTCGGCGGGTTTGTGGTAAAGGCCAATTCTGAAGGGCAGCCCGGCCCCCAAAATTACGGCCGGTCACACCTGGAGGGTGCCAACATGCTGGCCGATGCCCTGGCCCCCCACGGCGGGCTGCTAATCTGGCGGGCCTTTGTCTATTCCGAGCACGACCCGACCGACAGGGCTAAACAGGCGTATAGCGAATTTTTACCTTACGACGGCCAGTTTCGCGACAATGTGCTGCTGCAGGTCAAGAACGGCCCCATCGATTTCCAGCCGCGGGAACCCGTGCATCCGCTTTTCGGGGCTATGAAAAAAACCCCGCTGGTTATGGAATTCCAGATTACCAAAGAGTACCTGGGTTTTGCCACCCACCTGGTCTTCCTTCCCAAATTGTTTGAAGAAGTTTTGCAGACCGATACCTGGCAACAGGGGGAAGGATCGACGGTGGCCAGGGTGGTCGACGGCTCCCTGTATGGCCATACCCTCAGCGGGATGGCAGGGGTCGCCAATATCGGCTCTGACCTGAACTGGACCGGCCACCCGTTCGGGCAGGCCGATTGGTACGGCTTTGGCCGGCTGGCCTGGGACCCCGGGTTGAAAGCCGGTGCCCTGGCAGAGGAGTGGATTCGTTCTACCCTGGGTAACGACCCCGAAATGGTGGAAACCATCAAAAAACTGTTGCTCGATTCACGGGAAGCCGTGGTGAATTATATGATGCCACTTGGGCTGCACCACCTCTTCGACACGGGCCACCATTATGGCCCTGGACCCTGGGTGGGCAACCTGTCGCGGCCTGAATGGAACCCGGTATATTACCATCAGGCCAGCCCGGAAGGTGTCGGTTTTGACAGGACCCCGACGGGAAGCAATGCGGTCGCACAGTATGCACTGCCCCTGGCAAACAAATATGGCAACCTGGACTCCTGCCCGGAGGAATTCCTGCTCTGGTTCCATCACCTGCCCTGGGATTACCGGATGAAGAGTGGGGCAACCCTTTGGGATGCCCTGGGGCTGAAATACCAGGAAGGGGTGGAGTCTGTTCGCCAGATAACGGCAACCTGGGAATCCCTGCAGGGAAAGATTGAGCCTGAATTGTACCAACAGGTGCAGATGCTCCTCAACATACAGCAGGAAGAAGCCCGTTGGTGGAAGGATGCCTGTATGCGCTATTTCCAGACCTTTTCGAAATTGCCATTTCCGGAAGGCATGGAACCGCCGCAACACAGCCTGGAGTACTACCAGTCCCTGAAGTTCCCCTATGCCCCTGGAACACGCCCGAGCTGGAATTGAATTAAAAAGAACAACATGAACCAAAAAACTGCCATTGTTACCGGGGGGACTTCCGGATTGGGCTATGCCACGGCCCGTAAACTTTGCGAAGTAGGCTACCGCTGCTACGTGGTGGGCCGCAATGCCGAGAAGACTCAAAAAAGTTGTGCCGAAATGGGTCCCAACGCCCGCCCGGTGGTGCTCGACCTCACCCAACTCGACCAGATTCCCGGGGCCATCGAAGCCATTGCAGGGGAAGCAGGCCGAATCGACGTGCTGGTAAACAATGCCGGCATCAACATGAAAAAGGGCTTCCTGGAAGTGACCGACGCCGATTTCCATAGCATTATCCACACCAACCTGCAAAGCGTTTTCAGCATCAGCCGGGAGGTGGCCCGGGTCATGCAGGGGCATGCAGGGGCCAGCATCGTGAACATCAGTTCCATGGCTGCCCAGTACGGCCTGCCCTATGTGATCGCCTATTCGGCAAGCAAGACGGCCATAGAAGGGATGACCCGCGCCATGGCGGTTGAACTGGCCCCGATGAAGATTCGCGTGAACTGCGTGGCCCCCGGGTTTATTAAAACCCCCATGACCGCCAGGGCGCTCGACAGCGACCCGGCCCGGAAAAGCCGGGTATTCGCCCGCACCCCCATGGGGGAAATGGGCCTGCCCGAAGACATAGCCGATGCCGTGGTTTTTTTGGCGTCTGATCAGGCCCGGTACATCACGGGGGTGGTTTTGCCGGTCGATGGCGGAAATAGCATTGGATTCTGATGGGAGCGGCAGATAAAACCTTTCGGATGCTGCCCAGCATGCGCTGGTACGGCCCCCACGACGGGGTATCCCTCTCCTCCATCCGCCAGGCAGGGGTGGAAGGGATCGTTACGGCCCTGCACCAGTATGCCCCGGGGGAGGTTTGGCCCATCGAGGCCATCCGCGAGCGCCAGGAACGTATTCGGGCCGCGGGCATGGAATGGGTGGTGGTCGAGAGCCTGCCTGTTTCGGAGGCCATCAAGCAACAAAAGGGGGACTATAAAACCCATCTCGAACACTACAAGGCCAGCCTGCGCAACCTGGCTGCCTGCGGCATCCGGGTTATCACCTATAATTTCATGCCGGTGCTCGACTGGGTGCGCACGGCGATTGACTACCAGAACCCCGATGGTACGCGAACCCTGCGGTTCGACCGGGCAGCCTTTGCCTATTTTGACCTGTATTTGCTGCAGCGGCCCGGGGCGGAGGCCGATTACACCCCTGAAGTCAGGGCACGGGCCAAATCCCTGGCACAGGAAATCCCGGATGCCGAACGGGAGCGCCTGCGGCGCTCCGTGCTGCAGGGCCTGCCCGGCAGTGACGAACACTTTACGGAGGCGCAACTGCTTGGCCTGCTGGCCCAGTACGAACGGATTCCCGCGGACCGGCTTCGGGAACACCTGATCCATTTCCTGAAAGAAGTGGTACCCGTGGCCCGGGAGGGCGGGCAGGTGCTGGCCATCCACCCCGACGACCCGCCTTACCCCTTGCTGGGCCTGCCCCGGGTAGTTTCATCCTACCCAGACCTGAAGGCACTTTTCGAAGCGGTACCCGAACCCGAAAACGGCCTGTGTTACTGTACGGGGTCTCTGGGGGCCGGCCCTGCCAACGACCTGCCCGCTATCCTGGACGCCTTTGGGGACCGGGTTCATTTTTTACACCTGCGCAATGTGCGGCATGAGGCTGAAGGCATTTTCCGCGAATCGGAACACCTCGACGGACAGGTGCCCATGGAGGAGGTGGTCAGCCGCATCCTGGCCCTTATGCAGCGAAGAAACCTTCGCCTGCCCATGCGGCCCGACCACGGCTTTTTATTCGAACTGGAAGGCGGCTCCCGAAGCTATCCCGGCTATTCCCTCATCGGCCGCTTGAAGGGCCTTGCGGAACTTCGCGGGCTGGAGCAGGGGCTGCTTTACCAATTTCATAAAGACTAACCCATGAATAGAGTATTTTTCAGCCTGTGGTCTGTTGGCCTCCTCCTGGCCACTTCCTGCCAGCAAGGGCCCAGTGCCAGGGAGGCTGTTTCGGTCAAATCAGGCCCGGTAGTCAAGCCCGACACGGCTCTTATCAACGGTCTGTATACCGCAGACCCCTCGGCCCACGTCTTCGGAAGCCGGCTCTACATCTACCCATCCCACGACATCGAGTCAGGTGTGCCCGCAGACGATCTGGGAAGCCATTTCGACATGAAGGACTACCATGTTTTCTCGCTCGACAGCGTGGGAGGACCGGTTACCGACCACGGGGTGGCCCTGGCCCTTGAAAATATCCCCTGGGCCGGCCGCCAGCTCTGGGCACCCGACGCGGCCCGGAAAGACAGCCTGTATTACCTCTACTTTCCGGCTAAAGACAAAGCAGATATCTTCCGGATCGGGGCAGCCACCTCAACCAGCCCGGAGGGCCCCTTTACGGCCCAGCCTGAACCCATTGCAGGCAGCTATAGCATGGACCCGGCTGTATTTGCCGATACCGATGGCGCGTATTACATGTATTTCGGCGGCATCTGGGGTGGACAGCTGCAGCGCTGGGAAGGGGGCGTCTACAACCCGGAAGATGTGTACCCGCCCGACAGCGCCCAGGCCATCTCCCCGAAAATGGCCCGCCTGGCCGACGACATGGTTTCCTTTGCGGAACCGCCCCGCGATGTGCAGATACTGGACGATTCTGGGCAACCCCTGAGGGCTGGAGACAATGCGCGGAGGTTTTTCGAGGCTGCCTGGGTGCATCGGTACAACGGCCGCTACTACCTGTCGTACTCCACCGGCGACACGCATAACATAGCTTATGCAACAGCCGACAACCCTTACGGCCCCTTTACCTACCAGGGGGTGATTCTGAAACCCGTCCTGGGCTGGACCAACCACCACAGCATCGTGGAATACCGGGGCAGGTGGTACCTGTTTTACCACGACAGTTCCTGTTCAGCAGGACAAACCCACCTGCGTTGTGTGAAGGTGAGCCCGCTCAGCTACCGGGAAGACGGCAGCATCGAGACCCTTGACAAAAAAGTGGAATTACCCGAAGAAGATTAGCGCTGTTTACCCGCTCATTCCTGCCCAGGCAACAGCTGGTCATTCGCCCATTCAATGAAGTATGGCATGTTGGGGGCATCGGTATGACCCCCTGCGTGTTGGCGCCATGCCAGTTTGCCGCGCAACAGGCCTTCGCCTACCGGGGGCATTTGGGCCTCCCTGTAATCGGCAGAAACCCCCAGACCGGGCACGCCAAGCAATTCATAGGCAGGAGAGGCAGCCACGGCGGCCATAAAGCTACCCTGATGGTCCAGCCAATGGGCATCCCCGGCTTCAGGCACCCCGTAACTTATAAATAGTGGCCTGGGTGCGCACAGGGCGATAAGCTCGTGGGAATCTACGGGAAGGGCGCTGGCGTTCATAGAGCCGAGCGAGCCGGTTTCTGCCCCATATTTCAGGTAGTTGCCGGCCATCCAGTAATACTCGCCCCCGGTGAGGTTTTCCACCGCTTCCCCATAATTGCGCCGGTGCAGGGTGGTGCCACCCTTCCCCGAGGAGCCGATCAGCCCCAGGGCAAAACGCTCTTCAAAAGCAAGGGTAACCAGGGCCGCTTTTCCGTAACGTGATACGCCTTCAATGCCCACCCGGCTGGCATCTACCTGGGGGTCGGTTTCCAGGTAATCCAGGCCCCGTGCAGCGCCCCAGGCCCAGGCGCGAAGCGCCCCCCACTGCTCAGGCTCGCGGGGCTTTCCTTTATTGGTCAGGGCGATAATACCGGAACAGGTAAGTCCTTCCGGGTTGTCGGGCTGGATACTGGCCGGATCGAGAAAGGCATACCCCCATCCGGCGTTGATGAGGTGGTGTATGCGGTCGGGCGCTGCAGGCGCGCGCCAAAACCCGTTGGCACTAACCCCTTCAGGCCTGACCAAAGGTCTGTATGCGGGATATTTATCAAGGATTGCAGCCGAAGCGGAGTCGGTTTTCAACAGCTGCAACAGGGTTTGGTTGAGGGTTTCAAAATCGTCAGGCCTGGGCTGCAGGGGGGCCGGCGGCACAGCAGGGCCGAAAAGCATCAACAGGGGCACCGGCCCGGGGGCGTTTGCCGGGGTAACCACCACCATGGACAGCTCGACCGCGATCATGGGGTAGGCCGTGTTGTCGACCCGGCCGACCAATTTTTTTACCAACACCGGGGTCCACCCGAGGTATTCCCGTTCCTGGTAAACCACTTCCCAGCGGACACCGGGTACCTGTGCCGGAATGCGCCCGTAAACCTCCCGCTCGAAGTCATCCCTGACCTGGGGGCGCTTTTCCGCCCACCAGGCTTCGGGTGTTGCTACTGCCCTTCCATTGGCCAGCTTCATCAGAGGCGGCAGGTCGGGGTACGGGTTGGCGAGGGCCTCCTCGTAATTGGCCGCGTTTTCAAGCGCCTCGGGGTTCCCATTTCTTCCGGGTCGGAGGGCCGTAATGCCCAACCGTGACATCATCAGCCGGTGGTCTTCTTCATAGCTCAGGCACAAGGGTGGCCCGGCAGCTTTTGTTTCCTGGGCCTGCAGGTTCGAAACCGGGGGAAGGCAAAAAAACAAGGCGGCCCATATGATGCGAAGTGAGCAGTCTGCAGGCAGGATGGAAGGCATCGGAGGAGCGTTTAGGGGTTTATTACCTGAAGATAGCATATTTTCCCGGCCTGCCCGACGTGCTCACCGGCGGGCACAGGGGCTGAACCGGATATTTTGGAAGGGTTGCAGACCCTGAGAATCAGGATGCCTTCATGGACTTTTACCTGGAAGGGATTCTCATGGCTCGGCGATGGATTCTCTGGAAAACTTCTGGGGCGCTTTCGTTAATGCCAATAGGTGAGTACCCGACGAAATTCGTCGCTCTGGTAATAGTCGCGCAGCAGCGGATCGTTCTGGAAGGCCCCGGTTTCGTACCAGTGACCTTCGGATATGGCTTTGAGCAAATTTTCCAGGCACTCCTGCCTGCGCCCGGTAGCGGCGTAGTACTGCGCCAGGGAATAATGGAGCTCCCCATACTGGTAGGGCGCCTGCCGGTTTTCCATGCTGCGCACCAGCGCACCTTCCGCCTCGGGCTTCCCGTTCCGGTGGTAGGTGATGGCTAACAGGGCCCCGGTGTTGAAATCAGTGCTGTCGGCGGCATAACGCCGGATCAGCACAGGCTCTGCCGCTTCGAAATCCTCCCGGTAAAAGAGGCATTCCCCCAAGGGGTAGTCTAAGGGGTTCGCCGTTTCGCCCAACGCGTCAAGGGTTGTGTCGAGGTAACCGAAGGCTTCTGCTTGCTTCCCTTCCCGAAGCAATTCCATGGCGACAAACAGTTCGAGGTCTGAACGCACGGAAATATCGGTTATGATACGGAGGTTTTGGATCAGGCCGGCGGCTTTTTCAGTCATTCCGGCCCGTACATAGGCCCGCAGCAAGACTTTTTTCAAATCCCAGAACCCATCTTGCTGTGCAAAGCCTTCCAGGAGTTCAATTGCCGAGGTATAGCGGCCCAGTTCAATGTCAGACAGCGCCTTGATCTTCAGTCGGTTCTCACACCATGGGCAATTGGCAAGGTCAAGCTCGCGCATGTCGATCTCCCTGAAAATACTGTCGACCCCCTCTGGCTTGTTGAGCAGCTGGAGTGAGAAAACCATCATATTTGAGTTGGTTTCAAGGTGCAGCGGGGTAATGTTGTATTCTTCCTGCTGGTATTTATAGGCGTTGCGGAAGTTGCCGTCAAGCAGTGCCTGGTAGAGGTTCAAAATCATCTGCTGCCGGTAATACATGCCCGACTCCTTCTTGATTTCCTGCAAAAGTGAATCGGCCGTTTGGTAAGAGCCTTGGTTGTAGTAATAAAGCAAGCGGTATGTCTTGGGCTCGAAATAGCTCGGGTCTGCGGCTATAGCCTCGTTGATTTTGGCCAGGTAGAGCGAATCGCTGTCTAAAAGCATCGCCTTGGCCTTCCTGAAAAGCTCGTAGGCTTCGTATTTTGGGGGGTGCTCCTCCAGGCTTTCCAGGGGTTTTTCCTCGATTTTCAAATACCCGAGGATCCGTTGGTTAAGGGCTTCTATGCAATCCAGGGGAGATTCGGAGTCGCATTCAACCGGTTCAAAGCTGATTAGGGTCCGGTTCATTTGCTCGTCGGTGATGGCAGCCTGGAAAATGAGTTTGTTGTCCTTCTTGAAATACTCCCCTTCAATAATCCTGGAAGGCTTCAGGTAGTTGGTTACCCGTGTGGTTTCGTTACCGGGCACTATGCTGGCCCGGATTACCCTCGAGTAGTCGTCAATGATCTGGGGCGATATTACCTGCCCCAGTTTGTTGCGGGTAATGCCGTGTATAATCCAGTCTACGGCCATTTCCCCGATCAGGTCTTTGGAAGGATCGCCCGTCAGGTTTCCGAATTTGAGCACGGCAATTTTGTCGTCTGTGTCGTTGAGTGCCTGAAACCTGGGCTGCACAAAGTTCAGGTTGATCAGGTAGAGCACCATGCCGGTACAAATAAGCCCGATGATGCCCATGAAGGAAAAATACAACTTCTGGAAGGGGCTTTTTTTAACTTTACCCGGAACAGGCACGCCCAATTCGTCGAGTTCTACCTGTTTTTTTTCCGAATGGGCCAGCTGGAACTTCCAAACGCCGTAGATATATAGCGGAAAGCCGGCCAGCAGCCCGATAAGCACGTAGGCTACTACCTTGCCTGAAAAGCCAAGGGGATCTGCAATGATATCGATAACCTGGAGGAGCACCCAGCTGGACACAATGTATATGGACAGGCTTTTGAATACATGGTGTTCACGGCACTCCTTGATAAATTTACTGAGCTTCATCGGCGGGAAACAGTCGGGCTTTTTGGGGTGGCCCCCCGTATTCGATTGGTTTACTGGCTTTTTGGATTACTCCAGGTGAATATACGAACTAATCGAGAAGATAACCATGCCGGGCCAAAAAGAACCGAATCCGGCCGCCGGCCCCAAATCGGGTAGGGGGGTGAAACCCGGGAATGGCCGCGGGGGTAAAGCCTAATGGTTACCCCCGGTTTTTTGCTTTCATCAGGAAACGGACATTTCAGAAACCCCCTGCCCCAGAGCTACTTCTATGGGGACGAGTTCCTTCCCGAAAGCCTTCCGGTAATTTTCAACCATGGCATTTTTAAACCCTGGCACGGCCTCTTCCCTGAGCAGGTTCAGGCTGCAGCCTCCGAAGCCTCCGCCCACCATGCGCGCCCCGGCCACCCCGGGGTATTGTTTCGCCATTTCTACCAGAAAGTCGAGCTCCTCACAGCTCACTTCATACAACTCGCTAAGCCCCTGATGGGTCTGAAACAACAGCTCGCCCAGGCGTTCCATCTGACCGGTTTCCAACGCCCTGGCGGCTTCCAGCACCCGCCCGTTCTCTTCCACTACATAGCGACAGCGCTTGTATATAACCTTTTCGGGTTCAGGGATTACTTCCCGCAGCATTGCGGAGGTTGCGTCGCGCAGGCTCGTTACCCCCTCGAAACGCCGTGCCAGCAGGGCAACCCCTTCGGCACATTCCTCCCGTCTTTGGTTGTAGGCGCTTGTTGCCAGAGAATGGGTCACGCCGCTGTTCAGCAAGAGCAGCTTGTAATTTCCCAATACGGCCGGAATGTAACGGTGTTCCAGGCTGCGGCAGTCGAGTAAGAAAAAATGCGCTTCCCGCCCCATAACGCAGGCAAACTGGTCCATAATACCGCATTGGGTTCCAACATAGGTATGCTCGGCGGCCTGAGACAACTCAATGATCTCACGAGGTTGCAGCCCGAGCCCGTAAAGCTGATTCAGACCCCAGGCCAGCCCGCATTCCAGGGCAGCTGACGAACTCAGCCCCGCGCCAACCGGCAGGTCCGATTCCAGCGTGCAATCGAAGCCGGGCACCGCAATGCCCCGTAGTTCGAGTTGGTGCAGCACGCCAAGCAGGTAGTTTTCCCACCCGCTGCCCGGGCTAATGTTCTTCAGGTTGGCCGAAAAGGAGGCATCCAGGTCTTCCGAACGGAACCTGGCCAGGTGGGGCAGTCCATTCGACTCAAGCCGGAAGCGGATGGCCCGGTCTATGGCGGCCGGCATCACATAGCCCTGGTTGTAATCGGTGTGCTCCCCGATCAGGTTAATGCGGCCGGGGGAGCGAAACTGAAGTGTTTTCGGGTATGACAAGGCTCTGGTTTTAGGGGAAGGTACGCCAAAACAGGGAAAATAAGGCCGGCTGCCAACAGAGGTAAGAGGGGTTTTTGACCGACATATTTGATGTACCTTAGCATTAAACACCGGTGATGACCGTACACTACTTCGGCGAACAGCCCAGTATACTGAACCAGTTCCTGATGGAACTCCGGGACTCGGAAATACAGAAAGACCCTATGCGCTTCAGGCGCAACATTGAGCGCATCGGGGAGGTACTTTGCTACGAACTCAGCAAGACCCTCCATTACGTCTCCCGGGACGTTGCCACGCCCTTCGGGCACAAACAGATGCAAGTGCCCGATAACGATCTGGTACTCTGTTCAGTTTTGCGGGCGGGGCTGCCTTTGCACCAGGGATTGCTCAACTACTTCGACCGGGCCGGGAATGCCTTCATATCGGCCTATCGTCTGCATGAGAACGACCAGGACGCTTTTGAAGTGGTCGTCAAGTACTTCGCAGCCCCTTCGCTGAGTGGCAAAACCCTGATTCTAACCGACCCCATGCTAGCCACGGGCCAGACCCTCGAAAACGTGCTGGCGGCCCTTCGCGCCCACGGGGAGCCCGAACAGATCCACATCATTTCGGTAATCGGTTCCCGGGACGGGGTAGAACGGGTCAGGCAGGTCTTTCCTTCCTCCACACACTTGTGGATCGCGGCTATCGACGAAGAGCTCAACTCGAGGGGATATATCCTCCCGGGCCTGGGCGATGCCGGCGACCTGGCCTTTGGGGAAAAATTGTGAACCGGTCTGCGGGCCCTTCTAATCGGCTCCGGGCAGGTTACTGATTCCCGAACTCAGAAAAACCAGGGGGGCATTCCAGTTAATGGCAGTTTCATTGGTTGAATAGCTGCATTGTGTGTCCGTATACGACGCGGCGGGGTAGGAGCTACGGCTTACATGCTCCGGTTCGCAATCGGTCAGGACAATGGTGTTTGGCCCGCCGACCAGATAGCCCGGGATGGGGTCGTCAATTCCGTCGGCGGCCATAATCCGGTTATGCGGATGCCTGGGCGATTTGCTGCCAAACCCTGTTACAAAGCAATACGCCGTGGCATTCCTGCCCAGGAGGTAATGCAAATCGTTCCGGGCAGATGCAACATAGGCTGCGTCGTTTGAGAGCTGGAAGGCTACCAGCTTCAACATCCCGTCGTTTGCCACGTCCGAATTGCTGCCCCAGGCAAAGGCGTCGGTGCTGATCCGGTACGGATTCGAAGTTTCCCTTTGGATCAAGCGGGCTGCATACGCCAGGAAATCGTGTTCAAAAGCCCCGAACTCCCCCCTCTTTTCAGAAGTCAGCAGGGATATGGCGCCCAGGGTATTTACGACGTCCCATTTCGGGGTTACGGGGGGTGCATACTGGTCGAGCAGCACCTCCTTATACCGGTTTTCGCCCGTGGTCAGGTACAATTCCGAAGCGGCCCAGAAGCGCTCATCGACCAGGGACGAGTCGGGGTAAGCCCCGGTCGAAATATCTTCGGGCTGCCTGTAAAAAACGTCGGGGTGTTCTTCGGCCCATGCCCAAGCCCTTACGGCACGGTCTTCCATTTCACCGGCCAGATCGGTTAACCCATGCTGTTTCAGTACACGGGAGGCTGCTGCCATAGTGGCGGCAAAATCGAGGGAGGCCGGGGTGCTTTTCTGGACCACATAACGTTGGGCAGAGGTGGCATCCGGCATAATAAAGCCGTCGAAGGCCTTGGTGGTGAGCTTGTGGTAGAGCCCACCGTCATGGGGGTCCTGCATGGTCATCATCCACGACAGGTTAACCAGGGCCTCGTTCAGGATATCGGGGAGCATATCCCCCGATTCGGGAATGTTCAGGTTTTGTTCCTCGTGGAAGGCCCCATTCAGGGCAGCGCTCATCAATAAGGTCCAGGTGGTAATACTGCTGTTCACGATGTATTTGCCGTAGTCCCCGGCATCGTACCAGCCCCCGGGCGATGCAATCGGGGTGCCTTCGGGCCGGTGCTCGTCGGCTGCCGAGGCATGCACCAGCACAAGGGTGTCGGGGTGCCCGCCTTTCCGGTGCCATTTCCCCCCGTAGGTTTCCGGGATGTCTGCCCCGCACCGGGCATAGTAGTACGATTTCAGGGCCGCACTGGCCAGACTCCGGTACAGGTTGCTGCCTATTTCGAATGGGGCAGAAACTGCCTTTCCGGGGACTGTAACCCGATAGGTCCCCGGAGTTTCAAAAGCCGAAAAATCGGCGATGCGAACCGTGTCTCCAGAGAGGGACCACGCCTTTGCCCCTGAGGGTTCCCCTTCAAAAACCACTTCGCCTTCGAGGGTGGTTAGCTGGAAGGTCGCCGCGTCCAGTCGGAGCAGGGCCTGTTTCTGCGTGCCGGGTTCATAGCCTATTTGGTCGACCACAATAGCGTCGGAGGCTTCCCCGGGGAAGTATTCCTTCCGGGGACGGCAGGCGATTAACAGCAGCACGGCTCCCAGAAGGGAAGCGAGTGCCAAACGGGTATGGGTGAGGTCTTTTTCCATGGCTGTCGAATTATCCGAGTTCTACAAGTACTGAATAGGTTCCCCCCGGCATGGGCGGGATTAGGTTAGATTCCAGGGGTTTGCCGTCTAAGGTGAGGGTCCGTACGCCTTTGCATACCCCCCTGGGATTCCGAACCTCAATTTGAAAAAGGGCCCCCCTGAAGGTGCGGGTCACTTTGAAGCCATCCCATCCCCCCGGGATACAGGGGTCGATCAGCAACCCGCCATAGGTCGGTCGGATGCCCAGAATGTACTGGCTAATGGCGTAGTAATTCCATGCCGCGGTGCCCGTAAGCCAGGAATTCTTGGCTTCCCCGGGTTTGGCCGCATCCTTTCCGGCTATCATCTGGGAATACACATAGGGTTCCGTTCTGTGCAGCTCGCTGAGGTCTTCCAGGTAGGCCGGGTTGATCTTTCGGTAGTACTCCCAGGCCTGATCACCCCGGCCCAGGACGGTTTCGCCGATCATGATCCAGGGGTTGTTGTGGCAGAAAATCCCGGCGTTTTCCTTATAGCCCTTAGGATAGGTCGATATTTCGCCATACTCGATATAATAGCGCGTGAAAGGAGGGTTGTTCAGCACGATCCCATACGGGCAATCGAGGTGTTCTTTGACCGAGTCGAGCGCTTGTTCAACCATGCCTTCCTCCAGGCCGATCCCTGCCATGGTACACCAGCCATTGGATTCGATAAAGATTTTACCCTCTTCATTGTCGTGGCTGCCAATCTTGTTCCCGTAATAATCGTAGGCACGAAGGAACCAGGCCCCGTCCCAGCCATGGGCTTTGATGGCCCCGACCATGGCATCAACCTGTTTTTGGGCCCGATGGGCTTCGGCTTCCTTGCCCAGGAACCTGCACAATGCTGCATATTCCCGCCCGTACACCACAAAGAGCCCGGCGATCATCAGCGACTCTGCCCTGGACCCCTCGGTTTTGTTTTCGGTGGTCTGGAAGGATTCGTCGGGGTCATTGGAAAAGCAATTGAGGTTAAGGCAATCGTTCCAGTCGGCCCTGCCTATCAGGGGCAGGTTGTGCGGCCCCAGGTTGTTGATTACAAAATCGAAGGAGATGGTAAGGTGTTCAAAGAGGGTTTTTGCCCGGGCGGGGTCGTTGTCAAAAGGTACCATTTCCCCGAGGATGGAGAAATCCCCGGTTTCCCTGACATAGGCTGTAGTGCCCAGAATCAGCCACATCGGATCGTCGTTGAAGCCGCTCCCGATATCGTTGTTGCCCTGTTTGGTCAGGGGCTGGTATTGGTGGTAGCAGCTGCCGTCCGGGAATTGGGTGGAGGCAATATCGATGATCCGCTCGCGGGCGCGTTCCGGGACCTGGTGTACGAAGCCGATCAGGTCCTGATTCGAATCGCGGAAGCCCATGCCTCGCCCAATGCCGCTTTCAAAGAAGGAGGCCGAGCGGGAAAAGCAGAAGGTAATCATGCATTGGTACGGATTCCAGATATTGACCATGCGGTCCAGTCTGGCATCCCCGGTATGCACCTGAAAGACCCCGAGCAACCCGTCCCAGTACTGTTTTAATGCTTCAAAAGCGGCATCTACCTTGCGGCTCGTATCGAAACGGGACAGGGTCTCTTTGGCCCTTGCTTTGTTGATGACGCCTTTGGATTCCCACTTCTCGGCTTCGGGGTTTTCCACATAGCCCAGTACAAAAATGAAATCGCGCGCTTCGCCCGGTTGGAGTTCCACCTCCATATAATGGGAGGCGATAGGCGACCATCCGTGGGCCACGCTCTGCCTGGAATGCCCCTCTAATACAGTCTGGGGCGCCTCGAAGCCGCTGTAGAGGCCCATGAAAGTTTCCCGGTCTGTGTCAAAACCCTGAATGGGTTGGTTTACCGAATAAAAAGCATAATGGTTCCGACGCTCCTTATATTCCGTCTTGTGATACAGGGTCGATCCCTCGATTTCCACTTCGCCCGTCGAGAAATTCCGCTGGAAGTTTTCCATGTCTGTGGCGGCATTCCACAAAGCCCATTCCGCAAAGGAAAAGAGCTTCAGGCTTCTGGGGGCCGAAGTGGTGTTGGTAAGGGTGAGCTTTTGCACCTCGGCCCGGGTTTTCAGGGGAATGAAAAACAGTACGGAGGCAGCTATGCCATTCTTTTCGCCCCGGATGCGCGTGTAATTCATGCCGTGCCGGCATTCGTAGGCATCGAGCGGGGTTTTGCAGGGTTTCCAGCCCGGGGACCAGATGGTATCCCCATCTTTTAGGTAGAAATAACGGCCGCCACTATCCATGGGCACATTGTTGTAGCGGTAGCGGGTAAGCCTTCTGAATTTGGCATCCTTGTAGAAGGTATACCCCCCGGCGGTATTCGAAATCAGGCCGAAGAAATCCTCGCTGCCCAGATAATTGATCCAGGGCCAGGGTGTTTCGGGGTTGGTGATCACGTATTCCCGGTTTGCATCGTCAAAATATCCAAATTTCATAAAGCCCTTGATTTGGTATTGAGTTTGAAATGAGGCTAAGAATGGGGCGCGGGCTCCAATTCCCTCCTGCCATTGAGTTCACTGGTAATGGTATCCATCTTATCCTGGTTCAGGGGGTACAGCAACATCAGGGCCGCTGCAATCCCGGCCACGATGGCCGGAACCCAGCTCATCAGCATAACGATTCCGGGCAGGGATCCCTGAATGGCAACCTCGTCCTGGCCGTTGTAATGGAATGCCGCCAACAGGGCGCCGATGATGACCCCCGCCACGCCCCCTCCGAATTTCGTCGCAAAGGAGCCGGCCGAATAAATAAGCCCGGTTGCCCTTCGCCCGTTTATGTATTCCGAATAATCGGCTGCATCACCCAGCATGGCAAAGAACAGGGTGGGGAATACAGCGGCTGCCAGCTCGGAGGTGAGTCCCAGGGCGAAGATGGCATTGATGTTGCCGGGCCCGCAGAAAACGAGCAGGGCATTTACAGCCCCTGAAAAAATCAGGGCGTAGATGAACAACCGTTTTTTTCCGATCCTTTTGCTGATGGAAGCGGTCGCCATGGCCCCGGCTATGGAAGCCAGCATCAACCCGATCAGGTACGATGCCGACAGCAACTGGTCGTGCAGGTAATGCGTGAAATAGATGACCGTTATGCCCTGCTTGATCGAATTATAGACATTGAAGAGCAGGCCGATGACCAGGAGTACCAGCCAGGGCCTGTTTCGCACCAGGTCGCGGATATCTTTTTTCAGGCTGGTCTCTTGCTCCCTGGGGGGCTGTATCCGTTCCCGGGTGCTCAAAAAGGTGACAATCATGAAAAAGGCGAGAAATACCGACAACAGGTATATGGCGTTGCTGTAGCCCTTTTTCTGGTTAATCAGCGATATATCCGCAACAGACAGGTCGGTTTCCCCGGCCACGACAAAGGTGTAGGTATGGCCGGCCTCCATGGAGAAACTAACGCTTCCGGCAGCAGGTTCCTGCAGGCCTTCCTGAACGAAGGTGGCAATCCCGTCCCGGGTCTTGATCTGGGCGTTGGCCACAGCGGTTGCAGACGAAACTGTTACCTGGTATGTCGCATCGTCGAGGGCCGTCACGCCGATTTGTGGATTCACATTGCCGAAAAATGCTACCAGGTATAGCAGGGCCCCCTGTACCACCATGCCCCCGGCAAAAGCACCCACCATGCGGAATGCCCCCAGGCTGGTGCGCTCTTTGTCATCCCCGGTCATAACGGCCATCAGCGCCCCGTATGGAATGTTGTTGGCCGTGTAGAACAATGTAAATAGGATGTACGTGGCATAGGCGTAGACCAGTTTGCCGGTAGGCCCCAGGTCGGGCGTGGTAAACAATAGGGACAGGGTAACGGCAAGGGGTATGGCCGTCCAAAGTATCCAGGGCCGGAATTTTCCGAATCGGGATTGGGTCCGGTCCCCCACAATGCCCATCAAGACATCGCTGATCCCGTCGCCCGATCGCGCGATCAGCATAAGCAGCCCCACAGAGGCCGGGCTTAAGCCGTACACATCGGTATAGAAGATAAAGAGGAAGGTGGCGACTCCACGCCAGGCAATATTGGCCGCTCCGTCCCCGAGCGCATACCCAATTTTTTCCCGCAGGGAAAGTATATGGTTTGATTTCACAGGTATCGGATCATCAGATGTGGCAAGGGTGGCCTGCGGGGGGAGCTGCAGTTATTTAACATACAATATCTGAATAAATTTCAATATGCAACCCAACCGCGCCCCGGAATGCCACAAGTTCAAAAACAGGGATTCGGGCAAACCGTTCAGATTTCGCTGTGCTTGGCTTCCAGCAACCACTCGAAGGGGATAATTTCCAGGACTTTTTCGTGGGTGGCCTCGAGAACCACCGCCGGGGCACAGCCTTCTTCAAAGGCTTCCTTCCACCGCAGGGCGCAGAGGCACCAGCGGTCCCCCGCCTTGAGGCCCGGGAACTGGAAATACGGCATGGGGGTACTCAGGTCGTTGCCCCGTGACCGCGTAAATTCAAGGAATTCATCGGTCAAGATGGCACAGACGATATGCGAACCCGAATCGCCCGGGCCTGTGCGGCAGTATCCGTCGCGGTAAAACCCGGTCATGGGCTGGGAACAACACACGCGCAGGGCGCCTCTGAGTACATTGCGGTCTTTCATCATGTCGGCATTGTCCGTTTTGTCTAAAATTAATCGGATTCGACTTCATTTCAAAGCCCCGTGACCCATTTGCGCCCTTCGCACAATCGACCTATATTAGCGGCAGCAGACGCCGGGTTTGCCAACTTGTTAACTGCGTACGATGGAATTTAACCTGATGGAGAAACTGGCCGTGATCAAGGCCGTAGACGAAGTGATCCAGATCGACGAAACGATCCGGAAAGGGGAAGTGAGATTCATGGAACGCCTTTCAAAAAGGCTGGGTTTCGACTCTGAGCTGCTGGCATCCGCACGAGAGGTCGAGGCGGCCGAAGCCCTTGCCGTGCTGCGGGCCATGCCCGATGCCCAGAAGCAAACGCTGGCCCGCCTGCTCAATGAAGCCGCCAATGCCGATGGCGACGTGGACGAGCGTGAAATCCGGTTTATCTACCGGATATTCAGCGCCGCAGGGATCGAAGTGGACATCTGAAAGCCCCCTTTTGAGCTGCTGAGCCAATATTTTTCCAAACCTGCCATAAATCAGTGTAAAAGCCCGAATTGCTTTGTAGTTTAAGGCTCAATACCACTGCCATGCAAGTAGCCAGCCCAATCCTGGTCGTCGTTCTCGGCCTCCCCGGCACGGGAAAGACCACTTTTGCCCGGGCCCTGGCCGACAGGCTTGGCGCCGTGCACCTGAACACTGACATGCTGCGTACTGAGCTGGGCCTAAGGGGGCAATACGACGAGGCTTCCAAGGCCCGTATTTATGAGGAACTCCTGCAGCGCTGCCGGGCCGAGCTTGTCCTGGGCAAAACCGTAATTCTCGACGGTACTTTTTACCGACAGGCCTTCCGCGACCGGCTGGCCGGGCTGGCCCGGGAAGGGGAAACCGAGGTGGAATGGATCGAAATCTGCGCACACCCGGAAACCGTAAGGCAACGGATATCGCAAGACAGGCCCTACAGCGAGGCCGATTTTGCCGTTTACCGCAAAATCCGGGAGGTTTACGAGCCGCTACAGATCAGGCGGCTGCAATTGTTTTCAGACCGTCAGACCGGCCAGGCCATGCTCAGCCAGGCAATGAAATACCTCAGATTATGACGCGGCAACAGGTCATCGGGCTCTTAGACGACTATGAGGCGCAGCACCCCGGAAACCGGCCAGACCTTGTGGAAACCCACATTTCATGGGTGCTCCTGGCCCGGGAAGAGGTGTTTAAAATCAAAAAGCCCTTGCACTTTAGTTTTCTGGATTTTTCCACCCTGGAAAAACGCAGGTACTATTGCGAACAGGAGGTCGAACTGAACCGCAGGCTGGCGCCCGCCATGTACCGGGGCGTGGTCGACATTCGCGAACACGAAGGCCACTACCATCTGAACGGAAGCAAGGGCAGCATTCTGGATTACGCCGTGTGGATGTATCGCATGGATGAGACCCGCCAGCTCGACCGGCTCCTGGAAAGGGGAGAAGTATCCCCGGGCGAAATGGAAGAACTGGCCCGGCTGGTAGCCGATTTCCACCGCAGTGCCCCTGTGGTAACCCGGGCAGAAGATTGGCTTGATCTCTATCGCGAATTCGAAGATCTGAACTCGGTATTGCCCGTGCTGGCGATCTGTCTGGGGCGGGAAGCCGTGGAGCGTATTACCCGCATCCAGGGGCTGACCCGGGTTTTTCTGGAAAGCCAGAAATCCCGTATCGAGGCCCGGAAAGCTGCCGGTTTTGTGCGCGACGGGCACGGTGATTTGCACTGCCGTAACATCTTGATGACCCGGCCCCCGGTCATTTTTGATTGCATCGAATTCAGCGACGAGCTGCGCACCCTCGATGTCCTCAGCGAGATTGGCTTCCTGTGCATGGACTTTGAGCGGTATGGCAGGGATGACCTCTCCGGGGCTTTCGCAGGGGAATACCTGAGGCATTTCCGCGGGGTGGAAAACCAGGCCGACCGCCTGTTATTCGTCTTCTATAAAATGTACCGGGCTAATGTGCGGATGAAGGTTACCGCCCTGGCTATTAACCCTGCTGCTGGGCAACCAGACCCCGGGTTGGTGGCCACGCTGCAGAGCTATTACAGGCAGTTTGAATCTTATGCAGCCAACCTTTTCCCCTCTTCGGGTTAATTGCTGCGGGTCCCGGTTGTCCGGTCCGAATCCTGTCCGGTTTTTAAGCGGTTTATATACCGGCTGATCTCGTCCTGATCTACCTGGTCGAAATCGGCCAGGTCAACCAGGGAATAATAGATGGGCTGAGCTTCCGATTGCTCCCAGAGCAGACTCACAAACACCTCGTAGGCGTTCTGGTGCCCCTCTCTGTTGTTGCGGTTCTGTTCTGCTGGGGTAAAGGTAATGGTTCGGTCGTCTGGGCTTAAATAATAGAGGTCAGAGATATATTGCCGCCCGGGTTCGTTAATAGCATCGCGCTTGTCGCGCCAGCCGATATGCAGGTCCCTGTTGGCGAGGGGCAACAGCCCCTTTTCGATGTCTTGCAGGGAATACGTGCCGTTCCCATCCTGATCCTGAAACAGCACCACACCGTCCTGGAAGGGGATGAGCGTCCTGTCTGAACGTGGCCTGCCCATGCGCAGCAGGTGCTGTCCTTCGGCCATAAAGGCCACCTTGCCGTCCGATTTGAAAAATCCGGTTGCACCGAGAAACTGATACGCCTTGCCATCTATGAGGAGCACAAACAGGGCTTCCGGGTTTTTGGCGTCAAAAATGCGGGTTGTCTCATGGGAAATATGGATGGCCACCAGGTGCGTCCGGTTAGCCGGGAATTCCCATTTTCCGGGCGCGCGTGTATCTGTGGGGTTCTCGAATTGCTGCACTTTCAGGTAGGCCGGGGCAGGCTGTTTGGCCAGTTTGATTTTAAGGGCGTTCAGCTTTTTGAGCCAGTTGGCATGGTATTCCCTGGGCTGGGTTGTATCAGGGGGTTTCGGAACAGTTGGCACAGGGGATGGAGGGGTCGGATCAACTATATTATTGCTGGTATTATCAACAATGCCCTGTATCGAGTTGATCACCTTTTTCAGGCTGTCGACCTTAGTTGTGTCGTGCACATATACAGTAACGGTTTTAATAATGGGTTTGGTTTCTTTTATTACCTTTCTCAGGGAATCTGCTTCATGCGCTTTGCGCTCGGCCATTAACTCGGCGGTAGCCAAAAAGTAGCCCATGACCAACAGGCCGATCAGTGCAGCGATACCCAAAATCGATATAATCAGGTAATTTTGTTTGCGCCGCCTCTTGCGAGCCGAATTCTGAATAGGCTCAATCAGGGTATCATGGCTGAGTTCATAACTGCTTCCATCAACGGAATTACGTTCCGAGCGCAGCAGGCGCTTCTCTACCAGTTCGGTGAGCCTTTTTTCAGATACGTGGTATTGATCGGTAATCACCAGCTCCGGAAGTGGCACCCGGGTATCTTTAACGATCAACCCCTTTTCGATCAGCCTTTCTACCCCCTTTCGTTTGCGAAAAGGCAGCCCGCTGATGATTTTTTGATAGTAGTTTTCAGAGACCAGTCCCGGATCCCCGATATCCCGGGCGGTCAGTTCCAAATTCAGCTGCGGCAGGCTCGTTACGCTTTTTTCGTTTTTTGCCTTCGCTTTCTTCGCTTTCTCGATAATCTTTTCCTCCGCGCGCTGGGCGACGAGTTGCAGCTGGAAGGTTTCGATGCGCTGGGTACGTTTGTCTTTGAGCGACTGCACTATTTTGTTGAGGGCGGCCTGGCTGTAGGTAAAGGGTTGCGATTCGAACGAGTCTTCCAGAGCGGCTGGCTTTTTCAGGGCTTCCAGCGACTGTAACTCGCTCAGGGGTTTCAGTTCGTACGTATGCTTAAAGATGGCAGGCACGTATTGCTTGAGGGTATCAAGCGAAGCCATATGGTCGTGCCGCACGCTCAGCACCACTTTTATATTGAGCGGGGTGAACCAGGGGTTTACTTCGGCATCCGATAGTTCTTCCCGGTCATACCGTTCCTTTATCAGCCGGCGTACAGCCTTCGGGGCACTCGTGTCAAGCATGGTGGCCAGGGCCCGGCCGAAGGATTCCACATGCGGTTGGTTGTAGCTGAAGAGCTCCTCGAACGGGTCAAAGACCAAGGTAATATACGGGTGTTTGGGCGAGGCCAGCTGCAGGGACTTCAGCAAACACCACAATTTCGCATTCAGGTCATCGGGCAATTCTTTGTTTATCTCCAGTTTTTCAGCAATGGAGGAGGGTTTACCGAGCTCGGCCTCCAACTGTTCCGCCAAGACAAGCAGTGGATGGGTTTCGGTCCGGTTCAGGCGGAGGTAGATTACATGATGCCGTTTCTCATTCCGTAATTTAGGGATTACACCGGCATGCAGCAGGGAGGTTTTGCCATAGCCCGATTTCCCGAAGAGCACAACCAGGTTTTCCAGGGCTACCTGCCGGGTAAGCGCGCGTATATCCTGGTCCCTTCCGAAAAACAACGAGCTGCTATTTTCCGAAAACGGATTGGCACCGGGATATCTGTACTGCTTTTCCATCTTTTTGGTTTTGGGTCTTTGCCACCTGCCGGCGAGAACCTAGGTATTTTCCCTGATAGCCTTGATCAGCTTTTCAAAATGGGTGCTCTTGTGAATATCGGGGGTGAGCACGTTCATATCTGCCAGTTGGTTAACGATGTCGTCAAATTCGTCATGGATGCGTTGGAACCCAACGTACTGTTCCCCAAGGGTTTTAATGGCTTCTGCCCCGGTTTTTTTTATTTCCTGGTCTAGCTGGTCTAGTTTTTGTTTCCACTCTTTCTTGTAGTCAAGGCGCCCGCTGGGATCAAAAATCTTGGCATCTTCCAGAACCACGGGAAAAATGCGCCCCTTGAAATCTTTATGACTGTATATCTCGGTTAATTCGTACATGCAATACCCCGATTTCAGGTATTTGTCGCTCACTACTACGACAACCCCCTTGGCCTCCCCGATCCGGTTCATGAATTCAGTGATCCCACCTTTGTATTCCAGGTCATTTTTATCGCGCAACAAGTTGATCTGGTTGGCCTTAAGGGTAGTTTCAATCAGATCGGCCATTTCTTCGCTGGCTCCTTTCCAGGCATAAGAGATAAAGAGTTCCAGTTGCGTGATTTCCGGAGCGTCAGGTTCAACAATCTCGCCTTTTGTCTTAGCTTCATGAAGGGCTTCAATGATCTCGGCAGCCGTATTGTTCTCGAAAAATTCCACATTGAATTCCTGTATGTAGAAATTCTTGATGCTTTCCTGATTGATATCGTGCGATAAATTAAGGCCCTTGCCATTGATCTCCATTAACCAAAGTAACAGTTGGAAGTACCATTTATCGAAACTGAACCCGAAAAAAAGCACAGACTGCGCCTCCTGGAGAATCTCTTTTATTGGCAGCTCTTTATCTCCCAGGATACTCTGCAGGTAGACGAACAAATCCTGGTAGGTGAGGATCATCGAATCGAGGTTGGTATAGTCCCCGAAAAGGTTGTAAATGCTCCGCGCCTGGGTTTTGATAATATTTTTCGGGGGTTCGCTTTTGTTGTAATAGTCGTAATCAAAGCCCATCCCCATTTCAGTGAGTACCTTGTTAAGGGTGTTGTCGGGCGCCGTATTGATTACCATAGAAAACGGTATCTCCGCAATTTTGCGATACAAATCGGTCGGTTCAAGAGATCCGAAAAAATCAACCACCCTGTTTTTTACCCTGAGGTTTCGTGTTGAGGTGTCGAAACTAAGGAATCCTTCGTCCTGATAATACCGCACTCGATTCCCGAGGGTCTCCACCAGGTGCTTGTTGAGCTGAGCATTAATGCTGGTGCCGTCTGCACTGAGCAAATGGGGCCCCAGAAAGACCAGGCATGTACCTTCATTGATACTTTGCACGATATCTTGCAGCGTGGCGTTATTCATTCCCGATTAGTTTGGTTGGGAAAACCGCCTGAGCGGGTTCCTATAAATTGCCTGATAATTCAGGGCTGCCATATGGTGCAGGATGGTCCAGGCTATATTGGGCAAGAGTGGGAGCATTTTGGAAAGAGAAGCTGGCTATAGGTAACCCCACAGTGGGCTACCGTTTCCCTTCACAATCTTCCCAATTTAAGAAGTTTACCGAAACTTAGGGATGAATAAAGTCCAAATAACCGATAAAGCGAATGAAAAATCCGGAGAATCACTGCAAATCAAAAGGCAACAGGCCGGTATTTATAGGGTTTCTGTTCTGCTCCGATTCAAATCCCAGGCCTTTCGATGGTGCAAAAACCTATATTCCTTATCTTTCCGATAAGTTTTTTTTAATAAATCAATCGTTACAACTATGAAAAGCAAATTTAAAGTAGTCTTGGCTGCAGCACTGTTTCTCGCTTTGTCGGGCTATTCCTATGCCCAGGAAAATTATGGGGGTGCCCTGAATACGTTCCTGAAATTTGGAAACAATTCCAGTATTTCGGCAAATTACGAGTTCGAGGTAGCTCCCAGCCTGACCGTTTCCCCGGAAGCCCGCATTTGGTTCAGCGGCGATAACAACCTGGCGATTGGGGGCCGGGCCGATTATTATTTTGACAGCCTGTTGGGTTTGGTTGAACCCTGGGACATCTGGGCCGGGATCGATGCCGCCTTCATTACCGGAGACGGAGATGATTTTGGATTGAACGCCCACCTGGGGGTAGAGTATAAGATTAGCGATTTAATCGGGATCATTGCCGAATTCGGCGGCGGTACCACCACAGCAGGAGGCATAGGCGTCGGCTTTCATTTCTAAGGCGTCAAAGCCCATGTAAACTAACAAAAACCCCTGCAGCCAATGGTTTGCAGGGGTTTTTTAAAGCTGATTTGACAACCCCCGGCCAGCTTCTCATGCCGCTAAACTTGTATCTGATCGCCCTGCTTCCCCCTCCGGACTTGCGGGAGCGCGTCCGGCTGCTCAAGGAGGAGATGCGCAACCGGTTTGGCTCCGGGCATGCCCTGAAGTCGCCCGCCCATATTACCCTGCAGATGCCATTTCGCCTGGAATCCGAAGCCGAAGTGCTGTTGATAAAACGCCTGAAAGGGTTTGGCGGGCAGCAGCATTCCTTTTTAGTGGAACTTCAGGGTTTTGGCTGTTTTCCGCCGCGTGTACTGTTTGTCAGGATTGGCAACCCCGGGCCGGTAACTGCCCTGGAAAGCGCACTCCGGCTCGCCCTGGCTCAGGAGTCTGCCCTGGAGATCACTCCTTCTGATTTGCCCTTTCATCCCCATATGACCATCGCCACCAGAGATCTGGAGGAGCCAGCCTTTCAAATGGCCTGGGCCGAATTCAAAGACCGGCCTTTCCAGGAAGTTTTTGAAGCGTCGAGCCTGTTCCTGCTCAAACACAACGGTCAGTCGTGGGCTATCTTCAGGGAATTCCGGTTTGGGGCAAGTTCCTGAAACGGGTCGGTTTGCCATGTGTTCAGGGTTTCGTATTCGTGCAGACGGCTTGACGTATTGCGCTTTTTTTTGCCGTGAAAAATTTCAATGGCCAGTCCAACCGTAACACCTCCTGCGACCGTTGCCGCCAGGTCGCCATTGTCCCATGTGCCATAACTGTTCTTGTCTATAGCCTCCTTGGCTACGCCGGCTATTAGGCTTCCGCCAACTGCCCCGGCGATGGTCCACCATTTGTCGCCGTGTGAAATTTCATGAGCGAGAAAGGCCCCGGCCCCTCCCGCGATAACCCCGGCGCCGAAGTGCAGTAGTTTATCTTGCTGGGCGCTTGAAATGGCAGAAAAACAGAGGAATAGCAGGATTACCAACTTCTTCATACCCAAACTTAGTAAATACTTTGATTTCGGGCTTGTAGGAATTTAGCCCTGTAAAGGCGCTGAAAACTATAGAATTGCATCCATTTGAAGTTGAGTACAATTCGGGAAACAAGTGCATGTGCCTGGACTGGTGCCAGGCCTCAATGTGAGGGAATTAGCACAGAATATTTCCTGGCGGAATGACCACTTTTTTACTTCAGCTTCCGGTCGAAAAAGTCACGGGTCGCCTGAAAGGCGCGGTACCAGTTCTCGTGCCTGAGGAACCCGTGCACCTCATCCGGGAAGACAAGCTGCTCGAATTCGACCCCAAGCTTGCGGAGCTTGCCTGCCTTGAGCACGGTTTCATTAAAGGGCACGTTCCGGTCGTCATCCCCGTGGATTAACAAGACCGGGGATTTCCATCCGTCCATTATGGCAATGGGGGAGGCATCATAGGCCTTTTTCGCAAAATCCGGTTTGGACAGGCGGTTGTAACCCGGCAGGAATCCCTGGATTACGTTGTTCCAGTCATAGACCCCGTGTATGTCTACCCCTGCCTTGAACCGATCGGAATTGCGCGCCAGGCCGAGGGCTGTCAGGTAGCCCCCGTAGGAGCCCCCCCAAAGTCCCATGCGGGAGGCGTCCACCTGCGGGTGGCCCTGTAAGAAGTCGGCTGCTGCCAGCACGTCGCGGTATTCGCTGGCCCCGCCCGCCCCGTAGTTGAGCGCTTCCCGGAACTCCATCCCGTACCCGATACCGCTGCGGTAATTCAGGCTTAGTACGATATACCCGTTTTGGGCCAGGTACTGGTTCATGGCATAGGCGTAGTGGTAATAGTCCCGGTGGTGAAAACCGAGGAGCATCTGCCGGCGCGACCCCCCATGGAAGAAGATCACCGCCGGGGCCTTCTCCCCGGATTTCAGCCCGGCAGGTACAAATAGCTGGCCAAACGATGGGTGGCCGTCGCTGGCAATGAGATCCACAGGCCTGGGGACGACCAGGGATCCGGAAGGGTAATGGCTGTCATGGGCAATGGCTGTCAGGCCACCCCCGGAAAGTTTTTTTACGTTTGCGGGTTCCGTTGCAGTCGACCCCAGGCAAAACACACTTCCGTCGAT
Source organism: Robiginitalea sp. (assembly GCA_024642005.1). GTDB lineage: Bacteria > Bacteroidota > Bacteroidia > Flavobacteriales > Flavobacteriaceae > Robiginitalea. Next base: position 268,349 of record JAHECA010000001.1, on the reverse strand, counting down.
CCCGATCACAGGCGACCACTCCAGGGTTTCGCCCCGTGTCAGGATTTTCAGGTCTCCATCATAGGATGCCAGGTGTGGCCGGTTTCGGTCTTCCTGGTTCGAATTGAATACCAGGGTATTTCGTTTCGGGCCCTGGGAGACATACTGGACCTCACCGGGTCCCGGGGTAATGAGTTTGGGGGCGCCACCAGAAGCTGGGATTTCATACAGATGCGTCCACCCGTCCTTCTCCCAGGGGAAGATCAGGGTATTGCGGGAGGTCCAGAAGAGTTGGTTGTCTGCGGCTATTACCCGGAACACACTTCCCATTCCGGCCTCGGCGGTAAAAACGGTCGAACTTTCCCCGCTGCCAATATCGGCAACAACAAGAGAAAAGGGGAGCCCCTCCCGCTGGGGAACGAACAACTCGGGCTCTTCATAGGGCATACGCAGAAATGCCAGCTGATTCCCTGCTGGCGACCAGACCGGGTTGGAGTCCACGTCGATGCCCGGGTCGAGGAAGACAAAACCCCCGGAAGAAAAATCATATACCCCGATAAAACCGTGGTCCCCCCGGCTGTTCACAAAGGCGAGTTTGGTTTGATCGGGCGAAGGAGTCAGGCCGGATACCGCGCCCCGTACCTGAAATAGCGCTTTGGCGTTTTCCCCGTTCCGGTCCATGATCCAGGGCTGCCCTTTCCTCAGGAAAAGAACCCGGTCTCCCATAGGCAGGGGGTGGTGCCCTTCCACCAGGGCCGTATCGCCCGGAATCCCGAGAGAGACTTTGTGTATCATTTGTTTCGGGGGGTCCGGCATACTGATCGGATTCGGGTATTCCCCCTGCCGGTTGGGTGATCCCCCGCGGACAAACCACAGCGTATTTTCAGCAGGATCAAAAGCAAGGTCTTCCAGGGCCTGGCCATCGTCTGAGGTATAATTTGTGAGCTGAACCGGCAGGTAATCGGGCCCCTGGGCATAAAAGAGGTTCCGAACCCCTTCCGTGTTCTGCGCCCAGGCGATCTGGTCTTTTTTTTCTGAGGCGGTGAGTTCGGTAGGGAATCCGTATCCGAGCATTTGCTTCAAAGTTGGCTGTTGGGCTTGCAGGGGCGTAAGGCCAAGTAAAAGAAGTAAATGGAAAATGCGTTTCATGGGTGGTTGATAAGTCGTCCTCAAGATACAGATTTTCGCAGTTGGGATTTGGGATTTGGTGCTTGGAATTTGGCCGCGGTGGCCGGGGTTGCTTTCCGCTCCGCCTTTGGCGAACCGGAAAACATCCCGAATGGGGGAAGCTACAACGCAATTCCCGGCTTGCTGCGCAAGCCCAGGCTTTTCCTCTTCTCCAAAGTTCAAACAAGTTTGACTTTTTCGCATCGGAAAAGCCTGTTCAGATCGGGAATTACTTTGTGCAGTGGCCGGGATTCTTTTCTCGGCTGGCGCCGAGAAAAGGGCCCAGGGGGTGGCCCTGCTGAAAAGCAAAACCCTTCCGAAGGCTGCGCCTTCTGTAGGGTTTTTTCGTTTATCCGCTCTTTTGAGCAAGCTCAAGAGCTTCTAAAAGAAAAAACCCTCCGCACTTGCGTGCGAAGGGCTTTGCTTTACAGCGGTCTGGACGGGACTCGAACCCGCGACCCCCTGCGTGACAGGCAGGTATTCTAACCAACTGAACTACCAGACCAATTTTCCAACCGTAAGGGTACTAACAACAGTTAGTTTTGTGGAAATTGTCAGCGCTTTTTCGTCAAAAGCGTGGGCAAATATACGGTACTATTTCAATCCCGCAAATAAAAAACCGAATTTCATGGCAGGTATCAGACCATGCGCTGCCGTTCCACCAGAAAGGCATTCATTACCCGTGTAAAAGGCTCGGCGATGTCGACCCCCACATATTTTATCCCGTAGCGGCCGCAAACCAGCTTCAGGGAGGTCAGGTAGGCATCCAGGGCCTGGCGGTAGGCAGCACGCACGGTTTCGGGGTAGAGATCTACATGTTGGCCGGTTTCCACATCGAGAAAGCGTTTGGGGCTGTTCTCGAAATTGAAGTCGACCTCTGTGGCCTTGTCGGTCAGGTGGAAGAGGATTACCTCGTGTTTGTTGTACTTGAGGTGCCGCAGGGCATCAAACAACCGCTGGTCGTCTACCTGGTCCTGGAACATGTCTGAAAACAGGACTACCAGGCTGCGCCGTTTGAGTTTTTCGGCGATCAGGTGCAGGTAGGTGTGCAGCTCGGTCCCTTTTTTGCCGGGATCTTCCCGGGCGATGTCGCCCAGGGCGCTCAGCAGCATCTGGTAGTGGCGTTCGCTCCCTTTTTCGGGGGCGTAGTACTGGTAGGTTTCTGAAAAGATACTGAGCCCAACGGCATCGCGCTGCTTTTTCAGCAGCTCCATCAGGGCCGCCGCGGCCAGTACCGCAAAGCCCATCTTGTGGAGATGGTCCAGGTCAAGGCGGGGTTGCGCCGGATAAAACATCGAAGCCGAATTGTCGACGATCAGGTGGCAGCGCAGGTTGGTCTCCTCCTCGTAGCGTTTCGTGTAAAGCTTGTCGGTTTTGGCGTAGAGCTTCCAGTCGATGTGCTTGGTGCTCTCACCCGAATTGTAAATCTTGTGTTCGGCGAATTCGGCCGAATACCCGTGAAAGGGGCTTTTATGGATGCCGCTGATATAGCCTTCCACCACCTGCCGGGCCAGCAGGCCAAGGTTTTCGAAAAGGGGCGCTTTATGCAGTTCAGATTTCAGATCCATGCCCTAAAGATACGACCCCGGTGCGCCCCAAACAAAAACCCCGCCTTTCGGGCAGGGTTTCTTATATTCGGAAAACGTTTATTTAGTTCAGAGCGGCATCGATGGCGTCGGCATAAACCCGTTTCGGGCTTACCCCTACCTGACGGTTTACGATTTCCCCGTCTTTAAAAACCAGGACGGTCGGAATGTTGCGCACGCCGTATTTAGCGGCAAACTGCTGGTGTACATCTACGTCTACCTTGCCTACTACTGCTTTGCCCTCATACTCGTGGCTGAGTTCTTCGATGATGGGCCCTACCATACGGCAAGGACCGCACCAGGCCGCCCAAAAGTCGACCACCACGGGTTTTTTGCTTTTCAGGACAACCTCATCAAATGTAGCATCGGTTATTTCTAAGGCCATGTTTTAGTGTATTTTGATTGTTGCAAAGTTAGTCAATTTATCTGCTGGCAACTTACAGGGAAGAAATTCCTTTTCCTTATGCGGGCATCGACATTGCCTATACCCAGGTAATTGCAGGCGGTACCGGTTTGGGCCTCCGACCTGGCTAGTTCAGCTTGAAGTGTACCTCCTGCTTTTGCAGGGTGGTGAGCAATTCGGAATTGATCTGAACTTTCTGCTTGCGGCTTGACAGGCTAACCTTGATTTCATCTTCCGCCTGGTAAACGGTAAAACTTAAGGGGTGCGACCCTTTAAACGACCTCAGGGTATCTTGCAGCTGCCTGATTCGGGCTTCGTGCAGCTGGCCGATGTCGAGCTGGATGGTCAGTTTTTTGGCAAAGGCCTCCATCACGTCCTGCAGCAGCATTACCTGATTGAACTGCAGCCTTGGGTCTCCTTTCTGGCCGGTGTCGCGATTAGACCAGCCTTCCCGCACGAATACCTTGAGGAAAACAAAGGCATTAATGGTCAGAAAGTGCCGGTATTTCAGGTATTCTTCCCCGAAAACCCGGAACTCATAACTGTCGGAATAGTCTTCAAGGGTAAAGGCGGCCCAGCCTTTCCCATTTTTGGATACGCGGTGCTGCACATCGGTTATGACCCCTGCCAGGGAAAGTTCGCGGTTCACCTGCGAGGTCAGATCGGCCAGTGCCTGTACCTCTGTATTGCAGAAGGCCTGCATCTCGGTTCTGAAGTCGTCGAGGGGGTGGCCCGAAATATAGATGCCCACCACTTCCTTTTCCCGCTTGAGCGTTTCGAGCGTGCCCCAGGGTTCACAGGGCGGAATTTCCGGTTCGGCGATCAGCACCTCGCTGCTGCCCCCGAAGAGGCTTACCTGCGAAGAGTTCACACTTTCCTGGTAGCGTGCCCCGAATCGCATCACCTTTTCCAGGAAGGCGATCCCGTCGGTGCCCATATCAAAATACTGGGCCCGGTGGGCGCTGGACAGGGAGTCAAAGCTGCCTGCCAGGGCCAGGTTTTCAAAGGCCTTCTTGTTGGCTGCCCTGAGATCGACGCGTTTGACCAGGTCGAACAGCGACTGGTAGGGCCCGTCGGCCTTGCGTTTCTCCACAATGGTTTCTACGGCTGAGCGGCCGACCCCCTTAATGGCGCCCATCCCGAAGCGCACCTTGTTGTCTTTGTTTACCGCGAACTTGTAGTAGGACTCGTTTACGTCCGGGCCAAGCACCTCCAGACCCATGCGCCGGCATTCCTCCATAAAGAAGGTTACCTGCTTGATGTCGTTCATGTTGTTCGACAGCACCGCAGCCATGTATTCAGCAGGGTAATGGGCCTTCAGGTAGGCGGTCTGGTAGGCGATGTAGGCGTAGCAGGTGGAGTGGCTCTTGTTGAAGGCATAGGAGGCAAAGGCCTCCCAGTCTTTCCAGATTTTTTCGAGCACCTCGCGCGGATGCCCGTTCGCCACCCCTCCGTCGAGGAATTTGGGCTGGAGCTTTTGCAGCAGGGCAAAAATCTTTTTCCCCATGGCCTTGCGCAGCACGTCGGCCTCCCCCTTGGAGAACCCGGCGAGCTTCTGGGAGAGCAGCATTACCTGCTCCTGGTAAACCGTAATGCCGTAGGTTTCCTTTAGGTTCTCCTCCATTTCGGGGAGGTCGTATGTGATCGCTTCCTGCCCGTGTTTGCGGGCCACAAAGCTGGGGATGTATTCCATGGGCCCGGGCCGGTACAGGGCGTTCATGGCAATGAGGTCGTCGAACACCGTGGGCTTGAGCTCCTTGAGGTGCTTTTGCATCCCGGGCGATTCGTACTGGAAAATCCCCACCGTTTCGCCCCGCTGGAAGAGCTCGTAGGTCTTTTCGTCGTCGAGGGGGAAGGCATCCGGGTCGAGTTCGAGCCCCTGCCGGGCCTTTACGATTTTAACGGTGTCTTTGATCAGGGTTAGGGTCTTCAGGCCCAGAAAGTCCATTTTCAGCAGGCCGGCGCTTTCCACCACCGAGTTGTCGAACTGCGTCACGAACAGGTCGGAGTCCTTGGCCGTGGCCACCGGCACGAAATTCGTGATGTCGTCGGGGGTGATGATAACCCCGCAGGCATGGATGCCCGTGTTGCGGAGCGACCCTTCGAGCATGCAGGCCATATTCACGGTCTGCGCCTCCAGGTCGTCTCCCTCAGAGATGCTGAGCAGCTGGGTTACCTTTTCCCATTCGTCTGACCGGAATTTCTTCCGCAGCTCAGCCTCGGGCTGGCCGAAGATTTTGCCCAGTTTGGACATGTTGGGGATGAGCTTGGCAATGCGGTCTGCATCGCCCAGGGGCAGGTCGAGCACCCGGGCCGTATCGCGAATCGAAGACTTGGCTGCCATAGTGCCGTAGGTGATAATCTGCGCCACCTGGTTGGCACCGTATTTCCCAATCACATAGTCCATAACCCGGGAACGGCCCTCGTCGTCGAAGTCGATATCGATATCGGGCATGGAGACCCTGTCGGGGTTCAGGAAGCGCTCGAAGAGCAGGTCGTACTTCAGGGGGTCAATATTGGTGATGCCCAGGCAGTAAGCTACCACGGAACCGGCTGCAGAACCCCGGCCGGGCCCCACGGAAACCCCCATGTTCCGGGCCTCGCGAATGAAGTCTTCCACAATAAGGAAATACCCCGGATAGCCCGAATTTTCGATGGTGGTCAGTTCGAAATCGATGCGTTCCCTGATGGGGTCGGTAACTTCTGGGTAGCGGTTTTCGGCCCCCCGGTAGGTAATGTGCCTCAGGTAGGCGTTTTCGCCCCGCTTGCCGCCGTCGGCCTGGTCGTCGGCAACTTTGAAGGTTTCCGGTATTTCGAACTTGGGCAGCAACACTTCGCGGGCCAGGTCGAAGGGGACGATCTTGCCGATGATTTCCGCTATGGACTGGATGCTTTCGGGCAAGTCGTGGAACAGCTCCTTCATCTGCCCGGGCGACTTGAAGTAGTATTCCTGGTTGGGGAAGCCAAACCGGTACCCGCGCCCGCGGCCGATTGGGGTGGCTTTTTTCTCCCCTTCCTTCACGCAGAGCAAGATATCGTGGGCCTCGGCGTCGTCTTTCCGGCAGTAGTAGGTATTGTTGGTAGCCACCAGCGAAATTCCGTGCCGGCGGGCCAGGGTCACCAGGCTCTGGTTGGCCCGGTCTTCGTCTTCCTGCCCGTGGCGCATGAGCTCCACGTACAGGTCGTCTCCGAATTGTTCCTTCCACCAGAGCAGGGCCTCTTCGGCCTGCTTTTCGCCCTGGTTCAAAATCTTGGCCGGCACTTCCCCATAGAGGTTTCCGGTAAGCACGATGAGGTTGTCTTTATAGCGCTCCACCACCTCCCGGTCGATGCGTGGCACGTAGTAAAACCCTTCCGTATAAGCGATAGACGACATCTTGGCCAGGTTCTGGTACCCTTTTTTGTTTTTGGCCAGCATCACCACCTGGTAGCCGTAGTCTTTCACCGATTTGTTGTTTCGGTCTTCGCAGACGAAGAATTCACATCCGAGTATGGGGATGATCTCCTGTTTGCCCGCTGCCTTGTCTTCTTCGGTAAGCCCTCCGTTGTAGGCCTTCACTTCCTTGACGAAGTGGAAGGCCCCCATCATGTTCGCATGGTCTGTAAGTGCCACGGCGGGCATGTTTTGAGCGGCGGTGGCGGTGACCAGTTCGCGGATGCCGATGGTCGATTGCAGTACCGAGAACTGGCTGTGGTTGTGCAGGTGCGCGAAGACGGTCGTTTCCAGTACTTCGGTATTTTCCCGGATCTCGGCGCGGGTTAGTCCGGGCGCGGCCGGGGCGTGTTCCCGGGCCAGGGCTGCCGAGGCCTCCTTGAGGTTGAGGTGTTTGATCCCGATCGGGGCGATCGGGCCGGGATTGGCCAGTTCGTATGCCGTAAAATAATCGGGGCCCACTTGCAGGCTTTGGGCTGCGAAACTGCGCAGCCGTATGAGTTCGAGGAAACAACGGGCGGTTGCCTCCACGTCTGCAGTGGCATTGTGGGCCTCTTCAAAGGGTTCCCCGAACAGGTGGGCGTGCAGTTCGGTGAGGGTGGGGAGCTTGAATTTTCCGCCACGCCCCCCGGGAATCTGGCAGCGTTCGGCTGTAACTTCGGTGCAGGTGTCGAGCACCGGCAGGTTTTCAAGGGGGTTTTCGGCCCCGATACGGAAAAATTCGGCGCCCAGGATATTGATGTCGAAACCCACATTCTGGCCTACCAGGAACCGGGTTTTGCCAAGTGCCTCGCTGAAGTGCTGCAGCACCTCGCCAATTGGCTGCCCCTGTTGCCGGGCCAGGCGGGTGGAAATACCGTGTATTTGCTCGGCTTCGTAGGGGATGTTGAACCCTTCTGGCTGCACCAGAGCGTCGAACTGTTCGAGCAACACCCCGTTGGCATCGTGCAATTGCCAGGCAATCTGCACGCACCGGGGCCAGTTGTCGGTGTCGCTCACCGGGGCGTCCCATCGTTTGGGGAGCCCGGTGGTCTCAGTGTCGAATATCAGGTACATGGGTGAAGTTCGGGTTCAGGCCGATAAAATTATGGAAATGCCGCTTGCCGGTAAAGGGGAGTTTTTAGGAGTTATCAACGAGGCGCATTCAGGGTGGCGTCTTCCGTTTCATCTATGCGGCCGATGTCTACGGTGAGCCGCTCTTTACCGGGCTGGGACACATAGACGAATTTGCGGCCCCACAGCACTTCATGGGCCTTGTAAGACGATCGGGAATAGACGGTTTGGGAAAACGATTCGTCAAAGGCCCTGAGCAGGACGATGAATTCAGGGTCGCGGTCGCGGAAGGCTTCTTCGTCGAAACCGAAAAGCGGGCTGGCGGAATCTATCGGGTGTACGATCGTCCACATGGTCGGGAAGAATACCACCCGGGTGCGCTCGAGTGGCAACTGGTGGAATTCCCGCAATTCGGAGTTTTTCCGGAGCAGCGACAGGCTGAGCGATGCCTCTACTTCCAGCAGGTTGTTGTTCAGCGGGTTGGCAACACGGAGCATAAAGCCATTGATTTCCTGGTACGGAGCAATAACCGCATGGCCGCTGTAGCGGATACGCGCCCTGGGTTTCGAAAACCGGCCGTATAACAAGCCGGTTGCCAGGGCAAAGGTGAGCAGCCCGAGCATCGATTCAAGGGCAGCGACGCTGTTTGCCAGGACACCAATTGGCGCTACCCGGCCGTAGCCGAGGGTGGTTATGGTCTGAGCACTGAAAAAGAACGCCTCGATGAACTGCTCGGGGGGCGAGAGGCCGGCCCCAACAGTGAGGTGTTCGACGCCGACAGCCATATAAATCGAGGCGAACAGCAGGTTAACCACAAAATAACCGAGCACGATCCACCCGAAAAACCGACTCCAGGACATACTGACCAGGGCATGGAAAAAATTGATTTTCTCAGAGAAGCGGATATTGGTTTTATGGACGTTGAAGGTGCCGTCTTTGTTCAGGGCCCTGAACCTGCTCGCAGCGGCCCGGGTATCGAGCCCCAGGTCGTTGTCATTCTTTCGCTTGAAAACTGCCATGGAATACGGTTTCATTTAAAATGGACCACAGGGAGTTTGCCTGCGGCTGGTTCCAATAAATGTAGCGAAAGTGCAGATTTTATTTTTGGGCAACGCCTCTGAAATTTTAAAAAAACAGCTATATTTGCACCCGCCTTTACCGGCCGGGGCCCTCAACAGGGCTGGCCCATAAGAGCGAAAAGCCCAAGGCTGAACAGCTGCCGCAAGCTGTAACGAATTAATAACCGGGGTCGGGCACCCCAAAATTTAATGTGATATGCCAGTAAAAATCAGACTGCAAAGACACGGTAAAAAGGGCAAGCCTTTATACTGGATCGTGGCCGCCGATGCGCGGTCTAACCGCGACGGACGTTTCCTCGAGAAACTCGGGGTATACAACCCGAACACCAACCCCGCCATCATTGAGCTCAACATGGACCACTCCGTGAAATGGCTCGAGAACGGTGCGCAGCCCACCGAGACTGCCCGCCGCATCCTTTCCTACAAAGGCGTGCTGATGAAGCACCACCTCAATGGGGGCATTCGCAAAGGGGCGCTGACCGAAGAGCAGGCCGAGAAAAAATTCCAGGCCTGGGTCGACGAGAAACAACAAAAGATCAGCTCCAAGGAAGTAGGCCTTGAAAAGGCCAAGGCTGAGGCTAGAGCCAAGGCCCTGGAAGCCGAGAAGGAAGCCAATGAAAAACGCAAGGCTGCTGCCGTAGAAGCGGAGGCCGAAGTTGCTGCCGAAGTAGAAGCCGCTGTTGAAGAAGCCCCTGCTACCGAGGCCCCTGAGGCTGAAGCTCCTGCCGTTGAAGAAGCTCCTGCTGCCGAGGCCGCTGAGGCTGAAGCTCCTGCAGTTGAGGAAGCTGCCGCCGAAACTCCGGTAGTTGAGGAAGCTCCTGCCGTTGAAGAAGCTCCTGCCGCTGAGGCCGAAGATGCTGCCGAGGAGAGCGAAGCGAAGTAATTAATCCCATCCGGCCATGCGCAAGGAAGACTGTTTTTACCTGGGTAAGATTGTCTCCCGCCACGGCATCAAAGGGGACCTGCTGGCGAAACTCGACACCGACGATCCCCAGCAATACGAACAAATGGAATCAGTGCTTGTTTCTTTGGGAAACAACCTGGTTCCATTTTTTATTCGGAATGCCCGCCTGCACAAATCAGACCTGCTGCGGATTACTTTTGAGGATGCGGTCGGGCTTGAAGCAACCGACCGCCTGATGGGGGCCGAGTTATACCTGCCCCTTTCGGCCTTGCCCCCCCTGAGCGGAAACCGCTTTTACTACCACGAGGTAATCGGGTTTGCCCTGGAAGATGAGGTTCACGGCAGGGTGGGACACATCCTGGAGGTAAACGACCAGGCTTCCCAGGCCCTTTTTGTGGCCGAGCAAGATGGGAAGGAATTGCTGATTCCTATTTCGGACGACTTCATCACCCGGGTAGATCGCGAAAACCGGGTCATCCATATCAGAACACCCGAAGGGCTCATAGGCCTCTACCTGGGCCATTAGCCTCTGTTGTCTTTTCAGGACACCGGAGTTTTTGCGGCCAGCGCCCTCGATTCATCGCGGCTATTCGCATTACTTTGTATCTTTTGAGGGTCATTCCCGTCAGGGACCCAAAAATTTGAGCTATGCAGACCGCAAAGGCACTGGTGATACTTACGGGAGCCTGCTTAATGGCCGGTTGTATGAAACCAGAACCCGCCATGCCCCCCGGCTTTGAACTTCACCCCGGTTTTTATATGGAAAGGGTGGCGGCAGAGCCTCTGGTGTTCGACCCGGTTGAGATGCACTTCGACCCCAACGGGCAAGTGTTTGTTTTAGAGATGCCCGGCTATCCGTTCAGCGATGCCGAAAGCCGGCTGGTGCACCTGGCAGATACCGACGGGGACGGTTTTTTCGATCGCCGAGAGCTCTTCAGCGACAGCCTGGGCGTGGCTTCTTCCTTCCTGCCCTTCCGCAATGGTTTTCTGGTTGCCAGCCCCCCCGAGCTGATCTGGATTGCCGACCGCGATGGAGATGGCCGGGCCGATACACGGGAGGTGGTGCTGGAAGGCTTTAGCAGTGACAACCTGCAACACAATTTCAACGGCCTTACCTATGGCCTGGACAACTGGATCTATATTGCCAACGGAGGCAATTCGGGTGCGCCTTACCTCGCTGGCAGGCCCGAAACAATTGTCCCGCTTAGGGGGGGAGACCTGCGCTTGCGCTCCGACCTGTCACGAATTGAAAGAGTGGGGGAATCGTCAGGCGGGTACAAGCTCACCATGGACCCCTGGGGGCACCTGTTCGAAACCCACAACCTGGAGCACAACCTGCACCTGGTCTTCGAAGACCGGTATCTGGAAGGCGTGCCCGGCAAACCGGCCCATGCCCTGGTGAATATCTCGGACCATGAGGAGCAAGGCCTCGCGAGGGTATACCCTATTGGAGAGCAGGAAACCCGGGTAAACCACCCCGAACAATCCGGTTACTTTTCCGGGTCTTGCGGGATTACCTACTACGGAGGGGGTCTCTTTCCGGAAGATTTCGGACACGGCCTCTTCGTGGCCGACGTGGTCCTGAACCTGGTCCATTTCGACCGCCTGCGCGATGCTTCAAGCGCCTTTGCCACCTCTCGTTACGGCGAGAAAACCGAATTCCTGGCCAGTTCAGACCGGGCCTTCCGCCCGGTGAATTTTACCGTTGGGCCCGACGGGTCTCTCTATGTAATAGACATGTACAGGACGGTAATAGAGCACCCGGAATGGATTCCGGACGAACTGGAAAAGAACCTCGACCTGGATGCCGGAAAACAACAGGGCAGGATATACAGGGTTCGACCCAGGGAAACCGCCGGGCAGGCCCCTGCCTGGGATTTCGGCACCCCGGCCGGCCTGGTCGATGCCCTCGGGCATCCCAACCAGTGGGTGCGAACTACGGCCCAGCGGCTCCTGTTGATGGAGACTCCCCATGTTGCCCCTGCAGATCTGGAACACGTGCTGTGGCAAAGCCCGGACCCCGTGCACCGCCTCCACGCCCTGTGGACCCTCGAAGGCCTGACAGGGCTCTCTGATTCTGGGCTATTGCACGCGTTGGAAGATCCATACCCAGGGGTCCGTGAAAATGCCCTCAAAATTGCAGAGGCACGGGTAGGAAGCCATTCGGGGATTTTCGAGGCAGCCCTGAAACGTTGCGCGGATGAACACCCGAGAGTAAGGCTGCGGGCCCTGCTGGCCCTTTCCAGTGTGCGAGAGACAAGCAATACCGATCGACAAGAGTCCATTGCACGAGCCATCACGGGCATTCTCGACCGGCAGGAATCAGACCAGTGGGTGCTGCGGGCCTGCACGGCCGCCCTGCAACCACAGGCGGCTCCTTTTCTAAAGGAACATGTCGGCAGGTGGCGGCAAACGGGCGCCTGGAGCATTGTGTTGCGCGACCTTGCAGAGGCTATGGGGCAGACGGCGACACTTTCCGAAATTGCAGATTTACTGGGCTCCCTGAACGAGACAGGGTTGCACCCGGCGGCCCCGGCGGCCCTCGAGGCGTTGACCGCAGGCTGGTCTGAAATGGGCAGAAGCGGGTCAGTTTTGATCCTGGAGCAGCCCCTCGGCAGGCTGGAGGCCGGGTCAGACCGTGCCATGGTACTCGCGGTGGCCGCCTTCAGAAATGTCCTGGGCCTTCCCCCATCGGCCACCCTCACGCGCTTGTTGGTGGACTCCCAGACGTACGCCAGGGATTCGACCCGGCCTTCCGAAGAGCGCACGGACTGGCTGAGGCTGGCAGGACTCGGGCCCTTCGAGGCCCGGAAAGAGACCCTGGAGCTATTCCTCGACAGCCGCGCACCGCAAGGATTGCAGCGGGAGGCCCTGCGGCAACTCTGGGATTCAGACGACCCGCGGGTGCCCACCATGCTTTTTGCGGCCTGGGACCGCCTGGGGCCCGAATCGCGAGGGCTTGCCACCGATATCCTCCTTCACAAGGAGGCTTACCATGGAGCCCTGTTGACGGCGATGGAAGAAAGGAAGGTGCAGTTGGGCGAGTTCAACCTCGATCTGGAGCGCAGGCGCATCCTGTTGTTCTCTGAAGACCCTGATATTCGGGAAAGGGCTGAAAAGCTCTTCTCCGACGCCGGGGTGGTGCAACGCGCCACGGTTATAGAAGCCTTCAGGCCTTCCCTTGCCCTGACAGGTGACCCTGACCGGGGCAGGAGCCTGTTCGCTGGCCGTTGCGCGGCTTGCCACCAGATAGGCGACACGGGGGCTGCTGTGGGCCCGGCCCTTACCGAAATTGGCCGAAAAAGCCGGGAGACCCTCCTCCACGACATCCTGGATCCGAATGCTGCAGCCGATCCGGAATACCTGGCCCATACCGTTGTAGATGAAACCGGCACGTTCTACACGGGGGTAGTGGTCAGGGAATCGGACCAGGAAGTAGCCCTGAAGCTGACAGGGGGTGAAGAACGGGTTTTCCGGAAAGACCGCATCCGCCGATTTACCAGTTCTGGGCTTTCCCTGATGCCGGAAGGCCTGGAACAGGGGATGACCCCTGAAGACATGTCAGACTTGCTGGCTTTTTTGCAGGCTTCCCGTTAAGGTATCTTACGTCAACGCCTTTTTGCAGAAATCCAGGCACTTCTGAACCTCTGTTATGGCATTCGAGCCTTCCGGGATATCGTACTCCAGTTCAATGGTAGCCGGAAAATCGTACTTGTTGTCGCGCATGAGCCTGAGGGCCCCGGCCAGCGGGGTGTCTCCCGAACCCCAAACCACATTGCCCTTGCCGTGCTCAGGTGTCTGCCGGTCTTTCATGTGCATGCTTTTGATCCGGTAAAACTTATCCTCGATAATTTGCAGGGGTTGGCTGTTCCCGGCCGCCACAAAATGCCCCAGGTCCAGATTCAAGGAGTTGAAGGTAGACTGTTTCAATGCGGTATCCCAGAAGGTCGGGGTCTGTTGCTCATGTCCGTGATAGGCCACGAACACGCCATGTTTGGCAGCCATTTTCCCGAGTTTCAGGGTATGGGCGTCGTCAGAAGGATGTTCGAGGGTTACGTGGGAGGCCCCCAGCGCTTTGGCCGCCCTTAAGCCCCAGTCTATCTCGGCATCGGTGTTTGTCTTCTCGAAAGCCCTGGGCTTGAAAGCGTATATGCTCACCCCTGCCTCGGCATATAGCTGCCGGAGTTTTTCAAAGGGCTCCATGGGGGTCTGGCTGCGCCAGGCCGCCACTTGCTGGTTGTAGGCCTCGCTCTGGGCCCGCATTTCGGCCAGTTCCTTTTGCTGGTCGGCCGTGAGCTCCTGCCCTTCGCGTTGGGCGCGCATCAGTGGGAACAGCTTGCGGAAATCGACCGGGTTGGCCGGTTTGCCGGCAAAGGCCTCTGCCGGGTCGCCCATGAGTTCAATGGCGCTGATGCCGCAATCGGTCACATATTTTAGGGTGGCTTCCGCGCTCTGGTCTTCCAGGCTGCGGAACGAATAAGTAATGACCCCAATCTGCACCCCATTGATCAGGGACAGGGGTTTTTTCAGGTTTTTCAGGATGGCCGGCCCGGCAAACAGGCGCGAGGTGCCGAGCCCAACCCCGGCGACGGCCAGCGCACCGGTTCCCAGAAACCGGCGGCGGGTAAAGGAATTGGATTTGTTTTTCATAACGCAGTGTTTTAAGGTTTGCCGGAAGGTTTTCCGTCTGGGGAAAGCCATCCGTATAATTCCAGGAGCCGCATCGACCAGGGAATGGGTTCTCCGGCTTCTTGCGGGATGTCTGTCAGAATCAATTTCAGGGATTTCAGTCGCGTGGGTGAAAAGGATACCTCCACGCGGATGCTGTCGGGTTTTGCCGTCGCGATCTCCTGCCAGGTCACCCCGTCGTCTGAGGCTTGCAAACTCAGCCCGCGGGGATAGGCCGCTGGTTTTTTTGCGGCATCCCAGACGGTTCCGTTGTTCGGCGCGTTGAATGCGATTTCGGTCAGGCGCACTTCCTGGGGGAAGTCGATTTGGTACCACATGCCGGGCTGTTGCCCAACACCGGTGGTCCACCCCTCGAAATTAAAGGCCGCTTGCGGATCGGCCGACCCGCCGATCACTACCGGGGCCGAGTGGCTGGCCCGAAGCTGCCAGGCCGGGGTGGGTTTCAGTTGTTGGGGCACCGCCGCCAGTAATTCCTCGAACACATAGGGCCGGGCCTGCGAGGCCGTGGCAGCCCTGATGCGGGCCACTTGCCCTGCTGTGACCCCCGAGGACTCGTTGCTGAGGTTTTTCCTGATGTAGGTCACGATGTCTGCGATCCACTGGTCAGACTGGTCTTTATTGCCCACCATGACCCCTCCGGCATACCGTTTCCCTTCGAGAGGCCCCTCCAGGCCGTGCATCACCACCCGGATGGTGTACTCAGGATGGGCCTGTACCCTAAAGGAGCCAGCCAGGCTGGGGGCCAGGGTTTGGCCATTCCCCGCAGGTGTCCCTGTTCCGTCGGCCCCGTGGCACTGCACGCACAATTCGTTAAAGGTAACGGCCCCGCGTGCCAGGGAGGCCTGCAAGGCGGCATCTGTACCTGTTTTTGTACCCGGTTCCTGTGCGGCAAGGGAAGCCAGAATCTGGGTGCCTACCACCTGAATCCCCCGCGAATCCGGTTCTTCAAGGGCCCTGGCAACCAGGGTTTCCAGTTCGGCGAAGCCCAGGTGCCTGGCGCTGAGCATGCCTTGCAGGGCCACGTCTGCCGCCGGGTCTGCAAGGGCATTAATATATACGGGTTTCAGGGAGTTGCCCCCTTTTTTATAGAGGCTTTCCCCGGCCCGCAGGGCCTGAATGCGCATCCTTGGTTGCGGATCGGCTGCCAGCCTGCTAACGGTCTGTTCGCGCAAAACGCCCAGGCCTTCCAGACACCAGAGGGCGTGAAAGCGGGCCAGCAGGTTTTTGTCGGAAAGCACTATTTTTTCCAGATCCGGGGCAAGCGATCGATCGCCTGAAAGGACGATGAGCTGCTGCGCCATATCGCGCCACCACCCGTTGGGGTGGGCCAGGTATTGGACGAGTTCGGCCGGTTTTTGGTCGAGCATGCGCGGGCGCGTCTGGTCGCGTTTGCTGCCCTGGTGGGTAATGCGCCATATTCGGCCCAGGCCCACCACCTTGTCGAGTTGGTACTGCTCGATTTTGGTGCGCAGGTAACTCCCTTGCTGCACCCATTGCCCTTCCTGGATTATACCGTGGTACATGTCGGTTACGTACAGGGTGCCGTCGGGGGCTGTGGTCAGGTCGACCGGGCGGAATAGCGGGTCGGTAGACCTCAGGAATTCCGACCTGCTTGCCTGGTAGGGGTTGTAAAGGGTGGTTAGCCCTTCGGAAACCACCGGGTTTACCTGGCGCACGATACGGGCAACCGGTTCCCCGTAGAAAAGTTGGCCATACAGCTCGCGGGGCAGGCGGTCGCCCCGGTAAATGTCGTTGCCGGCGGCCCCGGTAACCCGGTTCAGGGAACCGTCGGGCTGGCGCACCTGATCCATGCCGCCCTGCATGTCGGCAACGCCGACCGGGGCGCCCCAGGGCACTTCAAAGCCTTCTGAGAACTGGCCTTCCACCTCGAAATTTCCGTAATGTATGGGGAACTGGAAATAGGAGGGGAGGCCCGAAGCCCCGCCCAGGAACCAGAGTTTCCCGTCGTCGTCGTGGGTAATGCCCCACTGGGCCCGGTTGTAGCCGGTGGGTTCGCGAAGGATGCCAGTTGGTGTTTCCCGCACCCTGAAGGCGTTCACCGTGCTGTAAAGCCAGTTGTCCATGCCCCAGTAGAGGAAGGCCTGCTGGTGTTCCACGTTGCCCGAGCGACCAAAGCGGTTGGTGAAGAGTTCCTTTCGGTCTGCCCGCCCGTCCCCGTCGGTATCGGTGTACCGGTATACATTGTCTTGATTGCTTTCCATGGCCAGTACACAGTCTTTCCCGTATGGCAACACAAAACGGGGAAATACCAGGCTGTCTACAAACACCGTCCCCCGGTCGTACACCCCGTCGTTGTCGGTGTCTTCCCAACGCGATATCCGGCTGGTGGCATCGAGTTCCCCTTCGGAATCGGCCGTAAGCATATAGGTGCGCAATTCGAGTACGAACATGCGGCCATTGCCGTCAAAGGCGATGGCGCCGGGCTGTTCGATTTGGGGCTCGGTCAGCACCGGTTCGATTCGGTACCCTTCGGGCAACAGGAAACGCAGGGCTTCCTCTTCGGCGTACAGGGGTTTTACGGGGGGCTTGGGCTCGAGGTCGGCCCCGGCCCAGTTTTCATCTGCCGGGTCGGCATCTTCGGGCAGGGCCACCCTGGGCAGGGAATCGGAGAACCTCCCGATCACCTGTTCTACCGGGTGCGGTTCGGCTTCCCGGCACGCTAAGTTCGAAAGCAGGCAGCAAAGAAGGGCGGCGGTAACCGGCAGTCGCAGCTTCATGTATACGGTCAGGTGCTTTAAAGGTAAACCCGATAGTGACCAGACCCGGACCCGGGCCTCGCCTGAGGGATTGAAAGAAAATTAGTTACTTTCAGCTAGAAATTCAAATTATTAACAGACCCGTGCCAAAAATCACAACCATTTCGGGCCTCAAGCTCAGCGGGAGGCGAATGTTGGTGCTCACCTTTGCGGTGGTGGCGGTTTCGTGTGGAGACCATCGGCCCCCTCAGGCCGGTAAACGCTCCGGCCCGCCAAACATCGTGGTAATTTTTACCGATGACCAGGGTTATGCAGACGTAGGGGCTTACGGAGCTATTGACATTCCCACCCCTCACCTCGACAGCCTGGCGGCCGGGGGCCTCCGGCTCACCAATTTCTATGCGGCCCAGCCGGTTTGTTCGGCCTCGCGGGCCGGCCTGCTCACCGGGTGTTACCCGAACCGTATCGGCATGCACAACGCCCTGATGCCCGATAGCCCGGTGGGGCTTAACCCGGAAGAAGAAACCCTGGCCGAATTACTTCACGAGCAGGGCTATGCCACGGGCATTTTCGGCAAGTGGCACCTGGGCGACCGGCCTGAGTTCCTGCCCACCCGTCATGGTTTCGACCGCTTTTTCGGCATTCCATACTCCAACGATATGTGGCCGCACCACCCACAGCAGGGGCCGGTATTCCATTTCGGCCCCCTGCCTCTTTACGAACAGGAGGCGGTAATCGACACCCTCGACGACCAAACCGATCTCACCCGGGAAATTACCCGGCGCAGCGTGGATTTTATCGAGCAGAACCGGGACAAGCCTTTCTTCCTCTATGTTCCGCACCCGCAACCGCATGTGCCCCTCTTTGCGTCGGATGCCTTCCGGGGCAAGTCGGGGAGAGGCCTGTACGGAGATGTTATCATGGAAATCGACTGGTCGGTGGGTCAAATAATGAAAGCCTTGCGCGACAACGGCCTGGATCAAAATACCCTGGTCCTGTTCACCTCCGACAATGGCCCCTGGCTCTCTTACGGCGACCATGCCGGAAGTGCCTACCCGCTTCGCGAAGGCAAAGGCACCAGTTGGGAAGGGGGCGTTCGGGAACCCTGCATCGTCTGGTATCCCGGGCATATCCCGGGGGGGTCTGTGCTCGACACCCCGGTTATGGCGATTGACCTTTTGCCCAGCCTTGCGGGCCTGTGCGGAGCCGATCTGCCTGAGAAGGAAATAGACGGGAAAGACCTCTGGCCGCTCTTAACAGGACAGACCCGTAAAAGCCCGCAGCAAGCGTATTTCTTTTACTACCATGTAAACGAATTGCAGGCGGTGCGGCGGGGCGACTGGAAACTGGTCTTTCCCCACCGGTACCGATCTATGGAAGGGCAGGTGCCCGGCCAGGGTGGTCAGCCCGGGGAATACACCTACTTTGAGCTCGGGGCCCCCGAACTCTACAACCTGCGCGACGATTGGGAGGAAAGAACCAACCTGGCAACTTCACATCCAGACACCGTGGCGGCACTTAGCCGGCTGGCAGACCGCATGCGTATGCGCCTGGGAGATGCCTTAACCGGGGTGCAGGGCCTGGAGAACCGTCCACCGGGAAGGGCCGGTGGAGATGCGACAAGCGATTGATATATGGGGGAGGTATTTCGTTTCAAACAATTTGCTGTGCAGCAGGTCGGGGCCGCCATGAAGGTGGGTACCGATGGGGTACTGCTCGGGGCCTGGGCTCCTCTCGACCGAAATCCGGGCGCGATCCTCGACATCGGCGCGGGTACAGGGCTCATTGCCCTGATGCTGGCCCAGCGTTCGGCTGCCGAAACCATTGACGCCATTGAAATCGATGCCGATTCCTTCGAGGTTTGCACGCACAATTTTGAGGCCTCCCCCTGGGCCGACCGCCTGTTTTGCTACCATGCCGGCCTGAGTGAATTTGCGGAAGAATTTGGGCCCGAATACGACCTGATCGTATCGAACCCGCCTTACTACCCAGAAACAGTCGGCAGCGGGAAACCTGCCCGCGACCAGGCGCGGCAACAGCGTGCCCTCCCATTTGAGGAACTGTTGGGTTCTGCGGTTGCACTGATGACTCCCGAAGCTCGTTTTTGTGTGATAATCCCTTGCCGGGAAGAGGCTTCTTTTCTTCAGCTGGCAAAAGATTTCGGACTATTTCCGGCCCTAATTACCCGGGTTCGCGGCAATCCCAACGCCGAAACCAAACGCAGCCTGCTTTGCCTGGAGCGGCAGCCTTTCCCCTTGCAGGAAGACACCCTTACCATTGAAGAAAACCGATATGTATATACGGAGGCTTACAACCGTCTGACCCGGGATTTCTACCTCAGGGGTTAGGCAGGGCCTGGCGTCGCCAGGGACGGGTAAGACAGGTGGGGCCGCCCCCTCCCTTTAGACTGATCTCACTTCCTTCATAAGCCAGTACCCTGCAGCCTTCCCTGCGGAGGGCCGCCTCGGTTTGAGGGTTGCCGGCTGCCATCAAACAGTGGCGAGGGGCTATGGCCAGCACGTTAGACCCCAGGGTGTCGAATTCGGCCTCCGGAACTTCCACCAGGCGGTATCCGAGGTCGATCAGCCTGTTTCGAAAGCCTATGGGCATCAAAGGGGCGTATACCACGGCGAGGTCCCGGTCGACAGGGCTCAGGATTGACATCAGGTGGAAAACATCGGAGGGCCCCCTGAAATGGGGCAGGTCTACGGGGATCACTTCAATGCCTTTTGGTGCCAGCAGGGCGGTAAGCTGCGCTATGCCGCTTCGGTTGGTGCGGTAACTGTGTCCGACGGCAAGCGTCTGAGGCCCAAGCCAGGCTACATCACCTCCCTCCAGGGTGCCAGGCGGTTCAATGGCTCCCAGTACCGGGATTCCCGCCTTTTCGAAGGCGTGCCTGTGCAGGGATGGCTCTCCGGAGCGCGCCGCCTTTCCCATGCGGCAGAGGATCATCCCGGCATCGGTCGCAAGGGAGGCGTCGCGGCAATACACCGAATCGAGCGAAAGGACGTCACCGGCCAAAATTTGTACTTCCGGCACTTCCTTGCGCAGCAGGGATTCCAGGGCCGTATATTGTTCCCGGGCCCGGATTGGCTCCGGGGGTTCCAGGTAATTCAGGGCCTTCCACTGGGTTGTGATGGCCTGTTGGGTCCATCCGGCCTCCTGCGGCGGGCGGATCCAAACCGATTGCAGGGGCAGGTATTCCGAATGGGCCGTGAGTCGGGTATCACTCATGGGGGGGTGGGTTTTGCCTGGATTTCATAAAGACGTACACAGGGATGCCCAGCAGCAGCAGCAGGAAGCCCCAGAAGACGGAGGTCTCCCCGGCACCGTACACGGCCCACATGGCAAAGGCGAATGCCAGGCTACCCCACATGAAAACCGCACTCAACGATTTTCCTTTTGGCAGTCGGTCGAGCGAGAGTGACACGTATGCAGCGGCCCCGAACAAATAGGGTACCAGGTTGCAAAAGGTGGCGAGCAAAATCAGAATCTCGAATTGCTCTACCAGGCCCGCCCTGAAATTCATCAGCACAAGGAGGGAACTCAGAAGGCTTCCTATCAATATCCCATATGTAGGTGCTCCCCGGCTGTTTTCGCGCCTGAACAGGGCGGGAAACAGGCCGTCGCGGGCAGAAGCCTGCCCAACTTTGCCCTGGATCAATATCCAGCCGTTCAGGGCCCCGAAGGTAGCCAGGGCTATTCCGATGGCAATAAGTGTTTCGCCCCCACCCCCGGCGAGCAGGCCCATGGCATCCGCAAAAGGGGCTGAAGAGGTGGCAAGTGTTTCCCTCGGAATCATGCCCATCACCACCACTGTGCTCAAAATGTAGACCAGGGTAGTTACCAGGGTCCCTATCATAGTAGCCCGCGGCACCGTTTTTTCAGGGTTTTTGACATTGTCGGCCGGCACGGTTGCGCTTTCCAGGCCCAGGAAGGCAAACAGCGTCAATGACCCGGTAATGGCGATGGCTTTGAGGGAAGGCAGGCCGCTGGCATTGAAGGGAATGAAATGGTCCCAGTCGAAATAAACCCATCCACCCAGGATAATTATCAGGATAGGCAGGAGTTTGAGGCAGGTGGTGACCACCTGCATTTTCCCCGAAGACCGAACCCCCCTGCTGTTGACCCAGGTCAGGAACCAAATGGCTGCCAGACTGAGCCCCAGGGCTGCCCCGGAAGATTCGTGATAAAGTGGGAACAGGATTCCCACGGCCCCTACAAAGGTAATGGCGATGGCGGCATTGGCGATGACAATGGAGGTCCAGTACCCCCAGGCTACCAGAAACCCGGCAAAATCCCCGAAGCCGGCCCGTGCGAAGGCGTAAGGCCCTCCAGCTGCGCGGGGAAGCATGGTGCTCAGCCGGCTGAACACCCGGGCCAGCACCATGGCGCCACCGGCCGAAACGAGCCAACCCAGAATGCTGATTCCGCCATAACTTGCCAGGGTGGCGGGCAGGAGAAAAATGCCGGAACCGATCATGTTGCCGATCACCAGGGCGATGCTCATCCAGATGCCCAGCTTCTGCTCCTGTTTCTCAGGATGCAAGGGACGATGTGTTGTTAGGGAAGAAATGCATACTTTTAAAAGTACAAAAATTAGTTTGCGTGCCTCTAAATTTTTCCATCGACCCGGATATCCGGAAAGCCGCTACCCTTCCGGCCGACTTCTATCGCGATCCGCAGGTATATCAGGCCCTTCGGGAACAAATATTTTGCAGGAGCTGGCAATGGCTCATAGACGTGCCCTTGCCCGCGGAGCATGGGGCTGCCGTGCCCTTTGTTCTTTTGCCGGGCTTTTTGGACGAACCCATGGTGCTGACCCGAGACCCTGATGGGCAACTGCATTGCCTGAATAATGTATGCACCCACAGGGGGAACCTGGTAGTAGGCCAGGCCGGGCCGGCGAGGAAGCTCATCTGTCGCTATCACGGCCGCAGGTTCACCCTCGACGGCACTTTTGAGCACATGCCCGAATTTCAGGAAACGGAACATTTTCCAAGGCCCTGCGACAACCTGCCCCGGTTTCCGTTGCGGCAATGGGGCCCGCTCTGTTTTGCAGGCCTCGACCCGGCTTTTGATTTCCAGGAGGTACTCGATACCATGAGCCAGCGCGTGGGCTTTATGGACCCCGATCGATTCAAAGAAGACACGTCGCGACACAAAGACTATGAGATAGCTGCCCACTGGGCCCTGTATTGCGACAATTTCCTGGAGGGGTTCCACATTCCCTTTGTGCACCACGACCTCAATGCCGTGCTCGATTACGGGAATTATGAAACGCTTTGTTTCGACCACCTGAACCTGCAAATTGGATACGCCGAGGGCACCGAAACTGTTTTTGACCTCCCCGAAGGGCACATCGACTCCGGCAAAAAAGTGGCCGCGTATTATTTCTGGGTATTCCCCAATATGATGTTCAACTTCTACCCCTGGGGCCTTTCCCTGAACCTGGTACAGCCGTTGGGAATCGACCGTACCCGGGTTTCATTCCGAACCTTTGTGTACGACCCTGCCAAACTCGACAGGGGCGCCGGGTCGGGACTGGATCGGGTAGAACTGGAAGATGAAGAAGTGGTCGAGGGCGTGCAGAAAGGGATTCGCTCCCGATTTTACAAGTCGGGCCGTTTTTCCCCGACCCGCGAGCAGGGGGTACACCATTTCCATTCGCTGTTGAGTCGCTTTCTGAGCCGATAATGTTCCGACGCGACCCGTAGCGGCGAATGACCGATTGGCCCAAGCCTGTTCGGGGTGCTGCGGGCGAAAAAAATTCAAACCGATCGCTTTTTAAAAATGTAACAATACCCCGCCGCATTGTGATATTTAACTACCTTTGACCCATTAAAAAATCAAGCCATGAAGCCCGATCTTTTTGAAGCCCCCGACTACTTCCGACTCGATGATTTGCTGAGCGAAGAACACAAGCTGGTGCGCGACGCCGCACGCAGCTGGGTGAAGCGCTCCGTATCGCCAATTATTGAAGGCTATGCCCAGCGGGCAGAGTTTCCGACTGAGATCATCTCAGGCCTGGCTGAGATCGGGGCGTTTGGACCGTACATCCCGGCCGAGTACGGCGGGGCTGGCCTCGACCAGATAAGCTACGGCATCATCATGCAGGAAATCGAACGGGGCGACAGCGGCGTGCGCTCGACTGCCTCGGTTCAGTCTTCCCTGGTTATGTACCCCATCTACGCCTACGGCACGGAGGAGCAGCGCAAAAAGTACCTGCCTAAACTGGCCAGTGGCGAGATGATGGGCTGCTTCGGGCTCACCGAACCCGATCACGGCTCCAACCCGAGCGGGATGGTTACCAACTTCAAGGACAAAGGCGACCACTTGCTGCTCAACGGAGCAAAATTGTGGATATCCAACGCACCCTTTGCAGATGTCGCGGTAGTGTGGGCCAAGAATGAGGAAGGCCGTATCCACGGCCTTATCGTGGAGCGGGGCATGGAAGGATTCAGCACCCCCGAAACACACAACAAATGGTCGCTGCGCGCCTCAGCCACCGGGGAGCTCATATTCGACAACGTGCGGGTGCCCAAGGAAAACCTCCTGCCCGGCAAGAACGGCCTGGGTGCACCCCTGGGATGCCTCGATTCGGCCCGGTATGGGATTGCCTGGGGAGCCATCGGCGCCGCCATGGACTGCTACGACACAGCCTTGCGCTATGCAAAAGAGCGTGTCCAGTTCGACAAGCCCATTGCCGCCACCCAGTTGCAGCAGAAAAAACTGGCCGAGATGATTACCGAAATCACCAAAGCCCAGCTCCTGGCATACCGCCTGGGCCAGCTCAAAAATGAAGGCAAGGCGACAACCGCCCAGATCTCCATGGCCAAACGGAACAACGTGGATATGGCCCTGAAGGTGGCCCGCGAAGCCCGGCAGGTTTTGGGGGGCATGGGCATTACGGGGGAGTATCCCATCATGCGGCACATGATGAACCTGGAGTCGGTGGTTACCTACGAAGGCACCCACGACATCCATCTGCTCATCACAGGGGCCGATATTACCGGTTTCCAGGCTTTCAAATAGGCTTACCTCAATTCTTGCAGGCAAATCTCTCGCAGCTCGCCGAAGTGGTCTGATACCAGCTTGGCAAAATGCAGCAGGTTGCACGCCCGCACCCGGTTTTGCCCGGGGTAGGCCGTTTTGTAGTAGCGGTCGCCCAGGAGGTAATCGGCCAGGGCCCGTATGCCGTGAAGCAAAGGCATAAGCACGGCCCCGTAGGCCAGGGCAGAGCGCTCCTGCGCAAGCAGGGTGAGACCACTCTGCTGCAGCCCCTCCATAAAAGCCCTGAAGAGTTCCGGACGCAGTCGGATGGCTTCCCAGTCGCCATAGTCTTCGGGCAGGGGGTTCATCAGGGTGCGCACGGCATCACCCACATCGTAGAGCAGGTACCCCGGCATCACGGTGTCGAGGTCGATCAGGCAGAGGGCACGGTCGGCCTCGGCGGCAAAGAGGATATTGCTGAGCTTGGTGTCGTTGTGGCATACGCGCAGGGGCATCTGCGCCCAGGGGATGGCCTCGCAAAGGCCTGCCAGCTCTCGCGCCAGGGCTGTCCAGGGGGCAGCTGTGACCAGGCGTTCGGCTATCCCGCTTGCCTCGGCCTCGCGGAGCTGTTCCAGGCGCCAGTCGAGGTCGTGAAACCGGGGCAGGGTGGGCACCAACGATTCCGCCGGCACGGCTTCGGCCAGCTGGTGAAATCGCCCCAGGACGCGGCCTGCTTCCCGGGCCACAGAGGGGCGGGTGGCCGACTCCAGGGTGCGGGAGCCCGGAATATACCGGTACATGCGCCAGGCGTGTTGCCCGGGGTCGAAAGCCCAGTTGCGCCCGGAAGTGGCCGGGACCAGTTCCAGAGCGGTGTAATCGGCGGCGTGCAGATGCGGCAGTACGGCTTCCAGATTGCCCATAAGGGCAGCCGGGTCTGGGAAGACTGCCGTGTTGATCCGTTGCAGGATAAAGGCCGGCTCGTCCCCGACCCACACCTTAAAGGTGTCGTTAATATAGCCTTCCGTAACCGGTTCGAGCCGCGATGCTCTGGCCGGCAGGCCGAACAGGGCCAGTCCGGTTTCCGGATCCGGGGATGCCTGGGCTGCCGTCAACGTTTCACGATTTCCAGAGCGGGCTGGGGTACTTCCCGGCCCGGGTGAGGTCTTTCAGGGTATCCACTGCCTGCTCCTTGTCGGCGGCATAGGTTACGCCAAACCAGTCACTGCCTGAAGGGATGACCCGCACTTCGGCCTTGCCACTGCTCAGCATGTCCTGGATGACAAACGGAATGTAGATCTCCCCTTTTGAAGGGTCTTCGGCTGTTTCCAGGAAGTGGCGGAAGTCTGACTCGATCTGCTTGAAAATCAAGGGCTGGCACACCCAGAAATTCATGCTTACCAGTTCGTCGCCCCTGAATTCCAGGCCGCTGTGCGCATCGCGAATGCCGTCTTGGTGGCGGGCTATTTCCAGGCGTTCGTTCACCGAGAGCAATGTATCGCCGTCCCGGCTGCAGACGCCCCTCGATACCGACCCGTGGGGCGACAGGGTGTCTTGCAGGGTGTAGGCAACCAGCCCGAATTTATCGCTGCCGGGTTTTTTGCCTATAAATTCGGCGGCCCGGGCAAAAGCCGGCTGACCGTAATAGTCGTCGGCATTGATTACCACAAATGGTTCGCTGATCACATGGCGGGCTGTCCACACCGCGTGGGCCGTACCCCAGGGCTTGGGGCGCTCCACGCTAAGGGTGCAGCCATCAGGCAGGTCGGTGAGCTCCTGGGCGATTACATCCAGTTTCACATGCCCGGGCAGGCGCCCGCTCAGGTAATCCTTCAGGTATTCGACATTATCTTTCTGCGTTATCACTACGATGTGTGCAAACCCATTCGAAATGGCGTCGTACATGCTGAATTCCATGAGGAATTCGCCTGCCGGGCCCAGGTCGTCGAATTGTTTGAGTTTGCCGTATCGGCTGCCGCGTCCGGCCGCCATGAGGAGTAAGGTCATAGGTGTGGGAATTTATCCGGTTCAAAAATAGTATTTTGTGGCGGAAAGCGGCCCCCAAGGCCATAATTTCATACCTTCCGAAACAGAATCATAACACACCAGCCATGGATACCCGAAGAAGTTTCCTGTACAAGTCGGCAGCCGCAGCCACTGCCCTGGGCCTGCAACCCTCGGTGGCTTTTTCCAGCAACCGCACCCCCGCCGCAACCCTTTTGCGGGTTGGCCTCATTGGGGTAGGCCTGAGGGGGACCAACCATTTGAGGAACCTGCTGCAGCGCGACGATGTGGAGGTAACCGCCCTTTGCGATATCGACCCTGAACGCCTTACCCTGTGCCAGGGAATGATGGCCGAGATGGGCAAGCGCGCCCCCAAGACCTTCGGGCAGCACGAACATTCCTACCGCGACCTGCTGGCCCTCGAACAGGTCGATGCGGTGGTGATCGCCACCCCCTGGCTCTGGCATACGCCCATGGCGGTAGACGCCATGAAGGCCGGAAAATACACGGGTCTTGAGGTATCGGCCGCAACCACCCTGGAGGAATGCTGGGACCTGGTCGACACCCACGAGGCAACCGGCAGCCACCTCATGCTCCTGGAGAACGTAAACTACCGCCGCGACATCATGGCGGTGCTCCATATGGTACGGCAGGGCGTCTTTGGCGAACTGGTCCATTTCCGCTGCGGCTACCAGCACGACCTTCGGGAGGTGAAATTCGACGGGGCTGAATTCGGGGAAAAGGCGACTTCCGAAGCCCGCTGGCGTACCTTCCATTCCCTGAAACGCAACGCCGATGTGTACCCGACCCACGGGCTCGGTCCCATCGCTGCCATGGCCAACATCAACCGGGGCAACCGCCTGGTGAGCCTCACCTCTTCGGCCTCGAAGGCCATAGGCCTGCACAACCATGTCGTGGCCAAGGGAGGGGAAAACCACCCGAATGCCGCCCTGAAATTCAAGCAGGGCGATGTAATCACCTCCACCATCACCACCGCTGCCGGGGAAACCATTATTGTCACCCACGACTGCAACCTGCCCCGGCCTTATTCACTCGGCTTCCGGGTGCAGGGGGCCAAGGGGCTCTGGGAAGTAGACGGCAACCGCATTTATGTGGAGGGTCAGTCTGAGCCGCACCGGTGGGACGAGGCAGACCCCTGGCTGGAAAAATACGATCACCCCCTGTGGAAAAAATATGGGGAATACGCCACGGGATCAGGCCACGGCGGCATGGATTTCTTCGTGATCCAGGCCTTTGTCGAATCGGCCAAAAAGGGCATTGCACCGCCTATTGATGCTTACGATGCTGCCGCCTGGAGCGCTGTTACCCCCCTTTCGGAGGCCTCTCTTGCCGAAGGAGGGGAACCTCAGTTTTTCCCTGACTTTACCCGGGGCCGCTGGGTGCGCCGGGAACCTTACGACTGGATCCGCGACAGTTACTGATTGCGGGCCAAAGCTGTCGGGCGGCTGATTTTTGTCATGTTTTAAACCGAATCGCCGACCTAGTTTTGTACCAAACAGCAACTATTATGTGCGACTTGGTGCCCAAATACAACGTCCCCGGTCCGCGGTACACCAGTTATCCCACCGTCCCGTATTGGGACCCCACCGGATTTTCGGGGCCCAGTTGGATGGAGTCCGTCAAACGCAGCTTTGACGAAAGCAACCGCAGCAGCGGCATAAGCCTCTATATCCATTTGCCTTATTGCGAAAGCCTGTGTACATTTTGCGGCTGCCACAAGCGCATAACCCGCCAGCACAGCGTGGAGGGTCCTTATATCAAGGCCCTGCTCAGGGAATGGCAGCTTTACGTTGAGGTATTCGGCCAGCGGCCGGTAATCCGAGAGCTGCACCTGGGTGGAGGAACCCCCACCTTTTTTTCCCCTGAAAACCTGCAGTTGCTCATCAGGGGCATCTTCAGGCACGCCGACCGGGCCGAAGACTGGGAATTCAGTTTTGAGGGCCATCCGAACAACACCACCCGCGAGCACCTGCAAGCCCTTTACGATGTTGGGTTCAGGCGTGTCTCTTACGGCGTCCAGGACTACAACGAGGCCGTGCAGCGGGCCATCCACCGGATACAACCCTTCGAGCGGGTGGCCGAGGTTACCCGGCTCTCACGGGAAATCGGCTTCACCTCGGTGGGGCACGACATCATCTATGGCCTGCCGTTGCAGACCACTGCTCATGTGGCAGAAACCCTGCGCAAAACCGCCGAAATCCACCCCGACCGGATCGCCTTTTACAGCTACGCACATGTGCCCTGGCTCAAAGGGAACGGCCAGCGTGGCTTCAAAGACACCGACCTGCCGGTTGCCGATGAAAAGCGCCGGCAATACGAACTCGGCAAAAAGGCCCTGGCTGCCGCCGGCTACACCGAGATCGGCATGGACCATTTCGCCCTGCCATCCGACGGCCTGTACCGGGCTATGACCTCGGGCCGGCTGCACCGGAATTTCATGGGTTATACCGAATCGAGCACCCAGCTCATGGTTGGCCTGGGCGTTTCAAGCATCAGCGACAGCTGGTATGCCTTTGCCCAGAACGTGAAGAGCATTGAGGAATACCAGCACCTGGTCGGCAGCGGCATCATCCCGCTAATGCGGGGGCACCTGCTCAGCGAAGAAGACCGGCAGATCAGACGCCACATTTTGGACCTGATGTGCCGCTTTGAGACAGCCTGGGACAAGGGGCTTGATCAACCGACCCGAGAGGCGATTCTGGACCGCTTGGGCGAACCCGAGGCAGACGGCCTGGTGGAAATGCTTCCCGACCGCCTGCGCGTAACAGAGAAAGGACGCCTGTTTATCCGCAATATCTGTATGGCTTTCGACCTGCGTTTGCACAATAATGTCCCCGAAACCAGGTTATTTTCCATGACGGTTTAACCAAAATCCAAACCCATGAAAACAATCATTGTTCCCGTTGACTTTTCGCAACAATCAGAGTATGCGTTAAAAACGGCGGCCTCCCTGGCCAAAAAGCATAACGCAGCCATTCTGGTGTTGCACATGCTTGAGCTCAACTACGCCATGATTACCTCTTCGGAAGCCTACCACCCCGAACAGACCGTATTTCTGATCAAAGCGGCTGAAAAGCGCCTGGCAGACTTTCTCAGCAAGCCCTACCTGAAAGGCGTATCCATTACACCTGTGATCAAACACTACAAGGTGTTCTCAGAGGTGAACGAGGTGGCCGAAAAACACAAGGCCGACCTGATTGTAATGGGTTCTCACGGCACCGATGGCCTGCAGGAGATATTCTTCGGCTCGAACGCCGAAAAAGTAGTTCGGACCTCTGAAATTCCCGTGTTGGTAGTGAAGAAAGACCGGGAAGATTTCAAGATAGGGACCTTTGTCTTTGCCTGCGACTTCCAGTTAGACTGCATGCCGGCTTTCCGACGCGCCAAAAAATTTGCCGATAGCCTGGGAGCCGAATTCAGGGCGGTATACATCAACACCCCCGGCGACCACTTTATGAGCTCGGGCGATATCAACCAATTGGTGGCCAACTTTTTAAAGGAAGCCAAGATTGGAATGGTGGTAGACCAGTACAACGATTACAGCGTGGAGCGGGGCGTGGTGAACTACTGCGCTTCGGTAGGGGCCGACCTGGTGGGCATCCCCACCCACGGCCGCAGGGGCATCTCCCACTTCTTTATGGGAAGCATTGGGGAAGACCTGGCCAATCACTCGGCCATCCCGGTAATCACTTTTAAGATTTGACCGATTTATAGTTGCTGTTAGCGAAAGGGAGGCGAATCCGCAAGCGGACGCCTCCCTTTCCGATTTTACAGGCTCAGAGGAGCTTCATGGCATTGGGGTCCCATTTTACGGGCTCGCTCCGGTAATAGCTTTCGTTGGCCAGGAGCGCGGCCCCGGCCGCCCGCAGACCGAAGGTGGGGTCTTGCACCACGGATCGGTTGCCGCGTATGGCATCGAAAAAGTTGTAGAAATGGTCGTAGTGCGCCCCCTTGTAATCCCGGGGTGCCTCGAAAACGGTCTCGCCGAGCCCCAGGGCTTCGCCTCGGCGGGCAGGTTCCATTAGCGCCCATTCGGCCTTCATTTTCTCCTGGTTGGCCTCGGTGTGGGCAATCATGGAATACCCCCCGGGGTCCTGGTCGAGGCGGGTCCGGCTGAGCTTGACGCTGCTTTGCCCCACTTCCATGGAGCCTTCGGTGCCTACCAGCCTGAACCCGCCTCCACCCCCGCCTCCGGCGATGAAATTGACCCGGAAGGCGGCGTTGAAGGCCGCGTGGGTTGCCGTCTTGGGAAAGTCGTAGAAGGTGAGCGTCACGTCGGGCACGTCGCGGCCGTCGTTCCAGAAGCGCAGCCCTCCCGTCGAAAGGGCCTTGACCGGCCCGTTCGAGCTCAGGATGTAATGCAGGGTAGAGAAGGCATGCACAAACAGGTCGCCGGCCACCCCGGTACCGTAATCGCGGTAGTTGCGCCAGCGGAAGAACCTCACGTTTTCATAGGGCACCCTGGGGGCCGTGCCGAGAAAGGTGTCAAAGTCGACCGTATCGGGGTTGGCGTCGGGGGGTATCGGATACTGCCAGGCTCCTTCCGAGCTGTAGCGGTCGTTGTACATGTCGAGCATGACCACCTCCCCGATGGCGCCCGCCTCGTATAGTTGTTTGGCCTTCTCGTTGCCCAGGGAAGACATGCCCTGGCTGCCTACCTGGCAGATTTTTCCGCTGGCTTTCTGGGCTGCGATGATTTCATGGCCGTCTGAGGCTTTTTGTACCATCGGCTTCTCGCAGTAAACCGCCTTCCCGGCCTTCAGGGCCTCAATGGTGATGCGTTTGTGCCAGTGGTCGGGCACGGCGACGATAACGGCATCCACATCGGGGCGGGCGAGCAGCTCGCGGTAGTCGCGCGTCAGCAGCAGGCCTTCTCCCCAGAGTTCGGTGGCTCGCTCCAACCTGCCGGTATACAGGTCGCAAACAGCGGTGAGCTTAACCCCGGGAACCTGCAGGGCCGACCGGGTATCGTATATGCCCTGAATGCCACAGCCGATCAGGCCGAGTTGCACCTGGTCGTTGGCGCTGTACAGCACTGGCCCGGGCTCAGGCCGCAGGAGCAGCTGGTTGTGGGGCCTGGAATTTAACAAATAGGGGCCGGCTGTTATACCGGCGGTGAGCAGGGAGGTCTTTTTCAGGAATGACCTTCTGGAGGGTGCAGCTTTTTTCATCGGGTCTGGTTATGGTTTACGCAGAAAGATACGCCTTTCCCCCCGGCGCAACAACCTGAATCCCGGTTTCATCCGAACCGCTCCCGGGCTGCCGCCTGCAGGCCTTCCCGGTGGTTGGGATGGGCGATGGAGATAAGGGCATCGGCCCGTTGCTTGAGGTTCTTGCCAAACAGGTTTACCACCCCGTACTCGGTAGCCACATAATGCACGTGAGCCCGGGTGGTGGTTACCCCGGCCCCGTGGCGAAGGAAAGGGGTTATTTTGGAGATGCCCTTGGCGGTAACAGAGGGCAGAGCAATAATCGGCTTACCGCCTTCCGAGAGGGCTGCTCCCCTGATAAAATCCATTTGCCCCCCCACACCTGAATACTGCAGGCTGCCAATGGTGTCGGCGCAGATCTGCCCCGTCAGATCGATCTCAATGGCACTGTTGATGGCGGTTACCCTGGGGTTGCGGCGGATGTTTGCAGTGTCGTTCGTATAGGCTGCCTCCTTGAAATGGACCAGGGGGTTGTCGTCGATGAAGTCGTACAGCTTTTGGGAACCGGCCGCAAAGCAGGTCACGATCTTATTGGTTTCGAGTGCCTTTTCCTCTCCTGTAACCACCCCGGCCTCTACCAGCGACAGAATGCCGTCGGTAAACATCTCGGTGTGGATGCCCAGCCGCTTGTGGCCGCCCAGGTTGCCCAGTACGGCATTGGGAATGCTGCCGATGCCCATCTGCAGGGTTGCCCCGTCTTCAATCAGGGAAGCCACATGCCGGCCAATCTGGGCCTCGGTCTCAGATATTTCCCCCGGGGCATACTGGTGGATCGGTTCGTTGGCTTCCACCAGGGCGTCTATCTGGCTCACGTGCACAATGCCGTCGCCGTGGGTGCGTGGCACCAAGGGATTTACCTGGGCAATGACCCGGCGCGCACACTGCACTGCCGGCAAGGTTACGTCTACCGATACCCCCAGGGAGCAATAGCCGTGTTTGTCGGGCGGTGAAACCTGTACCACGGCCACATCCACAGGCAATATGTTCCGGCGAAAGAGCAGGTGAATCTCGCTCAGGAAGATCGGGATGTAATCGCCGCGGTTCGTATTGACCACGTCCCGCACATTCCCCCCCACGAAGCAAGTATTGATCCGGAAGGAATTCCGGTAGGGTTCTCGGGCGAAAAAAACGTCTCCGTCGGTGTGGATCGAGACAATTTCGACTTCGCGGAGTTCGCGGTAACGCTCGCAGATGGCATTCACCAGGCGATTTGGGGTCATGGCTGCGCCCTGCACAAAAATGCGGTCACCCGACTTGACATACGAAGCGGCGGTATCCAGGGAAACAAGTTTCATCTGATTCAGGTTAGGTATAACAAAAGGCCACAGGCTGCATTCACAAAGTTGTACTCACTCCTGCGGGTTGCATTCCACTGCAGTCTGCACTGCGTGTTGCTGTATCTTCGGGGAAACGTAGGGAATTCCCAGTCCCAGCCCCCGCAAGACGAACAACAGCCCGACAAGGGCCACAAAAACCGGGATGGCTTTGCGCAGGGCGGGCGCCCAGCGCCCCTTGAGAAATTTCCCGAACAGCGCGGCAGCGCTCATCAGCGGCAGGGTGCCCAGCCCGAAGACAACCATATAAAGTGCCCCTTCCGGGGCCGATGCCAGGGCCATGGCGCCGATCAGGGCCATATAAACCAGGCCGCAGGGTAAAAACCCGTTTAAAAAACCAATACTCAAAAAGGTGTCGGGGCTGCGCTTTTTCAGCTGACTGCCCAGGGCGGCCTGCAGGCGGCCGATGAGCCGGTAGAGCGGCCGGGTGAATTTCCAGCCCTTGAAATAACGAGCGGGAATAAGCACCGAGGCGATCATGATCAGTCCCAGGACGATCGATAGCTTTTGCTGGAAGCCGAACAGGTAAAGCCCTTTTCCAACCAGGCCGAAGACGAGGCCGATCAGGCCGTAGGCCAGGGCCCTGCCCAGGTGATACATGCCCAGCTGCAGGTAGCGAAGGGCAGGCCTCCCCCGGTCGAGCGGCAGCATGAAGGCAATGGGCCCGCACATGCCGATGCAGTGCAGGCTACCCATGAGGCCGAGGAGAAAGGCGGTTGCAATCATGCTGAATGTGAAATTGTGCTCATGCGCAAAGGTCCCGATTATTTCAGGAGCATAATTAATTTACCACTTGGCACCTAACCTAGACAGCCCATTAATAGGTAACCCTTTCTTTATAGAGATAGGGTTTTCCTTCGTAGGTCCAGGAGAGCTTGATGTCCCAGCGACCATCCAATAAGCGGCTTGCGGGTATGAGCTGAAGCGTGTCGGAATTTTGAATCGGCAATTCAAAATCCAATTGCTTATTGGACGGTCTGTAAAGGAACATTTTCCCGTTTATTTTTTGGGGGTCCATGCCGGCCGGAAAGCGAACCTGCAGCCCTTCGGCCTGTCGGATGATTGCCACCCTGCCGCCGAAGGCCTGCAGGTTGTCAGACGCGGTCAGGTCTCCCTGGTACTCGAGTTCTTTCCTATAGTACTCTTCGGTAACCAGATCGTGGTCGGCGCGCGGGTCGCTGTTGGCCACCACCACGAAGTACATGATAAAGGAGATAAAGGCCACAAAGGCAAGCACAATCCCGGTTCCCCAGTTCCATTTCATAGTCGTTGTTATTTATATGAGCGGGGCGCCAGAAAGCGGATGGTGGCCGTCTCGATGAGCTCCCCGTGACTGTAGACCCCTATTTTCAGTTTATCCTTGTCGCCATTCAGGGCGGCACTCTTTATGTCTACAAAGACGGTGCCTTCCGATAAGGCCTCTGCCGGCACATCAAAGCCCTCTCCCTTTACGAATGTAATGGTTCCCGGGTGCGAGAGCAGGCGAAAACTCACATCCGGCACATCCTGGCTTGTCTTATTGATTAGCTTGTAGGTATAGATGTTCCGGATCATGTTGTCATCCATGCGTTGATACAGCTGGCCGGGCAGGCGTAAAATGGTTGCCTCCAGGTCGTTGCGCAAAAACAACATACCGATGAGCACCCCGGTCAAAACGACCAGCACGGCCGCATACCCCTTCATCCGGGAGGTGAAGCGAAACTTCTCCTTTTTCACGATCTCGTCTTCGCTGGCATAGCGGATCAGGCCCGTGGGAAGCCCCACTTTCTCCATGATCGTATCGCATTCGTCTATACAGGCCGTACAGTTAATGCACTCCAGCTGGGTGCCGTTGCGGATATCGATCCCGGTGGGGCAAACGTGCACACACTGCTTGCAGTCAATACAATCGCCGTAGCCGAGTGCCGATCGGTCTTCGCTCTTGCGGAATTTCTTGCGCCCGCTCTCCCGTTCGCCCCGTTTGTGGTCGTAGGCCACCACTACCGACTTATTGTCGAGCAGCACGCCCTGCATGCGCCCGTATGGGCAGGCAATGATGCACACCTGCTCGCGGAACCAGGTAAACACGAAATAGAAAACGCCCGTAAAGATGAGCAGGGCAGCCAGGGTACCCAGGTGCTGGGCGGGCCCGTCGGTAATGTACTGCAGCAGTTTGTCGCTGGATATCAGGTAAGCCAGGAAAATGTTGGCGATCAAAAACGAAATCAGGAAAAAAACGGTCCATTTCAGCAGGCGCTTTCCGATTTTATAGCCGTTCCATGGCATGCGGGCCAGGCGCATTTGGGCCCCCCGGTCGCCGTCGATCCAGAATTCGATACGCCTGAATACCATTTCCATAAAAATGGTCTGGGGGCACATCCAGCCACAGAATATGCGGCCGAAGGCCACCGTGAACAGGGCTACGAAGATTACCCCGATAATCATGGAGATCACGAACAGGTGGAAATCCTGGGGCCAGAACGGGAAGCCGAAGATGTTGAAGCGGCGTTCGAGCACGTTCAGCATCAGGAACTGGTTGCCGTTTACCTTGATAAAAGGCGAGGCAAACAAAAAGGCCAGCAGCAAATAACTCACCCATTTGCGGCTGGTATAATACCGGCCACTCGGCTTCTTCGGAAAAATCCACGCCCTATTCCCTTCCTCGCTTATCGTGGCGATCGAATCGCGGAAGCGTTCGTTTTGTTCACTCATTTCGGGTCACTTTCATTGGCGATGGGGCGGGGGGTACTTCGCGTTATTCCCCTCCTGCGCCCGAATCGGCTTCCACTGCGGTAGAATCGGCGGCCGCAGGGGCCACCGCTGCCGGGGCATTCGGATCGGTATACAGGTCGCCTTCTGGGGCCTTGGCGTCTGGCGGATTGGTGCCGTGCAGGCTAATGATATAGCTGGCCACCTGAGCTATTTCGACCGGTTTCAGGGTCGATTTCCAGGAAACCATCCCTTTCCCGTTGCGGCCGCCTTCGGAAATGGTTTGGAAGACACTGCCGATGCCCCCGCCCAGAATCCAGTAATCGTCCGTGAGGTTAGGACCGATAGACCCTCCGCCGTCGGGTTTGTGGCAAACGGCGCAATTGGTGTTGAATATGGCCTGGCCCGCCTGCAGGTCGGAAGCTTCGGTAAGCAACTCCACACTGCTGGCGTCAACGAGGTCTTTGGCGGTCTTCCGGTATGCTTCGACCGCCTGCCGGGCATCGGCCATTTCCTGTTCAAATTCCTCTTGCTGGGTATAATCGCCCAGAATTTGGAAGCGCACCAGGTAGATGGCTCCGAAAAGGATTGTGGCATAGAAGAGATAGATCCACCACGGGGGGAGGCGGTTGTCGAGCTCCTTGATGCCGTCGTAGTCGTGGTCGATAAGGATTTCGCCTTCTTCAGCGATCGGCCGGCTGGCGGTAAGATTCTGGTATACCCGCTTGCCCCAGGCCCATTGCCAGGGTTGCTTGCGGGTTTCCAGGTAGCGTTTCTTGCCTTCTTCCGAAAGCGTCTGGAACATGATGTTCTCGATCGACTTCAAAATCATCTCGATGGCGATGAGCAACAGCAGCACCATCAGGAGGAAAAACTGGGTTACAGGATAGGCCAGAAAGGCCGGTTTGTCCCCTGAATCGATAAAGTACTCCATCAGGGCGAAGACCAGGAAAAACAGAACGGTGACGCGTATCCAGGACGGTATTGAATTTCTCATTTTTCTTGAGGGTTTGGTTGTTGATCATCTTCTAAGGGCAATTCGCTCATCTCCCGGATGTGCTTCTTGGAGGCAGTAAGAACCCACCAAAACAGGACCACGAAGAACAGGAAGAACAGGAGGAGGGAGAACATGGGGTAGGCGGCCACCCCGTCTATGTGCTCCA
This sequence comes from Robiginitalea sp., assembly GCA_024642005.1. GTDB lineage: Bacteria > Bacteroidota > Bacteroidia > Flavobacteriales > Flavobacteriaceae > Robiginitalea. The sequence goes on along the minus strand of JAHECA010000001.1, from coordinate 231,929 downwards.
GGTTTTGCTGTACAAACTTCATCATGGCTTACTGGTTTTGGGTTACGTTGGTCTGGCCTTCGATCTTGATGTCGGTACCCAGGCGCTGCAGGTAGGCGATCAGGGAAACGATTTCACGGTCGCGCATCTCCACGAATGGCAGCCCGTTATCCTGGGCGAATCTCTTTTCCTCTTCGTATGAGCGGGCGAATTCAGGGTCGTTGTACAGGTTCTTTTCTATCTGGGTCGCCTGGGCGGCCATAGCGGCCTGGGCCCCTGAGATGTCTTCGTCGGTATAGGGAACCCCCAGGGTAACCATGGCGCGCATCTTGGCTTCGACGGCGCTGCGGTCGTGCTCGTTGCGCACCAGCCACTGGTAGGCCGGCATGATCGATCCGGAAGAGGTGCTCTGCGGGTCGTACATGTGGTTCAGGTGCCAGTTGTCGGAGTACTTGCCTCCCACGCGCAGCAGGTCGGGCCCGGTGCGCTTGCTGCCCCAAAGGAAGGGGTGGTCGTACACGTACTCGCCCGCCTTGGAGTATTCCCCATAGCGTTCCACCTCACTGCGGAAAGGTCGGATCATTTGGGAGTGACAGCTCACGCATCCTTCGCGAATGTACAGGTCGCGGCCCTCGAGCTCCAGGGGAGTATACGGCTTCACACTACTGATGGTGGGGATGTTTGACTTGACCAGGATGGTGGGGATAATCTGTACGATGCCCCCGATCAGGATGGCGATGGTGGAAAGCACGGCAAAGCGCACGGGCAGACGCTCCAGCCAGGTGTGGTATTTTTCCCCGGCCAGGCGCCTGGAAGAAATGCGGGTCAGGGCAGGCGCCTCGGCCAGCTCATCTTCCACCTTGCTGCCGGAGCGGATGGTGACGATCACGTTGTAAAGCATGACGATCATCCCCGCCAGGTACATGGTGCCGCCAATGGCCCGCATCCAGTACATGGGGATAATTTCATGGACGGTCTCCAGGAAGTTCCCGTAAACCAGGGTTCCATCGGGGTTGAAGTCTTTCCACATCAGGGCCTGGGTAAAGCCCGCAACGTACATGGGCAGTGCATAGAGTATGATACCCAGGGTGCCGATCCAGAAATGGAAGTTCGCCATAGGCACGGAGTGTAGGCGTGTCTTGAACATTCTCGGGACCAGCCAGTAGATCATCCCGAAGGTCATAAAGCCGTTCCAGGCCAGGGCACCCACGTGAACGTGGGCGATAATCCAGTCGCTGAAGTGGGCAATGGCATTGATGTTTTTAAGCGACAGCATGGGGCCTTCGAAGGTGGCCATCCCGTAACCGGTAATGGCAACCACCATGAACTTGAGTACGGGATTGGTCCGCACCTTGTCCCAGGCACCGCGCAGGGTCAGCAGCCCGTTGATCATCCCACCCCAGGAAGGGGCAATCAGCATTACCGAAAAGGTTACCCCCAGGTTCTGTGCCCAGTCTGGCAGGGCAGTGTACAGCAGGTGGTGCGGCCCGGCCCAGATATAGATGAAGATCAGGGACCAGAAGTGCACGATGGAAAGGCGGTACGAATAGATGGGACGGTTGGCGGCCTTGGGCACGAAATAGTACATGAGGCCCAGGAAGGGCGTTGTCAAAAAGAAGGCTACGGCATTGTGCCCGTACCACCACTGTACCAGGGCATCTTGCACCCCGGCGTACACCGAGTAGCTCTTCAGGGCGCTTACCGGCAGTTCCAGGCTGTTGAAGATGTGCAGCACCGCCACGGTAATGAAGGTGGCCAGGTAGAACCAGATAGCCACGTAGAAGTGGCGTTGGCGCCGGCGGAGCATGGTGCCGATCAGGTTCCATCCGAACACGACCCACACGGCGGCGATTGCCAGGTCGATGGGCCATTCCAGCTCGGCGTATTCCTTGGAGGTGGTATAGCCCAGCGGCAAGGTAATGGCGGCTGCCACGATGATCAGCTGCCAGCCCCAGAAATTGATGTTGCTGAGCACGTCGCTGAACATGCGCGCCTTGAGCAGGCGCTGGGTGGAATAGTACACCCCGGCAAAAATGGCATTCCCCACGAAGGCGAAGATCACCGCATTGGTGTGCAGCGGGCGCAGGCGCCCGAAACTCAGCCAGGAAATCCCGTCGGTCAGGTTCGGGAACAGGAACATAAAGGCCAGAAGCAGCCCCACCAGCATACCGACCACGCCCCAGAGCATGGTCGCGTACAGGAACTTCTGGACGATCTTGTTGTCATAACGAAATTGCTGAACTTCCATAAAAACGTATTTAGTTGGATTGTTTAGGATTATCATCTGAGGGTCTTTCGGCCGGGTCCTTTACGAGCTCGTCGTCAAAAAGCATGCGCACAGAGGGCGTATAGGAATCGTCGAATTGCCCCTTGCGAACCGAAAGAATAAAAAACAAAAAAAAGAGCAGGGCCACAGATACACTGATGGCCAGCAACATATAGATTACGCTCATACCCACGTAATATTTGGCTGTAAAACTAGACCGATGTACATGCTGAAAATATGATAATTGTCAGGATTTACCTAGTAATTTATTGGCGTTTGGACCAAGATCGCGCCCGATCCAGTTGGTCGCGGCCGTGGTGAAGGCCACAATACTTATAGAACTCAGCGGCATCAGGATGGCTGCTATGACCGGCTGCAATTGCCCGGTAACGGCGAAATACAAGCCAACCAGGTTGTAGAGCAGGGAGAGCCCGAAGCTCAGCCGGATAACCCCAATAGCCTTATGGGCCGTAACCAGGAAGCTGTCGAGACGGGCGAACTGCCGGCTGTCGAGAATGGCGTCACAGGCCGGGGTAAACAAGCTGGCGTCTTCAGACACGGCTATGCCCACATCGCTCTGGGCCAGGGCACCGGCGTCGTTCAGGCCGTCGCCAACCATAATTACCTTGCGGCCCTGTTGCTGCAGTTCGCGAACAAACAACAGCTTTTCTTTGGGTTTTTGGTTGAAATACATGGGGGTTAAGGGGGGCAGCAATTCTTCCAGGGCTGCCTGCTCTGCCTCGTTGTCGCCCGAGAGCACGGCCAGGGTATACCTGTTGGCAAGCCTGCCAAACAGGGAGCCGGCCCCGTCCCGATAGCTGTTGGAAATGGTGAAGCACCCCTTGTAGGCGTTGTTAGCGCTCACGTGCACTTCGGTGCCGGTTTGGCTGCCCTCGCCCTTCGCCTGAACGAATTCCCGCGACCCGACCCGGATATGGTGCCCCCCGGCCCGGCCTTCCAGGCCTTTGCCCACGTGCTCTTCAAACGATTCCAGGGGAACGATGTTATAGGGGGCCAACTGCCGGTAGAGTGCCTGGCTTAAGGGGTGCCCCGATGCCCGGAGTACGTTCTTAAGCACGGCGGCCTCACTTTCGCTCAGCTCGATCCCCGTAAAGCGAATACTATTCTTCTGGGTGGTGCTGATGGTACCCGTTTTGTCAAAAATAGCCGTATTTGCCTGGGCCATCCGTTCCAGGGTTTCGGTGTCTTTTACATAAAAGCCCCGCTTCCCGAAAATGCGCAACAAATTGCCCAGGGTAAATGGGGCGGCCAGGGCAATGGCGCAGGGGCAGGCAATGATCAGGACTGCGGTGAGCACATTCAGGGCCCGGGAGGGGTCAATAAACAGCCAGGTGCCGGCCGATACAAAGGCGATGGTCAGGACAGCCAGGGTAAAGCGCTTCCCGATGCGGTCGGTGAGGTTGCGGAACGCGGTTTTGGGCGATTTGGAAAAGGCTGAATCGCTCCAGAGCTCGGTGAGGTAGCTCTGAGATACCGGCTTGAGCACCTCTACCTCGATAACGCCCTGGAGCTGCTTGCCCCCGGCATAGATGCGTTCGCCGGCTGCTTTGCGTACGGGCCGGGCCTCCCCGGTCACGAAGCTGTAATCGATTTCGGCCTGGCCCGCTATCAGCAGGGAGTCGGCCGGAACCAGGGCATTGTTCCGGATCAGCAGTCGGTCGCCGGTTACCACTTGGTATACCGGTACGTTTTCTTCCCCTCCCCCGGGTTTCAGGCGGGTTATGGCTATGGGGAAATACGATTTGTAATCGCGTTCGAACGACAGGTAGGAATAAGTGCGTTGCTGAAAAAACTTGCCGAGCAGCAGAAAAAATACCAGCCCCGAAAGGCTGTCGAAGAAGCCGCTGCCCAAGTCGAAGGCGATTTCGACCGTACTGCGAAAAAAGAGTACCAGGATGCCCAGGGCAATCGGGACGTCAATATTCAGGATACCTGCCTTCAGGCCTTTGTAGGCTGTTTTCAGATAGCCCGCCCCGGAGTAAAAAACCACGGGTACCGAAAAGCTGAACATGAGCCAGCGGAAGAGCCCTTTGTATTGCTCGAGCCAGAATTCCCCGGTTTCGAAATATTCCGGGAACGACAGGAACATGATGTTGCCGAAGGCAAAGCCGGCCACCCCGATTTGGTAGATGAGGGTACGGTCCTTTTTGGCCTCCTTTCCACTGTACTGTTCGAGCGTAATGGACGGCTCATAGCCGATTGCGCTAAGCAGCTGTACCAATTCCTTGAGGCCCAGGCGCCCCGTGTCGTAATGGACCCGGGCCTGGCGCCTGGGGAAGTCTACCTGGCTGGAGATTACCCCGGGGTGCAGCTTGTGCAGGTTTTCGAGCACCCAGATGCAGGAGCTGCAGTGTATGTGCGGGATGGAGAGGTTGATGACCTGGTGGGTGCCATCCTGAAAATCGAGCAGCCTGCCCACAATTTCGGGGTCGTCCAGAAAATCGTATTTCCCTTCGGCCGGCACGGGGGTACGGCCTGCCCCTTCCTGAATTTCGTAATAATAGTCCAGTTTGTGGTCGCGGAAGATCTGGTAGACCGTTTTGCATCCCGTACAGCAGAAGTCTTTCCCGTCGTAGCTCTGGGATTGATTCCCGCAGGATTCTCCGCAATGATAGCAGGGGCGTTGCTCCATATGCCTGTATTCCTTTAAAAGTAGGGTTTTTAAAAAAACCCTGCAAAAATCCGGTTGCCGGCGACCCCAAAAGATGATAATTGTCAATTTTCAAAAATTGGCTACTTTTACAGGAGAATCTGATCAGGCTCTTTCATGGAAAACCGTTGTGAAAATTGTATCGTCCGAAAGTTCAACGCCTTGCGTGCCATGAGTAAGGACGAACTAAAGGCAGTCTCAGACAGTAAGGTCTCCAGGAAAATTAAAAAGGGAGAACTGATTTTTGACGAAGGCGAAAAGCTGGGTGGAATCTACTGTGTTCGCGACGGGGTATCCAAACTCTCCAAATTGAGCTCTAACGGCAAGGACCAGATCGTAAAGCTCGCCTCAAAGGGGGAAGTGCTTGGGCAGCGCTCAGTGGTTGCGGAAGAATCCTCCAATTTGAGTGCCACAGCCGTGAACGACATGGAGGTCTGCTTTGTGCCCAAGGAAGCCATTATCAATACCCTGCATAAGAACCCTGATTTTACCTACGAAGTACTGCGCCATATGGCCCACGACCTGCGGGAGGCCGACGACGTAATCGTAAACATGTCTCAGAAGACCGTTAAGCAGCGTATAGCAGAAGCTTTGCTCTATATGAAAAACCGTTTCGGCGAAGATGCAGACGGATTTCTCATTCTTGTGCTTTCGCGGGAGGATATCGCGAACGTGGTGGGAACCGCCACCGAATCGTGCATACGTATCCTCTCTGAGTTTCGCAAAGAAGGCCTGATCCGCACTTCGGGCAAAAAGATGGCCATTGCCGACATCCGCAAATTGCAAGACCTGGTAGATGGGTTTTAAAAGGCCTGCACCTATTTTTTCCATTACCTGACACATATCATTCTTTTCCACGACTGGCTCGTTCTATTTTTACTCCACTAAGAACCGCAGTGTCATGGAACGAATACTCATCCCTACGGATTTTTCCAGAGCTGCCGGAAATGCGACCGACTTTGCCCTGTCGTTATTCAAAGGCCGCCAATGTACTTTTCAGTTCCTCAATACCTATACCCCCGACTTCATCAACAGCCGGGTAATGGCGGTTACACCCATTACCGGGCTTGAAGAAGACCATATGCAGCGCCACTCCGAGGAAGGACTGGCTTACCTGGTCGAGCGCCTGGAGCGGAAATACCCCGATTCCGGATTTGCCTATGAAACCTATTCGTCTTTCAGCTTGCTGCCCGAGGAGATTCGGGAGCGGGTTAACCTGGGGCAGACCGACCTGATCGTTTCCGGAACCACAGGCGCCAGTGGACTGAAAGAGGTATTCATGGGCAGCAATACGGTGCGGATACTCAAGGCCGCAGACAACTGCCCGGTGTTGGTGGTACCCGAGGAGTCCCGGTTCAAAAAACCTAAAAAAGTAGGTTTTGCCACCGATTTCACACGGCCTTTCACAGGAAGGCAGCTCGAACAGATTCATTTCTATAGCAGCTGCTTCCAATCGAACCTGGAGGTGATCCATATTGGCACGGAAGATGCGCTCAGCAGCCTGCAGCGTTTCCACAAAAAGGAATTGTTCCTGGAGCTGGATCCGCTGAAGCCCATAATGAGGTGGCTAAATGCCGAATCCAGTAAGGCGGCGGCTTTGCAGCGGTTTATCGACGATTCGAGCCTCGATCTGCTCATTCTGGTGCGAAACGAACGCAGCCCTGTCGAAGAACTGCTCCGCGAACCGGTTGTCAAGCGCATGGCCTTCCACATTCGGGTACCCATGCTGGTGTTGCCCCAGGCCAGCCTTTAAATTGCAGTCTGGGCCCATTCCCCTGAAATAGGGCAGCCTTTGCAGCGATCTTCAACTGTTAACAGGGTCTCCCAGTGATTCCCCCAAAACCTTGTTCACCTGCACCTAAACCCGGGTAATCGGCACCCTGTCAGGGAAATCCCGGTCCGAAGTTTTCGGCAGTACCGGAAAGTTATGAAAGCCAGCCTGCTTACCAGGCTAAGGGACAACCAGTTCGCCCGGCATGGGTTTTGGATCTTCCCCGAGGTCGAAGGGGTTAAATCGCTTCCTGGCAAACAGGTACCATACGGTGGCCGAAACAGCCGGTTTTTGATCGGCGTGCGCCCATAGGGAGTCCCTGCCGAAATTGCTACCCTGGTTTGCCGCGTAGGGCAGGGCTTTCAGGCCCGGGAACAACCGGCTGGGAATGACGGATGATTCCAGGTTTTCCAAAAGGCCCTGATAGTCCTTTTCCTGTCCGGCCACCCGCAGGGCCAGCGCCATCTGGGCGCTGCCTTCGAGCCAAACCACATCGCGGTCGCCGTCGAAACAGTATCCTTTTACGCGCTGCCTGTTCAGGCTGTGGCGCTGGGCATTGTAATAGCGGTCGGCAGCTTCCAGCATATGAGCGGCCGGGTTCCCCCAGATCAATACCGAAAGCGTATGCAGGTCTAAGGCGTAGTCGTAGCGCCCCCCGGAGCGTTCTGTGAGCAGGAGCGACTGGGTATTGTCCCAGCGCTCGTGTTGCAGGTAGGCAAGCAGGTTTTTGTGGAAAGCGTCGAAGCCCGGAACGGCTGCATATGCGGTTATCATACCCTCCGTAACACGGGCTATTGGGGTGCCGTCTTCATTCCGCCCCCCTTGCAAGCCGCCATCGGTTTCCTGCAGGCTGCGAAGCCAGCCTTCCAGTTTTCCGATCATTTCGTCATATTTGGCTGAATCATAGGAACGCTTGTGTTGGCGCAGGGCGATCAGCAGCCACGCATTGTCACCCATCCACACGCGCGAGCCATTCCTGCCCAGGGTGTCCCGAAACTGGTAAAACCCACCCCCGGTTTGCACAAATTCCGATTCGAGGCGTTTCTGGAAAAAATCGAAGATGCGCCGGGCCCGGGCCGGCTGCCCGCTTTCCATGAACAGGAGGGCTGCCAGGGCATTGTCGTACAGGGAGACGAAGTTTGTTTGGGCGGCACTTTCGACCAGGCCGGAAGAACGCTGCATACGGGTTACCCATTCCGAGGAATTTTCCCAGGGATGCAGGGTGGATTCGGCTAGATCTGCTCCTTGAAAGCAATAGGCAAGAACCGAAGATTCAGGTATCGGTTCAGTCGGATGGCTGTTTGCAGGCCATAGGATTCCAAGCATGCAGGCAAGTAAGATGGGGCGCATAAGTCCTTTTTTGGGTACACTAAAGTTAGATACGCGTTAGCTTAAGACTAAGCACATCCGTTGAACCACGGCAGGTTCTCGATAAACAGCACCCCTTGGCACCGCTTATCCGTTTTAATTGGATTTGACCCGATCGCCGCTGATGCAGTTTATCGATGAAAGCACTATTTATGGAGGTTTAGGGGATTCTGATCGGTCTGGTCAGCCCAAAACGAGCACGCGATTCGGATAAATGGAAAAGCTTTCCTATCTTTGCCCTGTTGTGTTGTGTTCCCCATTTGGGGAATAGGGTCGGCGGCACGTTGTGTCGCATCCCATGAAAGGCTTTCCGATTGCGGGAGGCTTTTTTTTGTTTCGGGCCATACCTGCGGCAGGGCCTGTTTCGCCCGGAAGATCAAAATAGCGGAAATCCTTTTCTCGGGGTAAAGTCCGCAAGGCCCCCAAACACAAAATGCCCGTATTCCCTGCAACAACCCACGACATAGGTAATTTCCAGATTCCAATCTGCCGAGGCTGGCCTTTGCGGTTCGGGCGGCCCTTCTAAGGGGAATGAACGAATTAGCCCCTTCACCTATCAGCATGTTGATTAAGGCAGCGCTTCATTACTTCCCCAAACCCTTAAATTGTCGTAGTTTTAGGGGAGAATCAAACGCAGTTCAGCTATGCCTTTATACCACAAACTGGGGAAGCTCCCCCACAAGCGACATACCATCTTCCGCAAGGCGGATGGCAGCCTGCATTACGAACAGCTCTTCGGCACAATCGGTTTTGACGGCATGTCGTCCCTGCTGTACCACCTGCACCGGCCCACGCAGGTAAAGGAAATCGGCAAGAGCCTCGATTACGCCCCCCGTGCCGCCGTGCAGCACAACATTCATTCGCGCCTGCTCAAAGGCCTGGACCTGCCCCCCGGGAAAGATTACTTGGAGAGCCGCAAGGTGGTACTGTTTAACGCCGATGTGCATGTGGGCCTGGCTGCCCCGACTGAGTCGCAGACCGATTATTTTTACAAAAATGCGGATGCCGATGAGCTCCTGTTCGTGCACCGGGGCTCGGGTACGCTTAAGACCTTCCTGGGAGAAATCCCCTTTGAATACGGCGACTACCTGCTCATTCCCCGCGGGATGATCTACCAGATCCATTTCGACGGCCCCGACAACCGGCTGCTGGTGGTGGAATCGTACCATCCGATCTATACGCCCAAGAGGTACCGAAACTGGTTTGGGCAACATTTGGAACATTCCCCTTTTTGCGAACGGGATTTTAAACTGCCCCGCAACCTGCAGACCTTTGATGAAACCGGCGATTTCCTGATCAAGGTGAAGAAACAGGGCCAGCTGCACCACATGGTCTATGCCACCCACCCCTTCGACGTGGTGGGATGGGACGGATACAATTACCCGTACGGCTTCTCCATCCACGATTTCGAGCCCATTACCGGGCGGGTGCACCAGCCGCCGCCCGTGCACCAGACCTTCGAAACCAGCGCCTTTGTGGTTTGCTCCTTCGTGCCACGGCTCTACGACTACCACCCCGAGGCCATTCCGGCTCCCTACAACCATTCCAATATTGACTCTGACGAGGTATTGTATTACGTAGACGGCGATTTCATGAGCCGAAAGGGGATCGACAAGGGCTATATTTCCCTACACCCGGCCGGTATCCCGCACGGCCCGCACCCGGGCACTTATGAAGCCAGTATCGGCAAGGCCGGCACGGCAGAGCTGGCGGTGATGGTCGATACCTTCAAACCGCTCATGCTCACCCAGGCAGCTCTCGACCTCGACGACGGCAAATACTACCGCTCCTGGTTAGAATAAGCCGGGGAACGAGATGATTTTGTGGAGCAGGGCTGCGCCCAGCATGGCCGTTTGCCCATCCCGGTCGTAAGCGGGGTTGAGTTCGGCTATGTCGGCTGCCACCAGTTTCCCTGATTCCAGTACGGCTTCAAGGAAGGGCATGATTTCCATGGGAGAAAAACCCATTGGGGAAGGGGCGCTCACCCCCGGGGCATAGGCCGAGGCAAAGCCGTCGAGGTCAATGGTCAGGTATACCGCATCGAGGGGCTGCAAAAAGGCTTTTAACTGTTCCAGGGCTTGTTCAAAGCTCCGCTCACTTAGCTCGGGTCGCTCTACCTGCAGCACGTGCCAGGCTGCCGCCCGCTCCCAGAGCTCCAGGGGGTTGGCGTCGCGTCTGAGCCCGAGGCAGGCATACTTGAAATCAATGTCCTGGTCGCGGCAATCACGGGCGATCTGGTAAAAGGGGCTCCCCGAATGCGGGGCCGGCTCGGGGCGCCTCAGGTCGAAGTGTGCGTCAAAATTGACAATGCCGAGCAGCTGTTCCTTTTTAAAATGCTTCCGGATTCCCGAGTAATGGCCATAGGCGATGTCGTGCCCTCCCCCCAGCCCGATCGGGAAATAGCCCCGGTCTAGCAGCCGTTCGACCTGCAGGCCCATCAGGGCCTGGGTGGTTTCCAGTTTATCGTCGGTACAGACTACATCGCCCGCATCCCAGAGCTGTCCCGGGCCCGTTTCGGGCCAGGGCATTTTCGCCAGGGCTTTGCGAAGCATGGCCGGGCCTTCAGCAGCCCCCGGGCGACCCAGGTTGCGTGCCACCCCGGCATCGCAGGCATAACCGAGAAGGGCCGGCTGCCGGTGGGGCGGGTGCTCCCCGGTGGTTTCTGAAAGGTTAAGCAGGGCAATATTCTCGTGCAGATACGAGGCGTCTTCGGAGCGGCGACCCTGCCAGGGGTCTGGTTTTGGGGGATGGTAGCGTGTTTCCATAATCAGGAGGGGAATAAGGTGTCGAGAATCGGGTCGGCAACTGCCTCAGGGAGGGTTACCTGCAAGCCGGGCGTGCGCTGCATTTCCCGCACGAGAGCCTCCCTGGCCCCCGGGTTCCGGGCCCAGCTGCGTCGGGCTATTCCGTTGTTTACGTCGTAGAAAAGCATATTGCGCAGGCGCTGGGCAGCCTCCGTTGACCCGTCAAGCAACAGGCCAAACCCGCCGTTGATCACTTCGCCCCAACCCACGCCTCCGCCATTGTGGATGGAAACCCAGCTGGCCCCCCTGAAGCTGTCGCCGATCACATTGTGAATGGCCATATCGGCGGTAAATTGGCTGCCGTCGTAGATATTGCTCGTTTCGCGGTAGGGGCTGTCGGTGCCGCTCACGTCGTGGTGGTCGCGTCCCAGTACCACGGGGGCCTTCAGGTCTCCCCGGGCGATGGCCTGGTTAAAGGCGTCGGCGATGGCGATGCGCCCTTCGGCATCGGCGTAGAGGATGCGCGCCTGCGAACCTACTACCAGGGCGTTTTCCTCGGCCTGGGCAATCCACCGGATATTGTCGGCCAGCTGCCCGTGAATCGATGCGGGGGCTTTTGCCAGCTGTGCCTCAAGTACTTGCCGGGCAATGCGGTCGGTGGCGCGGAGGTCTGCCGGGTCGCCCGAGGTACAGACCCAGCGAAAAGGACCGAAACCGTAGTCGAAGCAGAGCGGCCCCAGAATGTCCTGCACATAGGAGGGGTAGCGGAAGCCTGAACCGTCGGAACCCAGGATGTCGGCCCCGGCCCGGGAGGCTTCGAGCAGGAAAGCATTCCCGTAATCGAAGAAATAGGTGCCGTTCTCGGTATGCCGGTTAATGGCCGCCACCTGCCTTCTCAGCGATTCCTGTACTTTTTCCCGGAAGGCCTCAGGGTCGGTTGCCATGAGGGTGTTGGCCTCTTCAAAACTGAGGCCGGCCGGGTAGTACCCACCGGCCCAGGGGTTGTGGAGGGAAGTCTGGTCGCTGCCCAGCACGGCGTACAGGCCTTCGTCGGCAAAGCGCTCCCAGAGGTCCACCACGTTGCCCACATATGCCAGGGAAACTACCTCCTTGTCTGCCGCGGCCCTTCGGGTGCGGCCCACCAGCCCATCCAGGTCGGCAAACAGCTCGTCTACCCAGCCCTGCTCGTGTCGTTTGTAGGCGGCGGCAGGGTTTACTTCTGCGCAAACCGTAACGCACCCGGCAATGTTGCCTGCCTTGGGTTGGGCCCCGCTCATGCCGCCCAGCCCCGAGGTTAAGAAGATCTGGCCCCGGAAGTCCTGCTGTTTTGGCAGCACCCTGCGGAAGGCGTTCAGCACCGTAATGGTGGTGCCGTGTACAATGCCCTGGGGCCCGATGTACATATAGGAGCCGGCGGTCATCTGCCCGTACTGGGTTACCCCCAGGGCATTGAACCGCTCCCAGTCGTCGGGTTTGGAGTAATTCGGGATCATCATGCCGTTGGTGACCACCACGCGGGGGGCAGCCGGGGACGACGGGAAAAGGCCCATCGGGTGGCCCGAATACATGTGCAGGGTCTGGGACCCGCCCATCTCTGAAAGGTACTTCATGGCGAGCAGGTACTGCGCCCAGTTCTGAAACACCGCCCCGTTGCCCCCGTAGGTGATGAGCTCGTCGGGGTGCTGCGCCACACTGGGGTCCAGGTTGTTCTGGATCATGAGCATGATGGCGGCGGCTTCGCGCGTACGGGCCGGGTAGGCGTCAATGGGTCGTGCGTATATCGGGTATTCCGGCTTGAAGCGGTACATGTAAATGCGACCGTACCGGTGCAGCTCGTCGAGGAATTCGGGGGCCAGTTCCCGGTGCCAGTGCGCCGGGAAATAGCGCAGGGCGTTGCGAAGGGCCAGTTTTTTTTCATCGGAACTCAAAATGTCTTTGCGCCTGGGGGCATGCGACACTGCCGGGTCGCGCTGCCCGGGGGGAGGAAGTTCGGCCGGGATGCCCCGGCTAACGGCGGCCTGAAAGCCGGCGAGGGAATCAGATGCTTTCATGATGCGGTTTTCGAAAGGTCCAGCACGCAGCGCCCGTTTTTCCAAACGGAAACGGGCTTTAGGCGGCCCTGGTGATACAAGATTTCATTGTAATGGTCGCAGGGGAACACCACCAGGTCGGCCTTCTTGCCGGCTTCCAGTCGTCCCCGGTCGTTGAGGCCCAGGGCGGCAGCGGCCCGGAAGGTAATGCCCGCCAGCACCTCGGCGTTCGACAGTTTTTCGGCCGCCCCGAGGATGGCCGCCTGGGCCAGCAGGTCGCCCATAGGGGCAGAGCCCGGGTTGAAATCGCTGGCGATGGCCAGGCTGCCCCCTGCATCGAGAAGTGCCCGGGCCGGTGTATAGCCGCATCCCAGACCCAGGCTGGCCCCGGGCAGGGCCGTGGCGATTACCGAACTGTTGGCCAGGGCGGCTACTTCTGCCGGACCGCTGGCCTCCAGGTGGTCGGCGCTGAGCGCTCCGCCGGCAATAGCTGCGGCGCTGCCTCCCGTGGTGAACTGGTCGGCATGCACCGTAATGCCAAAACCCATCCGGCGGGCCGCCTCAAAGAAGGGCCCTATTTGCTGCGGGCTGAAAGCGCTGCGCTCGACAAAGGCGTCAACCCGGTCGGCAAGGCCCTCGGTGCGCACTACCGGCAACAGGTCATTTTCGATGTGTTTCAGGTATGCTTCCGCACTGCCTTCGAAATCGCGGGGGACCATATGGGCCGCCAGGCAGGTAGGGACCAGGTCCTGAACTACCCGGGCAGCGGCGGAACGGATTACCCGCAACATTTTCAATTCGGCTTCCACCGAGAGGCCGTACCCGCTTTTCACCTCAAGGGTGGTGATGCCGTCGGCCGTGAAGCGTTTGCAGCGCTCCCGCAGCAGGCGTTCGAGGGTGGTGGGGTCGGCTTTCCGGGTCTGGGTAACGGTGTCCCAGATGCCCCCGCCTGCCTCGGCGATTTCCAGGTAGGTGCTCCCGCTGTTTCGCAGGGCGTAATCGCGGGCCCTGCTCCCTGCAAAGCAGCTGTGGGTATGGGAATCGATCAGGCCCGGCAAGCAGACGGCATCCCCATCGGGCCGGAAGTGGTCGGCCCTGAGTTCACGGGCCTGTTGCTCCAGGATGTCGTAAGGTCCTGTGGCAACGATCTCAGCTCCCTGCAAGAGCAGCCCGGCGTTGGTCAAAACCGGCATGTCGGCGTCACGCAGTGGCCCTTTCAGGGCGAGCCCGGCCATGGGGATGAGTTGGGCAAAGGGGCCCAGCAGCAGGTAGGAGGGGGTGGCAGGTTCAGGCATGGCTGTCAAAAGTTTTCAAACAAAGCATCGTGCGGAGTTTTCAGGGAGAGGGCCTTCCTTTTGGAGACCGAATCGAGCAGGCGGATGAGCGCCCCGGAGCGGATTAATTCCAGGCCGGCCTGGATGTCGTCGGCAAAAACGCGGTCTTCTACAGCGAAGGTTACGCGGCTGCGGACCAGTTCGTGTGCCTTTTCCAGAAACCAGCCCGATTTGAGGGGTTTGCGAAATTCGAAGGCCTGGGCGGCGGTGAGCAGTTCAATGGACAGGATTTTCTCCACATTTTCAATAACCTGCAGGGCCTTGCGGCCCGAGATGGAGCCCATGCTCACATGGTCTTCCTGCCCCATTGAGGTGGGAATGCTGTCGGCGCTGGCCGGAAAGCACAGGCTTTTGTTCTCGCTGGCCAGAGCCGCTGAAGTGTACTGCAGCATCATGTAACCCGAATTCAGGCCGGTGTCTTTCATGAGCAGTTTGGGCAGGCCGGTGCTGTTGCCTTCCAGGGCCAGGTAGATGCGGCGGTCTGAAATGTTGCCGATTTCCGAGGCCGCCAGGCAAGCGTAGTCGAGGGCCATGGCCAGGGGTTGCCCGTGAAAATTCCCCCCGCTGATCGAGAGCGCTTCGTCGATAATCACCGGGTTGTCGGTAACCGCGTTCAACTCGATTTCCAGCAGCTCCTTCAGGTGCTGCCAGGCTGTACGGGATGCGCCGTGCACCTGTGGAATGCAGCGCAAAGAGTAGGGGTCCTGTACCCGCTCGCAATCAATATGGTCTTCCAGTATTTCCGAACCCTTGAGCAATCTGCGAACGCGCTCTGCCACATGGGAGTTGCCCTTATAGGGCCGCAGGGCGTGGAGGGCTTCGTGGAAGGGCTTCACCGACCCCTGCAAGCCTTCGATCATCATGGCCCCGACGATGTCGGCCTGCGAGAGGCAGCCGTGCATCTTTTCAATCACCTTTACGGCGTGTGCGGCGATAAACTGGGTGCCATTGATCAGGGCCAGTCCTTCTTTAGGGCCCAGTTCCAGTGGATTCAGGCCGTTGGTGTGTAGCAGTTCGGAAGCCGGGATGAGCGCCCCTTGGTAATACACCTGCCCAAGCCCGATTAAGGGGAGAAACAGATGGGCCAGGGGGGCCAGGTCGCCTGAAGCTCCAACCGAGCCCTGGGAAGGCACATGGGGAATGGCATCGTGCTGCACGTGCCAGAGCATGCGGTCGAGGGTAGCTTCCCGTATGCCCGAATGCCCCCTGGCCAGGGCGTGCAGCTTCAGGATGAGCATAAGGCGGGCAATTTCCGGGTCTACCGGCGTGCCCACGCCCACGCTGTGGCTTTTCAGAATATTCACCTGCAGGCGGCTGGTCTCAGAGGCCGAAATGCGGGTGGTACACAGGGGCCCGAAGCCTGTGTTGATCCCGTAAACCGGGACGCCCCCTGCCACGATGCGTTCCACAATCTGTTGACTGGCCCTGACCCGCTCACGGGTATCGGGGCTCAGGGTGCCGGCCAGGCTGCCCCGTGCCAGGGCCAGCGCCTTACCGGCGGTGAGATGCGACTCGCCGTAAGCGAAAACGGCTTGTTGTTCTGCCATGCTGAAATGGGTGTTGTATATGTTAAAAGTACGTATTAAGTTTGATAAGTTATGATGCGATTGCATCAGTAATTGATAACTATGAGTAATCAGATTGAGCTCCGGCACTTGCGTTATTTCATGGCCGTGGCCGAGCACCTGAATTTTCACCGGGCAGCCCAGGAGCTGCATATTTCCCAGCCCGGCCTGAGCCGGCAGATTGCCCAGCTGGAGTTCCACCTCGGGACCGCCCTGTTCGAACGCGACCGCAGGTCGGTTTCCCTTACTTCGGCCGGACGCTTCCTGCGCGAGCAGTTAGTGCCTCAGCTCAACCGCCTGGCCAGCACCTGCGAGCAGACCTGTCGCATCGGCGCGGGCAGGGCCGGGGAAATCCGCATCGGTTTTTTGGGCTCAGCCATGCAGGCAGTGATCCCTGGCTTGCTGCTGGGCCTGAAAGAAGCCCATCCCGAATTGCACACCAGCCTCGAGGAGCGATCCAATCAGGAGCAGGTGCGGGCGCTCATGGAGGAAAGTCTCGACCTGGGGTTTATACGCCTGTCTGACCTGCCGCCTGAGCTCGAAAGCTGTGCGGTGGTACGCGAAACTTTTTCCCTGGTACTCCCCGAAGCACACCCGCTCAAGGCACCGCATTTCAAGTCGGTGGCTCAGCTGGCCAAAGAGGCCTTTATCCTGTTCAGTCCCGAATACAGCCCCGACTATTACCGCACCGTGCTCAGCATTTGTGAAGATGCCGGCTTCCACCCGCGCATCTCCCATAAATCGGTTCACGCCCATACCATTTTTAAGCTCGTGGAAGCCGGCCTCGGGGTTGCCATTGTCCCGACTTCCCTTCAGTACGGCTTCCAGCTGGGGGTGCGCTTTATCGAACTCGGCCAGATCCGACAGCGGGCGGTGCTCACTGCGGTTTGGAAAAGGGAGCATCAGAACCGTGCCCTTGACCATTGCATCGAGCGCCTCCGTGCTGGCTCATAAGGGGATTAAGTCGTATTTTTAAACAAAAATCCTGTTATGATAGAAGCGTTAATCCGCCGAAGGCGATCCGTTTTTCCGCAGCAATACAACGATCGGCCCATTTCGCGTGAAACCCTAGAGGAGCTGGTAGAAGCGGCCAACTGGGCCCCGACACACAAAAAGACCGAGCCCTGGAGGTTTAAAGTGCTGCATGAGGCAGGGAGCCGCGAAAAACTGGGCGCCTTTTTACGAGACAAATACCTGTCCACCGAGGCCAAACCCCAACAATTCAAGGCGAATAAATTGTACAACAACCCGGTAAAGTCGGCGGCGGTTATCGCCATCTGCATGCAGCGCGACCCCCAGGAAGGCTTGCCGGAATGGGAGGAGCTGGCAGCGGTGGCCATGGCGGTGCAGAATATGTGGCTCACCTGCACCGAACTGGGGATTGGGGCCTACTGGAGCTCGCCGGGCCTGATCAGACACATGGGGGAGTTCTTTACCCTCCAGCCCGGGGAGCGTTGCCTGGGCTTTTTCTACATGGGGTATTACGACCAGCAACCGCCTGAATCTGCACGCCGCCCGGTATCTGAAAAAACCGTCTGGCTGTAAGCCGGCCTAATTGAACCAGGGGAACAGGGCTTCCCGGTATTCCCAGGCGTCGGAAAGGAAAAAGCCCAGGTACACCATGGCCACCACGAATTTGAGGAAGGTGCCCGTCAGAAATCCCACGAAGGAGCCGAAGGCTGCCTTCAGGGCCTGCCTGTGGTCGGCCTTGTTCACCAGCTCGCCCACCAGGGCACCCAAAAAGGGCCAGATGATAATGCCGACAAGTCCCAGCACAGGGAAAACCAGGGCTGCCAAAAGGCCAATCGTGGTGCCGACCATCCCGGCCCGGCTCCCCCCAAATTTTTTAGTTCCCAGAGCAGGGATCCAGTAATCCAGGGCCACCACCACCAGGGCTATCGCAGCCGTAATGCCCAGAAACCACCATTGGTCGGGCACCGCCGAGGTAAGCTGCAGCAGCAGCAGCCCCAGCCAGCTTACCGGGGGGCCCGGGAGCACCGGCAGTATGCTGCCGAGGATGCCGATAAGCATGCAGAGCAGGCCGAGGAAAAGGAGGGTGAGGTCCATTTTTTCGGGTATGGGTCGACAAGACAAGGTCGATGTTACAAAAGTAGGGCTTTCTGGGGCAAAGGGAGCAGCGGGCGGCGGTGTTCCGATTGCCGGGCAGCGCTCGGTCAGGTTCCTCCAAAAATTCGTAATTTCCCACCGATCTGGGAACGCTATGAAAAGTTGGACGGTATGCGGGCTTTGTATGCTGGTGCTGGGGTTGGGCTCCTGCGAGTGGTTTCCATCGCAGCAGGCTCGTACCCGGCAACTGGTAGACGCCGAGATGCAGACCATCGACTGGAACCAGCTCGACCAGTTCCCGCTCTTTGATGCCTGCGACGAAACGGCATCGCGCCTTGGCCAACAGGAGTGTTTCCAGAATACCCTGACCCTGCACCTGTCTATGGCCCTGCAAGATTTTGAATTCCGCTCTGAAAATGCCCTGCACGATACCCTGTACGTGGACTTCCTGGTAGACAACAAGGGCGGGGTTTCCGTTCTTAAGATCGGGGAGAACCTGGCGCTGGCGGCCGAAAACCCCGAATTTAAAAACATCGTGGCGCGAAGCCTGAGGAGCCTGCCCCGCCTGGAGCCCGCCCTGAAAAGGGGCATTCCCGTAGCGGCCCAATTCCGGATCCCCCTAGTGTTGAAAACCGATGAATAAACCCGTGGAAAAGATTATTCTGGGCATAGATCCCGGCACCACCATTATGGGGTTTGGCATCATTCGGGTGGAGGGGAAGCAGATGTACTTCGTACAGATGAACGAACTGCTGCTCAGCAAGTATGAAGACCCCTATACCAAACTGAAGCTGATCTTCGACCGGACCGTGGAACTCATAGATTCCTATCACCCGGACGAGGTGGCCATTGAAGCGCCCTTCTATGGTAAAAATGTGCAGTCGATGCTCAAATTGGGGCGGGCCCAGGGTGTTGCAATGGCTGCAGCCCTTTCGCGGCAGGTTCCCATAACGGAATACCTGCCCAAGAAAATCAAGATGGCCATAACCGGAAACGGGAACGCCAGCAAGGAGCAGGTGGCGGGAATGCTGCAAACCCTGCTCGGACTCAAAACCCTCCCCAAGAACCTCGACAGCACCGATGGGTTGGCGGCGGCCGTTTGCCATTTCTACAACCAGGGGAGCCCTACGGTGGGCAAGTCTTATTCGGGGTGGGAGGCTTTTGTGAAGCAGAATACCGACCGCACCCGGTAGGGGAATTCCAATGGTATGGTGCGCCGGAGCTGCGGTAAGGGGGGGCAATCCCCCACCCTCCCGGGAAACAAGATAAGCCCGAAGGGTGCACCTTCCCAGCAGCCTCCCGATTTTGTAACTTCGCACAGCTTTCGGCTCTGTCCGGGCGCCTATTTTTCAAACCATGAGCGGCATCTACCTCCATATTCCCTTTTGCCGGCAGGCCTGCCACTACTGCGACTTCCACTTTTCCACCACCCTGAAACACAAGGAGGCCCTGTTGCAAGCCATGCACAGGGAGTTGCACCAACGGCGGGAGGAAATGCAGGACAGTCCCGTGGAAACGGTTTATTTCGGAGGGGGGACGCCTTCCCTGCTCAGCCAGGGGGAAATCGAAGCTTTCCTGGAGCAAATTGGCCGGGAATTCAGCCTGAGCCCCGATGCCGAAATTACCCTGGAAGCAAACCCCGACGACCTGAGCCCGGCCCGCATTGCGGAACTGGCCGTAGGGCCGGTAAACCGGCTGAGTATAGGGGTCCAGAGCTTTATGCCCGGGGAACTCCGCTGGATGAACCGGGCGCATACGGCCGAAGAGGCCCTGCGGTGCCTGGAGGCCACGAGCCGGCATTTCGACAATTACTCCATCGACCTCATTTACGGCATCCCGGGAAGCCGGCCGGAGACCTGGCAGCAAACCCTGCAGACGGCCCTCGGCTTTGACCCGCCCCACATTTCGGCCTATGCCCTTACCGTGGAACCGGCCACGGCCCTGCAATCGCAGATTGACCGGGGCCTGTCGGGCGAACCGGATGAAGACCGCACCGAAGCCGATTTCCGCCACCTGGTGGATACCCTGGATGCGGCTGGCTACGCCCATTACGAGATATCCAACTTCGGCAAGCCGGGCTTTTATTCGCAGAACAATACGGCCTACTGGCTGGGCAAACCCTACCTGGGCATCGGCCCTTCGGCCCATTCGTACGACGGTCGAACCCGGCGCTGGAATGTGGCCCACAACCTGAAATACATAAGGGCTCTGGAAGCAGAGGAAAGCTATTTTGAAATGGAGACGCTTAGCCAGCAGGAGCGCTACAATGAAGCGGTGATGACCGGGTTGCGCACCGAATGGGGTGTCGCCCTGGGACGGATCAGGGATGAATTCGGCCCGCAATTCCTCGATTATCTGTTGAGGCAGGCCCAACCGCATCTGGAACAACAATGCATCCGCAGGGAGGAAGAGCGGCTCCTGCTTACCCAAAAAGGGAAATTTCTGGCCGACGGGATCGCCAGCGATCTATTTATGATTACTTTGAAATAAAATCCCGGGCACCCGTATGAAGATTCAGATTACCCTTGCTGCAAAAAACTACCAATGCGACCTGGACCAACCCATCGATTGCTCGGTACCCGTTTCGGCAAAGGGGACTACGGCCTGGGGGGTGGGCCCGGCCCGCATTACGCCCCACCGGGAGATCGGGTTTACGGGCAGTGTCGCTGCCGGGGCCTCCGTCAATTTCAACGACATTGCCTTTAACCCACACGCCCACGGCACCCATACCGAATGCCTGGGTCACATCACCCCTACGGTGCATTCCATAAACCAGGATCCACCCCCGCCCCTGATGCCGGCCTGGCTTGTCACCCTGCACCCCGAGCCGGTTAATGGCGGGCAGGCCATAAAGGCCGGACAGCTGTCCAGGGCCCTGCCCGATCTGCAGGGGGAAGCTGTAATCCTGCGAACCCACCTGCCACCTGAAGGGCTCCACGCCCGTGCCTGGTCGGGCACCAACCCGCCCTATTTGCAGGCAGATGCCGCAGCCTGGCTCGTCGGCAGGGGCGTACACCACCTGCTTTTGGACCTGCCCTCTGTAGACCCGGAGCGCGACGGAGGCGCCCTGGCCGCCCATAAGGCATTCTGGGGCTTGCCCGATAATCCGCGCCACGGGGCGACCATTACCGAACTAATTTCAGTGCCGGCTTCGGCAGAAGACGGGCTCTACCTGCTCAACCTGCAGGTGGCTGCCCTCGAGAATGACGCCAGCCCGAGCCGCCCCGTCCTATTTAAATTGAAATCGAAATGAAGACCCTTTTGCGCCTGGAGGAAGGCCTGCTTTTTGCAGGTGGCAGCTACCTTTTTTCGCTATTACCGTATGCCTGGTGGTGGTTCCCGGCCCTGATATTGCTGCCCGACCTCGGCATGCTGGGGTACCTGGCAGGCCCGAAAGCCGGGTCATGGACCTATAACTTCTTTCATCACCGGGGGCTGGGCTTTACCATTGGCCTCCTGGGGCTCTATATGGGCAATCCCCTCTGGCAGGCCGCCGGAATTATCCTGTTCAGCCATACCGCTATGGACAGGATCTTTGGGTACGGCCTGAAATACGAAAAGGGTTTTATCTTTACACATCTCGGAACCATCGGACCAAAACCGGTATCTCATGCTTGAATTGTTCATTGGGCTATTTCTAGGGGCGCTGCTCACGTACGGCATGTACAGCCTATTCAACCGCAAGAAAAGGAAAGACCTCACCAGTTACCAGTCTACCGTCTTGCTCGAAAAGATACGGGCGGTGTGCAAGCTTATTTCCGTTGAGGGAGATTTTGCCGAGATCTACCGGTATGAGAACACACGCGGGCATTTCGGCAATTTGTTCAGCAGTAAGAAAAAGGCACTGATCGTGGTAAATGCCAAAGCCCATATCGGATACGATTTCAAAAAGTTGCAGATATCGGCCGACACGGTTCGGCGCACGGTATGCCTGAAGGATTTTCCCCAACCTGAAATTTTATCGATCGAACCTGAACTGGAGTTCTACGATATCCGCAACGACCTTTTCAACGCCTTTACCCCCGATGACCTGACAAACCTGAACAAGGAAGCCAAGGCCCATATTCGGGAGAAGATCCCCCAGAGCGGCCTGATGGAAACAGCCCGGCACGAAGCACTCGAGGCCATCCTGCTCATGGAGAAAATCGTAGAGACCATCGGCTGGCGGCTCGACTACGACGCCCTGAAGCTCGACGCTCAGGAAACGCGCTTTTTGGAAGACCAGCGACAGAAACTGAAATAAACCAGGACCACCTCACGAACAACCCTAATCATGAAATTGAAATCTTTTATTTTTATTGCCGCAGCTGCCCTGGCACTTTTGCCGCTCCGGGCCAGCGCTCAAACAACCGCCGATATGAAATCCTTTGATCCGACCTTTGCCCACGTGGTATATTTCTGGCTGCACAACCCCGACAGCCAGGCCGACAGGCAGGCTTTTGTAGCCTCACTGAGCAATTTCCTGTCGCGTTCGGCATACGCCAAAACCAAATTTATCGGCACCCCGCCGGTGGCCACACGCGATGTAGTGGACGGCTCATTTACCTATTCCCTGATCCTGACCTTTGAATCGGCAGCGGCCCAGGCCGCCTACCAGAAAGAACAGCCCCACCTCGACTTTGTCGCTGAGTCGGAGCACCTCTGGAAAAAAGTGATGGTATACGACTCCACCGGCCTGCCGTCGAGCAATTGAAAACCGCCCATGGACCTCGAGGAATTTCGCGACTACTGCCTGGCCAAAAAGGGTGTTACTGAGGGCCTGCCCTTTGGCCCGGGGGTGCTGGTTTTTAAAGTGATGGGGAAAATGTTTGCCCTGGCCAGCCTCGACAGCCATCCCCTGGAGGCGAACCTGAAAGCCGACCCAGAGCGCATCCCTGAACTCAGGGAAGAATGGGACGGCCGCATCCTCCCGGGGTATCATATGAACAAAAGCCATTGGAACACGATTTTGCCGGAACAGTTGCCACCTGCCCTGGTTCGGGAACTCATCGACCAATCCTATGAACTCATCGTGGCGTCTTTGACCAAAAAGCTGAGGCAGGAGCTGGCAGAGTTGGAATAGGAGTAGGGCAGTCCTGTAAGGATATTGCAGGAGCGGCAGGTATCTTGCCGGCGCAGGGGAGGTGGGCAATTTATTCACCCACAACGCATTTTCACTGCAAGATCCAATCAGCGGTCATCCCTGGATAAATCCTCATAAACTTAGCTGGGATTCGCATTATCTTGCGAGCGCAAAAGGGGTGTGCCCGTTAGTTGCACAGCCCGAACGACCGGGATAGCCATGCGGTACCTATTGAATTCATTACCTTACTGGCTATTAACTTGTTTAAAAAACAACACAGTTTAAGCCGATCCAAGTGACCAAAGTTGTGGACCCGCACCCTTCTCCGATTCGGATATGCGTGACCAGAAGTCAAAAGCAGGCCTATTCAGAAACCTTCATCCGTGACCAGATTGATGTGCTTGCGGAAATGACAGCTGTTTATGCTATTCACAGCGGACGGTATCCGGAACGACAGGAAGACGATACCCTGCTAAGCCCGCGCCCCTTTTGGATACTGCACAAGGTCCTTAAGCCACTGCTGGGCAGGAATAATTATTTCAGCAATTATGGCGTGAAGAGGTATCTAAAAAACAATTCTATCGATGTGGTTATTTCCAATTTCGGAATTTCCGCGGCGCATATGGTACCTGTCTGCAAGAAGTTAAATATCCCCCTGATCCCCGTTTTCCTAGGGCACGATGCCACGGATGTAAACCTCCTTCACAAATACCGGAAGGCCTATAAAGTCCTTTTTGAGTATTCGGCTTATATGGTTTCCTTTTCGGAGGCTCTAAAAGAAAAGCTAGTGGCACTTGGGGCTGCCCCGGATAAGATAAAGGTCATTCCCAATGGCGTGAATACAGCCAAGTTTAGCCCGAATCCTGAAGTTCACCGAGATCTCAGGATTCTTGCCGTGGGGCGTTTCACTGAAAAAAAAGCCCCAATGTATACCATCCGGGCCTTTAACAGCGTGTTGCAAAAGTTTCCAGAGGCGACCCTTACCATGGTAGGGGGAAAGTCGGGCCTTTTTTCAGAATGCGAACAACTGGTAAGGGATCTGGGCATTGAGAACGCCGTGAAATTCACAGGAGCTCTAAAGCACGACGAAGTGGCAGAATTGATGCGGTCGTCCCTGCTATTTGCTCAGCATTCCGTGACGGCCGATAATGGGGACATGGAAGGTACCCCCGTGGGGATCATGGAGGCAAGTGCATCTGGCTTACCGGTAGTCAGCACCTTACATGGCGGGATAAAGGAAGCAGTAATCCACGGTACCACGGGGTATCTTGTGGAGGAAAGGGATTATGCGGGCATGGCAGCATACATGATCGCCCTGTGCGAAGATCCCGTTCGCGCAAAGGAGATGGGTCTGGAAGGGCGTAAGCATATGCAGCAGCACTACGAACAAAAAGTTCAGATCCGGAAGCAATATGAGGTGGCATGCCAGGCACTTGGGTGCCAAACGAACTAAAACAGGGTTCGGTTTATTGATACAGGCAATTCAAATGGGAAAGACGCAGCCTCCATTCAAAAACAGTGAGCGGTGTCTCCGCAAGGATCTGGCAGAGAATCGGGCTAACTTGCCGGCACAGGGGAGGTGGGTAATTGTCTTACCCACAACGCATTTTCACTGAAACTTCCAATCAGCTGCCAAAACGCCATTCCGCCAGGGCTATAGCGGCCCTCTGCCCTAAAGGTTTTTCACCTGCATATCGAAAAAACGGTCGGCCTGCAATCGCATGAGCTCCTCGGCCTTTTGTTTTTTGTAGGCGTAAACGGCCTCTTCTTCGGCGATTTCCCCGTAGATTTTCTCGTTGAGCACCCGGTCGGTATCGGCCAGTTTGAAGCGCTGGTCCACCTTTTGTTTCACCCAGGCCGCCACGGCCGTTTCCTGGTCTTCCAGCTTCAGGTCGTAGGGCCCTTTGGGCGTCATCAGCTTGACCAGGATGGGGGCTGTTTCAATGGCCAGGAACAGCAGGAAAATAAAGAAGGAAGGAAACCAGGGCAACTGCCCCAGGGCTTCGATACGCGCCATGAGCCCGTCAAACCCGTCAATAACCGGCTGGGAATCGGCCACCGCCTTGCCCAGGCCCGTCTCGAGTTGGGCGATTTCCTGTTCAATGGAGGCAATCCGCTCCGTGTTTTCGGTTCGCAGGGCCTGCAATGCAGCCAGGGAGGCGTCGTGTTTTTCGCGTTTTTCCTTGTAAACGGGGCCTTTCCCGAGCAGCCCGGTGCCTTCCCGCCCTTCGGCCTCGGCGATGTAGCGTTCGTAAAGGGCATTCGTTTCGGCTTCCCTGTCGGTTATCTCCTGCTTCAGGGCCGCGATCTCGGCCTGTTTCTGGCCTATTGCCGGGTCGAATTGGAGGGCCAGCTGCTGCTGGTTGTCAAGGGTCATCTGGTTTTTCTGCTCCAAAAGCACCCGGTTGATCTCCTTCTCAAAGATCTTCAGCTCCAAGGGCTTGGAAATGACCACAGCGATAATGATGGCGAGCAAAATCCGCGGGCTGGCTTGCAGCCATTCCTTCCAGAAGCTGTCGCGCTTGCGCAGCGTGGAGACGATGTAGCGGTCGAGGTTGAAGATGAGCAGGCCCCAGGCCAGGCCAAAAAACAGCGCCATCCAGACCTTGTCGAAGACGGTGTAGAGGGCGTAGGAGGCGGCGAAAAACGCCATCAGGGCCGTGAAGAAGACCGTGGCGCCAATGCCGGCATACTTGATTTGCTCCCCCCGGGAACAGGAATCCAAAAGGTCCCTGTCTGCTCCCGAGCAGAGGATGAAAAAGCGGCGTATCATATAGTGTTCGTTTTTGATGTACCTATTAGAACGCAATCTTGCCGGAATTGTTACGTATCCGTTCCGGGAATTTGCTCAAACAGGTTCTTGACGCCGCTGGCCGCACTCAACTTGACCGGAAGAGCTCCGTGTAGTACTGGTAGAAATACGGGATGGTCTCGATCCCCTTAAGGAAGTTGCCCACGCCAAAATGCTCGTTGGGGGAGTGGATGGCATCGCTGTTCAGGCCGAAGCCCATCAAAATGGTCTTGCTGCCCAGCTCCTTTTCGAAAAGCGGTACGATAGGGATGCTGCCCCCGCCCCGGTGGGGGATGGAAGGCGTACCGAAGGTGGTTTCGTATGCTTTGCTGGCTGCCTGGTACCCGATGTGGTCCATGGGGGTTACATAGGCCTGCCCGCCGTGGTGGGGCTTCACTTCCACAGTTACGCCCTCGGGGGCGATGTTTTTGAAGTGTTTGGTGAACAAGTCGGTGATCTCGTTCCAGTCCTGGTCGGGGACCAGCCGCATCGATATTTTGGCGTGTGCCTGGCTGGCGATCACGGTTTTGGCGCCCTGGCCCGTGTAGCCGCCCCAAATGCCGTTCACGTCGAGGGTGGGCCGTATCGAGTTGCGCTCGTTGGTCACGTAGCCTTTCTCGCCATAAACCGCCTTGATGTCGAGTGCTTTCTTATAGGCTTCCAGGTCAAAGGGGGCTTCGGCCATCAGGGCGCGTTCTCCCGTACTGAGCTCAATAACCTTGTCGTAAAACCCCGGGATGGTAATGTGGTTGTTTTCGTCGTGGAGGGAAGCGATCATTTTAGCCAGCACGTTAATCGGGTTGGCCACGGCGCCCCCGTACAGGCCCGAATGCAGGTCGCGGTTGGGGCCGGTAACGGTCACTTCCACATAGCTGAGGCCGCGCAGGCCGGTGGTGATGGAGGGCACATCCTTTTCGATCATCCCGGTGTCGGAAATCAAAATCACGTCGTTGGCCAGTTTTTCCCGGTTTTCCCGTACAAATGCCGATAGGCTGCTGCTTCCCACTTCCTCTTCCCCTTCGATCATGAATTTCACGTTGCAGGGCAGGGCGTTCTGGCTCACCATGTATTCCAAAGCCTTGACATGCATATACATCTGCCCCTTGTCGTCGCTGGACCCCCGGGCGAAGATGGCGCCTTCGGGGTGCAATTCGGTCTTGCGGATTACCGGTTCGAAAGGAGCCGTTTCCCAGAGGTTGAGCGGGTCGGGGGGTTGCACGTCGTAGTGCCCGTAAACCAGTATGGTGGGCA
Source organism: Robiginitalea sp. (assembly GCA_024642005.1). GTDB lineage: Bacteria > Bacteroidota > Bacteroidia > Flavobacteriales > Flavobacteriaceae > Robiginitalea. The sequence continues at coordinate 205,030 of JAHECA010000001.1, read as the reverse complement.
GGTCGTCCGATACCCTCCGCTCCCCGTATACGATAGGGTAGCCTTCGGTTTCGCAAACTTCCACCGCGGTACACCCGGCCTTGCGCAGGGCTTCGGCCACGAGATCGGCCGTGTCGAGCACGTCCTGGGAGTAGGCGGAGTCGGCGCTTACCGAGGGGTGGCGCAGCAGTTCGAAAAGTTCCTGGATAAAGCGTTCGCGGTGCTGGGCAATGTAGGCGGTAAGGGATTCCATGCAGATTCTTTAAGAACCAAACATACGAAAAAGAAATATTTAATAACGGCGGCAGAAAGCCCACAATACCAGACTTTTTTGTACATTTCTACTGCCCCTAGCATGTCAACCTGCTTCAACAACCAACTCCTCATGCAGAAAAAATCGTTTTCTGAGTACACCATCCATGGGTTGCGTGTTCTCGTGATTTCCCTTTTCACACTTGTTACCCTCCAGGCCCAGCAACAGATTGGCCGGCCCCTTATCAACAATTACAGCTATCAGGATTACGAAGGAAACTCGGTCAACTGGTGGGTGCTGGAAGATAAGGAGGGCATTATGTATTTCGCCCAGGGCAATGGTATAATGCAATACGATGGGGTGAACTGGAATTTCTTTCGAGCCGAGAATGGAGGTACTCGTTGTATGGTTCAGGACGATTCGGGTACCATCTTTGTAGGGGGTACCGGCAATATTGGTTACTTAAAGCACAACCAGGTAGGCTCACTGGAATACGTTTCCCTGAACGATAAGATTCCGGAAGCCCATCAAGTCTTTGGAGAGGTTTGGGAAGTAGACTACTACCAGGGACGGGTCATCTTCCGCACCGAATTCAAACTGTTTTGTTGGGACGGTACTTCGATAAAGGTCATCGATTCTGAAGACGGCTACCACGTTGGGAACATCGTAAATGATATTTATTACCTCCGGATTTGGGGGCGTGGGCTGTGTTACCTGACCGATCAGGACACTTTAGAACTGGTTCCGGGCGGTGAGCGTTTTGCAAACGAGCGCATTTACGTAATCCTGCCCTACGATGAAAAACGGGTCTTGCTTGGTACGCGGAACGAGGGGTTTTATCTGTTTGACGGAACCAACTACGAACCCTTCAGGACGGAGGCAGACGATCCCTTAAGGAGCAACTTATATCTGCCAGGAGTTGCACTGCAGGACGGTCGGTTTCTGTTAAATTCCTTTAGTACCGGTGCGTATCTGATTGATCATGACGGTAGATTGATTCAGAAGTACACCGTTGATAACGGCCTGCAAGACGGGGCCGTGGATTTTACCTTCCTCGATTCCAGAGGGGTGCTCTGGATGGCTCTCTTCAACGGCATTTCTTCTGTGAACCTGAATAATTCCTTTACCTACCTGGATAAGGATATGGGCCTGCCCACCAACGTGGTTTTTTATGTCAAACGCTTCAAGGGTACCCTGTATTTAAGTACAAATGATGGTATTGCGTATCTGGACGAGGAAACCAATCGTATCGAATTATTGGAAGGCACTTTCGGGCAGGGAAGCGAATTTCTGGAATTCCGGGAACGGCTCTATGTAGGAACCGGAGACATGGGCCTGATCGAAATCAAGGGCAACTCATTTGAGTACGTCAAGAAAAATTTGAATTACGACCTCCGCGCCAGTTCGCAGGTGCTGCAGTCCAAGGTTGATCCAAATAGGCTCTATATCCCGCACCAACAGGGCATAACTTCCCTGTACTTTAATACCGTCAAAAACCAGTTTGAAGTAGAATCCCAGAATTCAGAATACACCTTTAGCGGAGGGGGAGCTAATCTTTTGGAAACCCCCGAAGGGAACCTTTGGGTTACGGCCAACGAGTCAGGCAAAGTATTTTTCATAAAACCAAAATTCGGGACCGGCCAATTTGATTTGGCCGACGCGGAAAAAGTCGTTTATGATCAGAAAAATGGATTGCCCGATTCCCCGATTGGGTTTGGGGCCTTTGACGATGAGATTCAGTTCTTCGCCCCGAGAGTAAAGAAAACCCTGGTGTTCCAGCCTGACCAGCAAAACTTTGTTCCCCAGAAATATATCTATGATGATTGGATCGACTGGGATCGCCAGTCTTCCAATATTACCAAGGATGGTGCTGGTAAGCTATTTCTAAATGCGGGGAGCGGGGTCATTGTCTTAACCAAGGACGCAAATGGCCAATATACAGTTAACACAGATACCTTTAAAGAGCTGAAAAACAGCACAATATGGTATATTTATGTCGAAGATCCCCAGTCGGATGGCACCCAAGTCGTCTGGATGACCGGCCCAGACGGGGTGGTACGCTATGAGGGAAAACTTGAAAAACCTTCCATCCCAAATTTCGTCACCCACATTCGCAGGCTAACCATTTCGGGAGATTCCTTGTTATATGCTGGCTCTGTTTCAATTCCCCAGGACCTTGAAATTTCACACGATAACAATTCCGTCACCATAGGGTATGCAGCGCCGCTGTTTATCGGGCAGAAAGACATGAGGTACAGCACCTGGCTCACGGGGCTTGAAGAAGGCTGGTCGGAATGGACCTCCCAGACCACCCGGGAGTACATCAACCTGCCCCCCGGCAGCTACAACTTCAAAGTCAGGGCCCGAAACGTGTACGGGGATATCTCTGAGGACGCTTCGGTGCCTTTCGTAATCAGCTACCCCTGGTATCGCACCTGGTGGGCCTACGCCCTCTACCTGCTGGGCTTTGTGGCCCTGGTCTGGTCAGTGGTCAAGGCGCGCACGGGCATTTTGCTGAACCAGCAAAAGGCGCTGGAGCTGAAAGTGGAAGCCCGCACCCGTGAGGTGCAGCAGCGGCTCAACGAGCTGGCCACCGTGAATTCGGTGAGCAAGGCCCTGAACGACAAGCTCGAGCTTGACGCACTCATCAAGCTGGTGGGCGACAAGATGAAGGAGGTCTTCAATTCCGACATCACCTACCTGGCTATCCTTGACCCGGAGGCAGGCGTCATCAATTTCCCCTACCAGGAAGGGGACGACATGCCCCCCATGAAACTGGGCGAGGGGCTGACCTCCCGCATCATCCAGACCGGGGAACCCCTGCTGATCAACAAAGACGCCGATATTGCCGCAGAGTATGACAAACACGGCCTGAAGCAGACCGGGAAGCAGGCCGTTTCCTACCTGGGCGTGCCCATCCCGGTGGAAGATACCATTATCGGGGTACTCAGTGTACAGAGCCTGACCAGGGAGGGCCGCTTCACAGAGGAAGACAAGAACCTGCTGAGCACCATCGCCATCAACGTGGGGGTCGCCCTGCACAATGCAGAACTCTACGAGGAAGCCAAGGTGGCCAAGGCCCGGGCCGAAGATGCCAACGAGGCCAAGAGCGCCTTCCTCTCCACGGTGAGCCACGAACTGCGCACCCCGCTCACCTCGGTGCTCGGGTTTGCGAAGATCATCCGCAAGCGGCTTGAAGACAAGATATTCCCTGCAGTGACCGTAGACGACCAGAAGATCAAGCGCACCATGAACCAGGTGAGCGAGAACCTCGATGTGGTGGTGTCGGAAGGGGAGCGCCTGACCACACTGATCAACGACGTGCTCGACCTGGCCAAGATCGAATCGGGCCGCATGGAATGGAACATGAAGCCCATCTTCTTGCAGGACGTTATCGGCCGGGCTGTGTCGGCCACTTCCTCGCTTTTCGAGCAGAAGAAGCTGCAGCTCAAGAAAAAGGTGCCAGATAACCTGCCGCTGGTCAGAGGAGACGAAGACAAGCTCATCCAGGTGGTAATCAACCTGCTGTCGAATGCGGTAAAATTCACTCCCAAGGGAACGGTTTCCGTAGAGGCTTACCAGGAAAAGAACCAGCTGATCGTGGAAGTGCAGGACACGGGCATCGGCATTGCCGATTCCGACAAGCACAAGGTCTTCGAGCGGTTCCGCCAGGCAGGCGACACGCTCACCGACAAGCCTCAGGGCACCGGCCTGGGGTTGCCCATCTGCCGCGAGATCATCGAGCACCACGGGGGCATCATCTGGATGCAGAGCGAGCCCGGGGTGGGCAGTACGTTCTATTTTTCCGTTCCGCTGATCGGGGAAACAAGCCAGCAGCCCATGCAGCTGGAGCGCATCCTGAACAGCCTGAAAAAGCAGATCAAGCACACCTCCCACAAAGCCATGAAGGAATCGGCCACCATCCTTGTGGTAGACGACGACACGCCCATCCGCTCGCTGCTCAGGCAGGAATTGTCTGATGCCGGGTACAACGTAACCGAAGCGGCCAACGGGAAGGCTGCCCTCGACATGGTGCGCATCCAGAAACCCGACCTGATTATCCTCGATGTGATGATGCCCGAGATTAACGGGTTCGATGTGGCAGCCGTACTCAAGAACGACCCGGCTACCATGGATATCCCCATTATCATCCTATCCATTGTCCAGGACAAGGAACGCGGCTTCCGTATCGGGGTAGACCGCTACCTGACCAAGCCGATCGATACGGAGAAGCTTTTCCACGAGGTAGACGAACTCCTGGAGCAGGGGGTTTCCAAAAAGCGGGTGCTCGTGGTGGACGAAGACGCCTCTACCGTGAAGTCCCTGTCGGAGGTGTTGTCGGCACGCGGTTACAAGGTCATGGAGGCCAATCCGGCCAACCTGATGGAAACGGCCTCGGAGATCAAGCCCGATATCATCATGCTCAAGGCCATCCAGAACGTGGACGAAAAAAGCCTGAAGGAGCTCAAACTCCGGGAGGGCCTGGAAAATGTCATGTTCTTCGTATACGAATGAATTTAAAACAACGCTAAAACCAACGCTAAAACCAACGCGATTCCATGAATAAGAAACTGCTGATTGTCGACGACGAAGCCCACATCAGAATGCTGATCGAACAAACCCTGGAAGACCTGGAAGACGAGGGCGTAGAGCTCCTCTTTGCAGACAACGGGGAAAAAGCCCTGAGCATCATACAGGAAGAGCGGCCCGATTTGGTCTTCCTCGATGTGATGATGCCCAAGATGAACGGGATGGAAGTGTGCCAGCGCGTCAAAAAGGAGTTGAAACTTACAGAGGTCTACATTATTCTGCTCACCGCCAAAGGGCAGGAAGTTGATCGCCAGAAAGGTCTTGACATGGGGGCCGACCGGTATATGACCAAGCCCTTCGACCCCGACGAGATGTTTGCCATCGCCGAGGAAATTTTAAAGAAATAGATATATCGCCCATGAACAGCTCCACCTCTCAAAAAGCCCTGAAGCAGATCCTGAAACGGGATGCCGAAACCCGTGGTCTGCTGGAAAACCTTTGTGCCGGGCTCGGGGTGGAATTCAGCTTTGAAGATGCAGAAGGGAACGTGCTTTGGGGCGACCCGGGCCAATTCAGCCAGGCGGCCGTACTGGAACATCAGCAGGAAGAGCTCGGGACCTTCCGGTACGACAACCCTAGGGCCCTTACACTTCTCGATGCTCTGAAGGTGCTCTTTTTAAAGGAATGGGAAAAAAAGAAAATAGGAAAGGAGGTGCTGGGCCTGTACCGGGAAATCAATATGATCTACGGGCTCTCCGAAATGATCTCCGAGAAGATCGACGCCGAATCCATTGCCCGGGTAACCCTGGAAGAAGCTACCCAAATTATCAACACCACCCACGGCCTGTTCCTCATGCTCGATGCCGATACCGAGCGGGTAGTGGAAGTGGCGCATTTTGGGGAAAGCCCGCTTCGCGACACCTTTATCCAGGATCAGGAAGAGGTGCTCAGGGAACTGATCCGGCGGGGCACCTCTGCCATTGTACCTGCCTCGCGTGTCGCCAGCAACCCGGCCCTCAGTCACCTGAAGGCCGTTATGTACGCCCCTTTAAAAGTAAAACACCGCACCCTGGGCATGGTAATCCTGGGGCACCAGGAGGCCCAGGATTACACGGCCGCCGAACTGAAGCTGCTCACCACCATAACCCTGCAGTCGGCCACGGCAATCGAAAGCGCCCATTTGTATCAGAAGGGGCTCAGGGAAGTGCGCGAACGGGAGGAGGCCATCCGCAAGATCCACGATGCAAGCCAGAAATTCGTGCCCTCTGAATTCATCCGGTCGCTGGGCCGCGACCACATCACTGAAGTAAGCCTGGGCGACCTGGCCGAGCGGGAAGTTACTGTGGTATTTGCCGACATCAGGGGGTTTACCACCATTTCGGAAACCCTCGATCCCCGCGACAACTTCCTGTTCGTCAACGCGTTCAACATCCGCATGGGGCCGATTATTCGCCGGCATGGCGGGTTTATCATGCAATACCTGGGCGACGGCTTTATGGCCCTCTTCCCTGAAGGTTCCCAGGGCGCATTAAGCGCTTCAGTGGAGATGCAGGAGCGCCTGCGCGAATACAATGCCGAACGCGCCCTGAAGAACCGTATGCCTGTGCAGGTGGGGATCGGGATGCAGAACGGCAAGCTCATCATGGGCATTACCGGCGACAGCGAACGGCTCGACGCGGCCATTATTTCCGACACCGTGAATACGGCGGCCCGTATCGAGGGCCTTTCCAAACATTACGGTACGTCCATCTTGCTGACCCAGGAATGCAAGGATAGCCTGACAGATCCGGGCCGGTTCGATTTCCGCTACCTGGGTCGCGTACAGCTCAAGGGAAAGAACAAGCCCATTGACTTATTTGAGTGCATCGACGGGGATGAACCGGAACTGAAAAGACACAAACTTCAGAACCTGGCCGTGTTTACCCAGGGCATGGATCGCTACTTCAACCGCGAATTTGCCATGGCCGCCGTAACCTTCCAGCAGATCTACAAGCTCGATGAGCGCGATTTGCCGGCGAAACTCTTCCTGAACCGCGCCGCCCATCTGATTACCCAGGAAATCGAGGAAAACTGGGAAGGCGTGGAGATGATGACCACGAAGTAGCCCCCGGGATTTGGTTTTCACGTTTCCAGCCGCCTGCATAGCAGGGAATAAAACGACTGCAAGAGAGTCGGCATTTTTGTGGGTGCTGGGCTACTTTGAAATGCGCTCTAGCTCCCGGTCAATTTCCCCGATCAAGGAAAGTGTTTGGTTAAGGTAGAAAATGGCGTCACGTCGTATATCATTCTTCCATACAATGCGCGCTTTCAGAAAATGGAGTAAATCCGAACTATTATACCGGTCGGATAGCTAAGGGTACTCCCTGGCAAAATTCTGAACCTGTGTGCTGAACAGTGCCAGCCCGACATCCTTAACCACCTCTTTATACTGGGCATAGAAAACCTCGTGCAGTTCAATGGTTTTAAGCCGGAGCGAATCGGAGGAGATAATGTCCAGCCCGCTCACCTTCATGGTTGCATAGGCTGAAGTGACCAGGTTTATCTGTTCCAGCCAGGTAATCCCCTCGAAATAGGGTACCAGGGAATCGTTGAAGGGCAAAGACTCTTGGCGTAGCTCAATGAGCCGGTTCATATGGTTGATAAGCCTGCCCTGAAATTTTTCGAATTCCCGTAAGACCTCTGCATTCCTGTCGAGGTTACTCCGTAATTCCCTGAGGAACTTGGCTTCCCGCTCCTGGGTTAGACGCTTCTCATTCCAGGTATTTATCTGAAGGGCCAGCAGGATCCCGATCACCACCAGGATTATTTCGCCAATCGCATAAAGGAGGTATCTTCCCAATTTGTGCTGGGAAAGAAAGTGTTGCCTGATTCTCCTGAATATATTGGGCACTACTATGGAATTCAGCGGGTTACTTTGCTAAGAAACGCATAATAATCCAAAGCGGCTGCGGCTGGGTGCATTAGATGATTGATTCTGGCCCTTTGGTTAAATTCGTGGTCTTGTCGGGCTGTCATTTGAAAATAGGTTTATATTTGCAGACCTATTGCAGGCGTGGTGGAATTGGTAGACACGCCAGACTTAGGATCTGGTGCCGCAAGGTGTGTGAGTTCGAGTCTCTCCGCCTGCACAGTATAAAAAGGCCTCCCAAAAGGGGGCCTTTTTCATGGATGATAGCGGAGAGGCGAGAAGTTTATCCCGAGCCAAGCCGAGGGAAGTCTCTCCGCCTGCACAGAGTTGTAAGGCCTCCCAAAAGGGGCCCTTTTTTTAATTTGCAGATCGGGGCGGTAAACGCCCCGTTACCGGGCCGCCCCCCCGTCAATGGTCAGGCAGATGCCGCTCACGAACGCCGCTTCGTCTGAGGCCAGATACAGGTAGCCGTTGGCAATATCGTCGGGTACCCCCCAATGTCCGACCGGAATATGGGCGATGCTCTGCTTCCTGACTGCTTCGGGCATGGCGTCGGTCATGGCCGTCTTGATAAACCCCGGGGCAATGCAGTTCACCGTAATGCCATACCGGCCCAGTTCCATGGCCCATACCTTGGTCATGCCGATAATCCCTGTTTTGGTTGCCACGTAGTTGGTCTGCCCAAAATTGCCGCGGATGGCCACATTGGAAGAAGCCGAAACGATGCGGCCGTAGTTTTGTTCCTTCATAACCGGGGCAACGGCTTTGGTGCAGTTGAACACCCCTGTCAGGTTCACCGAGATTACCTCGTCCCATTCCCGGCTGGTCATTTTGAGCAGCGTCCGGTCGCGGGTAATGCCGGCGTTGTTGATCAGGATGTCGATGCGCCCGAAGTGCTTCAGGGCCTCAGCTACGCCGTCATTAACCGCGGCTTCGTCGGTTACCGATATTTTTTTAAACAGGGCCTGGCTGCCCTTTATTTTTAATTGATCGACCACCTCCTGTCCCGAGGCGTCCCAATCCCATAAGATGATTTTAGCTCCTTCTTTTGCAAACCGCTTTGCGGTGGCCAGCCCGATGCCTTGGGCGCCCCCTGTGATCAGTGCCACTTTGTTTTGTAATCGCATGGTTACCTTTTGAAAATGATTTATTTGTAAGGCGGCGGGGGAGGGAAACAAATGCGCCCCCATCTCGCGCCAATTCGTTAAATTTAAAGAATTTGATTGTCGTAACACCAACCCTATGAAACGATCGCTCCTGTACTTCTTTTTGTTTGTCGCCCTGGCCGGGTGCAAGAAAGCCGCCGAACCGGTTGAATCCGTTTTCAGCGAAGTACCCCCGGAGTCGGCCGGGTTTTCTGCCGCCCGCCTGGCACGCCTCGATTCGAGCATGAACAGTTGGGTACAGCAAAAATGGCTGAACGGGTCGGTGGCCTTTATCGCCCGCCGGGGAAAGGTCGTTTTTCACAAAGCCTACGGGTACAACGACCCCGACACAGGGGCTGAGCTCGACAAAAACGGCATTTTCCGCATTGCCTCCCAGACCAAGGCCATCACCACGGTGGCGGCCATGATGCTGTGGGAAGAAGGGAAGTTTGCCCTCGACGACCCGGTTTCCAAGTTCATCCCCTCTTTCGCAGACCAGCGGGTACTCGAACAGTTCAACGCCTCTGACACTACCTATACCACCGTGCCTGCCAAACGGGCCATAACCATCCGGGACCTGCTCACCCATACCTCCGGGCTCGGGTATCCGGCAATAGGCACGCCCGAGGCCCTGGCCATTTACGCCAAACACAATATTCCCGGGGGGCTCGGCATACACGACCAGGAGCTCGCCGGGGCCATGACCCGCCTGGGCACGGTGCCGCTCCTTTTCCAGCCGGGCGAAAAGTGGATGTACGGCATCAATTCGGATCTGCTCGGGTATCTGGTCGAGATCTGGTCTGGCAAAACCCTGGAAGCCTTTTTTACGGAGCGCATCTTTCAGCCCCTGGGCATGGCAGACACCTACTTTAACCTGCCTGCCGAAAAGGGTTCCCGCCTGGTGAATTTCTTCCTGGGCAGTGAAGACAAAATCGTCAAACAAGACAGCACCTTCGGGGCAATGTCGATGCATTTTCCGCTGGATCCCCACACCTATTTTTCAGGCGGGGCAGGCCTCTCTTCCACCATCCGCGACTATGCGGTTTTCCTGCAGATGCTGCTCAACAAAGGAAACTACAACGGTACCCGCCTGCTCTCGCACAACACGGTGCGGCTCATGACCATGAACCAAATCGGGGATCTGTTTCTGGGGAATGATGCGTCCAACGGCTATAAATTCGGCTTCGGCTTCAGGCTCGTTACGGACGAAAGCAGCCGTCTGGGTCCTGAAATGATCGGCAGTTACTCCTGGGGTGGGGCCTTCTCCACCACCTATTGGGTAGACCCGCAGGAAGAGCTGGTGGTGCTCTTGTACCGCCAGATGTGGGGCCCGCACGTGGGCGAAACCGATTTGGCCTTCAAGCCACTGGTGTACCAGGCCCTTAGCGACTGATGCCTTAATTTCCTGCAATCGGAACGATGAACTACGGCGAAAAGACGCACGCCCCTCCGGGGAGCCGCTGGTACCGCAACTATGTGCTGGTGATGCTCACCCTGGTGTATGTGTTTAACTTTATCGACCGCCAGCTTTTGGTAATCCTGCAGGAATCCATCAAGGCAGAGCTGCACCTTTCCGATACCCAGCTGGGCCTGCTCTCCGGGTTTACCTTCGCTCTTTTTTACGTAACCATGGGCATTCCCATTGCGCGCCTGGCCGACAGGGGCAACCGCCGCAACATCGTCGCCCTCTCCCTGGGCATCTGGAGCGTTATGACCGCCCTTTCGGGCCTGGCACGGAATTTCGGGCAGCTGTTGCTGGCGCGCATCGGTGTTGGGGTGGGCGAGGCCGGGGGCAGCCCCCCGGCCCATGCCATGATTTCCGATTATTTTGTGCCCGGCAAACGGGCCACGGCCCTGGCCATTTATTCGTCGGGCATCTATGTGGGTGTCCTTATCGGCTTTCTGATGGGGGGCTACCTGAACGAGGAGCTCGGCTGGCGCACCGCCTTTTTTGTGCTGGGCATTCCCGGGGTGCTGTTTTCCCTCCTGGTTTACACCACCGTAAAAGAGCCCCTGCGGGGAGCCACCGATGCTTCCGCTACCGAAACCCGGGGGCATTCCCTCGGGCAGGTTGTCAGACACCTGTACGCCCGCAAGACTTTTGTCTACCTGGCCCTGGGCTCGGGCCTCAATGTGTTCTGCATTTACGGGGTATCGAACTGGGAGCCTTCTTTCCTGGCCCGGCTCCACGGCATGCAGCCTGCTGAGATCGGCCTGGCCCTCGGGCTGATCTTCGGGATTACCGGTGCTATAGGCACCTTGCTCGGCGGCTACCTCTCCGACCGTTTTGGGAAAAATGACAAAAGCTGGTACCTGAAGATTCCGACCTATGCCATACTGGGTTCCATCCCGTTCCTTGCGGGACTGGTATTTTTTAAGGCAACCTGGGCCTCCCTCCTTTGCCTGGGGGTGAGCAGTTTTCTGTCCAGTATGTACCTGGGGCCGGCCCTGGCCCTGTCGCATTATCTGGTGCCTGCCTCGTTCCGGGCGCTTACCTCGGCTGTGTTCTTCCTGGTGATTAACCTGATCGGCCTCGGCTTCGGACCCCTTGTAGTGGGCATGGTGAGCGACCTGCTTACGCCCGCCCTCGGCCCTGAAGCCCTGCGCTGGGCTATGAGCACCCTGCTGCTTGCAAGTGTAGCTTCGGTGTTCCTCTACCTAAAGGCGGCCCGGCATCTGCAAACTGATCTCGGCAAGCTAGTTTAATTGTTTAAAAAGGATTCCGGGAACCGGGGGTTACCGCATTTGTTTGCCGATCCAGGCTGCAATGGCCTCCACGGCCTGAGAACGGATTCATTCGGCACCCTCCGATTGCACAGGTAGCCTGCTCTGAACTACAGATTATACAACAAAGGCCTATCTTCTCTTCCTATCAGGGATGCAGTGGTAGCGTATCGGTGACCACCATGCCGGTTTGCGGATATCTAATTCCCAACAAATTGAAGCGATATTCCTATATTCCGAAAATCACTGCGTATTAAACAATTACGTATCTCATGCAGGACGACTTAGCTATCCTTTGAATCCAAGAAGGCCTCCGTCTTTTTCAGGGAGAATTGGCTAAACCGACCGGCTTATTACCCGTCTTCCCGCCCCCGGGGTAAGATGTTACGATCCTCTTTAAACAGTGTATAAGAGGGCACAACAATCAACCCTTTTTAAAGCTGCCCTGCTGGCTGTTTTGCTATTTTTTTACTCCTGCAGCAAGGAGTCGGAACTGGCCCCCGAAGAATACCTCACGGCCGTGAATGCCAAGTCGAGTAAGTCAATATTAAAGACCCTGGTTAAGGGCGCTGCCCTGAATGCCGCCAATGGCATCGATATCGGGCCTGACGGTAACTTGTATATTGCCAGTGTACAGGGCCAGGGAATTATTCTTAAGGGATGAGGCGTTTCGTACGCGGGCCGGCAGATTCAGTCCATTGATTTAACGGATACCTTCAATCCATTGCGAAGTTTTTGCGATGACGGATTCGCAGGGTCTTCCACCCATTCCCCATCTACCTTGAACCGGTATTGAAGTTCCTTTTCCCGGGTGCTCACACAGGTTGTCCAGGTGCCATCGACCAACCGGCAGGCGTTGTCGAATCCCCTCCATTCGTTAAAATTGCCATACAGGAGTACCGATGAGGCATTTTCATATCCCTTAAGGCTAAATTCCGTAGCGCATTCCCTTTGATCCGAATAAGCCTCAAGCAACCTCCCGGCCCAATAGTTTTCGGGATCGATCTCCAGGGTTCTCGCAAATGCCTCCAGGGCAGCGTCGATTCTCCCGTTCCGCAGGTTGGATTTCCCCAAAGCCAGCACCACCCTTTCATCCTGCGGAAAGGTGCTGCCGGCAAAATTCAGGATGTACTGATAATCCCCGACCTCTCCCTGTCGGTAGAGGTATTCACCCAGGTCGATCAGCTGTTGTGCATCCACCTGATATACTGACCCGGTGGTATGGTTTCTTTCAGCAGTGAAGTAATCGGCTGCCTCGGCTGCCCCGCCTTTTTTATGGGCCTTTATAAGGGCCTCTATCATGCGTTTCTTAAACAGGCCTTCCTCCAGCGGTACCGGGTTTTCAGATATACTTCCTTCAAAGTCAAGGGTTATCTTCTCATCAAACACGGCGTTGTAATACAGGTTGCAGGTGGCGGCGGTCAGATCGAATATATTGGAGTAAACCGTAGCCCCGGGATATTCCTGGTGCACGCTGCTGAGTAACCCCTCGAATTCAGTAAGGCTATTCTCAAAATGCTTTTCAAGCCGGCTGATGGCCAGGTCATACCGATAGCAGGTATAGTTCCGGCTTTCGAAATCCTCCAGGTGGAAATTGGTGATAACCTTGAATTCCCCGTCTGAGAGGTGTCCTTTCTGTGTGATTCCATTGGGTTTGACCACCAGGTATCCGGCATTCGCGTCGACAATGACCACCTGGGCCGAACGGATATAGGGAATAAACAAGGGCTTGATCATGGCTTCGGCTTCTTCAATAGTCCTGCATCGTTTCAGGATGTTTTTGAACAAGTGAACCGGGGCAGCCTTGAGTTCATGTTCCCTGACATGATCCCTGTTAATTTCAATCCTGGTGACAGCCGTGCCGTCAAACATAAGCCCGGATTCGTTCACTCCGCCCTGTGCGAACCTGCCTTCCCCTTCAAAACCAAAGAAGTACGCCGCATAGTTCTCTTCGGGATTTTCCGGCTTTTCAAACCAGTATTTTGCATCGGAATGATACCAGTCTTCATTGTTGCCCACTAGTACCTGCCCGTTCTTGTAACCGATTATGATGGTGCACGCCTTTATGTCAATAAAGCCCAGCGCCAAAAACAAAAGGGTGAGCGTATATTTCATTTTGTGATTGTTCAATTGGCCAGATCTACTGAATAGACGTTAGCCATGGTAAAATGGTTGCCTGAAACGGTATTTCTCAAGAATAAGCTTCCCATTCAGGCGGCGCATTTCGGAAAACGATTTCGTCTCGTTTCATTAAAAAGCCTGGGCCAAACCTGAATATTCAGGAATCTGGAATGCTAATGCCTGTCTCAGGCTTCCAGGGCCACTGCGGCATCTTGCCCGAATATCCCCTTTAGGAACAAGTGCCGCCGATAGCTGTATTTACTTCGCTTGCCCTGTAATCCAGGAGGCGATTACCTCCAGCGCCCTGGGGGAGAACGTCTGCTCAATTGTGGCGTATTCCGAAGGAGAACCGGTAGCGCATTCCTGGAACAGGTGGTTCAGGTTGGGCAGTTCAAGGGTAGTTGCTTTAGTGTTGCCACCCCGGGCCAGGGCCTGTGCAATAGCTTCAAGGTTGGCCTTCGCGGGCACCTGCAGGTCTTTGGCCCCGTTCAGTGCCAGGACCGGGCAGGTTACCTTTTCGAGGGCGGGTACCGGGTCGTACCTGAGGAAGTAGGCCATCCAGGGGGTAAGCAGCTTCAGGTTGTCGCTTATGAGCTCTTCCTGTGTCTTTCCTTCGGGCACCCGCTCCGGATGATTGGAAAATTCCTGTTGCAAACGGGCCTGCAGGGCAGCTTTTGTCGCATCGAGGTCGTCGCCGCTGGCGGCAATGTCCAGAAAGGCCCGCAGCATTTCGAGTTCGGTTTGCAATTCCGCTTCGGCCATGCCGTTGGCCCGGGCGATGAGCTCGGTTTGCTGCATCAGGATGTCGGCCCCTGAAATCCCCGGCCCGGCCAGCAGTACTATAAAAGCAACTTCGCGCGACCCGGCGGCCACCATGGGGGCGATCAGGCCCCCTTCGCTGTGCCCGGCCAGGCCGATTTTCTTGTTATCTATTTCGCTTCTGGTCTGCAGATAGGCCACGGCGCTGGCCACATCGGTGGCAAAATCGGCCGAGGTGGCGGCAGCAAAATCGCCTTCAGACTTTCCGACGCCCCGGTCGTCATACCGCAAAACGGCTATCCCCTGCCGGGTCAGGTAGTCGGAGAGCACCAGGAAGGGCTTGTGTCCGAGGAGCTCTTCATTCCGGTTCTGAGGCCCGCTGCCCGAGATGAGCACCACGGCCGGGAAGTTTTTGCCCTGCAGGGGAAGGGTAAGGGTGCCGGCCAGGGCTATTTTGGCCACCGGATTGTTGAAGGTTATTTCTTCTGAACGGTACGGAAAGGGCTCCGAGGGTTCTTGCGGGCGGTTCGGCGGGGCCAGGTCTATGGCGTCGCGCGAAAGATTCAGGGGTGTTTCAAACCCCCGCTGCCTGAAGGTGCCGGCAATGGTGCCGCCTTCCAGGGTGCCCTGGTACGCCATGCCTATGTTGGCGACTTCAAACGTGATGCCCGGGTTTTCAAAGGTCGTTTTGGTAACGGGGATGCCCTTGGCACCCTGGTCTGGGCTGTCCATGGTGGCGGTGAGCCCGTCTTCGCCCTGGCTCACATGGAAGACCAGGCGCAGTTTAATGCCCTGCACCTCCAGCACTCCATTCCACTGGCCTGTGATGTCCTGGGCAGTAAGGGACCCGGTTAAAACGAGCGCGAGGCCCAGGCAGCAGAGCCTTGCCAGGGAGGTAAATACGATGATGCTTTTAGTGTACATGGGTTCCAGGGGTATTTAATTGGGCGAACATCATACCGCTTTTTGCAGTTGCAGCCCTTAATGAACTGTAAATTAGGAAATATTCTCATTCGCACGGGGGTTTCCACTTGGGTGAGAACAAGGAAAGTCGTGCGATCAGGACCTGGTCAGGCGTGCATAAGGGTGGCTTGCAATCAGGGAATTTAAGAGCGAAACCCCGCAAGAAGATTAGTGCCCTGTGTAACAGATCGCCGTTTGGTACGACTTAAAAGAAAAGCAGACCCCGAAACGCTGACGAATCAGATCGAGTGAAAAGAGCAAGAAGCATCCTTAGACTAGTGGTTTTTTTAATGGTTCTCCTGGCCGCTTTTATTGGAGGGGTGCTCCTGATCGACAAGGGCAATACCAATTACCTGCTCGTTTCGAACCACACAGAAGCTGCCCGGAATTCCTTCCTTATCAGGAATGTACAGGTAGTGCCCATGACGAGCGACACCCTGCTGCGGGAAAAGTCGGTCTTGATACGCGATGGGGTTATCGAGCAGATTTCAGATTCCATTGAGGCCGGCGACCTGCGGGTTATTGACGGACAGGGTAAATACCTTTTGCCAGGCCTTACCGATATGCATGTTCATGTTTGGGACCGTTACGAATTGGGCCTTTACCTGGCCCATGGAGTTACGGCTGTAAGAAATCTGTGGGGCCGTCCCATGCACCTGCGCATCAAGCGGGCGGTGGCCGATGAAGAAATTCTGAGCCCCCTTTTCTTTACCAGCGGCCCCAAATTAACCGGCCCGGAATTTATCGGGGACGACAATTTGCAACTATTCAGTCCCGGGGAAGCCAGGCAGGCTGTGGATGATGCAAAGGAACAGGGATACGATTTTATCAAAACCTATTACGGCTTGCCGAAAGACTACTTTGAGGCCATCCTGGAACGGGCCCGGGAGCTCCACTTCGACATTGCCGCACACCCGACCCCCGAAGCACCCTATGCTTTCCATTTTCAGCCGGGAATCGTTTCGGTGGAACACGCCGAGGATATTGTGCAACAGCCCCTTAATTACAAGCTCGATACCCTCAAATTGGAGGAAGTGGTGCGGCAAATCACCCAGGCCCCGGGCACGTCTTTCTGCCCCACCCTGACGGTATACCACAACATAATCAACCTGCTTGAAAACGAGGAAATTCTGGAATCCAAATCTCTGGACTGGATGAATCCCATGATTCGGAAAATGGATAGCAAGGCGCAATTCGACCGTTGGGCGAGTAGCAAAAGCAATGACCCTTCGATTACCAGCCACATCAGGAGCCAACATGCCTTTCACCTGCTGGCCTTAAAGCGACTACACCAGGCCGGGGCAAATATCGTTTGTGGTACCGATGCCGGAATCGGCATAACCGTTCCAGGGGCTTCCATTCACGAAGAGCTTGCCTTCTATAAGGAGGCGGGACTGTCGAATTATGAAGTCTTGAAAACCGCCACGGTGAATCCTGCCAAGGTGCATGGCTTCCTGGGCAGCCTGGGCACCGTGGAGCCCGGAAAAACAGCCAACCTCCTTCTGGTGGATGAAAATCCCCTGCGGGATTTGCGAACCCTGCAAAACCCACAATGGGTCTTTGTGAGGGGCCGCAGTCTTGGAAAGGAAACACTTGAAGAATTCAGGGATAGAGCGGATAGCCGGAGTAACCTGCTGGCCTCCTTCCTGCGTTATGCCGAATACCTGGCCTTCAGATAGGGCCGGCCCTGCCGGGGCCAGTTGAGGTATTTCCCTAATGCTTGACCCGATACTGATACGGGTTGCGCCCGGGGCTGTCTTTGCGGCGCTGGGGCAGGCGTTCAAACAGGCCCGTGGCGAGCATCTTTTTCTGGAAGCGGCTGCGGTCAAGGGGCTCCTGCAAAATGGTCTGGTGCAACTGGTGCAGTTCAGGCATGGTAAAAGTGTCGGGCAGCAGGTTGAAGGTTACCTGTTCGTGCCGGATATCTTCCTTCAGGCGGAGGCGTGCGGCCTCCACGATGAGGGCATGGTCCATCCACATGGAGGGCAGGGCTTCCAGGGGGAACCAGCCATAGGCCTCGTCTATTTCCCCGACCCGGGGCCGGGTTTCTTCGATATGCACCAGGGAATAATACCCAAGGGTTACAAAGCGGTCGTTTACCCAGCTTTGGGGCTGCCAGGGTATGCCGGCCTGTTGGGCGAAGACCTGCCACTGGGCGCCGAAGTTTCGGCTGGGGTCGCCGAAAACAGCGAGGAATTTCAAATGTGGCTCGGCAATTCCCGTGCGCTCTTCCAGGATGCGCTCGGCTGCCGCGACAACCGGTTCCTGTCTGCCGATGTACCCCCCGGGCAACAGCCACCTGTCGCCGATACGCAGCAACAGGGCTTTGAGCACGCCCTGCTCGTAACCGATAATGACGATGTCTACAGAGAGGTTCGGCAGGAAATGATCGGCACCTGAAGCGTAAAAAGTCGGAAGGTCCATGACGTAAAATTACACAATTGTGGCGTTTAGACACATAATATTTATTTATATTTGTGACAAATCGACACAATTAAATCGCATCATGAAAAGAAGCCTGAAAATCACCTTGAAAATAGTAGGGGCATTGATCGTTCTTTTGCTCCTGGCCGCAGGAATCGGCTGGTGGTACTTCAATGCTAAATTCCTCGATTTCGAAGGAGACTTTCCCGAGAACAAAAGCCTGGCAACCCTGTCCGAAAACGGCTATTCGTTTACCGACCGCAATGCAAATGGGAAGCTGGACGTGTACGAAGACGCACGGCGTTCCCTTGACGAACGGGCAAACGATCTGCTCGCGCAGATGACCCTGGAAGAAAAGATTCATTTGCTGAAAGGGTCCGGATTGGCTTCCGGCCTGGGCCGCCTGGAGCCAGGCGAAGGCATCCCAGGGGCCGTGGGCACCATTGTGCCCACCCCCCGGTTGGGGATACCGACCGTGTACCTGTCAGACGGCCCGGCCGGACTGCGTATTCAGCCCATCCGGGAGAACGAGGAGCGCACCTATTACGCCACGGCCTTTCCGATCGGCACCCTGCTTGCCGCTACCTGGAATACCGACCTGGTAGGCGAAGTGGGGTCGGCCATGGGCAATGAGGCCCTTGAGTATGGCCTGGATGTGATTTTGGGGCCGGGGGCCAACATACACCGCCATCCCTTCTGTGGGCGGAATTTCGAATACTACTCTGAAGACCCGGTGCTTACCGGCTATATCGGCGCTGCCATGGTGAACGGCATCGAGTCAAACGGGGTGGGCACCTCCGTGAAGCACTTTGT
Source organism: Robiginitalea sp. (assembly GCA_024642005.1). Classification (GTDB taxonomy): domain Bacteria; phylum Bacteroidota; class Bacteroidia; order Flavobacteriales; family Flavobacteriaceae; genus Robiginitalea. The sequence continues at coordinate 186,411 of JAHECA010000001.1, read as the reverse complement.
GGCCAATAACCAGGAGACCAACCGGAACAACAACAACGCGATTGTCTCCGAGCGTGCCCTGCGCGAAATTTACCTGAAGGGTTTCGAGATCATTGTCAGGGAGTCGCAGCCCTGGACCATTATGTCTTCCTACAACAAAATAAACGGTACCTATGTAGCCGAAAGCCCCTACCTGCTTACCGATATTTTGCGGAAGGAATGGGGCTTCGAAGGCCTGGTGATGTCTGACTGGTTCGGCGGAAACGATGCGCCGGCCATGATTCGGGCGGGTAACGACCTGTTGGAGCCCGGCACCAAATTCCAGTGGAACGCCCTGCTTGAAGCCCAGGAAGACGGGGAGCTCTCCGAAGCCGCTATCGACACCTCCGTAAAACGCATCCTGAAATTGATTTTGGGCACCAAAAAGATGCAGAACTACCCGAATACGAATGACCCGAACCTGGAAGCCCACGCCGCCGTAACACGCCGTTCGGCTGCTGAAGGGATGGTGCTGCTCAAGAATGAGGGCGTACTGCCCCTGGCGCCTGCCAGCAAACTGGCCCTGCTCGGGGTTACCTCCTATGAATTTATTGCCGGGGGAACTGGCTCGGGCGATGTGAATGAGGCCTATACGATTTCACTGGAAGAAGGGATCCGCAATACCGGCCTGGACAAAGAAGGTGGGCTGGGGGCCGGCAGCTACACCATCAACGAAGCGGCCAAAAACGCGTTTGAGGCCCACAAAGAGGCCCACCCCAAGGAATTTGTCAAGCCCGAAGGATTTCAGGCCATGTTTGTGCCCTATAACCCACCGCAGTTGTCCTATAGCGAGGCGCAGCTCAGGGAATTCGCCGCTGGCAGCGATGCCGCGGTTATTACCATCGGTCGCAACAGCGGGGAAGGGGGCGATCGCACGGAAGCAAACGACTTCCTGCTTTCCCGCCAAGAGCGCGACCTGATTGAAGGTGCCTGCCAGGCCTTCCACGATGCAGGGAAACCTGTGGTGGTAGTGCTGAATGTGGGCGGGGTTATCGAAACCGCTTCCTGGAAAAACCGACCCGACGCCATCCTGCTGGCCTGGCAGGGCGGGCAGGAAGGTGGCAACTCCGTGGCCGATATATTGAGCGGCAACGTGAACCCCAGCGGCAAGTTGCCAATGACCTTTCCGGTTAAACTCAGCGACCACGCCTCTGATGCCAATTTTCCGCACGACGGCAAGCCAATGAGTATGACCGATATGATGGCAGGCAAGTCTGTACCCGAGAATGAGCAAGTGCGCGATGTCGATTTCACGGTATACGAAGAAGGGGTCTATGTGGGTTACCGCCACTTCGACACGGCCGGAAAGGATGTTTCCTATCCGTTCGGTTACGGGCTGTCGTACAGCACTTTTGAGGTGGATTCGCTTCAGGCACAACTCGCAGACGGCATGCTTCAGGTAAGCCTGCGCGTGCGCAATACCGGAACCGTTCCGGGCAAGGAAGTAGTGCAGCTTTATGTATCCAAACCCGGTTCGCAGATCGATCGGCCCCTGCAGGAGCTGAAGGCCTTTGGCAAAACCCGGAACCTGATTCCCGGGGAGGAGCAAACCCTGAACTTCCGCATAGCGACAGACGACCTGCGGTACTGGGACGAGCAAGCCTCTCGATGGGTGCTGGAGCCTGGTAGCTATCGATTAAAAGCCGGAGTTTCATCGCGTGAAATCAGGCAGGAGGCAGGTGTGGAATTATAAGCGGGTTTCCCTATTTTCGAAGAACGCCAAACCCGACCCTGCATGAAGCATTTACTGATGTGGAGCCTGCTGCTCCTGTCGCTCTGGGCCCCGGCCCAGACCCCCCGCCTGTCCTTTTTCAACGAGCAGGAGGGCCCTCAGGTACAGGCCCTTTTTGCCGATACCACGCTAATCCCCGCCCTGCAGGAACTCGGGGCCGAAATTCGGATGGGCATGCTCGACCTGAGCCCCGAGCGTGCTGCGGTGCTCCGCGAGCTGAACCAAGCAGGTGTTCCGGTGGTCGCCTGGCTGCTGCTGCCTAAAGAGCAGGGGTACTGGTTCCACAGCGGCAACGCAGCCGAGGCCTTTGCCCGCTACTACGAAATCAGGGATTGGGCCCAAAAAGAGGGCATCCGCTTCAGCGGTATCGGCATCGACCTGGAGCTCGACAGGAACGACATTGAGCTGTTCCAAAACAGCAAACTGAAGCTCCTGGGCAAGGTAATTGGCCGTTTATACGGCAAGGAGGATTTCCTGCAGGCCAATGCCGATTACCGGCAACTGATCCAAACTGTGCGGGGCGACGGCTATCCGATCGAAAGCTATTATGTGCCCTTTATCCGTTATGAGACCCAGGCCGGGCGAACCGCCTTGCAACAGGCCACCGGCTTCATGGACCTGGAAACAGACAAAGACATCCCCATGCTATACACCTCCTTTATGGGGAATGCCTACGGTACCCTCAAGGTACTGGCCCTGGACGAAAACCTCAAGCAAGTGGCCATTGGCAGCACCGGGGGCGGGTTCGACCCCAGCATGCCGAGCATGAGTTGGGACGAGCTGGCCTACGATTTGCGGCTGGCCTCCCGAACTGCGGAAGAAATACACATCTTCTGCCTGGAAGCCACGGTGGAAAAAGGCTTTTTGCCCCGTCTGGTAGGCTTCGACTATTCCGCCCCTGTTGCCGAGCACCCCGAGCAGGTTGCGGCGGTACAAGCCCTGGCAACCAAGGTTATGGGCGTATCGGCTGCCCTCAGCTACCCGAGCCTGGTACTTGGCGGCATACTTCTTTTGCTGGCACTACTGGCCTGGGGGCTGTTCCGCTTTTTTAAATGGGGCCGCCGCCGGATGATCCGCTGAGTCCCGTGCCTCCGGAATTCTTAATTGTTGCTTCCCGTGGCCTGCTCCCAGACGGGCTCGCCCCCTACAACCGGAAGGGTCAGGGCCGTCTCGCCCAGGTCGATGGTTAGCCGGGTGCCGGGTGCCGGCCATAGCGTGAAATCGCGGTCGCTCGAAAAAAGCATCAGGCCGATTTGCTGGCCTTTGGCAATGACCTGGTCGTCGGGAATCAGGTCAAATGACAGCTGGTAAAAGGTGCCGGGCTCCAGGGCTTCGCTTTCGGTGAGGGAGCGGTGGTTTTGTGGGTCGGCCCAGCCTCGGGTAATAAGATTGTCCGTTATCACGGTACCGCGCCCCTCCTCCCAGGGGAGGGCTACCAGCCAGACCGAGAGGTTGGCGGCCGCCTTGCTGCTTGCGAGTTTCACCGTTACCCTGGGGATCCCTGAAATATGCACGTCCTGTTGCAGGACCGGGCTCAGGTAGAGCAGGCGGTGCTCCGTGAATTCGGCCCGGGCCAGCGATTCTCCGGAAAAGGAATAGTTGTCGGTCAGTGTTTCCTGCCCGGCATTGGCAGGCTTCTGTAGTAGCAAGCTCCCGTAGCCGGGTGCCCCGGGCCCCAGCTGCAGGGTAACGGGGGAAGCCTCCGGGTTCGGGTAGTCGGCATAGGGGGTCGGATTCTCCGGGTCGTCATGCTCGCGCACAATCCAGGCCCTGGGGTTGTTTTCCACACCGTTTTCCACCCCGTGCAGGTAGTGGGTAAACCACTGGTTCATCATCCACATGGGCGGTGGGCCGCCATGCCCGTTCTGGTGGTAGTAGATCTGGTGGGGCAGCCCTTTTTCCCGGGCGGCGTTGTAGATCCGGTAGCTGTGTTCCGGCATCACGTTCCAGTCGTTGAACCCATGCGACATAAAGAGGGCCGCCTTCATGGGCCCCATGTCGTTCAGGTAGTCGCGTCCGGCCCAGAAATCGTTGTAATCGCCCGTAATCCGGTCCATGCCCCGGGCCATTTCCCCGTCGCGCACCACGGCGTTGTTCCGGGCCCGTTTCGACTCGTCCCCGCTGTTGATAAAGTCGTAAAGCACGTCGATGTCTTCACCCAGGTAACCGCCCGGAGAACGGACCAGGCCGTTAGAACGGTAGTAGTGGTAATACGAGGTATTGGGGGCAATGGGGATGATGGCTTCCAGTCCCTCCACTCCGGTGGTGGCCGCCGCCAGGGGCAGAGTGCCGTTATAGGAGGTGCCGGTCATGCCCACCTTGCCGGTAGACCAGAAGGCCTTCACTTCTATGGTTCCCCGGCGTTCGGTATAGCCTTTGGCCCGGCCGCACAGCCAGTCGATTACAGCCTTGGGCGCCAGGGACTCGTTGTCGCCGCCCACGGTAGGGGCCCCGTCTGACAATCCCGTGCCCGGGGAAGAAGAATGCACTACAATGTAGCCCCGGGGCACCCAGGTTTCTATGTGGGAATCGGAGATTACGGGCCGTTCGCCCCGGCGCACCACCTCAGGGTGAATGTGCGGTTTTCCGGGTTCGCCCAGCTCGTGTTTCACATTCCAGAACAAGTCTTGCTCGTTTCCGCCTGTTCCGGCGAAATACGGACTGGTAGCATAGATGACAGGCAGTTTAAGGCCTTCGGTATCGGTTTGGTAGGGCCGGGTCACGTCAACGTGCATCCGGTCGGGCAGGCCGTCGCCGTCCGAATCGAATTCGGTTTCCACCCAAAGGTCGTGCCTGATCCAGCGCTGGGGGTCAGCGAAGGCAGGTACTACTTGCGCCTGCCCGTCGATAAATACAGGGCCGGCCTGGGAGCGGGCAATCTGGGCCATGCCTATGCAGCACAGGCACAGGAGCAGAGTCTTGGCAGTATTTTTCATAGTCGTCGGTTTGGGCCAAGGTACGAAAATGAGGAACGATTTGGCACCGCTCCCGGCCGGCCCCTCAAGTAAAGGGTTAGGGCTGGGGGAAAATTGGTCCCAAATCGTTGCGGCGGGTCACTGGGCCCGCTATCCTCAGCAGGGTGCCAGGGCAAGCTCGGCTTTGGCAGGCTTCCCTGTTGCAATGGCAGGCCCGGTTTCAGTCGGAGCAAGGCTCAGCTCTTTCGTAAAGCGATAACTGCGATTGTTCTGCTCCGGGTCGAGCACCAGCACGTAAATCCATTGGTTCGCCACCAGGTTTTTCAGGTTCTCATTGCGGGCCAGGAGTTCGGCCACGCGTTTCTTCGGGGCCTGGATTACAACCGAAAGCCTCAGGGGCTGGTGGTAGGCCTCCGTGTCGGTCAGGTAAACCGATTGCAGGGGCAAGCCTGCTTTCAGGTCGCCCCCGTTACCCTGCAGCACGCCGTACCGGCCCGTTGGATTCTGGGTTATTTTGGAGCCGCTGCCAAAGCGATTTGGGTCTACGGTAGCGAAGTAATAGTGGTTGTTGATCCATTGGGTTACCACCATGGGCCCCTGTAAAATTCCTTCGAGGGCTTTGCCGTCGGGGTCGAGGTCCCAGCGGTAGGAGTGCAGGAAGCAGCGCCCTTCCAGGTTCAGGTTCCGCGTCAGGCTGCGCGGGCCTATCACGAACCCGGAATTACGGGCAAGGCCCCATTCCGGTCGGGTTTCGGCCCAGTCGCCGGCCCTGCGTTCCGAAGCCTCCACACTGCCTTTTGTCAGGCCCAGGCGCTGGCGGGTTGCCGATTTCCTGGCCTTTTCGAGGTCGGCCCGAAGCCGGCCCAGCCTTGCCAGGTGTGTTTCGGGTGCATCGGCATCGAAGAGGGTAATGGCGTCGGTGGTGGTATTGTGTTCGGCGCCCACAAAGTAGGTGCCTTCGGGTATCTCGATTCCAAATTCCCCGTACAGGGCTTCCCGTACGGCTTTTTCATTTGCCAGGCGTGCGAGCATGCGGGCATTGTGCCGGCCCGGGCTTGCGGCGCAGGCCCCGCAGTCGAGGCTGGAAGCGAAGGGGTTGTTGGCGGAATGGCTGCCGTGACCTGCAAACACCACCAGGGGAGCGAAGGTCTGCCAGCCCAGCAGGTCAAAAGCCGACTTTACCACGGCCACTTTTTCAGATAGGCCGAGGTGGGCCTGATCTTCAGCCCGGGTGTCGCAGCCAGAAGCCAGGAGTTCGGGCTCGCAGCTTTGTTCAGGAGACAGGGTGTTCCTGAGCCCCTGCAGGTAGCACCAGCGGGGCATCCAGGTGCGGGCCAGCAGGGTGGCCCCGTAGCTCACCCCTGTGCCTTCCACAAAGCCGAAGGTGGAGGGCAGCATATTCTTCATCCGCTTCAGGAAATACTGGTAGAACGCTCTGAGCCGGCTCTTGCGGGTAAATTGCGCGAACGCTTCTGACTGGCCCTGCCGCGGGCTTTCCTGAACCTGGTAGGCCGAAGGCACGATGGGCGGGCACGATTTGCGTACCAGGCCGTTTTCGGGGGTTTTGTAGTCCATGGCAATGCCGAAGAAGCCGGCATAGCCAAAGGTTTCATATTTCCCCTGGGCCTCTACGTGCCGTCGGATGGGCTCTGACCGGGTGTCGATGCAAAAAACCAGCTGGGCATCCGGGGCGCTGTGTGTGTCGTCCCGCCTGTGGGCTTCCCGACCCAGGGGACCGAGCAGCTTTTGCTGCCAGGTTCGTTCCCAGGCGGTCAACCAGATGTGGGCCAGTACCTCGGAGCCCGGTATCCATTCCCGTTTTTCGGGCGGGGCGATCGGGGCCGCCAGGGCACGGGCCATCAGCAGGCGTACGGCCAGGTATTCTTCGAGGTTGACAGGGAAATTTTGATGCCAGTCGGTTTGCTCCTCCGAGCGGTATTTGATATACCCGGCCCAACCTGGAAGGGCTTCGAGGTGCCAGGCCAGAATGCCCGCGTGCGCTTCCTCGGGGAAATCGCCAAGGATTGCCAAAAGGGCTTCCGAGGCCGTAACCGGGATGTCTTTTGTGGAAATACCCTTTAATTCACCATCAGATGGGGCCAGTTTCCTCCAGGATTGGTAGAAGCCCTTTTCCCGTCCGGGCATGCTCCATTCGGCCAACCCTTCGTCCAGAAAGGCTGCCAGCCATTTGGCCGTGAGCCGGTTGAGTTCGCGGTTGGCCGGTGCCGGGGTGCCGGCATCGGCTGGCTCCATTTGGCCGAGGTAATGCCCTGGGGCCTGGTTAAGGCCCTTTTCACGCAGCAGCGGGAGCAATTCGGCATCTGCGATTTCACCGACGGCGTAGGCCCTTCGGAAGGTTGCGGCATCGGGATAGACGCGGGCCCCAAGGCGCCTGCCGGCTTCCGGCAGGGCCTGAGAGAAGGGCTGGGTTTCATATCCGCTCAGGGGGTTGGAGGTTACAAAACCATATAAAGGCCAGGTTTTGCCGATACTCCGGCTGGCTATTTCAAGGTTCTTGTGCAGGGAGGCAATCTTCATCGGGCGGGTGTATTAGCAGCGAGAATCGTTTGTTTATAGGGTTGGGTCAGGTTCATGAGCTTGACGTACAGCCAGGGGAACCGGCGGTATATACCGAGCTTCATTACAAAGAAGCCGGCGAGGAATACCAGGCCAAAGCCGATTTGTACGGCTGTCAGTGGCTGGGGTTCTGCCACCTGGGGCAACTGGGCCATCAGGGCGGTTACCCCGTTGAAGGTAAGGGCGTACAGCCCGATCCCGGCTGTAAAGAGCACTGGCGGAAGCAAAAGGCGCTGCCAGAGGGCAAAGCTGTTTTGCTTGACGAAGTTATAGGTAACCTGTCCCACCGTGATGGCTGCAATCAGGGTCAGGAAGATGCCGCTGTCCCAACTTTTACCCTTGCCCGTCAGGGCCATGAAGAGGTAGGCCCCCAGTACCCCGTACGCGAGCACGACCAGGGCCTGCAGCGGTTTGATGCGGATGTAAGGAGACGCCTGTGGCTGGGTGGGCGCAATGCCCTCCCCGGCCGAGAGGAAGAGGTAGGCCTTGTAAAAGCCGTGGAGGATCAGGTGCGCCACGGCCGCATTGAAAAAGCCCAGGCCGCATTGCATGACCATAAAGCCCATCTGGGCGATGGTAGAACAGGCCAGCTTGTGTTTTACATGTACCTGCAACAGCTTGGCAAATTGGGAGACGATGGCGGTGAGCCCACCGATTACCAGCAAAAGGGTCAGGGTGTCTGAGGCAAACAGCAGCGGGGCGAACAGCGTCAACAAGATGCCGGCGCCGTTAACAAAACCAGCGTGCATCAGGGCCGAGGCCGGTGTGGGGGCCGTCATGCTGGAGAGCAGCCACCTATGGAAGGGATATATGGCCGACTGGATTACGGCTGCAGCTGCGATACAAATGGCCGAAAAGAGCACAAGGCCGGCCGGTAGCCGGTCGAGGGCGCCCAGCAACTCCTGCAGGGTAAAGGCCCGGGCCCAAAAGGCGGGTACCCCGGCGCCCAGGGCCAGCAAGAGGGTGCCTGAAAGGAAATAGCGCCGACTGTTGCGGCCGGCTTCCCGGGCTTCGGTCCAGCCTGAGTCGATGCCGATAAGCCGCGACATAATCAGGCCCATGGCCAGCCAGCAGAGCAGGATAAGGGCCAGGTGCTCGGCGGCTGGCAGTAACATTACCGAGCCGACAAAGCCGAGGGTGAGGGCCATAAACCGTTCCTGGTGCCTGAATCCGGCCAGGTAGTTGCGCCCATAGCGGCTCACCACGGCCCCAAAGAAGGTTACCGTCATCCAGATGAGCAGCGTAAAGCCGTCAATGCGCAGCAGGCCCTTCCAATTGTATTGCGGCCAATCAGGGAATACCGCGGCGGTGTAGCCGGCCGTGGCCAGGAAGGCTACCCATAGCAGTGGGGCGGTGGTTCGGGCCAGTACCCCCGGAGTAGTGCGGATTCCTTCCACAGCCTTGGTGCCGCCGGGGAAGGAAATTGTGGGTTCAGTCATGCTGACGGGCGGTTTTAGGGTTCATTCGGTCGTGCGATGCTTGCTTGTCTTGCGATACCTTCCCCCGCGCCTTGACGACAAACAGCAAGGTCAGGATGAAACTGCAAACCAGCAGGCGATTAAATAGGACGGCGCTCAGGTCGGCCGAAAGCAACAGCAGGGAGCCCATTACGGCTATGGCGGTGGTCAGCAAAACGATTTCTCTTGAAATTTTCACAGGTTGGCTTTGTTTATTGCTGGCTTTGTTCGGCCACGGTTAGTTCGAGGGTTCCCTTGATTTGCAAAACCTTACCCTGTTTACGGATCTGGGAGATAAAGGCCAGGGCCTGGGTGCGGCTTGTTTCGAGCTCGGCAATCCGGTCATTCAGGTCGCCTGTATCGCTTTTGTGATTGCCCTCCCACCGCTGCAGGCGCTGGATCTTGTGGAAGTTGATTTTTTCGTCGATGAGCGCGCCAACAATATCGGCGGCTTCAGAAGGGGTAAAGGCCCCTTTTACCAGTTGTACTTTTTGACGGGTCGCCGTGGTTGGTTCCATTTCCTGGGTGTGCATTATAGGAGTTTTTAGGGTTGATGGATAATTCCGGCGGCAAAGATGAGACAGTTGAAACATTTAATAATATTTATATTTGTAATGAAATAGATTAAATATATTTATGAATTACACCTTACATCAACTACAGATATTTCATAAAATCGCTCAGCTTCAGAGCATTACAAAAGCTTCGGAGGCATTGCACCTGACCCAGCCAGCCGTTTCCATTCAGTTGAAAAATTTTCAGGACCAGTTCCCCATCCCGCTGACCGAAGTGGTCGGGCGCAGGTTGTTCATCACCGATTTCGGGCGCGAAATCGCACAGGCTGCCGAAAAGGTTCTGAACGAGGTTCACGCCATTAATTTCAAAACCCTCGCCTTTCAGGGCGAGCTGGCCGGAAGGCTAAAAATTTCGATTGTATCCACCGGAAAATACGTGATGCCCTATTTCCTGTCAGACTTTATGGGCAAGTACCCCGGGGTGGAACTCAGCATGGATGTAACCAACAAGTCCCGGGTGGTGGAGAGCCTAGAGGCCAATGAGATCGATTTTGCCCTGGTTTCGGTGGTGCCTGGCACCCTGCGCATCCATAGGGTAGAGCTAATGCCGAATCGCCTGTATTACGTGGCATCCCCAAACCTGCCCCTCCCGGGTCCTGCCAACCGGCGCAAACTCTTTGAAGGGGTACCGCTCCTTTACCGCGAACCCGGTTCGGCCACCCGCAATGCCATGGAACAGTTTATTTCCCAAAACCGTTTCGAGGTTCGCACCAAAATTGAGCTCACCTCGAATGAAGCCGTAAAACAGGCCGTACTTGCCGGGTTGGGGGCTTCTGTGATGCCGCTTATCGGCATCAAGAATGAATTGCGAAACAACGACCTGCAGATTGTACCGGTAAGAGGCCTGCCCCTTTCCACCACCTGGAACCTGATCTGGTTGCGGGCCAAGAAGCTTTCCCCGGCGGCATCGGCCTATCTGGAATTCGTGTCTACCCGTAAAGATGCCATAATTAAGGAGCGCTTTCAATGGATTGAATCGTACTGAGCAGGCAAGGAATATAAACCCGCATCCTTCTGAATTCTGAGCGGATATACTACCTTGCAGCCCTGCGTTCGCGGGGAAAATCCGGCTGATCGGAACCACTGCGCAGCAGCGTTTCAACTCCATGGACCTGTTAGAATTACTCACCAGCACAGACGATTACCTCAATGCCCTGATCGCTGCGAACCTGGCCCTGGCCTACCTGGTGATCTTCCTGATTATTTATTGTGAATCGGCCTTTATAACTTTCCCTTTTTTACCAGGCGATGGCCTGCTGTTTTCGGTGGGGGTGGTATCGGCCGCCACACCTTTGAACATTGCCTTGATCATACCCCTGCTCATCCTGGCAGCCGTATTGGGCAACCTCACGAATTACCAGTTGGGACTCCGGTTCGGCAAATGGGTGATTACCCGGAAAAACCGCCTGGTTCAGAACCATTATGAGCGTGCCCGCGAGTTTATCGGGAAAAATGGGGAAAAGGCCGTAATCATCGGCCGGTTCTTCCCCATCATCCGCACCTATCTGCCCTTTGTGGCCGGGATGGTCGCCATGCCCTATCACTCCTTTTTCAGGCTCAGCGTGCTGGGGGCTTTTGCCTGGGTGCTGGTCTTTACGCTGGTCGGCAACCTGCTGGGCGAGGTGCCCTGGGTCAGGCAAAACTATGGCCTGATCTTCCTGGGGCTCATTATCGTGAGCCTGCTGCCCTTCCTTTTCAGGATGCTATCCCGCTTTTTCTCTGGCAAAGCCACATAAAAAAAGCCTCCGGTTGCGGAGGCTTTTTCATGTTGAAATCCAGGTTATTCATTTCCCGAGGGAACCGGGGCGTCTTTAAAGTCGCCGGCACTTACCACGGTCCACTGGCCAAAGGGCTTCAGGTATTTCTTGATCGCGGTGTTCACCTCGGCCACGGTCAGTTTCGAAACCTGTTCTTCCATCTGCTTCTGGTAGTTCATATCGCGCTCGTAATAGAGGTTGTTATTGATCAGGCTCGAGAGCTCGTTATCTTTTGCCCTTGACACATTGTTGCCCTCTATCCAGCCGTTCACAGCATTTTTCACTTCCTCTTCGGTAACCCCTTCGGCCATGAAGCGCTCAATTTCTTCCCGGAAGCCGAGTTCTACCTTCTCCAGGTTGCCCGGGTTGTAAATGGCGTAAACAAAGAACTGGGAATTCTGGTCTACCTTGTCGGAGTCGGCCTGCAGGTTGCCCCCGGCCCCGTAGCTCACCCCGTCTTTCTGCCTCAGGCGGTCGGCGATGCGCGAATTCAGAAAGCCCCCTCCCAGAATGGCGCCCGCAATTTCAAGGGCCGGGTAGTCGGGCGAATACTCACTTATTTCCACTCCGAGCACCCCGAAGGTAAAGGCATTCTGCTTATCGGGGGTAACGATTTTTTCATTGGCTGCCTTGTTGGCGATATAAGGGGCTTTGATTTCTGCATAGGGGTTCTTGCTCTGGTAACCGGCAAATTCCCGCTCCATAAAGGCCTTGACCTCGTCGCCCTCGAAGGTGCCGATGCCGATGTTGATCGATTTGCCCAGGCCGTAGAAATCGGTGTAGAACTGCTTCACGTCGTCTATGGTAAGTGCCCTGATGGCGGCTTCTTCCTCGGCCTGGCTCATGGCGTAATTCGGGTGCCCTTTCGGATAGGCATTGTTAATCTGGGCCAGGCGTTCAAAGGCCAGCGCCTGGGGCTCGGTCTTGTTGGCTTCAAGGGAAGCCAGTGACTCGGTTTTCAATTTTTCCAGCTCGGCCGGGTCGAAGGACGGGTTTTTCAGCATGTCGGCCATCAGCGCCAAACAGGCGATCAGGTTCTCCTTCGTGGTATTGATGCTGGCATAAACATTGCCATTGCGGCCGCTGAAGTAGATGGACGATTTGAGCTGGCTCAGTTCGTCTTCGATCTGCTGGCGGCTGCGGGTCTGGGTGCCTTTGTTCAGCATACTGGCAGTAAAGGACGGAATCACCCCTTTGTTCATCAGGCTGTTCACGTCCCCGTTGCGGATGCTGAAGCTTACGATCACGCTGTTCCCGCGGTTGCTCTTTTCTATATAGCCATACTGAATGCCATTTTGCAGGGTGCCCGATTCCAGGCGCGACTGAATATTGTCGTACGCCACGTCAAAAGCTTCGCCCGTTCCCAGGTCTTCCTTCCCCTTGTAATTGCCGACCAGTTCGGCCAGGCCCTCGGTGTGTGGAATGCTCACCCGTTCCGGTGATTTGTTGGGCATAAACCGGCCCATAGTACGGTTGGTCGGAATGATATACTTCCCGGCAATTTCATTCACCTGTTCCACATTGGCCTCGGCCACCCGGTCGCGGGTAATGAACACCAGCCGCCAGTCGCCGGCTCCAATGTACTCGCTTATGCGACGGCCAATAAAGGAGGAGTTGCGAAAATCCTGGTCGTAACTTTTGGCCAGGTTGGCTTTGGCCCGGGTAACTTCTTCTTCGGTAACCGGGTTGGTCTTAAGGTCTTCCAGGGTCTTTTTCAGGATGGCTTCCACTTCGTCTGCATCCTTGTCGGAAGGCACATCTACATTAATATACAGGAATCCCGGTTCTTTGGTGAAGGGGATGGAAGACCAGATCGAGGAAGCCTTCTGGGTTTCGATCAGGGCCTTGTAAAGGCGCCCGGAGGGTTCGTCGGTTAATATGTCTTCCAGGATGGTCATGGGGGCATAATCTGCGTGCGACCCGGCCGGGGTATGGTAGAGGGCCGATACGAGCTGTATATCGCCTACCCGGCTAACCGTAACGCGTTTCTCCCCGTCCTGGGGGGGTTCTTCGGTATAGGAATCGCGGATGGGAGCATCAGGGGCTTTCAGGGGCCCGAAATTATCCACTACTTTCTGCAGCATTTCTTCCGGGTTAAACTTCCCGGTGATCATCAGCACGGCATTGTCGGGCCGGTAGAATTTATGGTAGAATTCCTGCAGGTTGGCTATGGGTACGCGCTCGATGTCAGAGCGGTTCCCGATGGTGGAATTTCCATAGTTGTGCCAGAGGAAAGCTGCGTCGATTACCTTATCCATGAGCACACCGGAAGGATCGTTTTCCCCCATTTCGAACTCGTTGCGCACCACGCTGAATTCCGATTTCAGGTCTTCCCCTGAGATGAAGGAATTCATCATCCGGTCGGCCTCCAGGTCAAGGGCCCAGTCGAGGTTTTCATCGGTTGCATTAAAGGTTTCGTAGTAATTGGTGCGATCGTACCAGGTGGTGCCATTGGGCCGGGCCCCGTGCGTGCTAAGCTCCTTTGGGATATCGGTGTGTTTGGGAGAGCCCTTAAACACCATGTGCTCCAACAGGTGGGCCATGCCTTTTTCCCCGTATCCTTCGTGGCGCGACCCCACAAGATAGGTTATGTTAACCGTTATGGTCTGGGAGGAATTGTCTGGAAACAGAAGTACCTTGAGCCCGTTGTCGAGGCGGTATTCGGTAATGCCCTCCACGGAGGCCGTCTGGATTGCCTGGGCATGAATCGCCCAGGTGGATAATACAAAGAGAAAAAGTAAAAGTCTTGATTTCATCTTCAGAAGGGTTTTTATTGTGTGAAGTTTAAGGAGTCCGGAATTTATGAATAATCTCGCATTTCTGGACAATCGTCAGGGCTTATTGTGACTTTTTTAAGAAGGGAACCGGCCGTTATCGCACGGCCGTTTATCGGGGTATCACGAAAGTCCGGAATTTGTGGCGAGGTGCTCCGCAACGGCTTTGGAAACTTCCCCGATGGCCATATCGCGTTTTCCCCAGCTAAATCAAAGTAGGCGTCTGGATGCCCCCGATGCGTTCCAATTTTCCGCCCCCAAGGTTAGCCCGGTAATAATTTAGTGCCCCGGGCCGACAATTCCTCCATCAGCCCGGCCCACATGATCGAAGTCTCGGGAAACCCATGCAACAGCACCACGCACTTGCCTGACGGGGCTCCGGATAGCCAGCAATCAAAGGTCAGCTCCCCTATCCCTATCCGCTTCATGGCTTTTCTGAGGGGCTGTCAAACCGGATGCTGCGCCCCTCCCGGGCACTGCGACTGGCGGCGTCGAGTATTTCCATAACCGTCAGGTTGTTTTCCAAAGCTGACAGATCGGTTGGCCCGGGTACCAGGTGGCCTCGCACAACCGCCCTCAGAAAGAGGAACGGGTCGTTCAGGGGCGCTTCCCGTTCAGGCAGGGTCTCGGAGGTTTCCTCAAAGCCGTCGTATCCTTCGGCCATGCGCACCCTGAAGTGGTGGCGGTTATCGGCATAAACCACACCGCTCAGCCCGTATATGGCCATGTCTTTGCGGCCGATGGGCCAGTTCCAGGAGGCCTGTATCACCCCCACTGCATCCGGGTAGGCCAGCAGGATTATGGCCTCGTCTTCCACCTTCGGGTTGTTCCCGGGCTGCAGCTGGCCCGTCAGGGCCGTGACGCTCATGGGGCGCCTGCCGTCCATCAGCCAGGTAATCAGGTTGGCCCCGTAACACCCGAAGTCAGTCAGGGATCCCCCGCCGTTGCGCTCCGGATCGGTGAGCCACGCTAAAAATTCGGGTTGCACGCCTATTTTCACGGGGCCCCGGTGGCCGTCCTGTACCTCGATCCGGCGAATCGGCCCAATGGCGGAATCCCGTTTGACCAAAGTATACGCCCGGTGGTTGGTCGGGTACCAGGTGGTCTCGTAATTGGTGAGCAGCCAGATGCCGTGTTGCCGGGCCAGGGTTGCCATTTTGCGCGCGTGGTCGAGGCTTACCGCCAGGGGTTTTTCGACCATGACGTGAATACCACGGGGGGCACAGGCTTCCACCACGGCCAGGTGGTCGTGAATATTCCCAAAGGCCGCCACGGCCTCGGGCGTTTCTGTGGCGAAGAGTTGTTCGAAGCTGTCAAAGACTTTTCCCGGGGGGAAGCCATACTGCTCGCAATAGCGGCGGGCCACCTCCCGGTCGGGCTCCACGATGCCGGTTATTTCGATATCGCCTCGGGCTGCGCTCCCGAACACCCAGCCCACGTGGCCGTGGGTTAGGCCTGCCACCCCTATTCGAAGCGGGCGCTCCGGGGTATCGGTCGTTGCCTGCCGGGCCATTCCCGACAAGGGGAGCAACACCCAAAAACACACAATAGTCTTTAGCAGCAGGGAGGGCTTGTTTTGCATAGAGATGCCGGTTAGTGAAGGTTCGCCTAAAGATACGCAACTCCGCTGAAGGGGCGAATTTGGTCTGGCAGGCGGTGCAATGGTCAAATTGTGCTATTTTAGTAGAAGTGTCCGGGCAACACCGGGACCGGCCCCAAAGGCCCGACAGAACAGACAACCCTATGTCCTTTATAGGCGACGACTTCCTCTTGCAGAACAAGCCCGCACGCGAACTCTACCACGGCTATGCGGCCAACCTGCCCATCATTGATTACCACAACCACCTGAGCCCCCGTGAAATTGCTGCCGACCATCAATTCGCGAACATCACCCAGGCCTGGCTGGCCGGCGACCACTACAAATGGCGGGCAATGCGCACCCTGGGAATAGACGAAGCCTTTATTACCGGAACGGCCCCTGACCGGGATAAGTTCCGCAAATGGGCAGAAGCGGTACCCTTTACGATTCGCAACCCCCTCTACCACTGGACCCACCTGGAGTTGCAGCGCTATTTTGATATAGGGCAGCTGCTTACCGGGCAGAATGCCGATATCGTTTACGAGGCTGCCTCTGCCCGGCTGCAGCTGCCCAGCCATTCGGCCCGGGCCCTGCTGCGGCAGATGCGGGTGGAGGTGGTCTGTACCACCGACGACCCGGCCGATACCCTCGAATTCCACCGCCAGGCCGCCCGGGTGGGCGACGGCCTGCGCATGTACCCGGCCTTCCGGCCCGATGCGGCCTATGCGGTTGCCGACCCCGTGGCCTATAACGCCTATCTGGGGCGGCTCGAAGCAGCCAGTGGCTTCCCCATACAACGATATGCCGACCTGTTGGCAGCCCTGGAAGGCCGAATCGCCTTTTTCCACGAGAACGGCTGCCGCCTCTCCGACCACGGGCTGGAGCAATTGTACTATTATGAATCGGCACCTTTCGATGCCGGGCAGCTCTTCAAAAAGGTGCGTGGCGGCACAGCCCTGACCGGGGAAGAGCAGGCCTTTTTTACTTTTGAGACCCTGACCTTCCTCTGCCGGGCGTACCACCGCTATGGCTGGGCGCAGCAATTTCACCTGGGGGCCCTGCGCAATGCGAACAGCCGCATGGGGGCCAAATTGGGCCGCGACACAGGTTTTGACTCTATTGGCGACTTTCCGCAGGCCACTGCCCTGGCCGGGTTTTTAAACCACCTCGACCGCACCGACCAGCTGGCCAAAACCGTTTTGTACAACCTGAACCCGGCCTGGAATGAGGTGTTCGCCAGCATGGTAGGGAATTTCAATGACGGCAGCGTGGCCGGGAAAGTGCAGTTTGGCTCGGGCTGGTGGTATAACGACCAGCTCGACGGGATGCGTCGCCAGATGGATGCCCTTTCGAACATGGGGCTGCTCAGCCGGTTTGTGGGCATGCTCACCGATTCGCGCAGCCTGCTCTCCTTCCCCCGGCACGAGTATTTTCGCAGGCTGTTGTGCCAGTTGCTCGGGGATGATATCCAAAAGGGCCTATTGCCCTATGATTTGCAGCATCTGGGCCAGATTGTGCGCGATATCTGTTACTTTAATGCCCGGGAATTCTTTGATTTTCCGGAACCTAACCCAAACGAATCATGAAAAAGATCGTGTCCTTCGGCGAAATCATGTTGCGCCTTTCCCCACCCGGCTTCCTGCGGTTTTCCCAGGCCAGCCAGTTCGACGTGGTGTATGGGGGAGGGGAGTCGAATGTGGCCGTTTCCCTGGCCCAGTTCGGCCTTCCTGCCGATTTTGTGACCCGCCTGCCGGCTAACGACCTGGGCGATTGCGCCCTGATGGAATTGCGCAAACGGGGCGTTGGCACCGATCATATTTTGAGGGGGGGCGATCGTCTGGGTATCTATTTCCTGGAAACCGGGGCGGTAAGCCGGGGCAGCCAGGTCATTTACGACCGGGCCCATTCGGCCATGGCCCAGATCAAACCGGGAATGGTAGACTGGGAGGCTGTATTCCGCGATGCCCAGTGGTTTCACTGGACCGGCATTACCCCCGCCATTTCCCAGGGGGCGGCCGACGCCTGCCTGGAAGCTGTGCAAAAGGCCCGCCAGATGGGGCTCACCGTTTCCACCGATTTGAATTACCGGGCCAAGCTTTGGAAATACGGGGTTTCATCCGAAACGGTCATGACCGAACTTACATCCCATTGCGACATTATCCTGGGCAATGAGGAAGACGCAGAAAAACATTTCGGCATCAAACCCGAGGGCCTGGATGTTACCACCCAGGGCGGGCATGTGAATGCCGCAGCCTTTTTATCGGTCTGTGAGCAGATGATGGACAAGTTTCCGCGGGCGAAGAAAGTAATCACCACCCTGAGGGGCTCCCTGTCGGCTTCGCACAACACCTGGGCCGGGGTGCTTTACGACGGCAAGACGCTTTATGCCTCCCAGGAATACCAGATTACCCATATCGTAGACCGCGTGGGAGGGGGCGACGCCTTTATGGGCGGGCTCATTTACGGGCTCATCACCTGGCCCGGGAACGATCAGAGGGCCCTCGACTTTGCCGTGGCCGCCTCCTGCCTGAAGCACACCATTGTGGGCGATGCCAACCTGATAAGCGTGGCGGAGGCCGAAAAACTGATGGCGGGCGATGCATCCGGACGGGTGGTCCGCTAACGGCAAGTGCCTGAACAACCAAAAGAACCAAAAGCAACCGAAAACCTATGGCAACAATGACCCGATTGCAAGTAGCCAACCTTATGGATCAAACCGGCCTGGTGCCCCTGTTCTACCACCCCGATCCGGAACTCGGGAAAAAAGTTCTCAAAGCCTGCTACCAGGGAGGGGCACGCCTGCTGGAATTCACGGCCCGGGGCGACTTTGCCCACGAGGTCTTTGCAGAATTGAACCGATACGCCCTGCGGGAATTGCCCGGCATGGCCCTGGGGGTGGGGTCGGTCACAGATGGCGCGGCTGCATCCCTATACATGCAGCTTGGGGCCCGCTTTGTAGTGACCCCCTCTTTTAGGGAAGACATTGCCCGGGTCTGCAACCGGAGGAAAGTCTTGTGGTCGGCCGGGTGCGGCTCCCTGACCGAAATCGGCCATGCCGAGGAGCTGGGGTGCGAAATCATCAAGCTTTTCCCGGGCTCGGTGTATGGCCCCGAATTTGTCAGGGCCGTGTTGGGTCCGCAGCCCTGGACCCGCATCATGCCCACCGGAGGGGTGAGCCCCGACGAAACCAACCTCCGGGGCTGGTTCGATGCCGGGGTTTGCTGCGTGGGCATGGGGTCGAACCTGATCACCAAAAAGCTCCTGGAACTGGAAGATTTTAAAACGCTGGCCGACTCGGTGAGCCAGGTGATGAAAACGATAGCCCATATCAGGGGGAAAGGGTGAGGGTTGCACACGCCATAGCGCTCCTCCTTGCGGTGCTGGCCCTTTCGTGCCGGCCTGCCAAACAGGGCCGTACCATCCGCCTGGCCCACGGCCTGGACGTGACCCATTCGGTGCATTTGGCCATGGTACGCATGGGCTCGGCCCTGGACAGCCTTTCCGGCGGGGTTCTCAAGCTTGAAATTTATCCGAACCAGCAACTGGGCAGCGAAAGAGAAGTGTTGGAACTCCTGCAGATCGGCACCCTTGACATGACCAAGGTATCGGTGGCCACCCTTGAGAATTTTGCCCCCAAAACCCGTATTTTGGGCCTGCCCTACCTCTTTTCAGACCGCCGGCACGCCTATGCGGTCCTCGACGGTCCAATCGGGCAGGAACTGCTCGACGACGGCCTCCACTACTGGCTCAAGGGCCTGGGCTTTTACGACGCCGGCTACCGGAGTTTTTACAGCATGCGAAAGCCCATCGAATCGCCCGAAGATTTGAAGGGGCTTAAGGTGCGGGTTATGGAAAGCGTGACGGCCATCAATATGATTCGCAGCATGGGGGGTGCTCCCACGCCCATTTCCTGGGGGGAGCTATACACTGCCCTGCAACAGGGCGTGGTAGACGCCGCAGAGAATAATCCGCCCAGCTTTTACCTGGCGCGCCATTACGAGGTGTGCAAGTACTACTCGCTCGACGAGCACACCTTTTCCCCCGACGTCCTGATTGCAGGCACCCGGTTTTGGGAGACCCTGACCCCCCGGGAGCAGGCCTGGATCAGGCAGGCAGCACAGTGGTCTATCGCCTATCAGCGGCAGCTGTGGGCCGAGGCCGAGGCCGAGGCGCTGCGGGAGGTGGAAAAGGCTGGGGTCACCATCTCCCATCCTGATAAAAAACCCTTTGCCGAGAGCGCCCATGAGGCCTATCGCCTCTATGAGGCCGATACCACCTTAAGGAGGCTAATACGGCAAATCCAGCAACTGCAGGGCTCATGAAATTGCGCAAGACTATCGATGCCGCCCTGGCCGGCACACTGATCCTGATCATGACCGTAATGGTGGTTAACGTGCTCTGGCAGGTTTGCAGCCGCTACGTGCTGGGCTCCCCCAGTTCCTTTACCGACGAGCTGGCGCGTTACCTGATGATCTGGCTGGGCGTGCTGGGGGCCGCCTATGTCTCCGGGCAAAATGGGCATGTGGCCATCGACGTGCTGCCGGCCCGCTGTGCACCGCCCACGCGTCGGTTATTGCAGCAGACCGTACGCTGGATAATTCTGGCCTTTGCCCTGTTCGGGCTGGTGGTGGGGGGTATACGCCTGGTCTACATCACCTTTGTACTCGAACAGTATTCCCCGGCCCTGCGCCTGCCCCTTGCCTACGTGTACCTGGTTATTCCCGTGAGCGGGGCGCTCATCATCTATTATAAAGCCACCGACCTGTTAAGCCGCTGACCCATGGAATACGTACCCCTGCTCGTGCTCATCCTCAGCTTTGTAAGCCTGCTCGCCATCGGCACACCCGTGGCCTGGAGCATCGCGGTTTCGGCCACCCTTACCATGCTGGTGAGCATCCCGGCCCTGCCGGCGCTCACCACGGGGGCCCAGCGCATGGCTGCCGGCCTGGACAGTTTCGCCCTGCTGGCCATCCCGTTTTTTGTTTTGTCGGGCGAACTTATGAATCGTGGCGGCATTGCCCGACGCCTCATCGCCTTTGCCAAAACCCTGGTGGGGGCCATGCCTGGCGGGCTGGCCCTGATCAACATTATCTCGGCCATGCTCATGGGGGCCATTGCCGGCTCGGCCCTCGCCTCGGCTTCGGCCATGGGCAGCATGCTGGGCCCCGAAATGGAGAAACAGGGGTACTCGCGCGAATTCGGGGCGGCGGTGAACATTACCTCGGCCACTACGGGCCTGGTAATCCCCCCGAGTAATATCCTAATCGTCTATTCCCTGGCCAGTGGGGGTGCTTCCATCGCCGCCCTTTTCCTGGCCGGGTATATTCCGGGCATTCTCACCGGTTTGTTCCTTATGGTAGTTGCCTATTTCTGGGCGCGGAAGAAAGGCTACCGGGGCGGGGAGCGCAGCCGCCTGCCTGACGTGGTGCGTACCTTTGTGGATGCCGTGCCCAGCCTTCTCTTGCTGGTAGTGGTAATCGGGGGCATTGTGGCCGGTATCTTCACCGCCACCGAAGCCTCGGCCATTGCCGTGCTTTACAGCCTGGTGCTGGGGGTAATCTACAGGGAAATCAATTTCAAGAACCTGCCCGGGATCGCCCTGGATGCTTCGGCCACCACAGCCATTGTCATGCTCCTGATCGGGGCTTCCATGAGCATGTCGTGGGTGCTCTCCTATGAGCATATCCCTCAGGAAATCAGTGAGGGCCTGCTGGGGCTTACCGATAACAAGGTGGTCATATTGCTGATCATCAACCTGATCTTGCTGGCTGTGGGTATCTTTATGGATATGACTCCTGCGGTTCTGATTTTTACCCCTATCTTTTTGCCTGTCGTTACACGACTGGGCATCGACCCCGTGCATTTTGGTGTAATCATGATCCTGAACCTGTGTATCGGGCTCTGCACCCCACCCGTTGGGTCGGTGCTTTTCGTGGGCGTGGGCATAGCCCGGACCAGCATCGAAAAGGTGATCCGCCCGTTGCTGCCCCTGTTTGTGGCCATGATCGTGGCGCTGTTCCTGGTAACCTATATCCCGGAACTGAGCCTCTGGCTGCCCTCTTTGTTTGATTTGTAAAATTTTGTGACGCAATTAATACCCATAGTTATGAAACTATCCTTAAAAACCAGCATTCCCCTCCTGTCCCTGGGCCTGCTCCTGTGCCTGGGTTGTCAGCAGAACCCCAAAGACGATGCGCCCTGGCAAGACCTGTTCAACGGGGCTGACCTCAGCGGCTTTACACAGAAGGGCGGCCAGGCCGATTACGCCGTGCGCGGCGGTGCCATCGTCGGTTCCACGGTGCACGACACCCCCAATTCCTTCCTGACCACCGACCGCACGTACGGCGATTTCATTTTGGAACTCGACTACCTGGCAGACTCAACCATGAATTCCGGCATCCAGATCCGCAGCCACAGCTATCCCTGGTACATGGACGGGCGCGTACACGGGTACCAGATAGAAATTGACCCGTCTGACCGCGCCTGGAGCGCTGGCATCTACGACGAGGCCGCCCGGGGCTGGCTGGTGCCCCTTACCGACAATCCGCAGGCGCAGCAGGCTTTTAAGCAGCACGACTGGAACCACTACCGCATCGAGGCCATTGGCGATACGCTGAAGACCTGGATCAATGACGTGCCGGCAGCCTATCTGATAGACGACCAGAGCCCCGACGGTTTCATAGCCCTGCAGGTGCACAGTATTGGGGACCAGCAGCAGGCAGGCACTGAGATCCTGTGGAAAAATGTGCGCATCCTCACCGACAGCCTGGCCAAATACAGCCGCAAATCTCCCCTGACCCCGGTGGTGACCAAAAACCAGCTTACCTATGCCGAAGCACAGGACGATTGGCAATTGCTCTGGGACGGGGCCACTTCCGCAGGATGGCGGGGCGCCCGCCTGGAAGGCTTTCCAGAGGCGGGATGGTCTATGGAAGACGGGGTGCTGCGCGTCTTGTCGAGCGGTGGGGCCGAATCGGCTGCAGGGGGCGATATCGTTACCCTTGACACCTTTGGCGATTTTGAGATGAAGGTCGATTTCAGGATTACCGAAGGAGCCAACAGTGGCATCAAATACTATGTCGATACCGAGCTGAACAAGGACGGAGGCTCGGCCATTGGCCTGGAATACCAGATTCTGGACGACCTGCGCCACCCCGACGCCAAGCTGGGCAACCAGGAAGGCAGCCGAACCCTGGCCTCCCTTTACGACCTGATCGCCGCCGACCCGTCCAAACCGGCTAATGAGATCGGGCAGTGGAACACCGCCTATATCTCCTCTAAGGACGGGCATGTCGAGCACTGGCTTAACGGGGTGAAAGTACTGGAATACGAGCGGGGCAGCGAGGCTTTCCGCCAGCTGGTGGCCGAAAGCAAATACAAGGTTTGGCCCGGCTTCGGGGAAGCCGTTCGAGGCCACCTGCTGCTGCAGGACCACGGCGACCAGGTAGACTTCCGAAACATCAAGATAAAACCGCTAAACTGACCCACTTATGGAAACCAGAAGAAATTTCATCCGTAAAACCGCTGCCGGTACGGCCGCCTTAGGGCTGCATGGAGCGCTCTTTCCCAGTACGGGCCTCGCCCGCATTTTGGGGGCCAATGAGAAGGTGGTATGCGCCTGCATCGGTATCCGCAGCCGTGGCAAGGCCCACGTGCTGGCACTTCATGCCCTCCCAAATGCCTTTCTGAAGTACAATTGCGATGTGGACGACACCATTCTGGACGAGCACAATGCCTGGTGCGAGAAGCATATCGGGCGCGTTCCCCAGGTTGAAAAGGACTTCAGGCGCATTCTGGACGACCCCGAGGTCGATGCCGTATTTATCGCCACCCCCGAGCACTGGCATGCCCCTATGGCCATCATGGCCCTGCAGGCCGGGAAACACGTATATGTGGAAAAACCCTGCAGCCACAACCTGCACGAAAACGAACTGCTGGTAGCGGCTCAGAAAAAATACGGCAAGGTGGTGCAGATGGGCAACCAGCAGCGTTCTGCCGAGACATCCATCAGCGCTATCCGCGATATTCGCGACGGCATGATCGGCCGGGTCTACAAAGGGGAGGCCTGGTATTCGAACAACAGGGAATCGATCGGCAGGGGTAAGGCAGCTCCCGTACCCGCCGGGCTCGATTGGGAACTCTGGCAGGGGCCTGCCCCCCGCACCGGATACCGCGACAATGTGCACCCCTATAACTGGCACTGGTTCCGCAGTTGGGGTACCGGGGAGATCCACAACAATGGCACCCATGAAATCGACATCTGCCGCTGGGCCCTGGGGGTAGACTTCCCCGTGAGCGTTTCCTCCTTCGGTGGCAAATTCGCCTACGACGATGACTGGGAATTCCCAGACAACCAACAGGTGACCTATTCCTTCGGCAACGGCTCCTTTCTGACCTGGACCGGCCACAGCCGGGGCCTTATGAAACCCGATCGCCCCGGTCGGGGCGTAACCCTTTACGGGGAAAAGGGCACCATCGAGCTGAGCCGGAACGATTATAAATTGTACGACCTGGGCGGGCGACCGGTAAAGATCGAATACGAAAAGGAACTGAGCGTGCTTACCGATACCCAGGGCATCGGCAGCCTAGACGTAACCCACGTGGGCAATTTTATCGATGCCATCCGCACCGGGGCTACCCTGAACGCCCCCATCGCAGATGGCAGCATCTCAACCCACCTTTGCCACCTGGGCAACCTGGCGCAGGATGCGGGGCACACGCTGGAGATCGACCCGGTGAGCGGGAAGGTGACCAACGATGCAAAGGCCCTGCAACAGTGGGGACGCACTTACGAAAAAGGCTGGGAGCCCAAACTCTGAAAATGGGTCAGTGTCACAATTCGACGCGGTTGATGAGACTGCCGATCGGCTCAATCTGAATGCGAACCTCGTCGCCTGCCTGCAGGGTGAAGTCGTTCGGAGGCACAATGCCCGTGCCGGTCATGAGCAGGCAGCCATGCGGAAAGCTCATTTCGCGGAAAAGGAAAGCGGCCAGCTCCTCAAATTTGCGCCTGATCTGGGTGATGCCTACCGACCCGCCGAAAACGGTTTTCCCTCCCCTGCTGATCTCCAGGACTATTTCAGTGGTCTCGGGCAGGGGGGCAGGGCTTACGTAAAGGCAGGGCCCAATGGCGCATGAACCATCATAGCACTTTGCCTGGGGCAGGTAGAGCGGGTTTTCGCCCTCAATATCGCGTGAACTCATGTCGTTCCCTATCGTATAGGCCTCAATACGGCCCTTGGGGCTCAGCAGCAGGGTCAGTTCGGGTTCCGGGACATTCCAGGCCGAATCGCGCCGAATGCGCACGGGTTGCCCGGGCCCTGTAACCCGGAACGGGGCGGCCTTGAAAAACAGTTCGGGGCGCTCGGCCTCGTAAACCTTGTCGTAAAAGGTGCTGCCACCTGAATTTTGCGATTCTTCCATACGGGCACTGCGACTGCGCCAATACGTTACCCCCGCGGCCCAGACTTCCTGACGTCCCACCGGGGCGAGCAAGTCGCCCGGCAGGGGGGCGGCCAGTTTTGCTATCCCCGGGCGTGCGATTTCCTCCTGCAACCGCTGGTGCAGATCTTCCGAACAGACCAGGCTATCCCAGTCGGTATGGGTGCGGTACAACCCCCCGTTGGTCTCGATCAGGGCTCCTGCCTTCGTTTTGAAAAGTCTCATTTGGTGCTTTCTCTGTGGTTTTCGGAGTTTTTCCCCGAGATGCTTAAAGATAGGCGAATATGGGAAATTGGCCGGCCCCGCTTTTATGGACTTAAAAAAATTGTTTGCATTTGTAAAAAATGCTACATTTGCCCTCCCAAATTCACAGAATTGGGATGCCCAAACAGGCATGCAGGTGTGGTGGAATTGGTAGACACGCTAGTTTCAGGTACTAGTGCCGCAAGGCTTGGGAGTTCGAGTCTCCCCACCTGTACAGGAAAGCCCTCCCGATGGAGGGCTTTTTCATTTGCTGACACAGGACGAGAAGTTTCCCCGCCTGTGGCAACAGGCTTTTTCAGATGGAAGGGCTTTTTGATTTCGCCAGCCGGGGACCTACCTTTGCTGTAAAGTGTTCGGCTTATGGACGAGATGGACAAGGCAGCGGCCCTGATCCGGGAAGGGCGGTTGGTAGCCTTCCCTACCGAAACTGTATACGGGTTGGGGGCAGATGCGCTCAACCCCATGGCAGTGGCGCGTATTTTTGAAGCCAAGGAGCGGCCGTCCTTCGACCCCCTTATCGTGCATATTGCGAGCCTGGAACAACTGGGCGAGCTTACCCCTTCACAAGACCCCCGTATCGGGATGCTGGCCAGAGCCTTCTGGCCAGGGCCTCTCACCCTGGTAGTTCCCAAGACGGCCCGCGTGCCCGACCTGGTAACCTCCGGGTTGCCCACAGTGGGAATCCGCATGCCCGACCACGCCCTGGCCCTTGAGTTAATACGGCGCAGCGGGCGCCCGTTAGCCGCCCCCAGCGCCAATAAGTTCGGGCGTCTTTCCCCGACCCGGGCCGAACATGTAAGGCGAAACCTGCCCGAAGCCGACCTGGTGCTCGACGGGGGTCCAACGCGGGTCGGGATCGAATCCACCATCATTGCCCTGGCCGAAGACGGCTTCCAGCTGCTGCGCCCGGGGATCATTACCCGCGAAGCGCTGCGGGAGGTTGTGCCCGAATCGGCTGTGCTCCCCGGAACAGGGGCAATCAAGGCACCGGGTATGCTCGCTTCCCATTACAGCCCGCGCAAACCGCTTTACCTTGCGGCCCCCGGGCAACAGCTCTTGCACGACCCCGGGGCTTGCGGGTACATCGCCTACCGGCAGGCACCTGTCGCAGCTTACAAAGAGGTGAAGGTGCTCGCTCCCGGAGGCGACCTGCGTGAGTACGCGGCAGGCCTGTTCGGTGCGCTGCATTATATGGAAGATGCCGGGGTAGCTTTCATCGTGGTGGAAACCGTACCGGAACAGGGCCTCGGCCTGGCCATCATGGACCGCCTGCGCAAGGCCGCGTACGACACCCCACAATGAGGTAGGGCTGGCAGCGGGGCAAAAAAAACCCAGCCGGAAAGGCTGGGGGATATTTCTGACAGGGGGTTTCTGCGTGGCGCGAAATGCCTATGCCGGTTCAAACAGGCGCAGGCTTTCAGAATACACCCACGGCGGCCAGCATGAGTATAATCACTACAGCGGCCAGCACTCCGATGAGCAGGACCACCATGATGCGCAGGAAACCGTTCAGAAAACGGGTCCCTACGGAGATCTCATTTTCCATAATCATATAGTATTTCCCAACAAGGTACTAAAAAAGGAGGCTCCTGTGGCAGAAACTCCGGGCTAATTCGACCAAATCCCTCCCTTTCCCGTTCTGCACCCGTTCATAGCCAGTTCGGAGCGGTCGGGGGTATTTCCAGGCTGGTGCGCAGCGGGTTAGGCCCGGGGCGATTGCTTTCCGGAAGTCAGTTGGGCACTGAGCGCTTCCAGAGGCACTCCCTTAGTTTCCGGCATCATGAAATGGACAAACACCAGTTGTAAGGCCATCATAAAAGCGAAAAAGCCGAATACAGGACCCGGGCCGATCAGGTTCATGAGCCAGGGGATAGACGAGGGGATGAGCCAGGCCAGCACCCAGTGCACCGAACTGCCGAAAGCCTGCCCGCTGCCGCGCAGGTGGTTCGGGAACACCTCCGAGATGAACACCCAGATAACAGCTCCCTGCCCGATGGCGTGGGAGGCGATAAACAGGAACAGGAAGATGGGTACCATTATCCCCGTCCAGTTGAGCAGAAAGGCAGCCGCAACCAGGGAGAGGGAAACGATATAGCCAAACGAGCCATAGTACATGAGTTGCCTCCGGCCCAAACGGTCTATGAGGTAGATGCCCAGCAAGGTAAAAATCAGGTTGGTGATGCCGATGCCGATGCTGCTGAGCAGGGCTGTGCTTTCGCCCAGACCCGCCAGTTCAAAGATGCGGGGGGCGTAATACAGGAATGCATTGATTCCAGAAAATTGATTGAAGAATGCGATCAGGAAGGCCAGCGTCAGGGGCAGGCGGTATTTTTGTAAAAAGATGTGTTCGGCCTTCAGGGCGGTCGACCGGGAAAGGGCCATGTCTTTTTCAATTTGCGTTACGGTAACGCCCAGGCCCAGGCGTTCCAATACCTTTGACGCCTCTGCTTCCCGTCGGTGGGTAATGAGCCAGCGCGGGCTCCTCGGAATGCCCAGGGCCAGCAGGGTGTAAAGGAAGGCAGGGAAGGCCTCCACTCCGACCATCCAGCGCCAGTCGTTGTCGCCGGTCCCGTTCAGCAGGTAATTCGACAAATAGGCTACCAGGATGCCGAATACAATGTTAAACTGGTAGAGCCCCACCAGCTTGCCCCGATTGTTGGCCGGGGAAATCTCTGAGATATAAGTTGGGGCCGCTACCGTAGAGGCCCCGATGCCGATGCCTCCCAGAAAGCGGAAGATGCCAAAGCTCAGCGGGTCGGTTGCCAAAGCCGAACCAACAGCCGACACGGTGTAGAGCACCCCGATCCAGATCAGCGTTTTTTTACGGCCGAGACGATTGGTGGGAATACCCCCGAAAATTGCGCCGATCACCGTACCGAAAAGGGCCATCCCGATCACCACGGTGCCGTGGAAAGCGTCTGAGGTCTGCCAGAGCAACTGCAGTTTTTTCTCGGCCCCGCTGATCACGACGGTGTCGAAGCCAAACAGGAAGCCGGCCAGGGCAGCGATCAGGGAAATGCGGAAGATTTTGGAATTCATTTCTGGAGGATTGTTTAGTCGGTTCCGGTAAAGCTACTAAAATTTGTGCCTCAGCCACGGAAAGGTTAAGGAGGGTTCGGCTGACGCCCCGGGGGGCTACAGGAACGTGCGGATTCCTTCCATGATTAGCCTGCTGGCACCCGTGCTTTCCTCTGTGAAGCGGCGGTTGATGCCGCCCAGCCGGGCACGGAGGGCGGGGTCGGCAAACCAGGAACGGGCCAGGTCGGAAAAGGCCTCCTGGCCGCGTATCGGGCACAGGCCCCCGGCAGCGACAAGGGCCTCCGCCTCAGGGAAGCCGCGGTAATTCGGGCCGACCAGGACAGGAATCCCGAATACGGCAGGCTCCAGGGTATTGTGCAGACCGGTGGCGAAGCCGCCCCCGACGTAGGCCAGGTCGGCATAGGAGTAGATTTTGGTAAGCAGGCCGATGGTATCGACTATCAGCACCGGAAACTCCCTGAGGTCGGACTGCCCGTGCTGCGAATACAACACAGCCAGGCCCTGGAATTGCTGCATAAGCTTGCCGATGGTGCGCGGGTCGGTTTTGTGCGGGGCAACCACAAAACAGTGGCCGGGCACGGCTGCCAGCTCTCGAACAAGGGGCAGGATCACCTCCATATCTTCGGGCCAGGTACTCCCGGCCACCAGGCAGGTGCGATCGCCTTTGAAGGTGTCCATAAAGGCCAGGCTGTTGTCGCGTTGCCGAATTTCCGAAACGCGGTCAAAGCGGGTGTCGCCACTTACCGTGAAGCGGGTGAGGCCGTGTTGCTCCAGCAGAAGGGCCGAGGCCTGGTCTTGCACATAGAACCGGGCCACCCGGTCCAGGGCTTGCTTCAACAGGCCGCCATACCAGCGAAAATAGGCCTGTCCGGGTTTGAACCGGGCAGAGAGCATCAATATGGGTACCCCGGCAGCCTGCAATTCCCGGAAAAAGTTTGGCCAGACCTCGTATTTGACAAAAAGGGCCAGTCGCGGCCTTGCCAGTTTCAGGAAGCGGCGGGCATTGGCGGGTGTGTCGAGGGGGAGGTAACAAACCCCATAGCCGGGCAGCCGGTCTTTCTTCACCTCGTAGCCCGAAGGGGAAAAAAAGGTGACCAGCAACTGGGTGTCGGGGTATTCGGCCCGCAGCCGTTCGAGCACCGGGAGCCCCTGTTCAAATTCCCCCAGGGAGGCCGTGTGCATCCAGATGAGGTCCTTTTCCGCATCCCGGTATGAAGACAGGTAGGACCAGACCTCTTTCCTGCCGTGCAGGAAAAGGCGGATTTTGTGGTTGAACACGGCAGGAAGCCGCAACAAGGCAGCAACCAGCCATACCGCTGCGTTGTAAAGTGGGAACACCGGCCTGGGCTTTGGCGCTAAAATACGCCACTTTGGCAAATCCCTTGGGCGAAACCCATTTATTCGTAATTTTGTGCCTACCAATTTTCCGGCATGCAAAAGATACAAATGGTCGATCTCACAGGCCAGTACCAGGGGATCAAAGAAGAGCTCCGCGAGGCCTTCGACCGCATCCTAGACTCAGCTTCATTTATCAACGGACCCGAGGTGTCGGCTTTTCAGGAAGACCTGGAGCGCTATCTGGGCGTTAAACATGTTATCCCCTGCGCCAACGGCACCGATGCCCTGCAGATTGCCATGATGGGCCTGGGCCTGCAGCCGGGCGATGAGGTTATCACGGCCGATTTCACCTTCGCCGCCACCGTTGAGGTCATAGCCCTGCTGCAGCTGACCCCTGTTTTGGTGGACGTCGACCCCGAGACCTTCAACATCGACCCCGTGGCGGTGGAACGGGCCATAACACCAAAAACCAAGGCCATTGTACCGGTGCACCTCTTCGGGCAGTGTGCCGACATGGAGGCCCTGCTCGCCATAGCCGAAAAGCACGGCCTGTATCTGATCGAAGACAATGCCCAGGCCATAGGGGCCAACTACCTGTTTTCAGACGGCCGCCGCCAAATGGCCGGCACGCTGGGCCACGTGGGGGCCACTTCCTTTTTCCCTTCCAAAAACCTGGGGGCCTACGGAGACGGGGGCGCCCTTTTCACGAACGACGATGCCCTGGCGCACACCATCCGCGGCATTGTGAACCACGGCATGTACCGCCGCTATTACCACGATGTGGTCGGGGTCAACTCCCGTCTCGATTCCCTTCAGGCTGCAGTGCTCCGGGCCAAGCTTCCCCACCTCGACGCCTATTGCGACCGCCGGCGCCAGGCCGCCCGCTACTATAACGCCGCCTTTAAGGACCATCCACTGCTTTCGGTTCCGGTCACGGTGCGTTCCTGCCAGGGGATCTGCGACACCTGCGACTGCCATGTCTTCCACCAGTATACCCTGAAGGTGGGCGGCGGCAAACGCGACGCCCTTGCAGCAAGGCTCTCAGAGGCCGGAATCCCGTTCGGGATCTACTACCCGGTGCCGCTGCACCGGCAAAAAGCCTATGCCGATGCGCGGTATCGGGAAGCCGACTTTCCGGTGACCAACCGCCTCTGCGAGGAGGTCATATCCCTGCCCATGCATACCGAGCTCGACCCGGAGCAGCTTGAATTCATCTGCAAAACCGTGCTTGAATCCCTGAAGCAGGCCTGATGCCCGCCAAGGCACGAAACGGGAAGAATCCCCGTTCTTTAACTGTATAAAACGCATCCAATGGAAATACTCGTAACAGGGGGACTGGGCTTTATCGGTTCCCACACTTCGGTGGAACTGCAGTTGGCCGGGCATAAAGTGGTCATCATAGACGATTGTTCGAATGCCTCAGAATCGGTACTCGACGGCATTACTGCTGTTACAGGCATCCAACCCGAGTTCGTAAAAATGGACCTTCGCGACAAGGGGGCGGTTCGGGCGTTTTTTGAAAAGCACCCCGACCTGGGGGGCGTAATCCATTTCGCGGCCTTCAAGGCGGTAGGCGAAAGCGTTGAGAAACCGCTGGACTACTACGAAAACAACCTGGGGTCACTGGTGTACCTGCTGCAAGAGCTCACCGCGCGACAAAAAGCCCGTTTCATCTTCAGTTCGTCCTGTACGGTTTATGGCCAGGCCGATACCCTGCCCATTACCGAAGACGCCCCGGTTAAACCCGCCGAGTCACCCTATGGAAACACGAAGCAGGTAGGGGAGGAGATCATTCGCGACACCTGCCGGGTAAACCCGGCACTTCAGGCCATCTCACTCAGGTATTTCAACCCCATAGGCGCCCATCCATCTGCAACGATCGGCGAATTGCCCCTTGGCGTGCCCCAGAACCTGGTGCCCTTTATTACCCAGACCGCTGCAGGCCTCCGCAAAGAGCTCTCGGTTTTCGGCGACGATTACCCCACTGCTGACGGTACCTGCATCCGCGACTACATCCATGTGGTAGACCTGGCCCGGGCCCACGTGGTGGCCATGGAACGGCTCCTGGCTGGAAAAAACAGCGCCAATTACGAGGTGTTCAATGTAGGCACAGGCACAGGCAGTTCGGTGATGGAAGTCATCCAAAGCTTTGAGCGGGTAACCGGCAAGGCCTTGAACTACAAGGTAGTGGCCCGGCGGCCAGGCGATGTGGTGGCTGCCTATGCCGATACCTCCAAGGCCCGCGAGGTGTTGGGCTGGCAAGCCCAAAGTACCCTCGATGAGGCCATGCGCTCGGCCTGGGCCTGGGAACAAAAAATCAGGGGCCTCTGAAAAGGGATTCCTGAGAATTCCCTACCTTTTCCCACAGGCAGCCGGAAACGATTCGGATGCCCGTTAAATCCAACCCTATGAACCAGTATGCGCGGGCCCGGAGCAGGGCCCTTCTGTCCTTTTTGCTGTGTGCAACAGCCCTCTCCCTCTCGGCTCAAAAAAAATACCTGCAATGCGGGAACCTGCTCGATGTGGAGAGCGGCAAGGTGTTACCCGCCCGTACCCTGGTGGTTCAGGGCAACCGGATCGAAGCCGTCCTGGAAGGCTATGCAGCCGGAACAGAAGCCGATGCGGTGATCGACCTGAGGAACAGCTATGTGCTGCCGGGCCTCATCGACATGCACGTGCACATCGAAGGGCAGTCTAGCCCAGACAGCTATATCAAGCGGTTTACCTCCAACGAGGCAGATATTGCTTTTGAATCGGCCGTTTACGCCGAACGGACCTTGCTGGCAGGGTTCACCACGGTACGAGACCTGGGCGGAAGCGGGGTGAATATCGCCCTGCGCAAGGCCATCCAAAAGGGGTTAACCCCAGGCCCCCGCCTGTACACGGCCGGCAAGACCATTTCCACCACAGGCGGGCACGGCGACCCGACCAACGGCCGCACCCTCGATGAAATGGGCGATCCAGGCCCGCGCGAAGGGGTGGTCAACTCTCCGGAAGAAGGGCGTAAAGCCGTGCGCCAGCGCTATAAGGACGGGGCCGACGTAATCAAGATCACCGCCACGGGCGGGGTGCTCAGCGTTTCCAAGAATGGACAGAACCCCCAGTTCACCATAGAGGAGATTCAGGCCATTACCGAGACCGCCCGCGACTACGGCATGCTGTCTGCAGCACACGCCCACGGGGATGAGGGCATGAGGCGCGCCATCCTGGGCGGCATCCAGACCATTGAGCACGGCACCCTGATGAGCGAAGCAACCATGGATCTCATGAAAGAGCACGGGGTATACCTGGTACCGACCATTTCGGCGGGCCGGGAAGCGAGCCGCCTGGCCGATGTGCCGGGTTACTACCCTGAGGTGGTTGCCCGGAAAGCGCGCGAGATCGGCCCTATGAGCCAGAAAACGTTTGCTAAAGCCTATAAAAAGGGGGTGCCCATCGCCTTTGGCACCGACGCCGGTGTCTTCCCGCATGGCACCAATGCCCAGGAATTCGGCTATATGGTGGAATCGGGCATGCCTGCTGCAGAAGCCCTGCGTTCGGCTACACTCACCAATGCCCGCCTGCTTGGAATGGGGGACGAACTCGGGCAGCTGAAGGCCGGGTTCCTGGCCGATATCATTGCTGTAAGTGGCAGTCCGCTCGACGATGTACATACCCTGGAATCGGTTCGTTTCGTCATGAAAGACGGGCAGGTTTACAAGGCAGATTAGCCGTTAGCGCACCAACCGGCAAATACTATGAAGCAGGGATTTGATACAGCCGAAGCCCTCCTTGCCCATGCAGGGGAGCATGGCCTGCGCACGCCCCTGCTCGCCCAGCTCAGGAAAGACTTCGAAAGGGCCTCCGTGCCCTTTCCCATGAGCGACCAACCGGCAGGCACCCCCACTGATGAAGCCTGGGTACAGGCCTTGCATGAAAGCCTCTACCTGCTGCTCATGGAGCGCTTCGATGCTTATCTGAACCTGATGTATGCGGCGGATGTACCCGAACGGGAATTCCGTGACCTGCAAGTAACCGACGCGGTCGATGTTGCCCGCCAGGTGGCTTTGGTGCTCCTCAGGCGGGAATGGCAGAAGGTTTGGATGCGCAGAACCCACGATAAGGGCGGACCTGCTTAGAAATAGACCCGTATAAATGGCGACCAGGCATTTGCGTAAAGGCTGCGGCTCGAGTTGTAAAGCGCATCGAATCGGACCCCAACGGTTACCGGCCCGTTCACATAACCCGCACCGAGGTACAGGGCTGGTACCCAGTACGATTCTTCCAGGAAAGTATTGGGATAGCTGAAGGTCCGATTTACGTGCAACTCCTCAAATTCTGCTGAAAGCTGCAGGAAGGGGGCCGGGGTGGCCAGGCCGATCAGGCTCCCGCCCCATGCATTCAGTTTGTAATCGTTGAATTTTGCATACGTGTAATTGAGTCCGCCCCCGATACCCAGATACTCGTTGGCCTGGTACAGGGCACTGGGCGAGATGCCTATCTGAAAGGCATCGCGCCCGAACGACAGGCCCAGCCCGCCCCCAAAGCGCCAGCTTCCCGGAACCGGACCCTGCGAGCTGGCTTCGGGTGCCCCGGAGAGAAAGAGAAAAACAAGTAACAACGGCGCCAGGGCCGTCAATTTCAGCGGAAGAATAGGAATTTGTTTCATCAGATCGTTTTGACCAAAATAAGGCAGATTGCGCTTTTAATCCACTTTAAATGTTGTATTTTTGTTCAATTATTCTGTTCGAGGGACAACACGGAAATTGATGGATAAGTATTCCTTTCTGAATGCGGCTCACACCGCTTTTTTTTCTGACCTGTACGACCGGTACCGCACCCATCCCGACAGCGTGGAGCCGAGCTGGCGTGCTTTTTTTCAAGGGTTTGATTTCGGGGTCGAGAGTACCCTGGGAGAACTGGAAGTAGATGCAGGCCAGGGCTTGGTGCACACTGCCGCAGGCGAAGTGGCTCCCATGCCGGAATCGATGCACAAGGAATTCCAGGTCGTGCGTCTGATCGATGGATACCGTCAGCGGGGGCACCTGTTTACGGCCACCAATCCGGTTCGCGCGCGTCGGAAATACAGTCCCACCCTTGACATCGAAAACTTCGGCCTTTCTGCAGCCGACCTCAACACCGTGTTCAATGCAGGGGAAATTATCGGCATTGGCCCGACCACCCTCAGCAATATTATTGACCACCTCAAGAGCATATACTGCGATGCCATCGGGGTTGAATACATGTACATTCGCATTCCCGAACGGGTGCAGTGGATACAGGACTGGCTCAACGCAAACGACAACCATCCGAAATTTGACGCCGGGCAGAAAAAACACATTCTGAGGAAGCTCAGCGAGGCCGTTTCTTTCGAGGCCTTTCTGCATACCAAGTACGTGGGGCAGAAACGCTTTTCCCTGGAAGGGAACGAATCGTTAATCCCGGCCCTGGACGCTATCGTGGAGCGGGCCGCCGAGATGGGTGTAGAGCAGTTTGTGATGGGCATGGCCCACCGCGGCCGCCTCAACGTGCTTACCAATATTTTCGGGAAGCCGGCCACAGACATTTTCAGCGAATTCGACGGGAAGGACTACGAACAGGAAATATTTGACGGGGACGTGAAATACCACCTGGGCTGGACTTCCCAGCGCACGACTGACGGCGGGGCCTCCATCAATATGAACATCGCCCCCAACCCCTCCCATTTGGAAACGGTAGGCGCGGTGGCCATCGGGATTACCCGGGCCAAACAAGACCGCCAGTGCCCCGACGACTTTTCGAAGGTGCTGCCCATTGTGGTGCACGGCGATGCGGCAATCGCCGGCCAGGGCATTGTGTATGAAGTGGTGCAGATGGCGGGCCTCGACGGCTATACCACCGACGGCACCATACATATCGTGGTTAACAACCAGATCGGTTTTACCACCAATTACCTCGATGCCCGTACCTCTACCTACTGCACCGATGTGGCCAAGGTAACCCTGAGCCCGGTATTGCATGTAAACGCCGACGATGCCGAAGCTGTCGTGTACGCTTCCCTTTTTGCGCTGGAATACCGGATGCGCTTCAGGCGCGACGTTTTCCTGGATATGCTCGGTTACCGGAAATACGGACACAACGAAGGGGACGAGCCGCGCTTTACCCAGCCCAAGCTCTACAAAATCATCGCCAAGCACAAGAACCCCCGCGATATCTATGCTGAGAAACTATTGGCAGAAGGGGTTATCGATGCCAATTATGTGAGCCAGCTCGAACAGGAATACAAGAACAGCCTGGAAGAGGAGCTGGAAGACAGCCGCAAGGAATCCAAAACGAAGATCACCCCCTTCATGGCCGATGAGTGGAGCGGCTTTGAAAACGTACGCGAATGGGAGATGATGCACCGGGCAGACACGGCTATTTCCCGCGAAAAACTGGAAGCCATAGCTCGGGTTATCACCCGGCTGCCCGAAAGCAAGAAATTCTTGCGCAAAGTTGAGAAGCTGGTCGACGACCGCCATCAGATGTTCTTTGAGACCAACCGGCTCGACTGGGCCATGGGCGAACTGCTGGCATACGGCAGCCTGCTCCAGCAGGGGTATGGGGTCCGGATTTCGGGCCAGGACGTGGAGCGCGGCACCTTTTCGCACCGGCACGCCGTTATGAAGGTAGAGGAGAGCGAGGAGGAAGTGCTGCTGCTCAACCACCTCTCAGAAGACCAGGGCCAATTCCAGATTTACAACTCCTCCCTTTCGGAATACGGGGTGTTGGGCTTTGAATACGGCTATGCCATGGCCAGCCCCAATACGCTTACCATTTGGGAGGCCCAGTTCGGCGATTTCAGCAACGGGGCCCAGATCATGATTGACCAGTACCTCTCGGCGGCCGAAGACAAATGGAACCTGCAGAACGGCCTGGTGCTCTTCTTGCCGCATGGGTACGAAGGGCAGGGGGCCGAACACTCCTCGGCCCGGATGGAGCGCTTTTTGCAACTCTGTGCCCGCGACAACATGTATGTGGCCGACGTGAGCACCCCGGCCAACCTCTTCCACCTGCTTCGCAGACAACTGGTGGTCAATTACCGCAAGCCCCTGGTGGTTTTTACCCCGAAGAGCCTGCTGCGCCATCCGAAATGCGTTTCTGCGGTCGAAGAATTTACCGACGGGCATTTCCAGGAAGTGATTGACGATGCCGATGCCCGAATAGCCGAGGTGCGTTCCCTGGTTTTCTGTACCGGCAAGTTCTATTACGACCTGCTGGCTGCGCGCGAGGAACTCGGGCGCAACGATGTAGCCCTGGTGCGCCTCGAGCAGCTTTTCCCGTTGCCGGTCGAGCAGATAAACGCCCTAATAGCGAAATACCACAAAGCCGACGATTTGGTCTGGGCCCAGGAAGAGCCCAGGAATATGGGGGCCTGGAGCCACCTGATGATGCATTTTCCGGATGCTTCCCGCTTCCGGGTTGCTTCCCGTCGCTTCTATGCCTCCCCGGCAGCCGGAAGTGCGGTCCGTTCCAAGATGAGGCACCAGCAGGTTATCGATTTCGTTTTCGACAAGACCAAAAACAATATGAGCGAAGATGCCGCCAAAATTACAGCGGCCCGATGAATTTACGGGGTGTTTCCGCCCTGTACGCAAAATGGCAAATTGTACCTAAAACCACTCAAACCCTAAAACACCGCATCGCATGATTCTAGAAATGAAAGTCCCATCGCCAGGAGAATCCATCACCGAAGTGGAAATCGCCCAGTGGCTCGTCAAGGACGGGGACTATGTGGAGAAGGACCAGGCCATTGCTGAGGTAGACTCCGACAAGGCTACTCTGGAGTTGCCGGCCGAAGACAGCGGGATCATTACCCTGAGGGCAGAAGAGGGCGATGCCGTGGCAGTCGGGGCCGTGGTATGCCTGATCGACACCGGGGCCGCGAAGCCCGATGGCGCTGCCCCAGCCAAGGCAGCCCCTGTGGCTGAAGAACCGAAGAAGGAAAAGGCCGGCGCCCAGCCCCCCCCCGCCCCTAAACAACCGGAATCCTATGCAGCAGGCACCCCTTCTCCTGCCGCCCGGAAAATTCTGGAGGAAAAAGGCATCGCTGCGTCTGCCGTGACAGGCAGCGGCAAAGGCGGACGCATTACCCGTGAAGATGCGGTGAAAGCCATACCGGCCATGGGCACACCGGGCAGCGGGGCCCGTGGAGAGACCCGCAGCAAGCTCTCGATGCTGAGACGCAAAGTGGCCGAGCGGTTGGTTGCGGCCAAGAATGAAACCGCCATGCTCACCACCTTTAACGAGGTCGATATGTCTGCGGTCTTCGAACTGCGCAACACCTATAAGGATGCCTTCAAGGAGAAGCACGATTTGGGCCTTGGCTTTATGTCGTTCTTCACCAAGGCGGTCATCAGGGCCCTGCAGATGTACCCGGCTGTCAACTCCATGATAGACGATAAGGAAATGATCAGCTTTGACTACTGCGATATCAGTATCGCGGTTTCCGGACCCAAAGGCCTGATGGTGCCTGTAATCCGGAATGCGGAAACCCTGAGTTTCCGCGGCGTTGAGGCCGAAGTGAAACGGCTGGCCCTGCGCGCCCGCGACGGGCAGATCACCGTAGACGAAATGACGGGGGGCACCTTTACCATTTCCAATGGAGGGGTATTCGGATCCATGCTTTCCACGCCTATCATCAACCCGCCCCAAAGCGGCATCCTGGGCATGCACAACATCGTGGAGCGGCCTGTCGTCAAAGACGGGCAAATCGTGATCGCCCCGGTAATGTATGTGGCCCTTTCGTACGACCACCGCATTATAGACGGACGGGAATCGGTGGGCTTCCTGGTTGCTGTGAAGGAAGGGATCGAAAACCCCGTGGAGCACCTGATGGGCGGAGATCCCAAACGCGCGCTGGAATTATAGCGGAAGAAGCGAAAGAAACCCTGGCCCGTGGCCGGGGTTTTTTATTTTAAAAAGAGCCGGTTTTTCCGGTAGTCGATAACCGCGCGCCCCAGTCGCAGTACATCGGCCCCGAGAATTCCGTCTACCGGGTCGGCTTGATGGGCAACCAGCGCCTGGTTTACATGGCTCAGGTCAATCAGCACCACCTGAAGGCCCCTTTGCTCCCAGGTGCCGACCAGCAAATGGTTGTCGTCCGAGACAGCTGTTTCGAGCTCGGCAGAGCCGGCTCCGGCTGCCTTTACCTCAGACACTTGCGATACCATTTCGAAATGGGCCAAGCGGTCGAGGCCAACACAGGTGTTCGAGGCCCCGGTATCGATGATAAACCGCCCTTCGATTCCATTGAGCACCGCCAGTACCGTAAAATGGTCGGTCTGGGTGCGTTCCAGTTTCAAAACGCTGAACCCCTGGGCGAGCAGGAATTTTTTGAGGGAGGCCATGCGGTGTTTTTGGCAAAGATAATCCTATTTTAGCGGGGTGAACCTGACCGATACACACGCCCATCTGTACGTTGAGGAATTTGACGCCGACCGCGAGGCGGTGATGCAGCGCGCCCTGGAAGCCGGGGTTAGCCGTTTCTTTATCCCAGCCATCGATTCTACGTATACCCAGCGGATGAAGGCTTTGCAGGATGGATGGCCAGGCCGTATTTTTCTGATGTGCGGGTTGCACCCCACCTATGTAAAGGACAACTGGGAAGACGAGCTGTCCGTGGTGGAAGAGGAGCTGCGCACCGGTCGTTATGTGGCTGTAGGCGAAATTGGCATCGACCTGTACTGGGACCAATCGCGCCTGGCCCTGCAGACCGAGGCCTTCAGAAGGCAGATAGGGCTGGCCAAAGCCCATGGCCTGCCGATCGTGATCCACAGCCGGGAATCTTTCGACGAGATATTCGAAGTGCTGGAGGCCGAGCAGGGACCCGACCTCAGGGGGATTTTCCACTGTTTTACAGGCTCCCTTGAACAGGCGCATCGCGCCTTGTCATTCAACATGAAATTGGGGATAGGGGGCGTTGTAACCTTTAAGAACGGGAAGATCGATACCTTCATAAGGGAAATCCCACTGGAGCACCTGGTGCTCGAAACGGATTCTCCCTACCTGGCGCCCGTTCCCAACCGCGGCAAGCGCAACGAGCCGGCCTACCTGCGACAGGTACTGGGCCGCCTGGCCGAATTGTACGGTCAGAGCGAGGCGGAAATCGCCGAAATAACCACAGCCAATTCCCGGGCACTTTTCGGGTGTTAACCAGCATGAGGAAACCATGAGCAACCAGCAACCAGACATATTACTGATCTACACCGGGGGGACCATCGGGATGGTTCGTGAGTACCGCAGCGGGGTACTCCGGGCTTTCAACTTTGAAAAACTGCTCGACCAGATTCCGGAATTGCAGCAGCTCGAGTGCCAGATCCATTCGGTGTCGCTCCAGAAGCCCATTGACTCCTCGAATATGGACATTCCGCACTGGCATGAGATAGCCGGTCTGATCGCTTCCAACTACGACGCCTACGATGGCTTTGTGGTGCTGCACGGCAGCGATACCATGAGCTACACGGCCAGCGCCCTTAGCTTTATGCTCGAGAACCTCTCAAAACCCGTAGTGCTTACCGGTTCACAGCTCCCAATCGGCGATCTGCGCACCGACGCCAAGGAGAACCTGATCACCTCCGTGCAAATGGCGGCCCTGCGCGAGAACGGCCGCCCGCTCATTCAGGAGGTATGCCTGTACTTTGAATTCAAGCTGTACAGGGGAAACCGCACTTCTAAAATGAATACCGAGCACTTCGAGGCCTTCGACTCTCCCAATTATCCGGCCCTCGCAACTTCGGGGGTTCACCTGAAAGTGCACCGCGAATACCTGTGGAAGCCGGCAGCCCTAAAGCCCCTGAAGCTCCACACCCGCCTGGAGAACCGCATCGGCATCCTGAAACTCTTCCCGGGCATGAATCCTGACTGGGTGGGGAACCTGCTGCGCAGCCCCGGGCTAAAAGCAGTTATCCTCGAGACGTTCGGCGCCGGGAACGCCCCCACCTCGCCCTGGCTGCTGCAAGCCTTTAAGGAGGCAGTCGATTCGGGTCTGTACCTGGTTAACGTAACCCAATGCCGGGGCGGAAGCGTGCTCATGGGCCGTTACGAGACCAGTGCCTCCCTCTCTGACATACCGATTATTGACGGCCGCGACATTACCACCGAGGCGGCCCTGGCAAAGCTCATGTACCTGTTGGGCGAGGAAGTTTCACATAAGTCGTTCAAAACCATCTTTGAAACTTCCCTGCGGGGCGAAATGTCTTAATTTTGAAAGCTTATATTTTAATTACTCCCAATTTTTTCGTTATTTGGGCACCCCTATTTAAGGGGATTTAGAGAGGTGGCCGAGTGGTCGAAGGCGCACGCCTGGAAAGTGTGTATGCACCAAAAGTGCATCGAGGGTTCGAATCCCTTCCTCTCTGCTCAAAAGGGAATTACCGCCGCAACGCGGCGGTAATGCTCTCAAATGAAAAGGGCGCCAAGAGCTCGCTCTTGTAAGCCCTGTCATTTGAGAGCATACAAACCGGCCCTGCCGGTTTGTGATTCCCATGCTTGTCCGGCACCTGTTCGGAGGTGCAGGGATCAGCGCGGCGGCAAAGCGGCGGCGCTAATCCGGGGATTGACAGAATGAAATAGGGAATGCGGTTTGTGATTCCCATGCTTGTCCGGCACCTGTTCGGAGGTGCAGGGATCAGCGCGGCGGCAAAGCGGCGGCGCTAATCCGGGGATTGACAGAATGAAATAGGGAATGCGGTTTGTGATTCCCATAATTGACCGAAACCGGAAACGGGGATGCAGGGTACAGCGGCAGCTAATGCCGCCACCCCTGTTACGACATCCGCAAGTTTTTTCGGAATGTATCTTGAAATGCTTTGCAAACGCCTAGATTTTTTAGCATTTTCAGGAGTTTGCCCCGCTAATTTTAATTTTTTAGTTCTAATTTTTTTTTATCTTTAGCCCTAATAACTAATCTAAATTCAAGTTTGAAAAAATGAAAAAATTATTCTCATTCCTGGCCGTGGCTGGGCTATTTGTCCTCGGAACAAATACGGTAAGCGCCAAGGCGTCTGCACTCGTTTCAAATGTGTCCTCCACCCTGGCCACCGCGACTGTAATGCTTCAAGATGAAGCTGTCGCAGCCGAAGCGGATCGAGGATTCACCCAGGTGCTCAAAGAACAATTTATTCAGGGGGGTGCCGGTTTTATGGGCATCGTACTGCTGTGTCTCATCTTGGGGCTTGCAGTTGCCATCGAACGTATTATTTTCCTGAATATGTCCAGTACCAACACCACTAAGCTGAAGAATGAAGTGGAAGACGCTCTGGCCACTGGAGGCATCGAAGCTGCTAAAGAAGTATGCCGTAATACCAAAGGTCCGGTTGCTTCCATATACTATCAGGGGCTCGACCGTGCCGGCGACAGCATTGAATCTGCTGAAAAGGCCGTGGTAGCCTACGGCGGAGTTCAAATGGGGCAACTCGAGAAAAACGTGTCCTGGCTTTCCCTTTTTATCGCCACTGCGCCCATGCTTGGGTTCATGGGTACGGTAATCGGTATGATCCAGGCCTTCCAGAAGATCAGTGCAGTAGGTAACCTGAGTGCCTCGCTGATTGCCGGTGATATCCAGGTGGCACTTCTTACCACGGTATTTGGACTTATTGTTGCGATCATCCTTCAAATCTTCTACAACTACATCATTGCCAAAATTGACAGCATTGTCAATGACATGGAAGATTCATCGATCTCGCTGATCGATATGCTGGTAGACCACAAGAAGTAAGTCGGATTTCCAAATAACTGGATTATGCATAAGATAGTTAAAATAGGATTAATTGTACTGGGCGCCATCGGAGTCATCCTCTGGTTGCAGCTGCCAGGCACCAATGAGCCTGTGGCCGATGCCGTAGAAAGCATGAGCATGCACTGGATGTTCATGATCACGTACCTGCTATTGGCCGTGGCCGTGCTCTTCAGCCTGGTTTTCGCCATGAAAAACCTGTTCTCCAATCCCCAGAACCTGAAAAAGACATTTATTGTAATCGCCTCTCTCATTGTTGTGGTAGGCCTTTCATATGTCATTTCTAATGGGGCAGACGGAACGGTTGAGGAAATGGCCAAAAGGGGAGTTCCCACAACCGAAGGTGTCGTCAAGAATATCGGTGCGGGACTGAATATGTTCTTCATCCTGCTGATAGTTGCCCTGGCATCCATGGCATGGGGAGGAATAAAGAAGTTGACAAACAAGTAAAGAGAAACCATTATGCCCAGAAGAGGAGCACCACCGGAAGTGAACGCAGGTTCCATGGCAGACATTGCCTTCCTGCTGTTGATCTTTTTCCTGGTTACCACCACCATTG
The DNA here is from genome assembly GCA_024642005.1 of Robiginitalea sp. Classification (GTDB taxonomy): domain Bacteria; phylum Bacteroidota; class Bacteroidia; order Flavobacteriales; family Flavobacteriaceae; genus Robiginitalea. The sequence continues at coordinate 143,653 of JAHECA010000001.1, read as the reverse complement.
AAACCGACGCCGGGCTCGACCGTATGTTGCCGCCCATTGAGCCGCCGGAAACCGATGTGGTAATCAAGCAGAAGAACATTTTCACGGTGAACATCAACAAGAATGGTCAGTTGCTCGTAGAAGAGGAGTTGCTGGATCTTAAAAACCTTCGGGAAGCTGCCATAGCGTTTCTGGATAACGGAGGGGATGGGACTTGCAATTACTGCAAGGGAAAGAAGGAAGAGAGTTCTTCCGACAACCCCACCAAGGCGATCATTTCTCTGAAAAACGACCGCGAAACCAAGTACGGAACCTACATCACCGTTCAGAACGAGATCGTAGGGGCCTACAACGACTTGAGGAACAGGGAAGCGCAGCGCCTTTACGGAACTGATTTTACCGAAATGGAAGCGAAGTACCTGAACCCCGAGACTGCGAGTGAAATTCGCGATGAGTTGAAAGAGAAGGTGGAAAAAATCCAGGAACTGTTCCCGCAGAAATTCTCTGAGGCCGAGACAACCACGAATTAATCAGACTGAAAAATGGCTAAGTTTAACAAGAAAAAAAGTGGGGATGTACCCGCGGTATCCACAGCCTCGCTGCCTGATATCGTGTTTATGCTGCTGTTCTTCTTCATGACGGTTACCACCATGAAAGACAGTTCGCTGATGGTAGACAACACCCTGCCGAATGCTACGGAAACCAAAAAGCTGGAAAAGAAAGATCGCGTAATTTATATCTACGTGGGAAAACCCACCAGCCAATATCAGAAGACGTTCGGAACCGAGCCGAAGATTCAGCTGAACGATAAATTTGCTGATGTCTCAGAGATCGGGTCCTTTATCCTGCAGGAGCGTGCCAAAAAGCCGCAGGAACTCCAAAACGTGCTGACCACTGCCCTTAAGGTAGACAAGTACGCCAATATGGGGTTGATATCCGACATCAAACAAGAGCTCAGAAAGGTGAATGCCCTGAAGGTGAATTACACCACCTACGAGGGAGATTCATTCCAAAACCTGAGGTAATTTTTCAAACCGAATTGGATTCATAAAAACGCTTCAGAAATGAAGCGTTTTTTTGTAGGTTGCAGTCATGAAGGTAATGTGCCTTTTATTGGGGATGTTGTTTTGTTCGGCAGGGCTTTTTGCCCAGCAAGAAGAAACAAGGTCCGTTGGAAGCCAGGGGGTCGATTCGCTCTACCGGGAAGACCAGATTTACCTGGGGTTTTCGTATAACGTGCTGCTGAACCGCCCTCCGGGAGTTACCCAGAATAACCTCTCCTATGGGCTGCAGCTGGGCTTTATACGAGATATGCCCCTGAACCGGTCGCGCACGGTGGCTCTGGGGGTGGGCCTCGGGTACGCCCTGCATTCGTATTACTCTAACCTGCGGGCCATAGAGAATGGGACCGATATCCAATATATCATTCTCGGCGAAAATGTTTCCTATAAGCGCAACAAGCTGGAAACCCACCTGGTGGAGCTGCCCATAGAGCTGCGCTGGCGCACTTCCACACCTACCGACTTTTCGTTCTGGCGCATTTACGGTGGCATGAAATTCGCTTATGTCGTGGGGGCGCGATCCAAGTACGTAACAGCCGACTTCAAAGACAGCTTCTACAACCCCGATGCCGAGAAATTCCAGTACGGGCTTACCCTCAGCCTGGGCTACAATGCCCTCAACTTCCACTTGTATTACGGGTTGAACGGCCTGTTCAAAGACGGAACTACCGGCCCTGACAATGTGCCCTTTGACATGGCGCCGCTACGGATCGGGCTCATCTATTATATACTTTGATTGGTGCTCCCTAAACCTGGTTTCTGTTAGGAAAGTGCAGCGGGGACCTTTAAATTGGCCTTCGGGTGGGGTAGGGGCCCCTCCCATAACCCCTCACAACCAGAAACGCAACAGCAGCAGTTGGGAAATCAAACCAACCAGCCAGCCTGTAAGTACAGCCGCCCGCCCATGTGCGCGCAGGTAGAGCCTGGCGGAGCCTACCAGGCCCGTACAGAGTGTGCAGGCGCTTATGGCCACAATGATGTTCTTTTCGTAATGGATGCTCAGGGCGATCAGGAACATGAGCAGGCTGCCCATGCCCACCATGTGCAGGCTTATTACCTTGCCGAAGAGCGCCAGTATAAGGCAGGCGGTGGTGGCAATGATCATACCCAGGAAATAGTAATAAAGTTCTTCGCTGTAGTTGTTGGGAATAACGCGAAACAGGATCATCAGCAGCAGGGCCAGGAAGATGAGCAGCGGATAGATTCGCTCCTCGGCTTGCAGCATCAGGGACGAGCGCATCATTTTCAGGTTGCGCAGAATCAGGAGGCTGAAAATGGGAATGATTACCGTCAGGATAAAAACGGGCAGCACATTCCCGCTCTGCATTTCGATCGGACTGTATTTCGGTGTAACCTGAAAGTAGAACAAGGTGCCGTACAGGGGTATAAGCAACGGGTGAAACACGATCGTGAAGAGAATGCTGAAGGGCCGCATCATATTTCTTTGCGCAGTCGGGCCACTGGAATGCCCAGTTGTTCCCGGTATTTTGCCACGGTTCTGCGGGCAATGGGGTAGCCCTGTTCTTTCAGTATTTTGGCCAGCCTGTCGTCGGTAAGCGGCTTGCGCTTGTTTTCTTCCCCGATTACCGTTTCCAGGATCTTCTTGATTTCTTTTGTTGAGACGTCTTCGCCCTCTACATTCTTTACCGCCTCGGAAAAATAATCCTTGATTAGGCGGGTGCCGTAGGGTGTGTCTACGTATTTGCTGTTGGCCACCCTGGAAACCGTGGATACGTCCATGCCGATCTGGTCGGCGATGTCTTTCAGAATCATGGGTTTCAGGTTGCGCTCGTCCCCGGTCAGGAAATACTCCCGCTGGTACGCCATTATGGCGTTCATGGTCACATACAGGGTCTGCTGTCGCTGCTTGATGGCGTCGATGAACCACTTGGCCGCATCGAGTTTCTGCTTGATGAAAAGCACGGCGTCTTTTTGTTCCTTCGATTTCTCCCGGGCATTCTTATACCCGGCCAGCATGTTGGTATAGTCGCGGGAAACGTGTAATTCGGGGGCATTGCGGCTGTTCAGGGCAAGCTCGAGCTCGCCATCGGTAATGCGGATGGTAAAATCGGGTACCACGTGTTCTACCAGCTTGCTCCCGCCCGAATAGGAGCCCCCCGGCTTCGGGTTCAGTTTTTCGATTTCGGTGATGGCAGCCTTGAGCTGCTCTTCATTGATGTCGAACTTCTGTTGCAGCTTCTTGTAGTGCTTTTTGGTGAATTGGTCGAACGACTTCCGCAAGATGTCCATAGCAAGTTCTACAGCGGGGGTGGGCTCTTTGCGCTCGAGCTGCAGCAACAGGCACTCGTCGAGCGACCGGGCCCCGACCCCGGGCGGGTCGAGTTGCTGTACCTTGCGCAGCACTTTTTCAATGTGGTCTGCGTCGGTGTAAATATTCTGGGTAAAGGCCAGGTCGTCCATAATGTCGGGTACCGAACGCCTGATGTAGCCGCTTTCGTCCACGCTGCCGATCAGGTATTCGGCAATGGCCCACTCCTCGTCGTCCAGGTATTCGGTGTTGAGCTGGCCCAGCAGGTATTGGGTAAAGGAAATACCGGCGGCATAGGGAATCTGCTTTTCCTCGTCGTCGTCTGCGTAATTCTGGGTGCGGGTCAGGTAATCGGGGATTTCGTCGTCGCCCAGGTAATCGTCGAGGTTGATGTCTTCGGCATCGATATGCTCGCTGTCGTCTTCCCCCTCGTAGGGGTCCTGGTATTCGTCTTCGGCTCCATCCAGCTCTTCCTTTCCTCCCTCCAGAGCAGGGTTCTCTTCCAGCTCCTGTTTAAGGCGCTGTTCAAAAGCCTGAGTGGGCAGCTGGATCAGCTTCATCAGCTGAATCTGCTGGGGAGACAGCTTTTGAGAGAGCTTGAGTTGAAGGTGTTGTTTCAGCATCCTGCAAGGCGGGCCGACAAGCCCGGAAGGTTTCCCTCAAAAGTACGGAATTCGGCTTAAAACTCGGCGTTCTGTGGCGTACGCGGAAAGGGGATCACATCGCGGATATTCCCCATGCCTGTGGTGAATTGCACCAGGCGCTCGAAGCCCAGTCCAAAACCGCTGTGCACCGCTGTGCCGAAGCGGCGCAGGTCGAGGTACCACCAGAGCTCCTTCTCGTCGATATCCATCTGCTGCATTTTTTGTTGCAGCACCTCCAGGCGTTCTTCCCGTTGCGAGCCCCCGACAATCTCCCCGATACCCGGAAAGAGGATGTCCATGGCGCGTACGGTTTTGCCGTCTTCGTTCAGGCGCATGTAGAAGGCCTTGATCTCGGCCGGGTAGTTAAAGAGGATGACCGGGCTCTCGAAGTGCTTCTCGACCAGGTAGCGCTCGTGCTCACTCTGCAGGTCGGTACCCCAGCCCTCGATGGGGTACTGGAATTTCTTCTTCCGGTTCGGGGCACTTTGTTTCAGGATGTCGATGGCTTCAGTATAGGTAACCCGCCTGAAAGGCTGGTCGGTCACAAAGCGGAGCTTATCGGTGAGCTTCATGGCAGAGCGCTCGGCCTGAGGTTTTGATTTTTCCTCGTCGAGCAGGCGGTTTTCGAGGAATTCCAGGTCTTCCCTGCAATGGTCCAGGACGTAGCGCAGCACCTCCTGTATAAACTCTTCGGCCAGGTCCATGTTGGCATCGAGGTCGTAAAAAGCCATTTCGGGCTCTATCATCCAGAACTCGGCCAGGTGGCGTGAGGTATTCGAATTTTCGGCCCTGAAGGTGGGGCCAAAGGTGTATACCTTGCCCAGGGCCATGGCATAGGCCTCGGCTTCGAGCTGGCCCGAAACGGTCAGGTTGGTCTCCTTCCCGAAAAAGTCCTGTTTGTAGTCAATTATTCCCTCGGGGGTCAGGGGCGGGTTCCTGGGGTCGAGGGTGCTTACCCTGAACATTTCGCCGGCCCCTTCGGCATCGGAGCCGGTAATGATCGGGGCGTGGAAGTAATAAAAACCATGGGAGGTAAAATAACGGTGCACAGCAAAGGCCAGGGCTGAGCGCACCCGCATCACGGCTCCGAACGTATTGGTGCGTATGCGCAAATGGGCCTGCTCGCGCAGGAATTCCATCGAGTGCTTTTTGGGTTGTATGGGGTATTTCTCGGGGTCTGAGTCGCCCAGAACCTCCAGGGTTTTCACTTGGATTTCAAGTGATTGCCCGCGCCCCTGGCTCTCTACCAGGGTGCCGCTCACGCGAAGGGCGGCCCCGGTGGTGATGCGTCTAAGGGTATCTTCGCCCATCTGCTCAAAGTCGACCACGCATTGCAGGTTATTCAGGGTAGAGCCGTCGTTCAGGGCGATGAAACGGTTCGAACGAAAAGTGCGGACCCATCCGCAGATGGTTACGTCCTGCGAGAGCCGGGGTTCTTTCAAAAGGGAATCGATGCTCGTCATGGGTTCGGCTTGAAAGGTGAGTTTTGCGGTGGCAAAGATACGGTTTTGGTGTGTAAAGCGGCAGTAAAAAAGGGGGGCTTACTCCAGGTCTTCTTCTGGCTTGTCAACAGATTCGCCTTCGGTCAGGATGTCGATCTGGGGCTCTTTGAGCACCTCTTTATTGGCGATGTTGCGCTCCAGTGACAACAGCAGGGACGGCAACAAGATCAGGTTCGACAGCATGGCAAACAGCAGGGTGGCCGATACCAGGGCCCCCAGGGCCACTGTTCCCCCGAAGCTCGAAATGGTGAATACCGAAAAGCCGAAGAACAAAACAATGGAGGTGTAGAACATGCTTACCCCGGTTTCGCGCAGGGAAGCGTATACCGATTGCCTGATGCGCCAATGGTGGGTAGCCAGTTCCTGCCTGTATTTGGCCAGGAAATGGATGGTGTCGTCTACAGAAATCCCGAAGGCAATGCTGAAGACCAGGATGGTTGACGGTTTGATCGGCACACCCAGGTAACCCATTACCCCTGCGGTGATTAACAGGGGCAGCAGGTTGGGGATCAAGGAGATAACGATCATCCGGAAGGAGCGGAACAGATAGGCCATGAAAAGGGCGATCAGGCCAATGGCCAGGGCCAGCGACAGCACCAGGTTTACAACCAGGTACTTGGTGCCCTTCAGGAAGAGCAGGGCCTTGCCGGTAAGGGACACATCGTAGCGTTCAGCCGGAAAGATTTTGGCGATTTCTTCAAGCAACTCTTCTTCTATTTCCTCCATGCGTTCGGTGGGCATGTCGCGCATGTAAGTAGTAATGCGGGCCACCTGCCCGGTGGAGTCGACAAAACTGCTCAGCAGGTTCGCATCCTGGTCCGATTTGCCGGCCAGGCTCAGGATAAAGCTGCTCTCCTGGCTGGTAGGCAACTGGTAATATTTCGGCAGGCCGTTGTAATAGGCCTGTTTGGAATATTTCACCAGGTTTACCACCGAAATGGGTTTGGAGAGCTCGGGGGTCTCTTCGATGAAGTGGCCCAATTCGTCCATGCGCTTCAGGGTGGGCAGTTTCATGACCCCGTTGCGCTGGCGTGTATCGATCACGATCTCGACGGGCATGATGCCGTCGAACTCCGATTCAAAAAAGCGGATGTCCTGGAAGAAGCCTGCGTTTTTGGGCATGTCTTCAATGGGGCTTCCCGAAATGCGGATCTGGTAGATGCCGATGATGCTGGCTACCAGCAATCCGATTGCGGTAAAGTATATGGCGATGCGGTGGTTTCGCACAATGCGTTCCATCCAGTTAACAAAGGTGCCAATCCAGCGCTTGTTCAGGTGTTTCAAGTGCTTGGTCTTGGGGATGGGCATGAAGCTGTAGACAATGGGTATTATCAGCAGGGAGAGCACAAAGATCCCGAGGATGTTCAGGGAAGCCACTATCCCGAATTCGGTGAGCAGCTTGCTGTCGGTGATGATGAAGGTAGCGAAGCCAGAGGCCGTGGTTACATTGGTCATCAGGGTGGCGTTCCCGATTCGGGAGACGACGCGCTGCAGGGAGAGCGCCTGGTTGCCGTGCTTATTCACTTCCTGCTGGTACTTATTGATCAGGAAAATGCAGTTCGGAATGCCGATGACAATAATTACGGGCGGTATCAGGGCTGTCAGCACGGTAATCTCATAGCGGAGCAGGCCCAGGGTGCCGAAGGCCCACATAACCCCAATAATAACCACGCAGATCGAAATGAAAGTAGCCCGGAACGAACGGAAAAAGAAAAAGAAGATGAGCGAGGTAACCACCAGGGCGGCGGTGATGAACATCCCGATCTCGTCGATAATGTTCTGGGCGTTCATGGTGCGGATGTAGGGCATGCCCGAAACGTGTACGTCAAGGCCCGTATCGCGCTCGAAGTCGGCCACCATATTCTGGAGGTCGTTCAGCACAAAGTCTTTGCGAACGGTGGTGTTGACCAGGTCTTTGTCGAGGTACACCACGGTTTGCAGGGTTTTGCTGTCTTTGTTAAAGAGGATTTTGTTGTAGAAGGGCAGGCGGGTGAACAATTCGCTGAACAGGGTATCGAGCTGGCCCTGGCGCTGCAATTGCTCGGGCATCCAGGGGGTAAGCTCAAATTGGCCCAGCGAATCGTTTTTGACCAGTTTGCTCAGGTTGTCGGTAGAAAGCACGAAAGACACCTCCGGGGCCGCCTCGAGCTGTTCGTTCAGGATGTTCCAGCGGTTGAAGTTGTCCAGCTCGAGCAGGGCTGTGTCGCGCACCGCAAGCACAATCGTATTGCCCTCTTCCCCAAACTCTTTCAGGAAGGCATTGTACTGCAGGTTGGCGGGGTGGTCGTCGGGGAGCAGGTTGGCCTCCGAGCTGGAAAACTGCATGTACTTCCATTGGGTGGCAAGCAAAACGGTAACCGCGGTGATGCCCAGCAAGATCAGGATCCGGTTGCGGAGAATAATCCGTGCCGCCTTTGCCCAAAATCCCTGTGTTAGTTTAGCTACCATCCTGGTGGATACGGCGGCAAAGGTAGAAAATCATCGGCAGTGTTCCCAAAAAAACAAAGCCTCCCGGTGGGAGGCGTATTTTAAGAAAGGCGTTTGGATTATACCTTCATGATTTCGGCTTCCTTTACCTCCAGGATTTTGTCGACCTTTTTGGTGTAGCTGTCGGTGAGTTCCTGTATATCGATCTCCGCATTTTTAGCCAGGTCTTCGGATACTTCCAGATTCTTGATCTCCTTGTTGGCTTCCTGCCGGGCCGACCGCACGCTTACCTTGGCATCTTCGGCTTCAACCCTGGCTTGCTTTACCAGCTGCTTGCGGCGTTCTTCGGTTAAGGGCGGCACATTGATGATTACCATTTCCCCGTTGTTCATTGGGTTGAACCCGAGGTTGGCGTTCATGATTGCAGTCTCGATGGCAGGTATCAAGCTCTTTTCCCAGGGCTGTACCGAGAGCGTGCGCGCATCGGGTGTATTTACGTTGGAAACCTGGGAAAGGGGCGTCATGCTGCCGTAATACTCTACCATAACAGAAGAGAGCATGGCCGGGCTCGCCTTACCGGCGCGGATCTTGATCAGTTCCTTCTCCAGGTGGGCCATAGCCTTCTCCATGCTGTCTTGTGTGGCCTCTATGATAAAATTTACATCTTCGTTCATACCTGTCTTGCTTTGTCGGGGGGCAGGGTTATTAGCGTTCTGAAATTAAAGGTTAACTACGGTGCCGATGGGCTCGCCTGACACAATTTTGAGCAGGTTGCCCTGCTTGTTCATGTCGAATACCACGATGGGCAGTTCGTTTTCCTGGCTGAGGGTGAAGGCCGTGGTGTCCATGACCTTAAGGCCCCTGCTCAGCACGTCTTTAAAGCTGATGGTGTCGAATTTGATGGCAGATTTGTCTTTCTCCGGGTCGCTGCTGTATATGCCGTCTACCCGGGTGCCTTTCAGAATAACGTCGGCTTCTATTTCAATGGCGCGCAGCACGGCTGCCGAATCGGTCGTGAAATACGGGTTGCCGGTTCCTCCCCCGAAAATGACCACCCGGCCTTTTTCAAGGTGCCGCATGGCACGGCGGCGGATGAAGGGCTCTGCCACTTCGTTGATTTTGATGGCCGATTGCAGGCGGGTGTCCAGGCCGATGTTTTCAAGGGCAGACTGAAGCGCCAGGCCGTTGATGATGGTGGCCAGCATGCCCATATGGTCGCCCTGTACCCGGTCCATGCCATTGCTGGCCCCGGCAACGCCCCTGAAGATGTTGCCCCCTCCGATTACAATCGCTACCTCGACCCCTTTGCCTACCACGGTTTTGATCTCGCTGGCATAGACTTCCAGGCGTCCCGGGTCAATCCCGTAACTCCGGTCGCCCATCAGGGCTTCCCCACTCAGCTTCAAAAGAATCCGTTTGTACTGCATGAATTCGGCTTATTTTCGAACAAAAGTAAGCAAAATTATGAGATGGCGCCCGCGCCATCCGGCCGGGCATACTGTCAAATAATTCCAAAATAGGCCTGCCATAACGCCTAAATTCGGTAATCTTGCCAAAAGATTTACTTCTCATGAAACATCTCTTTGCAGCCCTGCTCCTGACCGGGCTCCTTATCGGTTGCGGCGCTTCGCGCAGCATTCCTGCCGCAGCAGCTTCCCCTGTAAAAGTAACCATGGATTTGGTCAATGTCCCCGACGACCGGGTACAGGTTACTGTCAATCCCGGGGCTTTCCCTGAGGGGCCGGTACGCTTTTTCATCCCCATGACCGTGCCCGGCACCTATAGCGAAGACAGCTACGGACGTTATGTGGAAGACCTGCAGGCCTACGATTACAAAGGAGGCGAACTGGCGGTGGTACGCGAAGACGACAATACCTGGCTTATTGCCCAAGGCGGCAGCCTTGACCGGGTGAGCTACGCCGTAAACGACTCTTATGACACCGAGGGCGGGGGCGCAGATGCCCCGTTTTCCCCTGCAGGCACAAACATTTTGGCCGGACAGGAATTTATGCTGAACCTGCACGGTTTTATCGGCTACTTCCAGGGGCTCAAAGAGCGGCCTTACGAAATTGCCGTTTCGGCACCCGGCAACCTGTTCCCGGCCACTTCGCTGAACTATAGCCAGGACGCCGACGGGACCTACCAGTTCCGCGCTTCCCGGTATTTTGAGGTAATCGACAATCCCATCCAGTTCACCGAAAGCGCCCCGGTTTCGTTCCAGGTGGGCGATATTACCGTATACCTGAGCGTGTTTTCGCCCAACAACACCTATTCGGCCAGCGACCTGCAACCGGCCATGCAGCGCATGATGCAGGCCCAGAAAGCTTTCCTGGGCCCGATTAGTGGCACCAGGAAGTACAACATCTTGCTGTACCTCTCGACCATGGATGAAGACGCGCTAGGCTTCGGGGCGCTGGAACACCATACCTCAACCGTGGTAGTGATGCCCGAGCAGATGCCGGCCCCCCAGCTCGAAGAATCGATGATCGACGTGGTCTCCCACGAATTCTTCCACACGGTAACCCCGCTGAATGTGCACTCCGAGGAAATCCAGTATTTTGACTACAACGCGCCCAAGATGTCGCAGCACCTCTGGATGTACGAGGGCACTACCGAATACTTCGCCAACCTCTTTCAGATTAAGGAAGGCCTTATTGACGAAGCCGAATTCTACCGGAGGATGTACGGCAAAATCATGAATTCGGGCCGGTACAACGACAGCCTGTCCTTTACGGAAATGAGCCGCAACGTCCTGGAGGAGCCCTACAAGGACCAATATGCCAATGTTTACGAAAAAGGCGCCCTGATCAACATGGCACTCGACCTGCGCCTGCGGGAGCTCAGCGGGGGCAGCACCGGGGTACTCGACCTGATGCGCCGCCTTTCGGCCAAGTATGACACCAATACACCTTTTAAAGACGATGCCCTGATCGGGGAGATTGTAGCCATGACCTACCCCGAGATACAAGACTTCTTTGACGCGCATGTACTTGGGGGCACCCCGATCGACTATGGCGCCTTTTTGCAAAAGGCGGGCCTCTCCCTGGGCGAATCTGAGGTGGAAAGCAGCTACTTCCTGACCGATATGCAGACCCAGATTCCCTTTATCGATGTAGACCCCGCCGACACCGATGTCATATTCGTACGCGAAGGCATTGCGCTGAACACCTTTTTCCAGGACCTGGGCGCCAGGGGAGGGGATGTGATCAAGGAGATCAATGGCACCGAGATAACCCTCGATGGCATTCGGGCGGTAATTGGGCAGAGTTTTGCCTGGACCCCCGATACGGAGGTGACCATGGTGGTCGAAAGGGACGGGCAGGCCCTGACCTTGCAGGGCAAAGCCGGATCGCCTACCTATATCGAGACGCGAATCGCCCCAGACCCCAATGCCACCGAAGCCCAGTTGCGGCTGCGGGAGGCCTGGTTGAAGGGATAGGGCGAAAGCCCGCTGCAATAAAAAAAGCCACCTGGGAACAGGTGGCTTTTTTATGTGAAGTATGCTCGGGATTACCCCAGGGCTACCCGGGCAAAGCCGGTTACCGACAGGTTCTTGTCTGCCGATTTCACATACTGGTCTACGCTCAATTTGCTGTCTTTGATGAAATCCTGGTTGATCAGGGTGTTGTCTTTGAAGAAGCGGTTGAGCTTGCCTTTGGCGATCTGGTCGAGCATGGCCTCGGGCTTGCCTTCCTGGCGAAGCTGATCTTTGGCGATCTCGATTTCCTTGTCGATGATGGACTGGTCAACAGATGCTTCATCCAGGGCAACCGGGTTCATGGCTGCTGCCTGCATGGCCACATCTTTGGCTACCACGTCGACCCCTTTAACGGCGGCTGAAAGACCCACCAGGGTAGCGATCTTGTTTCCGGCATGGATGTAAGAGCCTACAAAAGGTGCGCTGAGCTTGCTGAACCCTCCGATCTCGATTTTCTCGCCGATTACCCCGGTTTGCTCCATGAGTTTGTCCTGAACGGTGATGCCTTTGAAATCGGCGGCCAGGAAGGTCTCGAGGGTATCGCAGGAAAGGGCCAGGTCGGCCAGTTCGTTGGCCAGGGCTACGAAGCTCTCGTTCTTGGCTACGAAATCTGTTTCACAGTTCAGGGAGATAATGACCCCTTCGGTCTGGCCGGCGTTAACCTTGGCGATGGCAGCCCCTTCCGACGACTCGCGGTCGGCGCGGTTGGCAGCAACCTTCTGGCCTTTCTTCCGGAGAATTTCGATAGCCTTTTCAAAATCGCCATCGGCTTCCACCAGGGCTTTTTTGCAGTCCATCATTCCTGCACCGGTCATTTTTCTCAATTTATTGACATCTGCGGCGGTAATATTTGCCATTTCTGAATGGTTTTGTGAGATGCCGAGGCATCCCGTTTATAAAAGATGTTATGTGGGCGCGATTACGCTACGCCACCTTTGGCATTGTCTTGCCACTCCTTCAGGGCGTCCCATTCTCCGCTGGCGGCCATTACGGCTTGCTTGGGCCAGGAAGTCGGGTCGAGGTGGGCCATGCGGGAGCTGGCTTCGGTCAGGATTTCCTTGATCTGTTCAGGGGTGGCATCGGCCAGGGCAGCATAGGTGCCTACTCCGGCTTTGATAAGGGCCTCGGCGGCCTTTGGGCCAATCCCTTCGATCTTGGTCAGGTCCTGGGCGGTAGCTTTTTTCACCTTGGTGGCCGGCTTTTTCACAGGCTCTTCCTCGACCTCCTCATCGATTACGGCTGCCTCAGGGGTTTTCTCCTCATCAGCCTCTTCTTCTTCGTACCCGGCTTCGGTCTCTTCTTCCACCAGGATGTCTTCGTCTTCTTCTTCCTGATCGGCAACCTTGTCAGACTTGCGTTCGACCAGGCCTTCGGCAACAGCGTTGGCTACGAATTCCATGATGATTTCAATAGACTTGGAGGCGTCGTCGTTGGCGGGGATCACAAAGTCAATCGGCCGAGGGTCGGAGTTGGTATCGACCATGGCGAAAATCGGGATGTTCAATTTCTGGGCTTCCTTTACGGCAATGTGCTCGCGCATGGTATCCACAATGAACAGGGCGCCGGGCAGACGGGTCATGTCGGCGATGGACCCCAGGTTTTTCTCCAGCTTGGCGCGCAGACGCTCAACTTGCAGGCGTTCCTTCTTGGAAAGGGTGTTGAAGGTGCCGTCTTTCTTCATGCGGTCGATGGAGGTCATCTTCTTCACCGCCTTGCGGATGGTGACGAAGTTGGTCAGCATCCCACCGGGCCAGCGCTCGGTAATGTAGGGCATGTTTACCTCAGACACCTTTTTTGCCACGATGTCTTTGGCCTGCTTCTTGGTCGCAACAAAAAGTATCTTGCGTCCGGAAGCCGAGATCTTTTTCAGGGCCTCGCAGGCTTCATCGAGCTTGGCGACGGTCTTGTACAGGTTGATAACGTGGATCCCGTTGCGCTCCATGTAGATGTAGGGCGCCATGTTGGGATTCCATTTGCGGGTGAGGTGGCCAAAATGCACCCCTGCCTCAAGGAGGTTTTTAACTTCAGCTTTTGCAGCCATTTTAAACTTAGTTTACGTTCTTTGAATGAGCAATGGCAAAGTGGTAGCCGCCAGCGGATCGCCCCGGCATGCCTCTGCCATTTAGATGCTAAACTAAATGTGATCGTGATTGCTTTTCTAGTCAGCTTTCGCGATCGGTAACTAGTCTCTCCGAAGAGATCGTTTCAAGGAACTTGGTTAACGAATTGCCGCTTTTGGCGGCCTTTATATAATCCTCAAAAGGGTTCCCCTGCCAAAGGGCAGGGGAAAGTACCTTCTTAACGTTTGGAGAACTGGAACTTCTTACGGGCTTTCTTTTGTCCGAATTTCTTGCGTTCCACCATTCTCGGGTCGCGGGTGAGCAGGCCTTCGGGCTTCAGTGCTCCCCGGTTTTCGGTGTCGATTTCACAAAGGGCTCTGGAAATGGCCAGGCGAACGGCTTCGGCCTGTCCGGTAATCCCTCCTCCATAAACATTTACGTTTACGTCGTATGTGTCAACGGTATCGGTAAGGGTGAAAGGTTGTTTCACCTTGTATTGAAGTGTGGCAGTCGGAAAGTATACAGCGATGTCGCGCTGGTTGATGGTAAAGGCACCTTTGCCGGGGGTAAGGTATACCCGGGCAATGGCTTTCTTCCTTCTTCCGATTTTGTGTACTACGTCCATTATTTAAGGTCGTTTAAGTTGATGGCCTTCGGTTTCTGAGCTTCCTGGTCGTGCTCGGTTCCGGCATAAACCCGCAGGTTTCGGAACAGGTCGGCGCCCAGCTTGTTTTTGGGAAGCATCCCTTTCACGGCTTTTTCTACCACGGCTTCCGGTTTTTTCTCCAGCAGCTCGCGGGCAGTTTGCACACGCTGGCCCCCTGGGTATCCGGTGTACCGGATGTACTTCTTGTCGTCCAGCTTATTCCCACTCAGGGCAACTTTGGCTGCATTGATGATCACCACGTTGTCGCCGCAGTCTACATGGGGGGTGAAATCCGGCTTGTATTTCCCGCGGAGAATCTTGGCCACTTTGGAAGCGAGCCGGCCCAAAGGCTGACCTTCGGCGTCTACCAGCAACCACTCCTTTTTCACGGTGCTTCTGTTGGCAGATATTGTTTTGTAGCTCAGTGTATCCACTACCTATTTTTTATGCATTAAACACTTCAATCCCGAATAATGGGCTGCAAATGTACAATTATTAAGTTTAATTACAAATGGCTGCGCGGCAATATTTTTCCTCTAACCCATCTTTTTCCAGCCTCGGGCCGAGGGGGTTAAAATATTTTCCGCAACGCGAAAAACATCTGGCACTTCCCGGGCAGATAGGTCTTTACTGACAGAGATTCATGTAGGAATCACCCGAAACCGTGATTTGACCATTTGCATTGAGGCTGAACGCGCTTGCAGGATTGTCGCCACATGCAAAGACCGCTGCCGAAAATATGGCCTCCGGGCGACCTGGAGTCAAACATCTTTCCTCATATAGCTACCTTACCGATTGCCCAGTGAGGAAATCCGGCCTTTGGAAAAGCTTATTTGTGTAAGGAGCACACTTTTTTTCAAAAGGCTTGGTATTTTCCTATATATTGGCAACACTAACCAACCTAGCGCATGCGTCAATTACTTCCCGGTTTATTGCGAAGTCTGGGGTACTTTGCCACTATGTTGCTGTTGATGTTTGGGTGCACCGACCCGGTAGACCCAGAATTCCGCTACCAGACCGGACTCGTTTACATAGATGCCTTTGCCTCGAACGCCCAGGGGTCTTCTTATGTCGAAATTTATGAATCGGACCAGAATTACGGGCGAAACATCATTACTTTCCTGGGCGGGGCCCAGGTGCGTTTTGTGCGCGACAACGGAAGTGAAGTGGTGCCGCTCCGTGAAACGGAAGACCGTTATATCCCGCCAGACAACTTCTCTATAGGCCCGGGAGAAACCTGGTCGATAGACGTGGTGTTGCAAGACGGCCGTCACTACCAGTCAGAACCTGAAACCGCGGTGGAGGTGGTGCCCATTGGGGAACTTAGGGTAGCCTACGACCCAGAGCTGGTCTATGTGAGCGACTACGACCGTCGCGTGCCGGGGCACCGCCTCTCGGTAACCCTGAGCGACCCGGCAGATACTGAAAACTATTACCTGTGGCAATTCAGGAGTTATGAACGCTTGCAATATTGCCAAATCTGTTATAACTATTCGGTGTACCGCGACGGTGCCTGCTTTGATCCTTACCCCGGCAGTGACGGGCCGCCCTTGCAGCCGTATTATACCTACACTTGTGAGCAGAGCTGCTGGCAGATACGCTACAACGACAAGGTGGAGCTTTTTTCAGATGCTTTCTCAAATGGTACAGTCATTACCGATCACCCGGCGGCCGATGTGCTGCTCTACCAGAAGCAAAATGTGGTGGTAAACCTGCAGCAGTATTCCCTGAACCGGGAAGCCTACCGGTATTTCAAAACACTGAAAGACCTGATCGATAATAATTCGGGCTTTAATTCGCCTTTGCCGGCGGCCCTGTTGGGGAATTTGTACAACCCTGACAATCGGGAAGAATACGTGCTCGGGCGCTTTACCGTGGCTGCACAATCAGGTGCGGAAGTGTTCATTGAAAGGCTGAGTCTACCCGAAGACCAGCTGGAAGAACCCACCTTTGCCCAAGCCGAGGAGTACGGGTCGGTACCCGATCCGATGGCTACAACGGCACCTTGCCAGGAAGGGCCGTACCGTACTTCAGTGGCACCAAACGGCTGGAGGGAATGACAATTGTCTGCCAACATATGAGCATCGGTATTAACACAGTCAGGAAGGTTGCCATGCTGGCCTTTGCCCTTTTCTTCACCGGGACGATGGCATCGCAGGTAGGAAAGGCCATTTTGTCTGTTGAGGTCCTGGATGCTTCTGACCGCAGCCCGCTGGAAGGAGTGCAGGTAGCCATCACCCCCTGTTTATGCGGTGGCATTACCGACAGGGGAGGGAAATTCACAACGGAGCTATCTCAGGGAAACTACCAGGTTGAATTCTTTTACCTGGGTTTCAAGGGCGTGACCCGGGAAGTGGAATTGCGGGAAGCCATGCAGATAACCGTGGTCATGGAAGAGGCTGCCGAAGAACTTTCAGAAGTGGTGCTCCAGGCCAAGCGCATTACACAGAATATTGAATCTCCGCAGATGGGCGCTTTGCAGCTCGAGATGAAGGAGATCAAAAAGATCCCGATGGCAGTGGGTGAAATGGACGTGCTCAGGGGGATGACCCTGATGCCGGGGGTAAACAGCGCCGGAGAAATCAGCAACGGCCTCTCGGTACGCGGCGGGTCGCTCGACCAGAACCTGATCTTATACGACTACGCCCCGATTTTCAACCCTACCCATTTATTTGGCCTAATCTCGGTATTCACCCCAGAAGTGGTCTCGCAGGTAGATCTGTACCGGGCAAATATCCCCTCTCGCTACGGGGGTCGGGTGAGCTCGGTGCTCGATGTCAAAAGCCGGAACCCATATCCCGATCGCTTCCGCATGAGCGGGGGCATCGGCCTGATCTCCTCGCGCCTGGCCATTGAAACGCCGCTGATAAAGGACAAGTTGAATTTTTCAGTAGGCGGGCGGGCCGGTTTTACTGATTTCCTGCTGCCTATTGTCTCAGAGCGCCTGGACAATACCAAGGCCCAATTTTACGACACAACCTTTAAGCTCATCTGGCTTGCAAGCCAGAAGGACCAATTGATGCTAAGCGGTTTCTACGCCTGGGATTTTTACCAACTCGACATGATTACGCGCATACAGGAGGTAAATGCCAAAAACAACCAGTACCGGTTCAAGACCCTGAACGGCACCCTGTCCTGGACCCATTCCTTCGATACCAAATCGAGTATGCGCCAGGTTTTTGTAGCCTCGAATTACAGCCCCGAGAATATCCTGCCTGAACAGGACAACCCGAACGAGATCCGCTACAGTTCTGGTATCAGGTACCTGGGGTCCACTACTGAGTACCTGCGTTTTCCGAGTGAAAAAGTAGACTGGCATGCCGGGGTGCAGGCTGTGAAGTACATTATTGAGCCGGGAGACCTGGATCCTGGCAGCGGAAACAGCATCAATCCGGTAACACTTGAAACCGAGAACGGGTACGAGTTTGCCGCATATGGGAATCTGAACCTGAAGCCGCTGGAGAAACTCAGCATTTCAGCAGGGATCCGCCTGAACCATTTTGTACTGGTGGGGCCATTCGACCAACCAACCTTTGATCCGGAAACGGGCAACCTTATCGGCAATACGCTTTTTGAAAAGGGGGCAGGAGTTAAAACGTACAACAACCTTGAACCCCGCCTCGGGCTCAATTACTCCCTGGGTGAACACGCCTCTTTAAAGGCCAGCTATGCCCGGCTGAACCAGTATCTTCAGAATATTTACAATACCACCACCCCCCTGCCTACCTCGCGTTGGAAACTCGCTGACCCGCTGATTGAACCACAGCAAAGCGATGCGTTTGGCCTGGGCGTATATCAGGGACTTGCCGACGACCGCATTGAAATTTCCCTCGAGGGATATTACCGGAAATCGAGGAACAATATGGCCTATAAAGCTGGCGCCGATTTCTTCCTGGAGCCCTACCTGCAACGTGAAGTAATTCAGGGAGAAGGAGCGGCTTACGGAGTTGAAGTGGGGCTTCGCAAACCAGACGGCAAGGTGAACGGCTGGGTAAACTATACTTACGCCCGCAGTTTTTTGCGCAGCAACGGGGAGTTGCTGAGCGAACGGATTAACGACAACAATTGGTACCCTTCTGAATTCGACCGCCCGCACGTTTTCAACAGCACAGTTAATTTCGAGGGGGACCTCTACAACACCTGGAGCTTTAACTTTACGTTGCAATCGGGCCGCCCGTATTCGGCCCCGAACGGAGTGTTCCGCTATCGGGATATCGATGTACCCATCTTCATTGAGCGCAACAATGCCCGAATGAGGCCCTACCACCGGCTAGACCTGTCGTGGAAGGTGCGGTATGGCAAAAAGCTGAACCGAAGCTGGATAGGCGACTGGACCTTTACCGTTTACAATGTATATGGCCGCCGGAACCCCTTCAACCTATTTTACTCCCAACGCCAGGGCAGTGTGAATGGCGATATATTCCTGGATAGCCCCCTGGGCAGTTATGAACTCTCAGTCCTGAACAGCCCTGTACTCTCCCTGACCTACAATTTTACTTTTAATTAATGCGCCTCCAGCCAGTTGTCGCCTACGCCCATTTCGACCACCAGGGGCACGGCCAGCTGGTAGGCACCCTCCATTTCGTGTTTAATTAGCTGGCTTACGGCCTCCAGTTCGGGCTTGTAGACGTCGAAGACCAATTCGTCGTGCACCTGTAGCAACATGCGGGTGCGGAAGCTGCCCTCGTTCAGTTTTCGGTGAATGCGGATCATGGCAATTTTGATGATGTCGGCCGCGCTTCCCTGAATGGGGGCGTTCACAGCATTCCGTTCGGCGGCACCCCGCACCACGGCATTGCTGCCGTTGATGTCTTTGAGGTACCGACGGCGCCCGAGCACGGTCTGTACATAGCCATTTTCGCGGGCAAAGTTGATTTGACCGTCAATGTAGCTGCGCAGCTTCGGGTAGGTTTTGTAATAGGTGTCGATCAGTTCTTTGGCTTCGCTGCGGCTCAGGTCGGTCTGGTTGCTAAGGCCAAAGGCCGAAACCCCGTAGATAATACCGAAGTTCACGGTCTTGGCATTCGACCGCTGTTCGCGGGTGACCTCCTCAAGCGGTACCTGGAATACCTTGGCTGCCGTGGAGGCGTGGATGTCTTCGCCGCGTTTGAACGACTCGATCATGGTGTCTTCCTCGCTCAGGGCGGCGATGATGCGCAGCTCGATCTGGGAGTAGTCGGCAGAGAGCAGCCGGTACTCGTCGCTGCGGGGGATAAAGGCCTTGCGGATTTCCCGGCCCCGCGTGGTACGGATGGGGATGTTCTGCAGGTTGGGGTTGTTGCTGCTCAACCGCCCGGTTGCCGCCACGGCCTGCATGTAGTCCGTATGCACACGGCCGGTGGAAGGGGCTACCTGTTCGGGCAGGGCATCCACATAGGTACTTTTGAGTTTGGTGAGCCCACGGTAGTCGAGCACCATGCGTACGATGGGGTGCT
This sequence comes from Robiginitalea sp., assembly GCA_024642005.1. Classification (GTDB taxonomy): domain Bacteria; phylum Bacteroidota; class Bacteroidia; order Flavobacteriales; family Flavobacteriaceae; genus Robiginitalea. The sequence goes on along the minus strand of JAHECA010000001.1, from coordinate 124,152 downwards.
CCTTGGCCAGGCCTGAGAGTACGTCTTCGGCCGTGGAATACTGCCCGGTGCGGGTTTTCTTGGGCTTGTCTACCAGCCTGAGCTTTTCGTACAGGATGTCGCCCAGCTGCTTGGGCGAGCCGATGTTGAAAGTTTCCCCGGCCTGTTCGTAGATTTCACCTTCCAGCTTGCGAATGTCGCCTTCCATTTCCACAGAAAGCCCCTTCAGGAAGGCGGAATCGAGGTTAATACCCTCCAGTTCCATGTCGGCCAGTACGCGCAGCAGCGGGATCTCGAGTTCGGCGAATAATGATTCTGTACCGCTTTCTTTCAGTTCGGGTTCGAAATGCCCGGCCAACTGGAGCGTGATGTCGGCGTCCTCCACGGCGTACTCGGTCTGTTCTTCCAGGGGTACATCGCGCATGCTCAGCTGGTTTTTGCCTTTCTTGCCGATAAGCTCGCTGATCGGCACCGGGGTGTAGTTCAGGTAGGTCTCGGCCAACACATCCATGTTGTGCCGCATGTCGGGGTTGATGAGGTAATGGGCCAGCATGGTGTCGAACAGGGGGCCCCTGACCTCCATGCCGTACTTGCTCAAAACTTTAATGTCGTATTTCAGGTTCTGACCCACTTTCTCGATTGACTGCGCTTCGAAGAAGGGGCGCAGTTCTTCCAGCAGCTCGGCGGCAGCTTCCCGGGCCTCAGGAAAAGGCAGGTAATACCCTTTGTGGGCCTCCCAGCTGAAGGCGATGCCCACCAGTTCGGCTTCCAGAGGGTCGAGGGAGGTGGTTTCCGTATCGAAGCAGACACGGGGCCGCCCCATCAGGTTTTTAAGGAAGAGCTGTCGGGCCATGGGCGTGGTAAGGGCCTGGTAGTGATGCGAAACCTCCCTGATGGTCTGCCGGCCGCTGTAGGCCGCGATTTCGGGCGTGTCTTGCCCGTCGTCCCCGAAAAGCGAGAACTGCCCGCTGCCCGCCATGCGGGGGGCTTGCTGCCGGGCCGTCTCGGTGCTGGTTACCGGGGCAGCCGCAGTGGCTTCCCCAGAGAAGAGCCGCAAGAATTGCTCTTTGAGCCGCCTGAATTCGAGCTCTTCAAAGATTTCCTGCACCTTCTGGGTGTCGGGCATGCTCAGCTCAAAGTCGTGCTCATCGAAGGTTACCTCGCAATCGGTGCAGATGGTGGCCAGCTTTTTCGAAAGCTTGCCGAGCTCCGCATGGGTCTCGATAATTTCTTTCAGCTTGCCCTTGAGCTGGTCGGTGTTGGACAGCAGGTTTTCCATGCTGCCAAACTGGGCGATCAGCTTCTGGGCCGTTTTTTCACCCACCCCCGGGAAACCGGGGATGTTGTCGCTGCTGTCGCCCATCATTCCCAGGTAGTCGATTACCTGCTCGGGCCGTTCCACACCAAACCGTGTTTTTATTTCGGGTATGCCCCAGATTTCAATGCCATTGCCCATACGGGATGGACGGTACATAAAGGTATGTTCGGTAACCAGTTGCCCGAAATCCTTGTCGGGGGTTACCATATAGACCAGGTACCCCTGGTCTTCGGCCTGGCGGGCCAGGGTGCCGATAATGTCGTCGGCCTCAAGGCCCGAAAGTTCGATCACCGGTATGTGCATGGCTTTGAGCAGCTGCTGTATCCAGGGCACGGCCACCCTGATGGCGTCTGGCGTCTCGTCGCGGTTGGCTTTGTACTCCGGGAAGAGTTCGGTGCGCTCGGCGCTGCCGTCCTTGTCGAAGCACACGGCCAGGTGGTCTGGTTTTTCGCGCCTGATCACATCAAAGAGGGAGTTCATGAACCCCATGATGGCCGAGGTGTCCATACCCTTTGAATTGATACGGGGGTTTTTGATCAGGGCGTAGTAGCCCCTGAAGATCAGGGCATAGGCATCCAGCAGAAAGAGGCGTTTTTTTTCAGACATGGCAGTGTGTTAGGCGGCTTTCAAAACTAGTGAGATTCTCACGATTTCAGGTAACTCTCTGAAGGGACGTTGCGGTGTCCGTCGCTGTCATAGCGGCGGTAGCTGAAGCCCGGGTGGATGCAAAAGGCACCGCTCTCGCCTTTTTTGTTCAAGGCCACGAAACCGATCTGGAAATCGGTGCGCCCCTGGTTTCTTTTCATGATGCGGCGCACGCCTTCCTCGCAGGCCTGTTGAGGGCTTAAGCCCTGGCGCATCAGTTCCACGATCAAAAAACTCCCCACCATGCGCACCACTTCTTCGCCCACCCCGGTAGCGGCAGCTCCGCCTATTTCGTCGTCGACGTACAGGCCTGCCCCGATGACAGGCGAGTCGCCTACCCGCCCCCGCATCTTATAGGCCATGCCGCTGGTGGTGCAGGCCCCGGCCATCCTGCCGTTTGCATCCAGGGTAATCATCCCGATGGTGTCGTGGTTCTCAATGTTGATGATGGGTTTGTACTCGGCTTCCTTTTTCCATTCTTCCCATTCCAGGCGGGAAGCCTCGGTAAGCAGGTTGGCCTGCTCAAATCCCTGTTCCAGGGCAAATTGGGCCGCCCCTTCGCCCACCAGGATAACATGGGGGGTTTCTTCCATGACCTTGCGCGCCACTGAGACCGGGTGTACAAAGCCTTCCAGGGCCATCACCGAACCGCAATGTCCTTCTGGGTCCATGATGCAGGCGTCCAGGGTAACATGGCCATCCCGGTCGGGGCGTCCGCCCAGGCCCACAGTCTGGTTGTTGGGGTCGGCTTCCTCAACCATTACCCCGGCTTCTACGGCATCGAGGGCGCTTCCGCCGGGCTCCAGCACCGACCAGGCCTTCCCGGTGGCGTTGCCAAAATCCCAGGTGCAGACCGCCACGGGCTTGATCTGGGGGGGCGAACCGGCTATGGGTTGGTTCTGAACGGTGGTATCCTTGCAGGCCGTCAGGGCGGTGGCTCCGAGCAGGCCGGCCGACCCCAGGGACGAATTTCTCAGGAATTTTCTTCGGTGCATGAGGGGAAGCGTTTATTTTAGGGTCCTAAAGATACACATAATGCTGGTAGAAGTCTGTGCCAATTCGCCCGAATCGGCCCGGGTGGCCGAGCAGGCGGGCGCCGACCGGGTAGAGCTTTGCAGCGAACTCGCCCTGGGGGGCATTACCCCCTCTGCGGGCCTGCTGGAATGGGTGCGCCGGCACGTTCGCATACCCGTGCATGTGCTTATCAGGCCCCGCAGCGGTGATTTCCTGTATTCAGAGGCGGAACTCGACTGTATGCTCGCCGACATACGCACCTGCGTTGCCATGGGTTTTGCAGGCATTGTAAGCGGCTGCCTGCAGGCCGACCGTCACATCGACCAGGAGGCCACCAGGCGGCTCAGAGAAGCCGCCGGGACATGCCATTTTACCTTTCACCGCGCCTTCGACCGCTGCCCCGACCCGGTGGCCGCCCTACAGGCGCTCGAACAGCTCGGAGTGAATACCATTCTGAGCAGCGGGCAGGCTGCCGATGCCGTTGCTGGGTTGCCCTTGCTCAGGCGGCTCCACGGCCTTGCCCAGGACTGCCAGGTAATGCCCGGCGGGGGAATCAACCCGGGCAATGCCCAGGTTTTCAAGGCGGCTGGTTTCACCGCCATCCACCTTTCGGGGGTGCCCAAACCCACCGGACCCGAGCCCGATGCCGGTCTGCCGATGAACAGTCTTTCCCTGCTTCGGGAGGGCCGACCCCTGCATACCGACCCTGCCATTGTCGCAGCTGTGATTGGGAGCCTGAACAAGGGCCCGAAGTGATACAGGGCGGCTGAAAAAGGGGTATATTTGTAAAAAATCGCCATGCTTCGTTGGCTGCTTTTCATTGTCGTTTACCTGGCCATGGGCCTCTATACGCTGCAAGCCCTCCGTTCGGGCACACGTTTTCCCTGGGTGCATTACCTCTACATAGTGTTGGCCTTGTTGGCACTGGGCAATTTCATATACCAGTTTACCTGGGGGGAAGACCCCGGCCGTGTCCTGAGCCGGCCCAAAAGCTATGCCTTCGGCTTTTTGCTGGCCTTGCTGACCTTTAACCTGATCACCATCTTTTTCCTGTTTTCCGAAGATATTTACCGCCTGTTGGTGGCCTCGTACCACAAGTTGTTCGGGGGTAGTGAAGATTTCAGCATGCCGGCCCGTCGCAGGTTCCTGAGCCTAATCGCCCTGGGCATTGCCTCCCTGCCTTTCGGGGCCCTGCTCTACGGGATGTACCGCGGAAAATACAACTTCAGGGTTTTACGCTACAACCTGGAATTCAAAGACCTTCCCGAGGGGTTTCACAATTATACGATCACCCAGATTTCGGATGTGCACAGCGGCAGTTTCGACAACCGCAAGAAAATAGAATACGGGGTAGACCTCGTCAACCGGCAGCAAAGCGACGTGATCTTTTTTACAGGCGACCTGGTCAACAACAAGACTTCTGAAATGACTCCCTGGACCGGGCTCTTTTCGACCCTATCGGCTCCTGACGGGGTTTACTCCATACTGGGGAACCACGACTATGGCGACTACATTGACTGGAATACCGAAGAGGAAAAGGCCCAGAACCTCGAAGACCTTAAGGCCCTGCAGCGGGAGATGGGGTTCGACCTGCTGCTCAACGAACACCGCTTTCTGGAGCGGGGAGGCGACCGCCTGGCCCTGATAGGCGTCGAAAACTGGGGGCGCGGCGGATTTAAGAAGGCGGGCGACCTCGATAAGGCCACCGGGGCAATCGATCCCCGCGACTTCAAGATTTTGCTGAGCCACGACCCGTCGCATTGGGAAGACCAGGTAATCCACCACCCCATGCACTTCCACCTTACCCTGAGCGGCCACACCCACGGCATGCAGTTCGGGATCGAAATCCCGGGCTGGGTAAAATGGAGCCCGGTTAAATGGCGGTACAAATACTGGGCCGGCATTTACGAAGAATTGGGCCAGTTCATTAACGTGAACCGCGGCTTTGGCTTCCTGGGCTATCCCGGGCGGGTGGGCATCTGGCCCGAAGTTACCGTCATTACCCTGAAAAAAGCCGGCCTGAGCTAAGTGAAGGTTGGCGCAGCAAACCCAATTAATGGACGATTTCAGGGTGTTTCACAATTTTTTTTACTTTTGGAAGGTAACCCAACGCCAGCTGTATGTCTAAATTCGGTGAGCTCATAGACCAGAATATCCCGATTTTGCTTGATTTCTACGCCGAGTGGAACGAGCAGTCGACTTCCATGCATCCCGTATTGCGCGACGTGGCGGCCGCCCTGGGCGCGAAGGGAAAAGTCATCAAGATAGACGTAGACAAGAACAAAGAGCTCTCCCAGGCCTTGCGAATCAAAGGCCTTCCCACCCTGATGATCTACAAGAAAGGGGAAATGGTTTGGCGCCAAAGCGGGGAACAGGACGCCAATACCCTCATCGGGATCCTCAACGAATATATCTGAAAAACCTTGGTTAAGGTTCTGGGCCTACTGCACCCCCTCGGGCTGCGGCACAGCCGCTGTGGTTGCGGTATCTCCTGCCGTGCTGTCTGATACCGGCACCGTGTCGCCCAGGTCGGGGTCAGTACCCGTTTCGGGTTCGGCCAGGTCTTCCAGCAGGTTTGCCCGGTTCATAAAGGCAATGCGATCAATCTGCTCATTGAAGAGCAGGGTTTCCGATTCGGCCAGTTCCCGGTCGTCGTTGGTGATCAGGATGTCGATAATACGCTTATACGACTCCAGGTCTGAGAGAATCTGGTCTGCCTGGGTGTACTGCTCTTCCAGCGGGATGCCGGCGTAGAAATCTACCCGGTCCTGGTATATGGTCTTCAGTTCCTGGAACAGGGCCCGGGCCTTGGCAGCTTCCCCAACCTTGTAATAACCGTCTATAAAGGGCTCCACAAAGGCGTAAAATTCGAATTGCTTCACGGGCAGGTTGGCCATGGCCAGGTCGATTACTGCCCTGGCTTTGTCGATCTTGCCCTCGGCAATCAAAGATTCCACCAGGCGGGCGAGGTTGGCACGGAACGACAGCCCCTGCGAGCGGGTCTGGGGGTCTATGTAAATATCCGGATTGCCCGAATTGCCCCAATCCCACTTCATCACGATATCGTACATCAGGTCTGTGTCGATACGGCCCATTTCATAGGAGCTGCGGTTTTCGGTGCGGATGGGCACCAGCTTGTAGGTTAGCCCGTCGAGCTGGAGGTATTCTTTCATCCAGAGGTATTCGCCCCGCTCAAAGCTGCCCCCTGAGAAATAGATGGGCCGCTTCCAGTCATTGTTGGCCAGGATGTCAAGCATCAGAATGCGGTTCTTCGGCAACACCCCGGGCAGGTCAATATCGATGTATTCCACGATCAGGGCCGAGTCCTTTTCCTTCACCAGGCCAGACTTCAGCACGTTTTCCTTATTGACCGGCACCCTTATCTTGTTGGTCGGGTAAAAAACCGTCTCCAGGGTGCTCTCCGGGTACTCGGAGGTATCGGCCCCCATCCGCTCGAGGTACGACTTCAGTTTGGTCTCGGGCCGATCGCTGGCGATCCAGTTCATGAAATCTTTGATGTCCCAGCGGTTCTCGGTAAGCTTCTGGTGGTAGATCACGTCGCGGTTGCCGTAGCGGTACAGCTCGTGGGTGAGCTGGGAAGGGATGGGTTCTGAACTGTATGCCTTTCGCTTCATCTGGTCTATATACCAGTCTGTGGCGAACAGGGCCGTACAGACAATGCGCACGTCGGTGCGGTAATTTTCGATTTCCTGGGCGTACCAGAGCGGGAAGGTATCGTTGTCCCCTATGGTAAAGAGCATGGCGCCGGCATCTTCCTGGCAGCTGTCGAGGTAAGCCATGGCAGTCGACCTGGCCGTGTAGCGGTTCGAACGGTCGTGGTCGTCCCAGTTCTGTTGCGCCATCAAGACAGGAACCGCCAGCAAGGAGACTATTGTAACCAACGGGGCAAGCACCTTGCCCGGCACGCGTTTGCGGAACTCCTCAAACAGGGCCAAAACCCCCAGGCCGATCCAGATGGCAAAAATGTAAAACGAGCCCACCAGGGAATAATCGCGTTCGCGGGGCTGGAAAATGTAGGGGTTCGTGTAGAACTGGATGGCGATGCCCGTGAAGAGGAAGAAGGCCAGCAGCACCCAGAACTGCTTCGGGTTGCGGCCAAACTGAAAGATCAGCCCGATAATGCCCAGGAGCAGGGGTAGGAAATAATAGGTATTTCGCCCCCTGTTGTCGAGTTTGTCTTGCGGGAGGTTTTCCTGGCTGCCCAGGCGCAGGGCGTCGATGAAGCCGATGCCGCTGAGCCATTCTCCGCTGCCGTTGTACCGCCCCTGCTTGTCGTCTTGCTTGCCCACGAAATTCCACATGAAATACCGGGCGTACATGTAGCCGAACTGGAAGCGGAGCATGTAGTCGATGTTCTGCCACAGGGTGGGCGGTTGCACTTTGAGGTAGTCGCCGAAACGGCTCAAGAAGCTGATGTACTGTGCCTCGTCTATTTCGCCCGCAGCCAGCCCCTGCCGCAGCTTGTCGGCTGCCTCGCGGAGTTCTGCATTGTTCTCGGTAAGGGTGAAATCCAGGGGCCCGAAATACTTCATGTAGTTTTCGGTGTTCTGGTCACTCCACATGCGCGGCATCAGGCCAACGTGCTCGGGGTTGGGCCCGGGCATGGCATCTTTGTATTTGTTTACGATCACATATTTGCCCAGCGCCTCATCGCGTTCGTATTTCGGTTTGTCGTCGCGGTTCGGCCCGGCCGGGGCAAACCTGTCGGAGTAGTAGGCGCCGTAAAAGGGGCTTTCTACCCCAGGGTATTGTTCCCGGTTGTAGTAGGCAAGCAGGGCCCGGGCGTCGGTGGGGTTGTTTTCGTTGATTACCGTATTGGCATTGGCCCGTATCGGCAGCATCAGCCAGGACGAAAAGCCCACGAACATGAAAAGGCCGCAGAGGATCAGGGTATTGGCAATGAAGTAATTGTTGCGGCGGGTGTGGCGCAGGCCCAGATAAAAAGCGGCTGCAAAGAGCAGGCCTATGATGATGGTTCCCGAATTAAAGGGCAGGCCCACCTCATTGATGAAAAATACCTCTCCCCAGCCAAAAAACATGAGCACGTAGGTGAGGGAGAATTTATACACCAAAATAAGGACTCCTATTACTGCAGCATTGGCCAGGATAAAGTTAAGGGGAGTCACTTTCTGATAGCGCTTGAAAAAGTAGAGCAGGCCAATGGAGGGGATCGCCAGAAAGCCCATGAACTGGATCCCGAAAGTGAGCCCCACGACAAAGGCGATCAAAATCAGGTAGCGATTGCCCCGGGGGCTGTCGAGATTATCGGTCCATTTCAGGCCCAGCCACAGCAGCAGCGACATAATGAGGCTGGCCATCGAATACACCTCGGTTTCCACAGCATTGAACCAGAAACTGTCAGAAAAGGTAAGCGCCAGGCAGCCTACCAGGCCGCTGCCCAATATCGCAATAGCCCTCGGGTTGCTCAGTGGTTCTTCGGCTCCGGTTAGTTTGCGGGCCAGGTTGGTAATGGTCCAGAACATGAAGAGGATGGCGAAGGCCGAAGAAACCCCCGACATATAGTTAACCATAAGGGCCACATGCTCGGGGCCCGGGGCGAAGAGGGCGAACAATGCCCCCATCATCTGCAGGAAAGGTGCCCCTGGCGGGTGAGCCACCTGCAGCTTGGCAGAGGTGGAGATGTACTCGCCGGCATCCCAGAAACTTCCCGTGGGTTCCGTGGTGATTCCGTATACCACCAGGGTTATTAAAAAAACAAACCACCCCATTAGGGTGTCCCACTTCTCGAAGTTTTTTCCAAACATGTACAGGTTCCTTTTTCAGGGTTGGGGCGAATTTAGTAAAAAGGGTTCAGACCCTTCCGTAAAATTGATAAAGCTTTAACAGCAAACAGGCCGGCAGGGCCTGCGAAATGCCGCAAATTTTGTTTGGCGTAACCAAAGATTATTTTAAATTTGCACGCTCTTGAGACCTTGGCCCATGGTGTAATGGTAACACTACTGATTTTGGTTCAGTCATTCTAGGTTCGAGTCCTAGTGGGCCAACAAAATACCCCGAGCTGCAGGCTCGGGGTATTTTATTTTAAAGTTTCAGATGCCGGTTGCATTTGTTGTGGGCCGTTGGGTTTCGGTCAATTGCCCTGAGGCCTTTCGGCGCTGAAAAGGGAATAGTAGATGATGGTTGCGGCCACCTTGCTGCCAGCCTCCGAGGGATGGAAGTTGTCGGGCCCGTAATAGGAAAAATCGCCCGTGCCGTCGAAGTGTTCCTTCCACCTTTCGCCCACAGGGCAAAGCAGCGTACTGTGCAGGGCGGCGGCGTATCGGTAATTCTCGATAACCCCTCCGAAGGTATAGTAGTAAGCGCGAGCCGGCCAGACCATGTAATAGGCCAGCTGCGCCCCGTTTTCTTCGCAGAGGCTGTTTAGCAAACCGCCATAATAGATAAGGGATTCGCGCCCTTCTTGCTGTGAACTGGGCCCCTGCTGAATTACCACGTAGTCGAATACCCCCGATGCAATCTTTTCTTGAACCTTGCCATCGTACCAATGGTCTATCAGGCCGTAATCTGGAAAGGCCAGCATTTCGGTAGCCACGCGTTTACCCGCATCCATGGCAACCGCTCTGAACAGGCCCGGCAGGTCGTTTCTGTACGTGAGGCTGTTCCCCACGAATAGCACATGGTAATCTGCCGGGTTTGGCTGGGGCGGTGTTTCGGTAGCCCCGCCGCTGTTTTCTGCCACAGGCGGGGTACTTTCGGCCTCGGGTGCCTGCGAATCCCCGGGTAGGGCGGGTACGGCCCGAGGTACCACATCCGGTTCCTGGCTGCAAGACACCAGGAATACAAAACACGAGCACAGGAACAGGAGGGTGCGGAGGTTCACGGTCAACACTTTCTACCTAAAAATACAACATTAAGCCGAACCTCAGAGCAGCGGGCCCTTACTAATTCGCCGGCAACGGGCGCAGGTTTATGGGCCACTCGCACCGGGACGTATTTTTTTTGATAGCTTTGAAGGGGGCGACCCATGAGCTAAGCCCGCCGGGCCTTGTAGGTACGGCCGGCAGGAGAAACAAACAAACCAGCCTGTATGAATATCCTGATTGCCGGAGGCGGAATCGGGGGCCTGACCACGGCCCTGGCCCTTCACAAGGCGGGTTTTGAGGTGGTGGTTTACGAATCCGTCAGGGAGCTCAGGCCGCTGGGGGTAGGCATAAACCTATTGCCCCACTGCGTGCGGGTACTCACCGACCTGGGCTTGCTAAAAACACTGGCCGGAATTTCGGTGGAGACTTCCAACCTGGTCTACTACAACAGGCAGGGGCAACCCTATTGGACGGAGCCCAGGGGGCTGGCTGCGGGCTACAAATGGCCCCAATTTTCCATCCACCGGGGCGCCCTGCAAATGGCATTGCTTGAAATAGCCCGGGAAAGGCTGGGGTCTGAGGCCATCCGCTTGAACAGGCACCTCAACCGCTTTGAACAGGACGGCGAGGGAGTAACCGCTTATTTTGCCGACAAAGAGACAGGGGCAGTTATCGAAACCGCCCGGGGCAGCCTGCTCGTCGGGGCCGATGGCATCAGTTCTGCCGTGAGAAGCCAGCTCTACCCCGACGAGGGCCCTCCCGTTTACTCCCAAAACGTGCTTTACCGGGGCACCACCCGCATGCCGCCATTCCTGGACGGGCGCACCATGGCGATGATAGGCAGCCTCCGTCAGAAAATGGTGGTTTACCCGATTGGCCCGCCCGATGCATCTGGGGGTGCCCTGACCAATTGGGTGGCCAACCTGCAGGAAGGCGCTTCTTCCCTTACCGAACGCGACTGGAACCGCCGGGCCGACAAGGCCCGCCTCGAGAGGCTTTATGCCTCCTGGCGATTCGATTGGCTCGATGTGCCGGCCATGATTGCAAGGGCCCAAACGGTCTATGAATTCCCCATGTCTGACCGCGACCCGCTCGGGCAATGGAGCTTTGACAGGGTAACCCTGCTGGGCGATGCGGCCCACCCCATGTACCCCATAGGCTCTAACGGAGCCTCACAGGCCATCCTTGACGGGGAATGCCTTACGACCTGCCTGCTCAAACACGGGACAAATGCTGCAGCGCTGATGGCCTACGAGGCAGACAGGCTACCCGCCACCAGCCGGGTGGTACGGCAGAACAGGGCCAAAGGCCCCGACGAGGTAATGGATATGATGGAAGACCGCTTCCCCAACGGTTTTACCCCGGAAGAAATACCCCATCAGGAACTGGCGGGCGTAATGAGCCGGTACAAGAAAATTGCAGGTTTTGACAAAGAATCCTTAAACGCAAAGGGATGAGCCGATTTTATACCCTATTGACGAATTGCCTACTTTTAGTCACAATGATGACAACTCAGGCACAGCAAACACCCCTGGCCCCCGGCCTGGAATTTGTATGCCAGCTGCGGGTGCTGCTCGACACCCCATTGGTGGTGGGCCCTACCCCCCACGGCATGCGCCGGATTATCCCCATTGTTGGGGGAACGGTAGAGGGGCCTATGGTCAATGGTGAGATCGTCAAAGGCGGAGCCGACTGGCAGGTGGTGCGCAGCGATGGCGTGGCCGAACTGGAGGCCCATTACCAATTTGTTACCGACGACGGGGTTACCATCTACATCAAGAATACGGGTCTGCGAGTGGCCAGCCCGGATGTGGCAGTGCGCATCGGGCGGGGTGAAAACGTACCTGACTCGGAGTACTACTTTCGGGCAGCACCCCAGTTTTCGGCCCCCGAGGGCAAATACGGCTGGATGAACAATGCCCTGTTCGTCTGCCGGGGCATCAAGGAGCCCGACCATGTACTCATTCAGGTGTGGAAAGTAAACTGATGCGTCCAACCTCTCACCTCCCATGACTGCCGCCAAAGACCTGTTTGCCGAAAAGCCCATGACGCCCCTGCAATATGCCACCGTGTTGGTGTGTTTTGTCATGAACATGCTCGACGGCATGGACGTCCTGGTCATTTCCTACGCCGCGCCTGCCATTTCCCGCGATTGGTCCATTTCGCCAGAAGCACTTGGGGTGGTTTTCAGCGCAGGCCTTGCCGGTATGACCCTTGGCACTTTCTTCATCGCCCCCCTGGCCGACCGTTTCGGCCGGAAAACCATCGTGTTGATCAGTGCCCTGATAATGGGCACCTTTATCTATCTCTCGGCCTATGCCGGGTCCATCTCCGAATTGCTTTTGTACCGTTTTTTAAGCGGGCTGGGCATCGGGAGCATGCTGGCCAGCACCACAGCCCTGACGGCCGAATACACACCCGATAAAAACCGGGATTTCTGGGTGAGTTTCGTGGTGGCCGGCTACCCGATTGGCGCCATCTGCTCGGGGATTGCCGCGGCCGAAATCGTCCCCACCGAAGGCTGGCGGCAGTTGTTCCGATTGGCCGGGATAGCCTCCATGGCGGCTTTCCCACTGGCTTTTCTATTGCTCTCAGAATCGGTACAATACCTGCTAACCACCCAGCCCAGGGGCGCCCTGCACCGGGCAAACCGAATCCTGGGACGCCTGGGGAGCTCCCTGTTGGAGCAACTTCCCGAAAAGGCTGCCCCCCGGGCCCGAATTCCGGCAGGTGCCTTGTTTAAACAAGAATTCCGCCGGGCCACTGGTTTTTTGTGGCTGGCCCTGTTTCTGGCCTTTTCGTCCCTGTATTTCCTGATCAGCTGGATCCCGAAACTGGCGAGCGACGCCGGCCTGTCTATGGAACTGGCGATTTATGCCGGCACCGTGTTCAATGCAGGGGCCTTTGTGGGCATTCTGGTGCAGGGGTATATTTCTTCGCGCTTCGGCCTGAGGCGCACAATCGGCTTTATTTTCCTGGCAACCGCCGCGCTGATGGCCTCTTTCGGCTGGTTTGCCGGTACCGACTGGGTGTTGCTCATCCTGGGGCTGCTCGGCTTTGGCATCCAGGGCGGGTTTGTAGGGCTGTATGCTGTGGCAGCCCGTCTTTACCCCACCCGCATCCGCACCACCGGGGTGGGCTGGGCCATGGGAGCGGGGCGTTTCGGGGGCATCGCAGGCCCAATGATCGGCGGTTGGCTCATCGGCCTGGGCCTGCTGCTGAGCACCAACTTTCTCCTATTCGCTATCCCCACGTTGCTGGCCGGGATAATCACCTTGCGCATCCCGGTGCGGTAATGGCAACTGCCCGGTGCCACAAATCGGGTCTAAGCTTTATGGAAGCGTTTTGGTGATGGGATGTTGCAGGTAAAAGCCCTACCTTATTAACAGGGGGTAGCAGAATCGTTCCCCGGGGGTATGCCTTGGGTCTAACGGTCCGAAAACCGGAGCTCCGTCACCCTATCAAGAACACTGTTGTCCAATTTTTTGCAGTCCCCATCTAAAAGCTGGGGGTTCACCACCCATTGCAGGAAGTCCACAAGGGGAAGTTCTGTGACCATGCCTCCCTGGATGAACCGCACGGGAGCCTCATCGCGGGCATGAGACAGCAATACCGAATCCAGTTTTTCGTAGTGTTCCCTGGCCAGGCCCCAAAACGCATAGCCTCGTACCACGGCATTCGGATGTTGCATCAGCGCCAGCAGGGCTTCGGCTTTTGCAGTATCCACCAGCTCCAGAAAGTTTTGGTACTGCCCGGAAACCGCTCCTGAAAACCCTACATAGGGGCCGTGTAATTCATTTACTCCGGCCAGGGAGTCGGTCAGCACGTGCAGGGGCTCCCTGGATTGCGGGCTCAGGAATTCCTGTGCCGATGGCTGGGCTAACAGTGTCAGGGGGAGCAAAAATGCCAGCAGAAAGCTTCTCATCAACCTAATCTTGTGGACCGTTAATCGTGCGCAAAGATACGGACAACCCTCAGGATTTTCAATAAAGTTCCGCTTTTGGCCTCCAAACCCTGTCAGGATCGATCCTGTTGTGGAAACCTCGGGTTGAAGGAGTCTTACCGAACTGTCTTTCGGAGACCGTCGACATGCTCCAGGAAACCGCCGTCGTAATGCTGCCGGTTACCAGCCCAGGAAAGCAGTGGCCTTTTGCGAAATTCCATTTGAAACCAGCGATTCCAGCTTACCCAGTCTGCCTCTTCCAAAATACCCTGATGGTAATAATTCCAGGCCGATTCCCAGCTGTCATAAAAGATATGGTCATAAGCCAGGTAACGCAGGCGTTCCTCGGGCAGCAACTGCTCCGGGCTGTTATGGGCCTTTAGTATTATCAGTGCCATGTCCGAATTTTCGATTAGAAGCTGCTCTGTCTCGCTGACCCTTTGAAAAATAACATCCATAACATCCCGGTTGGTAAGGGTATTGGAGCGGCGGTACTCGTAGCCGGCATAAATCAGAGAAATAATGATGGCAGCCGATGAGACGACTTGCGACAGGTGGGCCAATCGTTCCAGGGAAGGTCTTTTCATCTGGGGAGCATCTTACTTTATACCCGTGTTTTGCTTTAAAGGTAGCATAAATTGCGACTGCTTCTAACGGCATGGGTTGGCCGTAGTTTGATTGCGGAAGCAGCGTGGTCCCTATTGAAGGCACTGCAAAATGAACAAAAGCATCATCCGCACCAAAACAATCATGATGACCGTTCGCCCTGAATTTGAAAATTGTTTCAGGTCAAATCAACAAATCTTCAAAGCAGCAAATCTGCAACGAATTCACTTCACATATTTCCCAAACCAGTCGAGCCACCGCTGCATCCGGTCTTTCTGGAAGCTCGGCCGGCGGATGCCGTGATGTTCCCCGGGGTAGACCACCAGCTGGGTTTCCCTGCCCAGGCGCTTCATGGCCTGGTACATTTGTTCGGAGTTCAGGATAGGTACGTTCCAGTCGTCACTGCCGCCCATCCAGAGGGTGGGGGTGGTAATTTTCGCCACATCGTTGAAGGGCGAAATCCGTTCCCAGGTGTCGGCATGTTCCCAGGGCAGGCCCAGCTCCAGTTCCCAGGTCAGCTGGTAGTGATCGTGGCCGTAATTGGCGCGGTACAGGGCTTCACTGGCGCCCGAAACAGCCCCCTTGAACCGCTCTGATTTGGTGATCACATAGTTGGTGAGTATGCCCCCGTAAGACCAGCCTCCCACGCCCAGCCGCTCGGGGTCGGTATAGCCGGCCTGTATGGCGTAATCGACCCCGGCCATCACGTCCTGGAAGTCTTTGTTGCCCCAGTCGGCAAAGAGGGCCTGGCAAAACGCCTGCCCGTAGCCCGAAGAGCCCCTGGGGTTGAGCAGCAGGGTCACATACCCGTTGGCTGCGAATAATTCGCCGGGAGCATGGAAGGAATGGTCGTACTGGCTCACCGGTCCGCCGTGCAGCCAAAGGATCGTGGGGTACTTTACCCCGGGCTTGTAGCCGATGGGTTTTACCACAAACCCTTCCACCGGAGTGCCGTCGGCGCTGTTGAATTGGATGCGTTCCACGGTCGGCCTTTGCAATTGGGCCAGCCTTGTGTCGTTGGTGGAGGTCAGTTTTTTCAGGGCCCCGTTCTGGAAACTGTGGATTTCGGCCGGTTCCAGGCTGCTCCCTTTCAAAAGGCCGATATAATTACCGTGCAGGGCATAGTCGTTCACAGTGACATCCCCGTTTACCACCCGTTTGAAATCGGCACCCGAGGGGCTGATCGAGGCCAGCACCTGCCGGCCGTTTTCCTCGAGCAGGAAGTATATCGATTTGCCATCTGGTGCAAAACGCGGCATGCTGATGTTGCGGTCCAGGCTTTCGGCCAGCAGCCTGGGCTGTCCACCCGAAGCCGCTATTACTGCCAGTTTCTGGGTGGCATACCACATGGCTGCCTTGTCGGTTACCGTAGTATAGGTAAGTTGCGTCCCGTCGGGGCTCCAGCGGGGCGAGGCATCCGCATTTTCGTTGGTGGTTACCCGGGTGAGGTGCTGACCCTTGTCGGTATTGTCGGCCTGCACGATCCAGATGTCCGAATTGTCGTTGCCGTCGGGGTTGTCGGTACGGTTGCTCACAAAGGCGATGGCTTTGCCGTCGGGGCGCCATACGGGGCTGCTGTCGTCATAGTCGCCCGAAGTGATTTGCACGGCAGCCGTGTCGCCGGGCACAAAGGTGTACAGGTGGGTGCGGTACCTGTCGAGATAGCCCACATAATCCTGTTTGAATTGGAGGCGGTCGATAACCTGGGGCTTCGGTTTTTTGTCGTCCTCCTTGTCTTTGGTGAGTTCTTCAGGCTTTGGGTCGCGAATCAGCAGCAGCAGCCGCTGGCCGTCGGGAGACCACTCATGGCCCGACACACCTTGTTTTATTTTCGTGAGTTGTTCGGCTTCCCCGCCCAGTCGGTTCAGCGTCCAGACCTGGGCCTTGGCATCTTCCCCTTTGGCAGCTGTAAAGGACAGGTACTTCCCATCGGGGCTCCAACGGGGGTTCCCGGCCGAATAGCTGTCCCCGGTCATGGGAATGGCATTGCCCCCGGCCGCGGGCACCATCCAGAGGCGCGTGGTGGATTTGTCTTTGGCGGTGTCGATGGCGCTCACCGTGTAGGCGATCCATTTGCCGTCGGGACTGATCTCAACATCGCGCACATTTTGAAGCGAAAGGAGGTCGTCAATGGCCACAGGCCGCTGGCCCTGCACCATCACAAGGGAGCAGCACAGGACAATGGAATAAAGTATTTTCATGGAAGCTGTTGGCTTAAGGCCTAAAGATAGGCAAATCTGAAAACCGTTCATTCGCTTTGCCAGCAGAACTAACCGATTGAATGAAAGGCACAGCGTCCTAAAAAATTTCTCAATGCGTTCTGTATTAGCATTTCCAGAAAAAAGTCGTATATTTGCACCACTTATAGGATAATTGGTTATTCGATGAGGGGACCCGGAGTCCCCTCTTTTATTACCGATATTTTAAAGGTGACAAGTTCTATGGAAGGCAATCGGTTGAAGCAGCGCGTAAATGCGCTTCTGGAGGAAGCCCTGGCAGGCAGGCCCGACCTGTTCCTGCTCGAGTTTGAGGTAACCCCCGACCACGTTATCAAAATAACCCTCGACGGGGACCGCGGGGTAAACCTGCACGATTGCATGGATATAAGCCGGGCCGTGGAGCACTCCCTGGACCGGGAAGAATTCGATTTCTCGCTCGAAGTCGGGTCGGCCGGAGCCGCCGCACCCCTGCAGTTACCCAGGCAATACGGCCAGCACGTTGGCCGCACCCTCGAGGTGGTTCACGGTGGGGGTACCACCGAAGGGACCCTGCTGGCGGCAGACGAAACGAAAATCACCCTGGGCTGGAAGGCCCGGGAACCCAAGCCGGTTGGCAAGGGGAAACATACCGTTCGGAAAGAAACCAGTATTTCATTTTCCGACATCGAACAGGCAAAAGTTGTTTTAAAATTCTAATGGTTTATTGATTATAGCATGGAAAATCTCGCATTAATCGAATCTTTCTCCGAGTTCAAGGACGACAAGTTCATTGACCGCGCGACCCTCATGGCCATCCTGGAAGAAGTGTTCCGGGCGGCGCTGAAGCGTAAATTCGGCTCCGACGATAATTTTGACATCATCATCAACCCAGACAAGGGCGACCTGGAGATCTGGAGAAACCGGGTAGTGGTCCCTGACGGGGAGGTCGAAGAACCCAATGAGG
Organism: Robiginitalea sp.; assembly: GCA_024642005.1. Taxonomy (GTDB): domain Bacteria; phylum Bacteroidota; class Bacteroidia; order Flavobacteriales; family Flavobacteriaceae; genus Robiginitalea. The sequence continues at coordinate 106,640 of JAHECA010000001.1, read as the reverse complement.
AAATTTCCCTTACTGCAGCCCGGAAGATTGAGCCCGACTTTGAGGTGGGCGAAGACGTGTCTGAGGAAGTGAAGCTGATCGACCTGGGCCGCCGCGCCATTTTGGCCCTGCGCCAGAACCTGATCGCGAAAATCCACGAACACGATAATACCACCATTTACAAGCAGTTCAAAGATCTGGAGGGCGAGATTTACACCGCAGAGGTGCACCACATCCGCCACAAGGCCATCATCCTGCTAGACGACGAGGGCAACGAGATCATCCTGCCGAAGGAAAAACAGATCCCCTCCGACTTCTTCCGCAAGGGAGACAACGTAAGGGGCATCATCGAAAGCGTGGAACTGAAGGGGAACAAGCCGCTGATCATAATGTCGCGCACTTCTCCGGTGTTTTTGGAGCAGCTCTTCCACCAGGAAATCCCCGAAGTTTTCGACGGGCTCATCACCATCAAGAAAGCCGTCCGGATTCCAGGCGAGAAAGCCAAGGTGGCCGTCGATTCCTACGACGACCGCATCGACCCGGTGGGTGCCTGTGTGGGCATGAAGGGTTCCCGCATACACGGCATTGTCCGCGAATTGGGCAATGAGAACATCGACGTGATCAACTGGACCAACAATACCCAACTCATGGTGACCCGTGCGCTGAGCCCGGCCCGGGTAACCCAGGTAAAGCTCAACGACGAGAACAAGACTGCCCAGGTATACCTGAAGCCCGAAGAGGTTTCAAAGGCCATCGGCCGCGGCGGGCACAACATCCGCCTGGCGGGGCAGCTCACCGGCTATGAGATAGACGTGTTCCGCGAAGGAGTGGAGGAAGATGTGGAGCTCACCGAATTCCGCGACGAGATCGAAGAATGGATTATCGAGGAACTGCGCAAAATAGGCCTCGATACGGCCCGTTCCGTGCTCGAACAAGACGTGGTCGACCTGGTGAAACGCACCGATTTGGAAGAGGAAACCATTTTGGATGTGATGCGCATCCTGAAAGAAGAATTTGAAGATTAAGCTATATATTAGCACTTTTATTTAGAAGTACGAAGGATTTCATTTTATGGCAGATAATGCAACCATAAGGCTTAACAAAGTCCTCAGGGAACTCAACATCTCATTGGACAGGGCGGTAGACTACCTGGCCTCGAAAGGCCACCAGGTAGAGGCACGCCCTACCACCAAAATTTCCGATGAGGTTTACCAGGTTTTGCTGGCAGAGTTCCGCTCGGACAAGAGCAGAAAGGTTGCCTCCAAAGAGATAGGGGAGGAGAAGCGGAAAGAGAAGGAAGCCATCCGGGTCCAGCTCGAACAGGAGCAGGAAGAACGGCGTGTGGCCCGCGAAAAGCGGCAGGTCGAAACAGAGGTGGTAAAAGCCCGAGTGGAACTGGCCGGCCCGAAGACAGTTGGCAAAATTGACCTTGATGCCCCTGTCAAGAAGGCAGAAGAGGTGGCGCCAAAGGCGGAAGCACCGAAGCCGGAAGCACCCAAGGCGGAAGCTCCCAAGCCGGAAGCACCGAAGCCCGAAGTCAAGGCTCCAGAAGTGAAGAAACCTGAACCGGCCAAGGTGGCGGCTCCGCCGTCTCCCGTTGCGAACAAGCCCGAAGCGCCGGCAGTTCCAGAAAAGCTTGAGACCGAATACCAAAAGCTTACCGGGCCCACGATCAAGGCGAAAATCGACCTTTCCCAGTTCGATAAACCCAAAAAGAAAAAGGAAGACTCCAAGGACGATAGCGACCGCAAACGCCGCCGCCGCCGGATCGCCAGTAAGGCCGACCCGGGCGCCCGTGGCAAATTAGGGGGCAAAAAACAGCGCTCTGCCGCCCCCAAGGTGGAGCCTACCGAAGAGGAAGTCCAAAAGCAGGTGCGGGAAACCCTGGAAAAGCTTCAGGGCAAGACCAAAAAAGGCAAGGGAGCCAAATACCGGAGAGACAAACGCGACCTGCACCGCCAGCAGACCGAAAAGGACCTGGAGCAGCAGGAGCTGGAAAGCAAGATCCTCAAGGTAACCGAATTCGTTACCGCAGGAGAAGTGGCCACCATGATGGGTGTGCCCACCACCGATATCATCTCGGCCTGTATGTCGCTGGGTATCATGGTTACCATGAACCAGCGCCTCGACGCGGAAACATTGAGTATTGTTGCCGATGAATTCGGATTCGAGGTTGAATTTGTAACCGCCGACATCGAACAATCCATCGAGGAGGAGCCTGATGCTCCTGAAGACCTCAAGCCAAGGGCCCCCATTGTTACGGTGATGGGCCACGTTGACCACGGTAAAACTTCGCTGCTCGACTACGTCCGCAAAGAAAACGTTATTGCCGGGGAAAGCGGGGGTATTACCCAGCACATCGGTGCCTACGGGGTTTCCCTCGAAAACGGCCAGAAGATTACCTTCCTGGACACCCCGGGTCACGAGGCGTTTACCGCCATGCGGGCGCGTGGGGCTCAGGTTACCGACATCGCAATCATTGTGATTGCGGCCGACGATGACATCATGCCGCAAACCCGCGAGGCCATCAGCCACGCTCAGGCCGCCGGTGTACCCCTTATATTTGCCATTAATAAGGTAGACAAACCCACTGCCAACCCGGAAAAGATCAAGGAAGGGCTGGCTAATATGAACCTGCTGGTAGAAGACTGGGGCGGAAAAATCCAATCTCAGGACATCTCTGCCAAAACCGGGACAGGGGTTGCCGAACTGCTTGAGAAGGTGCTGCTCGAGGCAGAACTGCTCGAGCTCAAGGCCAATCCTGACAGGCTGGCTACGGGAACTGTGGTAGAGGCTTTCCTCGATAAGGGTCGGGGCTATGTTTCTACTGTTCTGGTAGAAAACGGCACGCTTAGCGTGGGCGACTACTTGCTTGCAGGTACCTGCAGCGGCAAAGTGCGCGCCATGCACGACGAGCGCGGCAAGGTAATTAAGAAGGCCGGGCCTTCTACTCCGATTTCGGTTCTCGGTTTAGACGGAGCTCCGCAAGCCGGGGATAAGTTTAATGTATTGGAAGACGAGCGCGAGGCCAAGCAGATCGCGGCCAAGCGTTCCCAACTTTTGCGCGAACAATCGGTTCGCACCCAGCGGCATATTACCCTTGACGAGATCGGCCGGCGTATCGCACTCGGCGACTTCAAAGAACTCAATATTATCCTTAAAGGGGATGTGGACGGATCTGTGGAAGCGCTTTCCGATTCGTTCCAGAAACTTTCCACCGATGAGATTCAGGTGAACATCATCCACAAAGGGGTGGGCGCCATTACCGAATCGGACGTGCTTCTGGCCTCTGCTTCCGACGCCATCATCATCGGCTTCAACGTTCGGCCTATGGGAAATGCCCGCGAACTGGCCGACAAGGAAGAAATCGACATCCGCATGTATTCGATCATTTACGACGCCATCAACGACGTGAAAGACGCCATGGAAGGCATGCTTTCGCCCGAGATCAAGGAAGAGGTGACAGGTACGGCCGAAATCCGGGAAATCTTCAAAGTTTCGAAAGTGGGCACCATTGCCGGATGTATGGTAACCGGCGGAAAGGTATTCCGCAACTCGCAGGTACGCCTGATTCGCGACGGGGTGGTTATCTACACTGGCGAGCTGGCATCCCTGAAACGATTCAAAGACGACGTGAAGGAAGTATCGAAAGGCTACGACTGTGGAATGCAGGTCAAGAACTACAACGACATTCGCGAAAGCGATATCATAGAGGCCTTCCAGGAGGTAGCGGTCAAAAAGACCTTGTAGAGGTCTCTTTGACAAATAACAAATTCCAAATCCCAAATTCCATCCCGTTAGCTATCGGGGGTGTTTGGGATTTTTTAATGGCGTGAACTGACCACACGGATTGCAAATCCGCGCGAACACTATTTGGAAGTTGGGAATTGGAATTTCCTACCGGTCTCCGGGCCGAAGTAACAGGGCCCCGGGGTATTTCTTTCGCACCTCCAGGAATTCGCGCTCGGCGTCGAGGCGGTTGCGGAATCGCCCCACCTGCACCCTGTAGGTAGGCGAATCAAAAACGATCTTTGCAGGCCAGTCGGGGAAATCAATTTCCGCTTCGGCCTTGAGCTGCTCAGCCATCGAGAAAGAACCGAAACCTATCTGAATGGTATAGTACTGCGTATCGGAATTACCCCGGGTATAGATGGCCAGCAATTTGCCGATAGCCGGATCCTGTTCGACGGTAACGCGGCCTTCCTGGGCCAGGTTTGTCGAACAAGCTGCCAGCAGGAAAACCATCGTAAAAACTACCTTTTTCATAGGGTATTTCTCTTGGGGGTAACAGGCTCTAAATGTACCTTTTTTAGGGCTTTCCACGACATTTCCACTCATTATTTAGAACGCTTATAAATTATAAATTATAAAACCCTTAGGATTTTCAGTATAAAGTCAAAGTCTTATTTTTGCTGACAATTTAGCGCAAAAAAAGGGGCCTGAAATCCCGCTGTTTTGCGCAGTTTTTAGCCAAAAAACAGGACTAAAAAGCCTGACTTAAGGGCCACTGTGAGGTAAGGATGCGAAAAGCGTGCCAAGCTCGCGGGCCACTAGGAAGAGCTCCAGAAATATTGAACGCCAACACATGAAAAAGGTTCAGAACCGCCAACCGTTTATTGCGATTACTGGTTTTTGTCTAGTCGTTTCCCTGCTCCTTTCCCCAACCCTTTCTGCCCAAGACCAGGCCACCGAGCCTGCCGCCACACAAGAGGCTGCCGATGGTGGTGCGGGTAGTCCGTGCGGGCCCGGAGATCCGGTCAAGGGAAAGCAATTGTTCAACCAGAACTGTGCGGCCTGTCACGCACTAGACCGGAAAATGACCGGCCCCGCGCTCGGCGGGGTGGCCACCCGATTAACCGAACAGGAAGGCCTCGATTGTGAGTGGATTTACGCCTGGGTAAAGAACAGCCCGGGTGTAATTGCTTCTGGGGATGCCTATGGCAACCGAATCTATGGGGAGTACAGCCAGGCGGCCATGACGCCCTTCCCGACCCTGAGCAACCAGGACATCAACGACATTCTGGCTTATGCCGAAGCCCCGCCTCCTGCGCCCGTTGCAGCGGCTACTCCGGCAGCCGGAGCTCCAGCCGCCGGAACTTCACAGGGTATTTCCAACGAATTGATCCTGGGCGCCCTTGCCCTGGTATTTGCCCTTTTGGTGATGATGCTTTTCCTGGTAAACCGCACCCTGAGGCGTATTGCCGAGGCCAATGGGGTATTGACCGAGAAAGAAAAGGCAGCCAAAGGCGTGCCGCTCTGGAAGGCCTTCGCTCAGAACCAATTCCTGGTGCTGGTTACTTCCATCTTCCTGCTGCTTGCAGGAGCCTACTTCGCCTACAGCTGGATGATGCAGATCGGGGTTGACCAGGGGTACATGCCCGTTCAGCCCATTCACTATTCACATAAAGTCCACGCCGGCGACAACGGCATCGACTGCAAGTATTGCCACTCTTCTGCCCGGGTTTCCAAAACATCGGGGATTCCCGCGCTGAATGTGTGTATGAACTGCCACAAGTCGATTTACGAATACAAGGGGAACCCTGAAGGGCCCTCTGCCGAGGATCTGGCCAAGGGCTACACCAACGAATTCTACACCGGCGAGATCAAGAAATTATACGCCGCGGTGGGATGGGACGAGCAAAACCAACAGTATACCGGAGATTCGAAGCCGGTGGAGTGGGTGCGCATCCACAACCTGCCCGACTTTGCGTATTTCAACCACGCTCAACACGTTAGCGTGGGCAAAATCGAGTGCCAGACCTGCCATGGGCCGGTACAGGAAATGGAGGTCATGTATCAGTATTCTCCCCTTACCATGGGCTGGTGCGTAAACTGCCACCGCACGACCAACGTGCAGATGGAGGGCAATGCCTACTACGAGAAGATCCACGAGGAACTCGCCAAGAAATACGGAGTGGAAAAAGTTACGGCTGCCCAGATGGGAGGCCTGGAATGCGGCAAGTGCCACTACTAATCAACCAAAGCAGCTAATTAGACAGAATGCATATGGCATCAAACAAGAAATATTGGAAAAGCGAGGCGGAACTCTCCCCGAACGATTCCATTGTTGAGAAGCTGAGACAGAACGAATTCCCGGAAGAAATCCCGGTCGATACATTTCTCGGGGATAAGGAGCAGCTCGGTTCGAGCCAGACCAGCCGGCGCGACTTTCTCAAGTACGTGGGCTTCAGCACAGCGGCCGCATCCCTTGCCGCCTGCGAAGGCCCGGTTCGTAAATCGATCCCTTATGTGATGCAGCCCGAGCGCATCGTGCCAGGGGTCGCCAATTACTACGCCTCTACCATAGCCGACGGCTTTGACTTTGCCAGCATCCTGGTAAAGACCCGCGAAGGCCGCCCCATTAAAATTGAATCAAACAAGCAGGCCGGAGTGCTGGGGGGTACCAACGCCCGGGTACAGGCCTCTGTGCTTTCCCTCTACGACAGCACCCGCCTCCAGGGGCCACGCGGTGCTGACGGCGATGTGGAGTGGGATACGCTCGACGCCGCAGTTCGGGCGCGGCTCTCTGGCATGCAGGGCAGTGGCAAGAAAGCCGTGCTGCTTACCCAGACCTATGCGAGCCCTTCGACCGCGCGTCTGATCGCCCAGTTCCAGGAAGCCTTCCCGGGAACAGAGCACGTTACTTACGATGCGATTAGCGAAGAGGCAGCCCTGGCCGCCTACGCGGCAAAATACGGCGAGCGTGCCCTTGCCGATTACGACTTTTCAAAGGCCGAACTTATCGTGTCCTTCGGGGCCGATATTCTCGGCGACTGGCAGGGCGGCGGATACGACAGCGGCTATGCCAGGGGGCGTGTGCCCAAAAACGGCGTAATGTCGCGCCACATTCAGTTTGAGGCGACCATGAGCCTTTCTGGTGCCAATGCCGATAAGCGCGTACCCCTTTCCCCCGCCGGACAGAAAGTGGCCCTGGCCCATTTGTATGCCCGCCTCAATGGCAGCAGTACCTCCGGGGAATTGCCCGAGGCAGCAGCCCGGGCCCTCGACTCGGTGGTGAGCGCCATCGGTGCCAAACACGGCAAGGCCGTTGTGGTATCGGGGCTCGACGACGCCGATGCCCAGGCAGTGGTACTGGCCATTAACGAAATGCTGGGCAGCGAAGCCTTTGACCCGGCAGCCCCCCGCTATGTGCGGCAAGGCAACCAACAGGCCGTAGCCCAACTGCTTGCCGACATGCAGGCCGGTCGGGTAGGGGCCCTTATCATGGACGGGGTTAACCCCGCCTATACCCTGCCCAATGCCGCGGCTTTTGCCGAGGCCATGACCAGTGTAGACCTTACTGTGGCCTTCTCGACCAACTGGAACGAGACCACCGAGCTGTGCAACTTTACCGCGGCCGCCTCCCATTACCTGGAGTCGTGGGGTGATACCCAGATTAAAAAGGGCCACTACGGACTTACCCAGCCGGTCATCCGACAACTCTTCGATACCCGCCAGCTGCAACAAAGCCTGCTTTCCTGGATGGGCTCGGAGCAGAGCTGGTACGACTATATTAACGAAACCTGGACCGCCGGCATACTCGCCGGAGGCGACTGGAACCAGGCCCTGCACGACGGGGTATATGTACCTGGCGCCATGGCGATGAGCGACCCAGAGGTTGCATCGGCCCCAGGAGCAGACAAAGAAAATACGGCAGCTGCCAACGCATCTGATGCCCTGTCGGTCCCCGCCATTGCTGAGGCTGTTCGGCGCCTGGCCGGAGCAAGCGAATCGGGCATGAGCCTGGTGTTGTATGCCAAGACCGGCATGGGTGACGGGCGTCAGGCCAGCAACCCCTGGCTGCAGGAATTCCCAGACCCCATTACCCGGGTTACCTGGGACAACTACGTGACTGTTTCCAAAAAAGATGCCGGCGACCTCGGGCTGGTGAACGAGCACGTTGCCAACGGAGGCCTCGACGGCAGCTATGTAAACCTGACCGTAGGCGGCGTTACCCTTTCACAAGTACCGGTTATCATCCAACCCGGACAGGCCGAAGGAACCCTGGGCCTGGCCCTGGGTTATGGCAAGAAAGTGGGCATGAAATCAGAAATGCAGACCGGGGTGAATGCCTTTGGGCTGTATCAGGATTTCAGCCGCCAGCAGACCGCAAGTATTGAAAAAGCTGCAGGCATGCACGAATTTGCCAGCATTCAGCTACACAATACGCTGATGGGCCGCGGCGACATCATCAAGGAAACCACCCTGGAGATCTTCAATACCGAAGATGCCGCCCACTGGAACCCGGTTCCTCAGGTTTCCCTGAACCACCAGGAGGTGCCTGCCACCACCGTGGACCTCTGGGACAGCTTCGACCGTTCCATCGGCCACCACTTTAACATGTCGATCGACCTGAACGCCTGTACGGGCTGTGGGGCCTGTGTTATCGCCTGCCACGCAGAGAATAACGTACCGGTGGTGGGCAAACTGGAGATGCGCCGTTCCCGCGACATGCACTGGCTGCGCATCGACCGCTACTACTCTTCTGAAGAGACCTTTGCGGCCGACAACAATAAGAAAGATGAATTTTCCGGGGCCCTGGAATCCAAATCTGGTTTCGAGGAAATGGAAGACGCTGCCGCCAACCCGCAGGTGGCCTTCCAGCCGGTTATGTGCCAGCACTGCAACCACGCCCCATGTGAGACGGTATGCCCGGTGGCTGCTACTATCCACAGCCGTCAGGGCCACAACCAGATGGCCTACAACCGCTGCGTGGGTACCCGTTACTGTGCGAACAACTGCCCCTACAAGGTGCGCCGCTTCAACTGGTTCCTCTACAGCGACAACGACGAGTTCGATTACAACATGAATAACGATCTGGGCAAAATGGTGCTGAACCCCGATGTGGTGGTTCGTTCCCGCGGGGTGATGGAGAAGTGCTCCTGGTGTATCCAGTTGACCCAGAAGGCCATCCTCGACGCCAAGCGCGAAGGCCGTCCTGTTACCGACGACGAATTCCAGACCGCCTGCTCCAACGCCTGCAACAGCGGGGCCATTGTTTTCGGGGATATCAACGACCCGGAAAGTGCGGTATCCAAGCTGAAGGCCGATGCGCGCATGTACCACCTGCTCGAGCACGTAGGTACGCAGCCCAATGTGTTCTATCAGGTTAAGGTCCGCAATACCAACGAAGCATAACAAATTACAGAAAGTAAAAAGAGATTCTATGGCGTCGCATTACGAAGCACCGATACGCAAACCCCTGGTTCTGGGCGATAAGGGCTACCACGATGTTTCCGTGGACATCGCCGCCCCGGTTGAGGGGAGAGCCAATAAGCAGTGGTGGATAGTCTTTTCCATAGCCCTGGCCGCTTTTCTCTGGGGCATCGGCTGTATCATCTATACGATTTCGACCGGGATCGGCACCTGGGGTCTGAACAAAACCGTAAACTGGGCTTGGGACATCACCAACTTCGTCTGGTGGGTGGGTATCGGGCACGCCGGGACCCTGATTTCTGCCGTACTGCTGCTGTTCCGCCAGAAGTGGCGTATGGCCGTAAACCGTTCGGCCGAGGCCATGACCATCTTTTCGGTTATACAGGCGGGGCTTTTCCCGATCATCCACATGGGTCGCCCCTGGCTTGGGTACTGGGTGCTCCCCATCCCCAACCAGTTCGGTTCGCTCTGGGTGAACTTTAACTCGCCCCTGCTCTGGGACGTATTCGCCATCTCGACCTACCTCTCGGTATCCCTGGTATTCTGGTGGACCGGATTGCTGCCCGACTTCGCCATGATTCGCGACCGGGCGGTAAAACCCTTTCAGAAAAAGATATACAGCCTGGTGAGCTTTGGCTGGACGGGCCGTGCCAAAGACTGGCAGCGGTTCGAGGAAGTTTCCCTGGTACTGGCCGGTTTGGCTACACCCCTGGTACTCTCGGTTCACACCATCGTATCCTTCGACTTCGCCACTTCGGTAATCCCGGGCTGGCACACCACCATCTTCCCACCCTACTTCGTTGCCGGGGCTATCTTTTCAGGCTTTGCCATGGTGCAGACCCTGCTGATCATCATGCGGAAGGTGAGCCACCTGGAAGCCTATATTACCGTACAACACATCGAATTGATGAACATCGTGATCATGATCACGGGTTCCATTGTGGGCTGTGCCTATATCACCGAGCTGTTTATCGCCTGGTACTCCGGGGTTGAGTACGAGCAGTACGCCTTCCTGAACCGGGCCACCGGGCCGTATTGGTGGGCCTACACCCTGATGATGACCTGTAACGTGTTTTCACCGCAGATCATGTGGTTCAAGAAAATTCGTACCAGCATTCTGGTCTCTTTCATCATTTCCATCGTGGTAAATATCGGGATGTGGTTTGAGCGTTTCGTGATCATCGTTACCTCCCTGCACCGCGATTACCTGCCTTCATCCTGGACCATGTTCTCGCCTACCTTTGTAGATATTGGCATCTTTATCGGGACCATCGGGTTCTTCTTCGTCCTCTTCCTGCTCTATGCGCGCACCTTCCCGGTTATCGCCCAGGCCGAGGTAAAATCGATCCTGAAGTCTTCAGGCGAGCGCTTTAAGAAATTGCGCGATGCCGGCAAGCCCCTCTACGAAATCAAAAGCAGTGCTGCCCCGCAGAAAGGCAAGGATTCCGGCTCCAAGTCGGATAAATCAAACGAAAATAAATAACAGAGATGGCATCTAAAGTTATTCGGGCATTTTACGACGACGACGACGTGCTCATGCACGCAGTCAAGAAGGTGAAAGCCGCCAAGCATCATATCGAGGAAGTGTATTGTCCCTTCCCGGTTCACGGGCTCGACAAGGCCATGGGGCTGGCGCCTACACGCATCGCCATCACCTCCTTCCTGTATGGGCTTACTGGCCTTACGGTATCCATCGTGATGATGAACTTCATCATGATCAAAGACTGGCCGCAGGATATAGGGGGCAAGCCCAGTTTCAGCTATATCGCGAATATGCCGGCTTTTGTTCCGGTCATGTTTGAAATGACGGTGTTTTTTGCCGCCCACCTTATGGTGATCACCTTTTACCTGCGCAGCCGGCTGTGGCCCTTCAAAAAGGCCGAAAACCCCGACTTGCGCAGCACCGACGACCATTTTATCATGGAAATTGAAGTTCACGGAGACGCGGCCGATCTGACCGCCCTGCTCCGGGAGACCGGCGCCGTGGAAATCAACACCGTAGAAAAGTAATAGGGAATGATGAAGAAATCGCTTGTTATCGCATTGATCGGGGCCGTCCTGGGGCTGTCATCCTGCCAGGACACCAAGCAGCCCAATTACCAGTACATGCCCAATATGTACGAGCCGGTGAGCTATGAAACCTATCAAAAGGTAGAGTGGATGCCCGAAGGCACGGAGGCCATGCTGCCCGCCGATCATACCATCGCGCGGGGCAAAAAGCCCTACAGGTTTGAGAACACCCCCGAAGGCAAGGAATTGTCGCGCAGCATGAGCAGCCCGCTCGATTCCCTGGCCATGGATGAAAACCTGGCCACAGGTGGGGAGCTGTACGGCATCTATTGTGCCATCTGCCACGGCAATCGGGGCGATGGGCAGGGTAACCTGGTAAAACGCGAAAAAATCCTCGGGGTTCCCACTTATGCCGATGCCGGCCGCAATATTAGCGTGGGAAGTACCTACCACGTGATTTATTACGGGCAGAACGCCATGGGCTCATACGCCAATCAGCTCAATGAAACCGAGCGGTGGCAGGTAGCCGAATACGTGATGAAACTCAAAGCAGACTTAACAAAATAACAGCGCATTGCAGATGTATACCTTCTCGAACAAACTAAAGATAGGATCCCTGATCTTGATGGCCCTCGGGTTGTTGGGGATGGGAATTGGATTCGTCTCTGCTCCCTCCACGGTGGATGAGGCCAAGGCCATGGTGGCCGCCGCCCATGACGACGGGCATGGCGGAGGACACGGGGAGGCCGCCGCAGCTGCATCCCATGAACCTGCGGCCCATGCAGATGAAGCCCACGAAGCGGATCACGATGTGCACCTGCTGCACCAATTGCAGAACCGCCCCTGGGCAGCTGTTTATATAGCCGCCTTCTTCTTTTTCATGTTGTCGCTCGGCACCCTGGCCTTTTACGCCGTTCAACGGGCCTCACAGGCGGGCTGGTCGCCCCTGCTCTTCCGCGTAATGGAGGCCATTACGGCCTACCTGGTGCCAGGGGGTATTATCGTCTTCGTGATTCTGGTGCTCTCTGTGCTGCATATGAACCACCTTTTTGTTTGGATGGACCCCGAAACGGTGGCCCATGACGAGCTCCTGCAGGGCAAGGCCGGCTACCTGAACCCTGTGTTCTTTTTGGTACGTGCCGCCATTTTCCTGGGAGGGTGGATCGGGTACCGCGAAATTTCCCGGAGGCTCTCCCTGGCCCAGGACGCCTCTGACGACAATTCGAACTTCAAGAAGAATTTCAAATGGTCTGCGGCTTTCCTGGTATTTTACCTGATTTCTGAATCGATGATGTCTTGGGACTGGATCATGAGCGTTGACCCGCACTGGTTCAGCACCCTTTTCGGATGGTATGTTTTCGCCAGCATGTTCGTGTCGGGCATTACCACCATCGCCATGGTAACCATTTACCTGAAATCGAAAGGCTACCTGCCCGATGTGAACAACAGCCACATCCACGACCTGGCCAAATTCATGTTCGGGATCAGCATCTTCTGGACCTACCTGTGGTTCAGCCAGTTCATGCTAATCTGGTATGCCGACATCCCGGAAGAAGTTACCTATTTCGTGACCCGGATTGAAGGCTTCAAACTGCCGTTCTTTACCCTGTTGGTAATGAACTTCATTTTCCCCTTGCTGGTGCTGATGAACAGCGACTACAAGCGGGTAAACTGGTTCGTGGTCATGACAGGGATCGTCGTGCTCCTGGGGCACTATCTCGATGTTTATATGATGATTACCCCAGCTACGGTTGGGGACCAGTGGTACATCGGTATCCCTGAGATAGGAGGCATCCTCTTTTTTGCGGGCGCCTTCCTCTTCTGGGTTTTCCGGGCCCTGACCAAGGCGCCTTTGCAGCCCGCCCGGAACCCGTTTATCGAAGAGAGCCGACAATTTCACTATTAGAAGAAGAATTAGCCAATTATATCTGATCCAACAATGACAGCATTAATGACGATCACTGTTTTAGTCCTAGTAGCCATCGCCATCTGGCAGATGACCAAGATCTTCGAATTGTCGCAAATCAAGGCTAAGGCAGGACGTTCGGAAATAGCCAACGAAGAGGATAACAAGTACAACGGGTACTTGATGTTTGCCTTTTTGGTGTTCATCTACGGGATAACCATCTTCAGCTTTGCCAAGTACGGCAAGTTCATCCTCCCCGAAGCAGCCAGTGCCCACGGGGGCGAATACGATTCGCTGATGTGGTGGAGTTTTCTGATCATTTTCATCGTACAGATCCTCACTCAGGCCCTGTTGCACTTCTTCGCCTTCAGATACCGCGGGAAAGAGGGTGGCAAGGCCCTGTTCTTTGCCGATAATGACCGTCTGGAGTTTATCTGGACCATCATCCCGGTGGTAGTCCTGGCCGGCCTCATCCTCTGGGGCCTGTATACCTGGACCAGCATCATGGATATCAACGACGAAGACGATCCGCTTACCGTAGAGCTCTATGCCCAGCAGTTTAACTGGACTGCCCGATATGCCGGAGCCGACAATGTTCTGGGCGATGCCAACGTGCGGATGATCGATATCGACAAGGCCAATGTGCTGGGGATCGATGAATCAGACCCGAACGCCGGAGACGACATTATCGTCAAGGAACTCCACCTGCCTGTGGGCCGGAAGGTCAATTTCAAAATGCGTTCCCAGGACGTGCTGCACTCTGCTTACATGCCCCACTTCCGGGCCCAGATGAACTGCGTGCCGGGTATGATTACGGAGTTTTCCTTTACCCCGACCATTACAACTGCCGAGATGCGCCAGAACCCCGATGTCATTGCCAAGGTAGAGCGCACCAATGCCATGCGTGCCCAGCGCGCCGCTGCCGGTGAACCCAATTCGGATCCCTGGGAATTCGACTACCTGCTGCTCTGCAACAAGATTTGCGGGAAGTCGCACTACAATATGCAGATGAAAATCATTGTGGAAACGGAAGATGAATACCGGAGCTGGCTTGCTACCCAGCAATCCTTCGGGCAAATGATGTCGGCCGGTGCCGAGTAACCAAAGACCAACCAAGGAGAATTAAAAAAAAGGACTATGTCAGCACATGCACATGCCATCGCCGACGATCATGCCCACGATCACGGCCATCACCACAAAGAGACCTTTGTTACCAAATACATATTCAGCCAGGATCACAAAATGATCTCCAAGCAGTACCTGATTACCGGCCTTATTATGGGGACGATCGGGATTGCCATGTCATTGATGTTCCGGATGCAGCTGGCCTGGCCAGGGGAGTCTTTCCCCATTTTCGAGGCCCTGCTGGGCAAATGGGCCCCTGATGGCGTTATGGATGCCGACATCTATCTGGCATTGGTGACCATCCACGGGACCATTATGGTATTCTTCGTGCTTACGGCCGGCCTCAGCGGTACCTTCAGCAACCTGCTCATTCCGTTGCAGATTGGCGCGCGCGACATGGCCTCGGGCTTTTTGAATATGCTTTCGTACTGGATGTTCTTCATCTCGAGTGTGATCATGACCATTTCCCTCTTTGTGGAAGCCGGTCCTGCCGCTGCCGGGTGGACGATATACCCGCCCCTGAGCGCCCTGCCCATGGCACAGGCAGGTTCGGGCATGGGGATGACCCTGTGGCTTGTTTCCATGGCCATCTTCATCGCCTCTTCGCTCCTCGGTTCACTGAATTATATCGTAACGGTTTTGAACCTGCGTACCAAAGGTATGTCGATGACCCGCCTGCCCCTGACCATCTGGGCTTTCTTTGTAACCGCGGTTATCGGGGTCATTTCCTTCCCTGTACTGCTTTCGGCTGCCCTGTTACTGCTTATGGACCGCAGTTTCGGCACTTCCTTCTTCCTGTCGGATATCTTTATCCAGGGCGAAGTGCTGCATTACCAGGGAGGTTCGCCCGTGCTGTACGAGCACCTGTTCTGGTTCCTCGGCCACCCGGAGGTATACATCGTAATCCTGCCCGCCATGGGTATCGTTTCCGAGGTAATGTCGGTTAATGCCCGGAAGCCCATTTTTGGTTACCGTGCCATGATCGCTTCTATTTTGGCCATCGCATTTCTGTCGACCATCGTTTGGGGGCACCACATGTTCGTTTCGGGCATGAACCCATTCCTGGGCTCTGTATTCACCTTTACCACCCTGCTTATCGCCATTCCGTCGGCGGTTAAGGCGTTTAACTGGATTACCACCCTCTGGAAGGGCAACCTGCAGCTCAACCCGGGCATGCTCTTCTCGATCGGGATG
This sequence comes from Robiginitalea sp., assembly GCA_024642005.1. Taxonomy (GTDB): domain Bacteria; phylum Bacteroidota; class Bacteroidia; order Flavobacteriales; family Flavobacteriaceae; genus Robiginitalea. The sequence continues at coordinate 91,270 of JAHECA010000001.1, read as the reverse complement.
GTTTCTACCTTCATCACCGGGGGCCTCACCGGGATTATCCTGGGAGACAGCACCCTCGATATCAACGTACACGACACCTATTTCGTGGTAGCCCACTTCCACCTGGTAATGGGTATTTCAGCCCTATACGGGCTGTTTGCCGGGGTATACCACTGGTTCCCGAAAATGTTCCAGGGCCGAATGATGAGTAAAAACCTGGGCTATGTGCATTTCTGGATCACCGCCGTGGGCTCGTACGGGGTGTTCTTTCCCATGCACTTTATAGGCATGGCGGGGGTACCACGCCGGTACTACGAAAACACCGCCTTCCCCATGTTCGACGAACTGGTAGACATACAGGTGCTGATGACCCTCTTTGCCATCATTACCGCAGCTGCCCAGCTGGTGTTCCTCTTCAACTTTATCCGGAGCATCTTCTACGGGGTGCGCGGCCCGCAGAACCCGTGGAGTGCGACCACCCTCGAGTGGACCGCCCCGCAGGAGCATATTCACGGCAACTGGCCCGGTGAAATCCCCGAGGTGTATCGCTGGTCGTATGATTACAGCAAGACCTATGAAAACGGGGAATATATCATCCCAGGGCAGGATTTCGTCCCACAAACCGTACCCTTGCAGCCCAACGAAGAAGAGCTGCAACACTAACAGCCAACCCAGCAAAGCCCGTCACCCGACGGGCTTTTTGTTTGGGCAGGGTTCGGGGGAATTGTAATATCTTTAGGAAACGAAAAACGGAATGCTATGAAGTGTCTGAACCTGAGCTGGATGTTAGTGTTGGCCACCCTGTTGCTTTCGGGCCCTGTGGCACAGGCACAGCGCAAGCCGCGCATCAAGGGGAACCGCCAGGTAACCGAGGTTTCCCAAAACCTGCCTCCCTTTACCCACCTGCGCCTGGCCGACGACCTGGAGGTGCACCTGGAGCGGGGCGAAACCGAAGGGTACGTACTGGAAGCAGACGACAACCTGGTAGACATTCTCCGGTTCGACGTCGCAGACAACACCCTTACCATTGGTTCGTTTTACACCATTTCAGGCAGCAAAAAGCTCTCGATCACAGTGCGGTATCGGGAACTGAGCTCCATAGAGACGGAGGCAGGCACCTTTATCGCTGAAGAAGTAATAAACAGTGACTTGCTGGAGGTGAGCGCCACCGAGGCTGCCAGCCTCCGATTGCGGTTGCGGGCCAACCTGCTGAACCTCCGAATGGAGGGAAACAGCCGGGCCGACCTCAATGTGGAAGCCGATTCCCTGCATATCGAATTGGGTGACCAGGTCGACGCCAACCTGTACACGGCCAATCAGGCCATGTACCTGGAACTCGGCGGCCATGCTTCCCTGGTGTTGGAAGGGGTCAGCGCCTCGGCCAGCGTAAAACTTACCGAATACGGCAACCTGAAAGCCGAGGGCATGGTGGCAACCAAATTACAGGCGCAGCTGGAGGCTTCGGCCGTGGGCCGGCTCCGCGCAGATTCTGAACTGCACCTCGACGCTTCCGGCGGGTCGCGCACTTACCTGTACGGCCAGCCGCATATCAGCATCGACCGGTTTGCCGACCGTGCCGAACTCCACAAAGAGCCCGAATAGGCCAGGCTTAGTTTTCTTTCGGGCCCGCCGCGATAATTTGGGCATTCACCCCGGCTGCGTATTTCTTGAAATTTTGGTTGAACAGCGCGATGAGCTTTGCCTTGGTGGCGTCGTAGGCCTTTTTGTCGTCCCAAGTGTTTTTGGGGACCAGCAGGGCGTTGGGTACCCCGGGACATGCCTCAGGGATCTGGAACCCGAAGGCTTCATCCCGCGTAAATTTCACCCCGTCGAAGTCGCCGCCGTGGATGGCGTCGATCATGGCCCGTGTATACTTCAATTTAATGCGCGACCCCACCCCGTAGGCACCCCCGGTCCAGCCGGTGTTCACGAGCCAGGCGGTTACATGGTGCTTTTTGATCTTCTCGGCCAGCAGTTCGGCGTATTTGTTCGGATGCCACATCATAAAGGCCGCCCCGAAGCAGGCGCTGAAAGTGGCCTGGGGTTCGGTTACCCCCATCTCGGTACCGGCTACCTTGGCCGTGTACCCTGAAATAAAGTGGTAGCTGGCCTGTTCGGGGGTGAGTTTACTCACCGGAGGTAGTACCCCGAAGGCGTCTGCCGTGAGGAAGATGATGTTTTTCGGATGCCCGGCCACACAGGGCATTTGCACATTTTCGATATAGGAAATGGGATAGGAAGCCCGTGTATTTTCGGTAAAGGATGTATCGGTGTAATCTACCCGCCGCGATAGTTTGTCGTACACCACATTTTCCAGCACCGTACCAAAGCGTATGGCCCTAAAGATATCGGGTTCGTTCTCGGCCGAGAGGTTTATGGCTTTGGCATAGCAGCCGCCCTCGATGTTGAAGGTGCCTTCGTCGGTCCAGCAATGTTCGTCGTCGCCGATGAGCTTGCGCTTGGGGTCGGCGCTCAGGGTGGTTTTGCCCGTGCCCGAGAGGCCGAAGAGGATGCTCACGTCTCCCGATTTCCCGACATTGGCCGAGCAGTGCATGGGCAGTACCCCTTCGAGCGGCATCAGGTAATTCATGATGGAGAAGATGCCCTTCTTCATCTCGCCCGCGTACTGTGTGCCCAGAATGACGACTTCCTTTCGCTCCAGGTGCAGGTCGATTGACGTTTTGGAGGTCATCTCGGAAGTATAGAGGTTGGCCGGAAAGCCGCCTGCGTTAAAGATCACGTAATCGGGTTCGCCGAATTCGGCCAATTCTGCAGCTGTAGGCATGATGAGCATGTTCTGCATGAAGAGGGCGTGGTAGGCCCGTGTGCAGATGATACGCACCTTGAGTCGGTATTTGGGGTCCCATCCGGCAAAGGCATCAACCACGAAGAGGCGGTCGCAAATATTCAGATAGTCGATGGCCCGCTCGTGGTTTACCTGGTAGGTATGTTTGTCCAGACCTATATTGATAGGGCCCCAGTCGATATTCGCCTCAGATTCCGGATTCCGCACAATGCGTTTGTCTTTCGGACTGCGTCCGGTTTTTTCGCCCGAATACACCAGCAGAGCGCCGGTGTCTGATATGGCGGTACCGGCCTCTTTGCGCAGGCCAATTTCATACAGCACGGGCACTGCCGTGTTCCTGTGAATGTCGGTAACCCGGATGCCGTACCGGGAGAGGTCGAATGAAGTCATGTATTGAAATTAGTAGTTATGATGGTTGCGTGTTTTCGGGGACGGGGGAGCCGAAACCCCTGACAGGTACAAATATTCAGTACTTTTCATGTATAAAATATGATAAAAATCAAGGACAGCCAAAGATTCAGACCCTCGCCTGTCAGAACCGGCCGGTTTGTTATCTTTGTTTTACCATGAATGAACACCTCGACCCTACAGCCGATCATTTGTCTTCGGAGGACCTCGACATAGAACGGGCCCTCAGGCCGGTATCTTTTGATGATTTTACCGGGCAGGCTCAGGTACTCGATAACCTGAAGGTGTTCGTTCAGGCAGCAAACCTCCGCCAGGACGCCCTGGATCATACCTTGCTGCACGGCCCGCCCGGGCTCGGGAAAACCACCCTGGCCCATATCCTCGCCAATGAGTTGGGCGTGGGCCTGAAAGTAACCTCAGGCCCTGTGCTGGACAAGCCCGGAGACCTGGCCGGACTGCTTACCAACCTGGAGCCGCGCGATGTGCTCTTTATCGATGAGATTCACCGGCTGAGCCCTGTGGTGGAGGAATACCTGTATTCGGCCATGGAAGACTTCAAGATCGACATCATGATCGAAACCGGGCCCAATGCCCGCTCGGTACAGATTAACCTGAACCCCTTTACCCTGGTGGGGGCCACCACGCGTTCGGGCTTGCTTACCGCCCCCATGCGCGCCCGTTTTGGCATTGCCTGCCGCCTGGAATATTACCATACCGAACTCCTCTCCACCATTGTGCAGCGTTCGGCCGAAATCCTCAAAGTGCATATATCGGAAGACGCCGCCATTGAGATTGCCGGCCGCAGCCGGGGCACCCCACGGATCAGCAACGCCTTACTCAGGCGGGTCCGCGATTTTGCCCAAATCAAAGGGACCGGGCAGATAGACATGGCCATTTCGCGCTTCAGCCTTAAGGCTTTGAATGTGGATGCCTTCGGCCTGGATGAAATGGACAATAAAATTCTGGCCACCATCATCGATAAATTTAAGGGCGGCCCCGTGGGGATTTCGACCCTGGCCACGGCTGTCTCTGAAAATGCTGAGACCATAGAGGAGGTGTATGAACCCTTCCTGATCCAGCAGGGATTTATTATGCGCACACCCAGAGGGCGCGAAGTAACCGAACTGGCATACAAACACCTGGGCAGGCTGCCCGGCAGCCAGCAGCCCGGATTATTCTAATGGGTTGGAGGCACTGCGCCCCACCCGCCACCCAACAATATACCCAGCCCCCTGCAAGACCCTGGCAGTCCTGCCCGTAAAAGCGGTCCTTCAATTCTGCGCGGCAAGCATTCTATAATTCCTATATATTTGATAGATAACAAATTAAAACCTGAATACTTGCCCGGCAGGTTACTTTTCCCTATCTTTCTATATCCCATTCATGAGCTCCCTACTTGGCAGCAAGCCTCATCCCCCAAGGCTGTTTACAACCGATCAGTTAAACCTCGTTCGCCAGATTAATAGCGCATTGCAGAACGGGGTATAGTTTCAGATAGCGCCTCAGAACAAAGGCGGGTATCTGGTTTGCCATCCGAAATAACGCAGCGCATGTAAAGCCGATCAGCGGATCAGCTTCCCGAGTCTATCCGGAAAATAAAGGATTCTTGCCCGTCCGTTCCTAACTGGGCCGTACAGAGCGGATCCATTGCTGCCCTTCACTACCTCGTACCAAAAACAAGCTATTATCACTAAATCAATTAAACTCAAACAAGTAACTATGGAAGCAAATTCAAACACAAGAAGAAAGTTTATGGGTGCCATGATGCTAGGTGCCACCGCCAGTACCCTGAGCATGTTCACCGACCCTCTGCTGGCCAAAATGCCAGAATTCGATGCAGCGGGCATGAGCGATGCCACAGCCTGGTTCGAGAATATCAAGGGCGAACACCGGGTGGTTTTTGACGGTTCAATGCCGCACCACGGGTTTCCGGTTATCTGGAACTGGGCCTATCTGCTATCGCAGAACCAAACCGGGGTGGAAGACGGCAACGCCACCGCCATGACGGTGCTTCGCCACAACGCCATTCCCTTTGCCCTGCATTCAGATCTCTGGGCCAAATACCCCTTCGGGGAGCTTTTTGAAATCCATATGGCCGATGGCTCACCGTACACACGCAACCCGTACTACGAACCTCAGCAAGGGGATTTCCCGCTGCCTGTGGTACAGGGCATCAAAGAGCTGATCGGCCGTGGATCGATGTTCTGCGTTTGCGACCTGGCCCTTAATTTTTACAGCGGCCAGATGGCGGCAAAAACCGGTCAGCCTGCCGAAGCAATCTACGCCGAATGGAAAGCCGGGGTGCTGCCCGATATTCAGGTGGTGCCTTCGGGCGTCTGGGCCCTGGGCATGGCACAACACAAGGGATGTGGCTATATTTTTGCAGGTGAATAAACCGGGCTGGATAACCTTTAAATCTAAATCGATGCAAAAATTCGTATTCCTGGCCCTGGCGCTGTTCGGCGCTCTGGGGCTGCAGGCACAGGAAAAACCAATCAAACTGGTGCTGGATGTAAGCAGCGAAAACCCAGAAGTACACCGGACAGCAGCCCGGCATCTTCGATTGATGTCAGAGGCCTATCCCGACTCCCAGTTCGAGATGGTTATCTACAGCGCGGCCTACATAATGGCAGACAAAAAGGCCTCGGCCGCCGGGGAAACCCTGGAGCAGGTCGTTAAGCTGCCGAACGTGTCGGTCGTGGTCTGCGAACAATCCATCAAACGGCATAACCTGACGGTAGACGACCTGATACCGGGCGTTACCACGGTGCCTGACGGCATCTATGAAATCGTCATACGGCAGCAGGAGGGATGGGGTTACGTCAAAGAGGTACGGTAGCCGTTTCTGAATGGCATGATGCGCATGACCGCTAAAGTTTGCCCCGGGGAGTTTGAATTCTTCGGGGCATTTTTGAAGCTGCGCCTATACCGCCTCGCTGGGATTAGGTAACCCCCCAAATGTATTTTATTGCGATTAGAAATGAAATCATTGAATTATTTATCTTCAGTAGTAACAATTGACGTAACTAATTACCTATGAAAATCTTGCAAATAACAACGCTTCTATGTGCCGCCCTTCTGGGGGTAGCCTGCAACGGTCCGCAAACCAAGGAGACCAGCGATTCCACGACCCTGACTCAGGAAGAACTGACCAGCAGGGGCGAGTACCTGGTAACCACCTCTGGGTGTACCGATTGCCACTCGCCCAAAATCATGACCGAACAAGGCCCGGAACCAGACATGGATCGGTATCTGTCTGGATTTCCGGCTACGGATTCCCTGCCGGCCATTCCGGAAGGGATGGCCAATGCCCCCTGGATTCTCTTCAACCCCGGACTGACGGCTGCCGTTGGTCCCTGGGGGACCTCTTATGCGGCCAACCTGACCCCGCATGCCAGCGGTCTGGGCAATTGGAGCCTTGAGCAGTTCATAAGGGCGTTGCGGGAAGGCAAATACAAAGGGCTCGAAAACAGCCGCCCGCTCATGCCTCCCATGCCCTGGCAGAATTTCAGGAATTTCTCCGACCAGGACCTGGAAGCCATCTTCCTGTACCTGAAGACCCTCAAGCCCATCGACAACGTGGTGCCGGCTTACCAGCCGCCGACTCCCTGACTGCAGATAGCTTCAGGAAAAAAGGCCAGTGTGTTGGCGGGTTTTCGGGAACAAGCCTTATGATGTAACTTGGGCCCATGAGCCATTCCAGTTACAGCCGCATGATCAAAGCCGAGGCAGGCCGCCTCGGCTTTCTGGCATGCGGGATTTCCCGGGCTGATTTCCTGGAAGAGGAAGCCCCCCGCCTGGAACGCTGGCTTCGGCAGGGCATGCATGGCGAAATGGCGTATATGGAAAACCATTTCGACAAGCGCCTCGACCCGCGCAAGCTGGTGCCCGGCGCAAAATCAGTGGTTTCGCTCCTGCTGAATTATTTCCCGCCAGCGCGCCAGCAGGAAGGCACCTACCAGGTATCCAAATACGCCTATGGGGAAGATTACCATCGCGTAATTAAGGACAAGCTGCACGAATTGCTCGCTTACATTACCACGGAAATTGGGCAGGTTCAGGGCCGGGCCTTTGTAGATTCGGCCCCCGTGCTCGACAAGGCCTGGGCGGCGCGCAGCGGCCTGGGGTGGATCGGCAAGAACGCAAACCTGCTCACCAAAGAAGTCGGGTCGTTTTACTTCATCGCCGAGCTCATCCTCGACCTGGATCTGGAGGCCGATGGCCCGGTGACCGATCATTGCGGCACCTGCACGGCCTGCCTGGACGCCTGTCCGACCCAGGCCATTGTACAGCCCTATGTGGTGGATGCCAGCCGATGCATCTCCTACTTTACCATCGAGCTAAAAAACCAGATCCCTTCCGAATTCAAGGGGGAGTGGCAAGACTGGATTTTCGGCTGCGACGTTTGCCAGGACGTCTGCCCCTGGAACCGCTTTGCCAAACCCCACCAGGAACGGCGGTTTACCCCGCAAAATGAATTGTTGGAAATGAGCCGGGGCGACTGGGAGGAGTTAACAGCCGAAGCCTTTGCCGGTTTATTCCCGAAGTCGGCCGTAAAGCGCACAAAATTTGACGGCTTAACACGCAACATCCGATTTTTGAAGGAGTAAGCGGCTCAATCTACAATATTTTCAGACCCGGGGGAGGGTACATTTTGCCCGGGACTGCGCCAATAACCACAGAATCTCCTATATTAGGTTCCCAAACCAATCCAACCGCATGGGCATACCAAAACCGAAATTGAGTTTTTGGCAGATATTCAACATGAATGTCGGCTTTTTGGGGATACAGTACAGTTTCGGGCTTCAGCAGAGTGCCATCAATCCCATTTTTTTGTTTCTCGGTGCCAAAGAAGAGATCCTGCCCATTTTGAATATCGCCGGGCCGGTGACGGGCCTGATCGTACAGCCCCTGATCGGTGCCATATCGGATAAAACCTGGTCTCCCAGATGGGGAAGGCGGAAGCCCTTTTTCCTGATCGGGGCCCTGTTTGGCAGCATCTGCCTCTTTTTGTTCCCCATGAGCCCGGCCTTGTGGTTTGCAGTAGGCCTGTTGTGGATTCTCGATGTGGGCAACAACATGGCCATGGAGCCCTATCGCGCCTTTGTGGGCGACAAGCTCCCAGACCAGCAAATGAGCCTCGGCTACCAGATGCAGAGCCTGTTCGTGGGCGGGGGCATCTTGCTGGCCAATGCCTCCATCTTTTTGTTTCAGGACTGGTTTGGCGGGGGAGAAGAGTTATCAGGGGCAGTGCCCAAGTGGTTGTATTACTCATTTTTTATCGGCTCCTTCCTGTCGCTGACCACCATCCTGTGGTCGGTGCTCAAAACCCCTGAGATTCCGCCCAGCCCGGAAGAAATGGATGTAATCAAAAGACACAGGGCCCTGCCCTTTTCAGAGCGGTTCAAGATTCCCTTTATCGAGATCAGCCACGCCGTGAAAGAAATGCCCCGATTCATGTGGAAGCTGGCCGGGGTTTACCTGTTCCAGTGGTATGCCCTTTTTATCTACTGGCAGTTTATCACCCCCCTCTTTCGCGCCACCATGGGCTTCGATACCTCACAGGCTGCGGCCCAGGCAGCCAAGATGAGTACCACCTACAACATCGTAACCACCGTGGTGGCCCTGGGCCTGGTGCCCCTCACCATGCGTTTCGGGGGCAAAAAAGTCTACGCACTGAGTTTGTTCGGCACTGCCTTTGCGCTTTTCACTATCCCTTACATTTCCGACCCGATTTATGTACTCTTCCCGATGGTCTTCTTCGGAATCGGCTGGGCCGCCATGATGGGGATTCCCTACAGCATGGTTTCTAAAATAGTGCCTCAGGAACGCCGCGGGGTCTATATGGGTATCCTGAATATGATGATCGTGATCCCCATGGGCATCGAAACGCTCTCCTTTGGCGCCATCTTCAAAAACCTGCTGGGGGAAAGCTCGGTACGCGCCATGTTGTTTGCCGGTACCTTTTTCGCCATTGCCGGGGCACTGGCCCTGCGCCTCAACCTGAAAAAAACCCAGGCCGGGGTGGCGGAAGGTGGCTAACCGGCAGGGGACAAGGATTTTTCGACTTTATTTTCGGGATTTCCCCCTTCCCTCCCCCCGGTGAAAAGCTACTCCCCGAAGCTGCAATTCGCAAGCAAAGGGGTTCCTGCCAGGCGCATTTCCCTTTTCATTAATTTATGGACTTTCAAATGCCCAGTTTCAATCGTCCCGCGTACCTTTGTCTGACAAGCCTACCCGTATGAGCAAGGAGAAAAAACGGCGTGAAGCCCTGATTTACCACGCCAAACCGCAACCCGGAAAGATCAAGATCGTTCCCACCAAACCGTATTCCACCCAGCGCGACCTGGCCCTGGCCTATTCGCCCGGGGTCGCGGAGCCCTGCCTGGAAATTGAAAAGGACCGGGAGAATGTGTATAAATACACCGCCAAGGGGAACATCGTAGCGGTGATCTCCAACGGTACGGCCGTACTGGGGTTGGGCGACATCGGCCCGGAAGCAGCCAAACCGGTTATGGAGGGGAAGTGCCTGCTCTTTAAAATATTCGCCGATATCGATGGCATCGATATCGAGCTCGACACCAAGGATGTCGATACATTCGTGAACACGGTCAAGATCATGGCTCCCACTTTCGGGGGAATCAACCTGGAAGATATCAAGGCGCCCGAGGCCTTTGAGATCGAGCGGCGGCTCAAGGAAGAACTCAACATCCCCGTAATGCACGACGACCAGCACGGCACCGCCATCATCTCGTCGGCCGCCCTGCTGAACGCCCTGGAAATTACCGGGAAAAAGATTGAGGAGGTTCGCATCGTGATCAGTGGGGCAGGGGCTGCAGCGATTTCCTGCAGCCGGCTATACCGGGCCTTCGGCGCCCGCCGCGAAAACATGGTGATGCTCGACAGCAAGGGGGTTATCCGCAGCGACCGCGATACCCTTTCGCCTGAGAAACTGGAATTCGCCACAGACCGCCAAATAGACACCCTGACACAGGCGATGAAAAACGCCGACGTGTTCATCGGGCTGTCTATCGCCAACATAGTGAGCCCGGCCATGCTCAAGGGCATGGCCCCGAACCCCATCGTCTTTGCCATGGCCAACCCTGACCCGGAGATTGACTATGCCCTGGCCATGAAGACCCGCAAAGACATTATTATGGCCACGGGCCGTTCTGACCACCCCAACCAGGTCAACAACGTGCTCGGCTTCCCGTTTATCTTCAGGGGGGCCCTCGATGTGCGGGCCACCAAGATCAATGAAGCCATGAAAATGGCAGCAGTGCAGGCCCTGGCCGAACTGGCCAAACAGCCCGTTCCGGAGCAGGTGAATATCGCCTATGGGGAAACCCGCCTTACCTTTGGCCGCGAGTACATTATTCCCAAGCCCTTTGATCCGCGCCTGATTGCAGAAATACCGCCTGCCGTGGCCAGGGCCGCCATGGAAAGCGGGGTGGCTGGCGCCCCGATCGCCGACTGGGACCGCTATCGGGAAGACCTCCTGCAACGGTCGGGCGACAATAAGAAAATTGTACGCTGGCTCATGAACCGGGCCAAAGCGAATCCGAAGAAGATCGTCTTTGCCGAAGCCGATGAGCTCGATGTATTGAAAGCAGCCCAGATCGCCTACGAAGAGGGGATAGCCTCGCCCATTTTACTGGGCAACAGGGCCGCCATAAAGCACCTGATGAAAGAACTGGAATTCGATGCCGAGGTGCCCATTATCGATCAGAACGAGAAAGCGTCCCTGAAAAAGCGGGAGGAATACGCTCAGCGGTTCTGGGAAATACGGCAGCGCCGGGGATGTACCCTGTATGGGGCCCGGAGCCGCATGCATTCCCGCAATTACTTCGGTGCCATGATGGTGCGCCAGGGCGAAGCAGACGGCATGATTTCAGGCTTTTCCCGGGCTTTTCCCTCGGTGGTGAAACCCATTTTCGAATCGATCGGGCGGGGGAGCGGCGTTTCCAGGGCAGCCACGGTACACGTGATGATTACCTCCCGGGGCCCGCTGTTTCTGGCCGATACCTCCATCAACATCGACCCCACAGCCGAGGAATTGGCCGAGATAACGCGCATGACGGCCCGCCTGGCACGCGCCTTTAATATTGAACCCGTAATTGCACTGCTGTCGTACGCGAACTTCGGTTCGTCTGACGACCGGAGGGCACTCAAGGTACGGGAAGCCATCCGCCTGCTCCATTCCAAAGACCCGGAACTGATCGTAGACGGGGAGATACAGACCGATTTTGCCTTGAACCAGCGCCTGCGCCAAAGCCGTTTCCCGTTTTGTAAGCTGGCCGGCAGGGAGGTGAACACCCTCATATTCCCCAACCTGGAATCGGCCAACATCACCTACAAGCTCATCAAGGAACTGAACGCCTCCGATACCATAGGCCCCATTATGCTGGGCCTTGGCTTGCCGGTACATGTTTTGCAAATGGGCGCCAGCGTGGAGGAAATGGTGAACATGACCGCGGTTGCCGTGGTCGATGCCCAGGAACACGAGAAGCGCCGCCTTGCCAGACAGAACACCCTTTAACAAGAGCGGAGCTGTTGCAGCATCGTAAAATAACCCAACTCCATGATCCATCACCTCAGCGGCAGACTCATTGAAAAACATCCCACTCATCTGGTGATCGAGTGCGCAGGGGTGGGCTATTTTGTGAACATTTCCCTGAACACGTATGCCGCCCTGCCAGACCAGGAGCAGTTGCGCATTCACACCTACCTGCAGATCAAGGAAGATGCCCATACCCTGTTCGGTTTCTGGACCCAGACCGAACGCGAGGTATTCCGCCTGCTGATCTCGGTTTCGGGCATCGGTTCGAGCATTGCCCGCACCATGCTTTCGGCTATGACTCCCGAGCAGGTTTGTGAGGCGATTGGTTCGGGCAACGTGCCCGCCATACAGGCCGTAAAAGGCGTCGGAGCCAAGACTGCCCAGCGGGTGATCCTGGACCTCAAGGACAAGATTTTAAAAATCTACGAACTGGACGAAGTTTCCCAAAAATCAGACAATACAAATAAAGAAGAAGCGTTATCAGCTTTAGAGGTTCTCGGCTTCGGTATCAAGCAGTCCGAAAAGGCGGTGGAAGCCGTGCTGAAGCAGGACCCTTCTCTAAGCGTCGAGGGCATTATCAAGTTGGCGCTTAAAAATTTGTAAAAAGTTTGAAAACAGGGGCATCGGCATTTTACATTCCGTACCGGATACCGTTTCTTATTTTCCTCATTTTCCTGTTCGGGTCCCAGCAAGGGGCTTACGCCCAGGACACAGAGCAGGAAGCCGACACGGTACAGACCGGCTTCTCCCTCGGCAGGCTCCGGATGGAAAACCCGGAGAGCATCATTTCCCGATACACCTACGACCCGCTGCTCGACCGCTACATCTACTCCGAGAAGGTGGGCGACTACGATATTTCATACCCCATAATCCTAACCCCTGAGCAGTACCTGCAACTGGTGCGCCGTCAGGATATGAAGTCGTACTTCAAGGAGAAGATCGACGCCTACAGCGGAAAAAAGGAAGGCAGTGAGGAGGCGCGGAAAAACCTGCTGCCCAATTTCTATGTAAACAACAGCTTTTTTGAGAGCATTTTCGGCGGGAATACCATTGAGGTGGTCCCCCAGGGTTCTGTGGCCATGGACCTCGGCATTATCTGGCAAAAAAACGACAACCCTGCCCTCTCGCCCCGCAACCGCAGCAACCTGGCCTTCGATTTTGACCAGCGCATCAGCCTGAGCATGCTCGGTAAGATCGGCGAGCGCCTTCAGGTTACTGCCCAGTACGATACCGAAGCCACCTTTGACTTCCAGAACCTGATCAAGCTCGATTACACCCCCACAGAAGACGATATTATCCGGAAAATCGAGATCGGTAACGTGAACATGCCCCTGAACAGTTCCCTGATCACCGGGGCCCAGAGCCTTTTCGGGGTGAAGACCCAGCTGCAGTTTGGCAAAACCACGGTAACCGCGGTATTTTCAGAGCAGCGTTCGCAGAACAACACCGTGGTGGCACAGGGGGGTGGAACCATCAATGACTTTGAGCTCACCGCCCTCGATTACGACGAAGACCGCCACTTCTTCCTGGCTCAGTACTTCCGCGATCAGTACGACAGGGCCCTGGAAGATTACCCCTACATCGCCAGCCAGGTGCAGCTTACCCGCCTGGAGGTCTGGGTGACCAACAGGAGCCAGCAAACCCTGAATGTGCGCAATCTGGTGGCCATCCAGGACCTCGGGGAAGCCCTTGAAGAAATGACGCGCATCGGACGGGCCGGAGGGGCCCCTCCCGGGTTCTTCAACATAGGCGGGGCCAGCCCTGACCTGCCGCGCAACGGCGCTAACGACTACGACCCGAACCTGATCGGGGCAGGTGGCGTGCTCACCGATGCGGTGCGCGATATCGCCACGGTAGACGACGCTTTCCAGATCCCGGGGGGCTATGTGGCCAACCAGGGGTTCGACTACGCCATCCTGGAGAATGCGCGCAAACTTGATATCGGCCGCGATTATGCCTTTAATTCGCAACTGGGATACATTTCCCTGAACCAACGCCTGAGCAACGACGAGGTGCTGGCCGTTGCCTTTCAGTACACCTACAACGGGCAGATTTACCAGGTGGGGGAATTCGCCAACGGCGGCCTCGACGCCACCACCGTGAGTCCGGGCGCCGATGTTGAGATCAACAACAACACCCTGGTGCTGAAATTGCTCAAGAGCAACATCACCAACGTGGGCGACCCGATCTGGGACCTGATGATGAAAAACATCTATGCCACCGGGGCCTATCAACTCAGCCAGGAAGACTTCAAACTCAACATCCTCTATTCAGACCCGACCCCGCGCAACTACATTACCCCGGTAGACCCGAACGACGGCTGGCCCAATACCCCCAAGCCACTGCAGGAACGCATCCTGCTCGATGTGTTCAACCTCGACCGCCTGAACATGTACAATGACGTACAGCCCGGGGGAGACGGCTTTTTCGACTTCGTGCCCGGCCTTACGGTCAATACCACCAACGGGCTGATCATTTTTACCAAAGTACAGCCTTTCGGCGAGTACCTGTTCGACCTGATGGGGGGCGGCACCTACGACGTGCCCAACGACCAGGGTTACAACCCCAACCAGCAGAAATACGTGTTCCGGAACATGTATACCCAGACCAAGGCAGCTTCTTTGCAGGATGCCGAGAAAAACCGGTTCCGCCTAAAAGGGCGCTACAAATCGGAGAGCGGGAACGGCATCCCCATCGGGGCCTATAACGTGCCCCGTGGTTCGGTGCGTGTTACGGCCGGTGGGCGGCAGTTGCAGGAAGGAATCGACTATACGGTGAACTACCAGGCCGGTACGGTGCAGATTCTGGACCCCAGCCTGCAGGCTTCCAACGTGCCCATCAACATATCTGTCGAAAACAATGCCGTCTTCGGGCAGCAGACACGCCGGTTCAGCGGGGTAAACGTAGAGCACCGCTTCAACGAGAAGTTTGTACTGGGGGGTACCCTGCTCAACCTGAACGAGCGGCCCCTTACCCAGAAGGCCAATTTCGGGGTAGAGCCCGTGAACAATACCATCTTAGGGTTGAATGGCAACTTTTCCACCGAGGTGCCTTTCCTGACCCGCCTGGCCAATATGCTGCCCAACGTAGACACCGATGTACCCTCGAATGTGTCCCTACGGGGCGAGGTGGCCTTCCTGAGCCCGAATTCGCCCAAGAATGCCAATTTCCAGGGAGAAACCACTTCCTATATAGACGATTTCGAAGGGGCGCAGGCCCTGATCGACATTCGCGCCTCCCTGGGGTGGAGCCTGGCGAGCACGCCCCTTGAATTCCTGAACGAGGGCGAAGACGACCTGGCCACCGGCTTCGAACGGGCCAAGATGGCCTGGTATACGATCGACCCGATTTTTTATACGAACCAGCGCCCCTCCGGGGTGTCAGACAACGACGTGTCGCTGAACGCCACCCGCCGCATCTACATAGACGAGGTGTTCCCGCGCATCGATGTGGCCCAGGGGCAGACCACGGTGCAAAACACCCTCGACCTGGCCTACTACCCCGGCCAGAAGGGCCCTTATAATGCCAACCCGAACTTCGCAAGCGAACCCGCCACCGATAAGTGGGCCGGGATCATGCGCTCGCTCTCCAGCACCAACTTCGAACAGTCAAATGTGGAGTTCGTGCAGTTCTGGATGCTCGACCCCTATGTCGACGGGCAGGCAACCGGCCCCGGGGAACTGGTTTTCAACCTGGGGAACATCAGCGAAGACATTCTTAAAGACGGGCGCAAACAATACGAAAACGGCCTGCCCGGCCAGAATTCCAGCGACCTGGTGGCCCAGACCGTTTGGGGACAGGTGCCCGCCACCCAGGCCCTGGTGTACGCCTTCGACGCCGACGCCACCAACCGGGGATTGCAGGATATCGGCTACGACGGCCTGCCCGATACCCAGGAGGCTTCTAAAGGCTACAACGGGCCCGCCGAAGACCCGGCCCTGGATAACTATACCTATTACCTGAACAGGGAAGGGTCCCTCCTGGAGCGCTACCTCGATTTCAACAACCCTGACGGAAACTCCCCCGTCACGGTGACCAACACAAACCGGGGCAGTACCACCCTGCCCGATACCGAAGACATAGACCGCGACCTCACCATGAATACGGTCGACAGCTATTATGAGTACCGTATTCCGATCAGGCCCGGGCTCACGGTAGACGACCCGTACGTAACCGATGTGAAGGAAGGGGTAACGCCGGTGCTGCCAAACGGCACCCAGCTCAACCGCAGGTGGATACAGTTCAAAATTCCTTTGAGCGACTTCAGCGACGCCATTGGCGGCATTGCCGATTTTCGCTCCATCAGCTTCATGCGGATGTACATTACCGGCTTTACCACTCCGGTGGTGCTGCGTTTTGCCACCCTTGACCTGGTGCGTGGCGACTGGCGCACCTACACCAAGTCGCTGCAAACCGGCCAGGACAACCCGGCCGACGATGGCACCACCCTCGACGTGAATACCGTAAACATTGAAGAGAACGAGGCGCGGATTCCGATCCCGTACGTATTGCCCCCTGGCGTTTTCCGCGAGCAACTCAACAACAACAATACCATCGTGCGCCAGAACGAGCAGTCCCTCTCCCTGGTGGTGGACAACCTGGAACCCCAGGATTCCAGGGGAGTCTTTAAGAACGTTAATATGGACATGCGGCAGTACCAGCGCATCAAAATGTTCCTGCACGCCGAGAAGGTAAACGCCTCTGATCCGTACCTCGACCATCAGTCGCTGGTGGGCTTCCTGCGCATCGGGACCGATTTCTCCGAAAACTTCTATCAGATCGAGGTGCCGCTTTCCTTTACCGACTATTCGGCAACCACGGCCGAACAGGTCTGGCCTGCGACCAACGAGCTCAACGTGGCGCTCTCTGACCTGAACAAGGTAAAATCGCAGGGCATTGCCGACCAGAGCCTGGGCCAGATTACCTATTACGAGGTCATTGATGGCCAGGTAGTGGTGGTAGACGAATTTGCTCCCCGCGAAGAGGGCCGCATGCGTATCGGGATTCGCGGGAACCCTTCTCTGGGTAGCATCCGCAGCATGATGGTCGGGGTGAAGAACATCGACAACATTCCGCTGCGGGCCGAGGTGTGGTTTAACGAGTTGCGCCTGGCCGGGCTGGACAACAAGGGCGGGTGGGCTGCCGTGGCGTCCCTCGACGCCAACATGGCCGACTTTGCCAACGTATCGGCTACCGGGAATACGAGTACCTCAGGTTTTGGTTCCCTCGACCAGATGCCCAACGAGCGGGCCCGTGAAGATGCCATTTCCTACAGCATGGTCACCAACGTCGAACTCGGCAAACTGTTGCCGGAGCAATGGGGCATTCAGGTCCCGTTCAATTACGGCATCTCCGAACAACTGATTACCCCCGAATTCGACCCGGTTTACGACGATTTGAAGCTGCAAGACCGCCTCGACGCCGCCAATTCGTCTAACGAGGCCGACCAGATCCAGGAACAGGCCGAAGATTATACCAAGCGCACCAGCATCAACTTTATAGGGGTTCGCAAGAACCGGAGCGAGGAAGCCCAGGCGAATTTCTTCGACATTGAAAATTTCACTTTCAATTATTCCTACAACGAGACCAACCACCGCGATTTCGAGATTGCCGACCTGAAAAACCAAAGTGTGCAGACGGGCTTCCTGTACAACTACAACTTCAAGCCGGCCAGTGTAGAACCTTTTGCCAAGAACGATTCCCTGTTTGCCGGGGCCTACTGGAAATGGCTCAAAGACTTTAATTTTAACCTGCTGCCCGCCAGCATCTCGGTGCAGTCAGACATCAACCGCCAGTTTAATCAGCAGCGTTTCAGAGACGTGCTGGAGCCCGGGGTGGAGACCCTGCAGCTGCCCCTGCTGCAACAGCGCAACTACATGCTGAACTGGCAGTACAACCTGAACTACGCCCTGACCAAGTCGCTGCGGCTGCAATTCACGGGCTCCAACAACAACATCATCCGGAATTATTACGAGGAAGAAGGCAACCCCTTCTCCCCAATCCTGGACGACCAGACCCTGTGGAACGGGTTCTTCGACATAGGCGAACCCAACCGCCACGCCCAGCAGATGACGCTGAATTACGAACTGCCGCTGGCTAAAATCCCGGTCCTCGATTTTGTGAATGCTCAGTATACCTATACCGGCGATTTTGACTGGCAGCGGGGGGGCGACGCCCTGAACCTGGCTGTAGCCAAGGGCCAGAACCCCGGGGTGCCCGAAGACCAGCTCGACCTGCCTTCCATCAACACCATCCAGAATGCCAACACCCATGTGCTCAGCGCCACCCTGAGCATGCAACGACTCTACGATCGCCTCGGGCTGGTCAAGTCGGGAGGCAAGGGAGCCGCAGCCGGGCCACGCACCGACAAGGCGGGCAATGCCCGGGCCGAGGAGGCTGCTCCCAAAAAGACCGGCACGCTTGAAGGGGTGGCAATCGATGTGGTAACCATGATCAAACGGATTAACATGAACTACAGCCGCAACAGCGGTACCTTGTTGCCGGGCTATACGCGTTCGATTGGCTTCCTGGGCACCAGCAAGCCCACCCTGGGATTTGTGCTGGGCGGCCAGGCCGACATCCGCCAGCGGGCCGCCGGGAACGGTTGGCTAACCGACTACAACGAGTTCAACCAGCAGTATGTGAGCCGCATGAACGAGCAGCTGAACCTCACCGCTACGGCCCAGCCGGTTCAGGAACTCACTATCGACCTGCTTGCCGACCGGCAGTACGCCGAGACCCTGCAGGAGAATTTCAGCGTTACCGACGGGGTGTACGAGCCCCAGGCGCCCAATACCTACGGGAATTTCAACATCTCAACCCTGATGCTGGGCACCGCATTCAGCCAGAGCGACGAGCAGCGTTCCGACAATTTTGAAACCTTCAAGGAAAATCGCCTCACCATCGCCAACCGCCTGCTCGCCGACCGGGGCGGGGCCGATATTGGCGTGGATGAAGACGGCTTCCCCATACGCTATAGCAAAACCCACCAGGAAGTGCTCCTGCCGGCCTTCTTTGCTGCCTATTCGGGGCAAAACGCAGACCGTGTAAACCTGGACATTTTCCGGCAGATCCCCATTCCGAACTGGAACGTGAAGTACACCGGGCTCATGAAAAACAAGTGGTTCAAGAAGAAATTCAAGCGTTTCTCCCTGAGCCACGGCTACCGGGCCGTCTATACCGTGAACATGTACCAGACCAACCTGGAACGCTACCAGCTCATCCAGGAAGGGCTTCCGCCGATAGAGCAGGAAACCCAGGACCTGATGCCCGAGAATATCGTGAACAATGTGGTGATGAGCGACCAGTTCAACCCCCTGATACGGGTCGATTTCGAGATGCAGAGTTCGCTGAGCCTCCTGGCGGAGATACGGCGCGACCGGGCCCTGTCGATGAGCTTTGACAACAACCTGCTTACCGAGATCAACGGCAAGGAATACACCGTGGGCCTGGGGTACCGTTTTAAGGATGTGCAGTTTGTAACCCGCATCGGGGGCGAGCGCACCCGCCTCAAAGGGGACCTGAACCTGAAAGCTGACGTGAGCCTGCGCGACAACATCACCATTATCCGCAACCTCGACATTGACAACAACCAGATAACCTCGGGCCAGAACATGTTCTCGGTGAAATTCACCGCCGATTACGCCCTGAGCAAGAACCTGAACGCCCTGTTTTTCTACGACCACTCCTTCTCGCAGTTTGCGGTATCTACGGCCTTCCCGCAAACCACAATCAACACCGGATTTACCCTGCGGTACAACTTTGGCAATTAACCGCCAGTACAGGTTGGCTTTTTTTGCCTTCCCGCTTGGCAGGTGCGGAAGGAAAAAGTTACATTTGCGACACTGCTAAATCTCAAGCCGATGAATATTCCGTCTGATCTGAAATATACCCGCGATCACGAATGGGTTCGCGTTAATGGGAAAATCGCCACCATCGGGATTACCGATTTCGCCCAGGGCGAACTGGGCGATATTGTCTATGTCGAAGTGGAAACAGTAGACGAAACCCTCGATCAGGAAGAAGTTTTCGGAACCGTAGAGGCCGTAAAGACAGTTTCAGACCTGTTCCTCCCGGTGAGTGGTACCATTGTTGAATTCAACACCAGCCTCGAGGACGAACCGGAGAAGGTGAATACCGATCCGTACGGCGAGGGGTGGATGATCCGCGTGGAGATGAACGACCTTTCACAGCTGGAAGACCTGCTCAGCGACACGGCTTACAAGGAGCTAATTGGTGGGTAAAAACCAGCGCTTCGGCCTGCTGTTCGTCTGCTGGATGGCGGCCGTAACTGCTGCCTGCCTGCTTCCGCTCGACTTCGGGTCTGATTCGGGGTTTGAGATTCCCTATGCCGACAAAATTTCCCACTTTGCCTTTTATGGGGTCGGGATGTTCCTTGGGGGGCTGGCCGCCCGCGAGCGATATAAAAATCGCACTGGCCCTTCCAAACCACTGGCGCTCCTTTTCGCAATGCTGCTCGTGTACGGGCTGCTGATCGAAGGCCTGCAGGCGGTGTTGCCTACCGGACGGAGTGCCGAATGGCTCGATGCCGGGGCCAATGCCCTGGGGCTCATCGTTGCAGTTGCCTCACTGAAATGGCTGTTTCACGAAACGGAGTTTTTAAAATGGAGGGATTAATTGCATATTTGTCGAAAGAATCGTTAAATTAGCGAACCTTAAATTGTTGAAAGCATGGAATTGAAAAAGAGTCCCAAAGCCGATCTGAGAAGGAACAGCAGTCTGTACTTTGTACTCGGGTTGGTCGTGGTAATGGCGTTGGTTTATATCGCTTTCGAATGGAAGACCTACGATGAGGCCAGTAATTACGATATCTCCATGGATGTTGAGGAATTGCTGGATGAGGAGGTGCCCATGACCGAGCAGCTGAAGACCCCGCCCCCGCCCCCGCCCCCTGCCGCCCCTGAGGTGATCGAGGTGGTCGAGGACGAGGAAGAAGTGGAAGAAACCGTTATCGAGTCTACTGAAACCAGCCAGGAACAGGAGATCGTCGAAGTGGAAGATGTTGTGGTAGAGGAAATGGATGAGGATATCGACGTGCCCTTTGCCGTAATTGAGGACGTGCCCATTTTCCCGGGTTGCGAAAGCGTTGGCAAAGCCCAGTTGCGGGATTGCTTCAATGAGAAAATGCAGGAGCACATCCGGAAAAATTTCCGCTATCCTGAAATTGCCCAGGAAATGGGCGTTCAGGGACGTGTCTCTGTACTGTTTACCATCCAGAAAGACGGTAGCATCGGCAACATCCGCCTGCGCGGTCCGGACAAAAACCTCGAAGAGGAAGCCCGCCGCATCATCGAGAAACTGCCCAAGATGACCCCTGGCAAACAGCGTGGCCGTCCGGTACGGGTACCCTTCAGTATCCCGATCATGTTCAAGCTGCAGTAAGATACTTTACCTTATAAAGAAAACCCCGGCCCTGCGCCGGGTTTTTTTATGCCCGTAGGGGGCTAAATGGAATTCAGCCTGCCTCGTTGGATAGGTGGTCCTTGCACCCTATCTTTGCAGCCCGACTGAAAGCGCGTATGAAAACCGCAACCGGTACCGTCCAGGCCAGTGCGCTGCACATGGCCTTCCACGATTTCAAGGAGATCACCAAGGCCAGGCTGGCCGTAAGCGTGGTCTTCTCGGCCGTGGCCGGCTATTTTCTGGGCGCCCGCGAATTTGACCCCCTGGCCCTGATGTTGCTGGTTTTCGGCGGATATGCCATGGTAGGTGCCTCCAATGCCTTCAATCAGGTTATTGAGCGGCATCTCGACGCCAAGATGCAGCGCACCCGAAACCGCCCCATTCCCTCGGGGCGCATGCGTGTTTCCACGGCCCTGGCCATCGCCATTGCCATGACCCTGTGTGGGGTAGTTTTGTTGTATATGCTCAACCCGAGTACAGCCCTGTTCGGGGCCATTTCCATCTTTTTGTACACCTGTGTTTACACGCCCCTGAAAACCATGACCCCCCTCGCTGTGTTTGCAGGGGCCTTTCCTGGGGCTATTCCCTTTATGCTTGGCTGGGTGGCAGCTACCGGCGAATTCGGCATCGAACCGGGCACCCTTTTCATGATCCAGTTCTTCTGGCAGTTTCCGCATTTCTGGGCCCTGGGTTGGATGCTCGACGAAGACTATGCCCGGGGCGGGTTTAAAATGCTGCCGACCGGCAAGAAAGACACCGGCACTGCCGTACTTATAATTATGTATACCATCTGGATGATCCTGGTCTCCATCTTGCCGGCCTTTGGCATTACCGGCCGGCTCACCCTGTCGGTGCCGGCGGCCGGCCTGGTTTTCCTGATGGGCCTGGTCATGCTCTGGTTTGCTCTGCGCCTCTATGAAAAGCGCGACCGCCAGTCGGCCCGCAGCCTGATGCTGAGCAGCGTTACCTATATTAGCCTGATGCAAATCGTTTACGTAGCCGATAGTTTATTGCCATGAATGAAAACCTGACCCCGCAGGTCGCAGAGACCAAGCAAGACCGCGCCAAAAAAATGATGCTCTGGTTCGGCATTGCCAGCCTGATCATGACCTTTGCCGGCTGGACCAGCGCCTATATCGTGAGCAGTTCACGAGAAGACTGGCTGCCAGATTTTAAACTGCCCCCGGCCTTCTGGTTCAGTACGGTTATAATCGTGCTGAGCAGCGTCACCTACTGGCTTGCGTACCGGTCGGTCAAAGGGGGGAATAACAAAGCCGCCACCCTGCTGCTGGCAGCCACCCTGGCCCTGGGTATTGTTTTTATCGTTTCCCAGTTCAGGGGCTTTTCCCAGATGATCGGGTATGGGTATTACTTTACGGGCCCCACCAGCAGCATAACCCTGTCGTACGTTTTCCTGATTGCCGCTGTGCACATTGCCCACGTGGTGGCGGGCCTTATCTCCCTGCTCACGGTGGGGGTGCAGCAGCTGCGCGGCAAATACGGCCCGGGGCAGATGCTGGGCATGGAGCTGGGCATAACCTTCTGGCATTTCCTCGATCTGCTGTGGGTGTATCTGATCCTGTTTTTCTATTTGTACCGCTAAAGGCATGCCCCTTGAAGAAGCCTTATTTTGGCTTTGGTAACAGATAAAAAAATGTATTTTTGCTAAAATTCTCATAAATCCTATTACTGTTCTATGGATACAACGGCAACAACCGGTACCGAAGGCAAACTCTGGGGGGGCGGAAACCGCCCGCTGGGGGCCAGTTACGGGAAGCTCATGATGTGGTTTTTCATCGTATCCGATGCCCTTACCTTTTCCGGCTTTCTGGCCTCATACGGCTTCACCCGGTTCAAGTTTATCGAAACCTGGCCGATTGCCGAGGAGGTGTTTACCCACGTACCTTTCTTCCACGGGAATTACCCGCTGTACTATGTGGCCTTCATGACCTTTGTGTTGATCATGTCGTCGGTTACCATGGTACTCGCCGTGGATGCCGGCCACAAAATGAAGCAGAAAGGGGTGATCCTCTACCTGTTCTTAACCATCATCGGCGGTCTGATCTTCGTCGGTTCTCAGGCCTGGGAATGGGGAACTTTCATCCGGGGCGACTACGGGGCCGTTGAAACCCGGGGCGGGCGCATCCTGCAATTTGTAAAGGCCGATACCGGCGAGCGTGCGGCCCTGGCCGACTTCGCAACCCCCATTCATGGTGAGCGGGAGCAACTGACCCGCGACAAGGCTTTTTGGTTCGGCAGCGAATCGGGCCTGCCCAGCTTTACCGTAGAAGAAGTGTCCGAAGGCCTGCGTGCCAACCCGAATATCCTGATCCGTACCGAAACCATCGTAGACGACGAGAAAACCGTGCTCAACCGCGAGCAATCCCTGGAGCGCATCAAAGATGCCCGGCGCGTGGTGGAAGGGGCCAACCTGATCCGCAATGAATACGGCAGCCGGCTGTTTGCCGACTTCTTTTTCTTCATCACCGGTTTCCACGGCTTCCACGTCTTCTCGGGAGTGGTTATCAACGTCATCATCTTCTTCAACGTGATACTGGGCACCTACCAACGCAGGGGCCATTACGAAATGGTAGAGAAGATCGGGTTGTACTGGCACTTTGTAGACTTGGTGTGGGTATTTGTCTTCACCTTCTTTTACCTGGTTTAATTCACATAAGAAAATTGTATACGCTTTATGGCACACGATCATAAACTCGAAATATTCAGAGGCCTCATCAAGTTTAAATCCAATACCCAGAAAATCTGGGGGGTGCTGGTATTCCTTTCCATCGTTACCACGGTAGAAGTGGCTTTGGGGATCGTAAAACCCCACACGCTTACCGCGAACTATTTTCTGGGGATGAAGCTCCTGAACTGGATTTTTATCACCCTTACCCTGGTGAAAGCCTATTACATTACCTGGGATTTCATGCACATGCGCGACGAACGGCCCTCCCTGCGCAGGGCTGTGGTCTGGACCCCCATCTTCCTGGTTTCCTACCTGCTGTTCATCCTGCTTTTTGAAGCAGACTATATTTACAACGTGTGGAAAGATGGTTTCATGGCCTGGAACTTCTGAGACGATTTAACGCATTGAAAAGACGGTCTTCGGGCCGTCTTTTTTATTTTTGCACCCGGGAATGGCCATGAAAAAAACATTTGTCCTTATCGTACTGTTTGTGCTGCCGCTGGTAGTATACCTGTTCTTTGCCTCAGGGGTTACCCATTTCGGGAAGCTGCCTGTGCTCTCAGGGCCGGTTGACGAATTGAGCCGCTTCGACCCGGAGCAGCAGCTGGCAGGTCGGATCACCATCCTCGGTATCCCGGGTTCGCAAGTGAGCCATAACAAAGGGCAGGTTTTTAACCTGAACCAGAAAATATACAAGCCCTTCTACGAATTCCGCGATTTTCAGGTGGTTATGCTGGTTCCCGAAGGAACCCAACCCCAGGTAGCCGAAGTCCTGAAGGAACTGTCGGGGTTTACCGATACGCGCAACTGGCGGTTTGTCTATGGCTCTTCAGACGACATCCGCGTTTTTTTTGAAGGACTGAACACCGATCTGAGCCTGGACCAGACCGGGGGTACGCCCTATGTCTTCATAATCGACAAAGACAGGATGCTGCGGGGCCGAACCCAGGACGAAGACGAGGGCACCAAGTTCGGGTTCGACGCCACTTCGGTAGCCGACCTGAACAACAAAATGAAAGACGACGTGAAAATTATCCTGGCTGAATACCGCCTTGCCCTGAAGAAGAACCGGGCAGAGCGGCAATAACACCGGGCGGGCCACCCGAACAACAGGTATGAAAAAGGGAAAATACCATTACATCTGGATCGGGGCTGTTATTTTGCTTTTCGGCATCCTCTTCATCCCCAAGATCGTAGACCGCCTGGCAGAAGGCCGGGTGGTAGACCACGACCGGATCAGCCTCGACGCAGGCGCCCAGCCCTTGTCTTATGTACTGCTGGGCGGAGAACGGCGCAGGGTGCCTTCCTTTGCCCTGCTCGATCAGGACAGCCTGCTGATTACCGACAGGGACTACCTGGGGAAGGTCTATGTGGCCGAATTCTTTTTCACGACCTGCCCCACCATTTGTCCCATTATGACGCAAAATCTGGTAGCCCTGCAAGATGCCTTTGCCGACGAACCCGACTTCGGAGTGGCTTCCTTTACCATCAACCCGCACCACGACACACCCGGGGTGCTCAAGCAATATGCGGAAGCCCATGGCATAACCGACATGGACTGGCACCTGCTCACCGGCCCGCGCGACACCATCTACGAGCTGGCCAATGCCGGGTTTAATATCTTTGCTGCCGAAATGCCCGAGGAGGCCGGGGGCTTTGAGCATTCGGGGCTGTTTGCCCTTATCGACCGCCAGGGGTACATCCGCTCGCGCAAAGACTCCTTCGGAAACCCGCTGGTGTATTACCGGGGGGCCATCCTGGAAGGCCGCGGCGCCAATGCCCAGGGCGAGACCGAACAGATCAGCCTCCTCCGGGCAGACATACGCAAATTACTGGACGAACCTTATGAAAACTGACGCTGCAACCCAAGAGAAAAAGTTCAACCGCTGGATTACAGCGGTCTCAATCGCCATCCCGGTGGTTGTGGCCCTGCTCTTTGGGATCCGCCTTCCGAATGTGGAGCCCCTGAGCTTTTTGCCACCTGTTTATGCCGGCATAAACGGCTTAACGGCCCTGCTGCTGGTGCTGGCCCTTTGGGCCGTCAAAAATAGCAAACAGGAATTGCACCAGCGCCTGATGCTGACGAACATCGTTTTGTCGCTCCTGTTCCTGGTTATGT
Source organism: Robiginitalea sp. (assembly GCA_024642005.1). Classification (GTDB taxonomy): domain Bacteria; phylum Bacteroidota; class Bacteroidia; order Flavobacteriales; family Flavobacteriaceae; genus Robiginitalea. The sequence continues at coordinate 65,286 of JAHECA010000001.1, read as the reverse complement.
ACGTGGCCTACCACATGACCTCCGATCCCACTCCCTTCGGGGGGGAAGGGCTGGTGCGCTACCTGTACTATTTCATCTTGTTCTCGCACATCCTGCTCTCCATCGCCGTTATCCCCCTGGTGCTGAAAACCTATGCCAAGGCCTACCTGAAAGATTTCCAGGCGCACCGCAGGCTGGCCCGCATTACCTTCCCGGTATGGCTCTATGTGGCCGTGACAGGGGTGGTTGTATATCTGATGATCGCTCCTTATTACACCTCCTGACCCCGATGAAGCCCTTCCGCCTTTTTGGTTTGTTACTTTTGGCAGCACTGCTTTTTCCGGCAGGTGGGCAGGCCCAATGTGCCATGTGCCGGGCCGTGCTCGAAAGCGGGGCCGACAACACCGTGGCCGAGGGCATCAACAACGGCATTGTGTACCTGATGGCCATTCCGTATGTGCTTATCGGGGCGCTGCTGTACTTCGTGTATAAAAAAATTAAGAGCTGATTTAACATTTATCTGCCTTTCGAACTGTAACAATTGCGGTTTGGTGCCGTCCTATGAATAAGCCTTCGGGCCATTCATCAATCAAAATCACCAACCGCATGTTCGATCTCGAACGATGGCAGGAGATTTTCGACACGCTTCGAAAAAACAAGCTCCGCACCTTTCTCACGGGCCTCTCTGTGGCTTCCGGGATTTTTATCCTGGTAATCCTGCTCGGGTTCGGGCAGGGCATGCGCAACGGCATCGCCCACGAGTTTGAACAGGACGCTTCCACTTCGGTCTGGGTCTGGCCGGGCACAACCGCCAAGGAATACAAGGGTTTGAACCCGGGGCGCAACATCCAGCTGCGCAACGAAAATTACGAGAACTGGGAGCAGATCGGCGGCCCCCGCATCGAATACAGCTCTACGCGCAATTTTGTGGGCGGGGTGAATGTCACCTATGGCAACGAGGCCCTGGTGTACGGCATTCAGGGGGTCAATGACGAGTTCCAGTTTATCGATAACGCCCAGATGGCCGAGGGCCGCTTCATCAACTACAACGACCTGGCAGGCACCGCCAAGGTTGCGGTGATCGGCCTGAAGATCCGTAAAGACGTTTTCGGCGACCTCGACAGCCCGGTAGGCACCAATATTGACATTTCGGGAATCCCTTTCAAGATTATCGGGGTATTCAAAGAGCAGAAAGAGCGTGAGGAAGAGCGCATCTACATTCCCATGAATACCGCCCAGAAGGTCTTCAACGGGGGCGACCGCATCAACAACATGGCCTATACGTTGCCGCCGGCCGAGACCTTCGACCAGGCTGTGGCCGAGGCCGTGGCCTTCAAGGACGAACTGCGCACCTACCTGCAGCAGGTGCATACGGTAGCCCCAGACGACACCAGCGCAATCCAGGTCTGGAGCGCCCTGGAAGAGGCCCGGCGCTATTACAGCCTAACCGGGAACATCAAGCTATTCTTCTGGTTCGTTGGCATCTGTACCATCATTGCCGGGGTGGTGGGGGTGAGCAACATCATGCTCATCGTGGTGAAGGAGCGCACCCGCGAGATCGGCATCCGCAAGGCCTTGGGGGCCAAGCCCTGGTCTATTGTGGGGATGATCCTCCACGAGGCCATCTTCGTGACCTCCATTTCGGGCTTTCTGGGGCTTATCTTCAGCATGGGCCTGCTGGAATTACTGGGCCCCCACATCGAAGTAGACTATATCATGAACCCCTCGGTAAACCTGAATGTGGCCCTTTCTACAGTGTTTGTGCTGATCGCGGCCGGCACCATTGCGGGCTTTTTTCCTGCCTGGAGGGCTGCCAACATACAGGTTATCAATGCCCTGCGCGATGAATAGGACTGATCTTAAACAACAAACCCGGTAAGCCATGTTTAGCAAAGACCGCTGGAAAGAAATCCTGGAAGTACTCAGCAGCAACTGGTTCCGCACCGTGCTCACGGCTTTCGGTGTGTTCTGGGGGATCCTGATCCTGATTATCCTGCTGGCCGCAGGTCGCGGGCTCGAAAACGGCATCACGGCCGATTTCGGCGATATCGCCACCAACACCATGTTTATCTGGACGCGGCGCACTACCAAGGCCTACAAGGGCCTCCCAAAAGACCGTTCCTTCGATTTCAGGCTCGAAGACGTGCCCATGCTGCGCGAGCGCTTCCCCGAGCTCCGGTACGTTTCGGCCCGCAACCAGCTCGGCGGTTTCCGGGGCGGCAGCAACGTGATTCGCGGCATCAAAACGGGGGCTTACGACATTTATGGCGACTACCCCGAGATTATTAACCAGGACCCCATGGGCATTACCGCCGGCCGCTTTGTCAACCAGAACGACATTCGCGAAAGGCGCAAAGTAGCAGTGATCGGAGAAGGGGTGGTCAGCGAACTCTACGAGGCAGGGGAGGAAGTGCTCGGCTCGTACCTCAAGGTAAACGGGGTGAATTTCATGGTGGTGGGCACCTACAAGAAAAAATCGAACGACGGAGACGGGGAGGAAGGGCAGAAACAGATCTACGTGCCTTTCACGACCTTCTCGCAAGCCTTTAACCGGTCCGACAATGTGGGCTGGATGGCCATTACCGCCAACGACGGCACTTCCATTACGGGATTGAAGGAAGCCATTGTCAGTGCCCTGAAGGAAAAGCACAAGGTGCACCCCGAAGACACCAGGGCCATAGGTTATTTTGATCTCTACGAGCAGTTTAACCGGGTGCAAAGCCTCTTTGGCGCCATGCGGTTTATCGCCTATTTCGTAGGTATACTCGTGCTGCTTTCCGGCATAATCGGAGTGAGCAACATCATGCTTATCGTGGTAAAGGAGCGCACCAAGGAAATCGGCATCCGCCGGGCCCTGGGCGAGCAGCCCTGGAGCATTCGCCTGCAGGTGCTCATGGAATCGCTGGTGCTCACCATCTTGTCGGGCATGGCCGGTATCGCCTTCGGGGCCCTGTTCATTTTCGGGGTGAATTCCCTGCTCGACGCCAGCGGTCCGGTCGACATGTTTGCCAACCCCAGCGTGAGCCTGGGAGTGGTGATGGCAGCCCTGGCCATTCTGACCTTTTCGGGCCTGCTTGCCGGCTTTATCCCGGCCCAGAGTGCCCTTCGCGTAAAACCCATCGACGCCCTTAGAAACGAATAAAAGACAAAGATTCAATATACAGCCATGAAAAAGTCACTGACCATTCTCATTCTCGCACTTATCGTGCTCACCTTCGGAGGTTCGATGTATTACCTCTACCAGAAAAATGCGGAAGACCCGGTGGTCTATAAGACCGAAAAGCCTACCCGCCAGAACATCGTGAAAAAGACGGTGGCCACCGGCAGCATCCTGCCCCTGGAGGAAGTGCTTATCAAACCCAATATTTCGGGGGTAATCGAAGAGATTTATGTAGAGGGGGGCGACTTTGTGAAATCGGGCGACCTGCTGGCCAAACTGAAGGTGGTACCCAACCTGAGCGCCCTGAACGACGCCAAGAATGCCATCGAGGACGCCAAGATTACCCTGAACGACCAGAGGCGCAACTACGAGCGTCAGCAGGCGTTGTTTTCACGGGGTGTAATTTCCCAGGCCGACATGGACCGGGCCCAGGTGAGCTACGACCAGGCCAAGCAGGCCTATTCGGCTGCCAACAAGCGCTACGACATTGTGCGTACCGGGACCACCCAGGGCCTGAGCAATGCCGCCAATACCCTTATTCGGGCGACCGTGAGCGGCATGGTACTGGAAGTGCCCGTAGAGGTGGGCAACCAGGTGATCGAAGCCAACACCTTTAACGAAGGCACCACCATTGCAGCCATAGCCGATATCGGGAAAATGATCTTCGAAGGGAAGGTAGACGAATCGGAGGTCGGGAAAATCCACGAAGAGCTGCCCCTGGAAATAACCGTGGGAGCCATCGAAGACCAGGTGTTCGATGCAGTACTCGACTACATTGCACCCAAAGGAAAGGAAGAGAACGGAGCCATACAGTTCGAAATCAAAGGCTCACTGAAAAAGCAGGACAGTGTCTTTATCAGGGCAGGCCTTAGCGCAAACGCCTCCATTATTTTGGGCAAGGCAGACGGCGTGCTGGCCGTGAAGGAAGCCCTGGTGCAATTTGACGGAGACACCCGGAAGCCCTATGTGGAGGTGGAGGTAGCCCCCCAGCAATTTGAACGCCGCGACCTGGAGCTGGGCATCAGCGACGGGATTTTTGTGGAGGTGAAATCGGGCCTGCAGGAACAGGATGCCATCAAGGTTTGGAACGCCCTGGTCGAGCCCGAGGCAGGCGCCTGAGCCTTTTAACATAAAATTTGGAATCCTCCTTGTAACAAATTCACATCTTCGCGGTCTAACCAGCGGACCGGTACAAACTTTTATGCCAACCATGATCGAAATCAAAGATTTACATAAGTCCTATCAAATGGGAAGCAATTCCCTGCACGTACTCAAAGGAATCAATTTTAAGGCTGAAGCAGGCGAATTGGTAGCAATCATGGGGTCTTCCGGATCCGGAAAGTCTACCCTGCTCAACATTTTGGGCATGCTGGACGAGGCCAATTCGGGCGATTACATCCTCGACGGGGTGCCGATCAAGAACCTGAACGAAACCAAGGCCGCTCAATACCGCAATAAATTTCTCGGGTTTGTCTTTCAGTCTTTTAACCTGATCAATTACAAAACGGCCCTCGAAAACGTGGCCCTGCCGCTTTACTATCAGAAGGTGGGGCGCAAGGAACGCGAAGCCAAGGCCATGAGATACCTCGAACAGGTAGGCCTGCGCGAATGGGCCAACCACCTGCCCAGTGAGCTTTCCGGGGGGCAGAAACAGCGGGTGGCCATCGCCAGGGCCATGGCTTCAGAACCCAAGGTGCTGCTGGCCGACGAGCCCACAGGTGCCCTCGACAGTACAACCTCCTACGAGGTCATGGAACTCATCCAGCAGATCAATGACCAGGGCAATACCATTCTGGTGGTAACCCACGAAGAAGACATCGCCCACATGTGCAAGCGCATCATTCACCTGCGCGACGGGGTAATCGTCGAAGACAAGAAGATCAAGCAGAAGAGGGCTTCCGAGTATGTTCAATAGGGACACATGGCGCGAGATATTCGCCACCATCGGCAAGAACAAGCTCCGGACCTTCCTCTCGGGCTTTACCGTGGCTTTGGGGATCCTCATTTTTATTACCCTCTACGGGATGGGCAATGGACTTATCAACACCTTTGACCAGTTCTTTTCCCAGGATGCCACCAACGTCATCTATGTGTTTCCCGGCCGCACTTCCCTGCCGTACAAGGGGTACAAGTCAAACCGGACCATCGAGTTCGACAATACCGACCTGGCCGATATCAAGACGAACTTTCCCATGTTCCTGGAGCATATCTCGCCCATCATCCGGCGCAGCGCCCTGGCCAAATACAAGCAGGAATCCAATACGTATACCACCTTCGGGGTAGACTGGGGGCAACAGTTCGCCGAGAAGACCGTCATCATGAAGGGGCGATACCTGAACCACCGCGATATTGAGGAGAAGACGCGGAATGCCGTTATCGGCAGACTCGTCGAAATTGATTTGTTCGGGGCCGAAAACGCTTTGGGCAAATACATTGACCTGGGCGGGTCTGTATTCAAGGTTATCGGCGTTTTTCAGGATGAGGGTGGCGATAACGAAGAACGGCAGATCTTCATCCCCTATACGACCCGACAGCTTATCGAAAAGAATACGGATGAGGTAGACCAGCTCGTAGTGCAGTTCAAGCCGGAGCTCGGCTACACCGGGGCCATGGCCCTGGAGAGCAACCTGCGCCGGTTTTTGAAAGACAAAAAATACATCCATCCCGACGACCGCAACGCCTTTTTTATCCGCAACGTAACCGACAACCTGAAGCAAAACCAGGAATTTGCCGGGGCTCTGCAGCTCATCGTTACCGTTGTGGCCTTCGGCACCATCATTGCAGGCATTATCGGTATTAGCAACATTATGGTCTATGTGGTAAAAGAGCGGACCAAGGAAATAGGCATACGCAAGGCCATTGGGGCCACCCCGAAAACAGTGATCAGCACTATATTGCTGGAATCTGTCTTCATCACCACCATCTCAGGTTTTATTGGAATGCTCATCGGCATTGGCCTGTTGCGTTCCCTGGGCGATAACCTGGCCGACGATTATTTCATTACCAATCCGTACATCAGCATAGGAGTGGCTGTATTCGCCACCGTTCTGTTGATCGTTTTCGGGGCGGTCGCCGGGTATGTGCCCGCGCGGCGTGCAGCCCGTATTAAACCCATTGTAGCCCTAAGAGACGAATAAGATGCGGTTGTTATTTGATAAAAATACCTGGCAGGAGATTTTCGGTTCCATCGGAAAGAACAAAACGCGAACCATTATTACAGTGGTTGGTGTACTCTGGGGGATATTCATCTACATCGCCCTGGCCGGCGCCGCGAAGGGGCTCGACAACGGCTTTGAGCGCAATTTCGAGACGGTTGCCAAAAACAGCCTCTGGGCCTGGACCAACCGCACCAGCATGCCCTATGGCGGTTATAAAATAGGCCGGGCCGTACCCCTGCGGGTCGGCGATGCCGATGTGCTTCGCAACCGGATCCCAGACATTGAGTATATCGCCCCGGTAAACACCAAGGGGGTCTTCGGGGGTGACGCGGCCCTTACCGTGAGGGGCTTGAAATCCAATTCATACCCGGTATACGGGTACTTTCCCGACATTGCGAAAATGGCCACCCAGAAAATCTACGACGGGGGGCGCTTTATCAACGAGGAAGACATGGCCAGCGCACGCAAGGTCTGTGTGATCGGCGAGCGCGTGCAGCAGGAGCTCTTCGAAAAGAACGAAAACCCCATCGGCGCCTATATCCGGGTCGAAAAGGTGTATTTCGAGGTAATCGGGGTAAACAAATTCACCCAAACCACACCCTTTGGGTCAGACGGGGATATTTTTATTCCCTTCAACACCTTCAAGAAACTGTACAATACGGGGGACTCGGCCCAGTTCTTTACCATCTCGGCCTATGACGATGCCGATGTGGTACAGGTCGAAAAAGATGTAAAGCGGGTGCTTAAAAGCATCCACAGGGTGCACCCCGACGACGAGCGGGCCATCGGCTCGTTCAACCTGGGGGAAATCTTCGGCCGCATCATGGGCTTTGCCCAGGGCATCACTTTCTTGTCGTTGATTGTGGGCCTGGCCACCATTTTGGCCGGGGTAATCGGCATTGGGAACATCCTGTTGATTTCCGTGAAGGAACGCACCAAAGAGCTCGGCATTAGGCGGGCCCTGGGGGCCACCCCCGGAGAGGTGCGCACCCTCATTATCCTGGAATCGGTGTTCCTGACCATGCTGGCCGGCGTTATCGGCATTGTGCTGGGTGCAGGGGTGCTGAACCTGATCAACAACATGACGGCCGACACCACCGATTTCCCCTATACGAACCCAACCGTGCCCATCCCGCTGGTAATTGGCGCTTTGCTGATCATGGTCATCCTCGGCACCCTTATCGGCCTTATCCCTGCCCAACGGGCGGTTAGCATAAAACCCATTGACGCCCTGCGCGAAGAATAACCCAGAAAGAAAAACTAAATACTACCAATTGTCATGAATAAATATGTGAAATACGGCCTGATAGCAGTCTTAGCCCTTGGAGCCATGTGGGCGGCAGCCTATTTTATCAAAACGAATAGCAAGTCGGCCATCACCTATGAAACCCAGAACCCGTTTACCGGGAACATCGAACGCAAAACGGTGGCTACCGGGAAGGTCGTTCCGGAAGACGAGATTGAAATCAAGCCGCAGATCTCCGGGATCATCGATAAGATTTTCATGGTGGAGGGCGACCCGGTCAAGGCCGGCGACCTGATTGCCGTGATCAGGGTAGTGCCCAACGAGCAGGCCCTCAACCAGTCGCAGGGTCGCGTAAAATCGGCCGAAATTGCCCTGAACACCATCAAGCTGGAGTTTGACCGCAACAAGGTACTCCACGACAAGGGGGTGATCTCCGATCAGGAGTTCAACAACCAGCAACGGCAGTATGAGCAGGCCATACAGGAACTCGACAACGCCCGGGCCGATTACCGGATCATCCGCCTCGGCTCTGCCGGAGGTTCAACAAGTGCCAACACCAACATTCGGGCAACCGTTAATGGCACCATCCTGGAAATCCCTGTAGAGGAAGGCGACCAGGTTATCCAGAGCAACAATTTCAACGACGGGACCACCATCGCCACAATCGCCGACCTGGGCAAGATGATTTTCGAAGGCCAGGTAGATGAAGGAGAGGTTGGAAAACTCCAGATCGGCATGCCGCTGGAAATTAGCCTGGGCGCGATGGAAGACCAGAAGTTTGGGGCCAAGCTCCGCTTTATCGCCCCCAAGGGCGTGGAAGAGGCCGGGGCCGTACAGTTTAAAATCGAGGGAGAAGTCGAGGTAAACGACAGCATTTTGATACGGGCCGGATACAGCGCCAACGCCTCCCTGACCCTGGAGAAGAAAGACAGCATCATGGTAATCCCCGAGGCCCTGCTGCAGTTCGACCGGGAAACAGACAAGCCCTACGTGGAGGTGTCTACAGGCGAACAGCAATTTGAACGCCGCGATATTGAGATTGGCATCTCAGACGGGGTGAATGTGGAAATCGTATCCGGATTGACCAAGGAAGACAAGGTAAAAGTCTGGAACAAAACCGAACCAATCAAAAAAGGCGAGGATGAAGAGGCCGGCGGATAAGCCGTAACCTGTTTCCTTTTTCGCCAACCGGCAATCATCCATAATCAAAAAACGAATCATGAAATACCGCTTACTTACCGTTTTCTTTTTCCTGGCTGTGGGCTCCCTCAGTGCGCAGCTGCGCCAATGGACCCTGGAGGAGTGCGTGACCTATGCCGTGGAAAACAACCTGAACATTCAGCAGTTTGAACTGGACCTCGAAAATGCCTATATCGATAAATCTGACGCGATTGGGAACTTTCTGCCCGGATTGAACGGACAGCTAAGTGGAGGGGGCAATAAGGGTTTTACCATTGACCCCTCGTCAAACCGACCCACAACAGAACAAATTACCACCGCCAACGGGAGCGTAACCTCCTCAATGAGTTTGTTCGACGGGCTTCGAAATGTTCATCGGCTGCGACGGTCAGAAATGAATGCCCTGGCCAACCAGTACCGGCTGGCCAACCTCAAGGATGACATTCGACTGAATGTGGCCAATGCTTATTTACAGGTGCTTTCCAACAAGGAGTCGCTCAAGGTTTTTGAAGCTCAGTATGCCGTTACGCGCCAGGACCTGTTGCGCACCCGCGAACAGGTAGAGGCCGGGGTCTTGCCCCGGGGCGACCTGCTCGAGGTAGAGGCGACGGCAGCCAACCAGGAGCAGCAGATCGTCAACGGCCAGAACCAGGTACTGCTTTCGCGGATTTCCTTGGCCCAACTGCTGCAAATCACCGATTACGAAAACTTCGATATTGCCTATGTGGCCTATGAGGTGCCACCATCCGATATCCTGAATAATTCGCCCAAAGTTATTTTTGACAAAGCGCTTTCCTTCAGAAATGATATCGCCTTTTCAAGGACTAATGTCGAACTGGCAAAAAAGGACCTGCAGATCGCCAAGGGTGCGAATTATCCGACCCTGGGAGCCTTCTTTAATTACAACACCCGCTATTCCAGCAACCTGCAACTGCCCGACCCGAACAATCCGGGAGACTTCTACACGCCTATTTTCGTAGATCAGCTTTGGATTCTGGACGGGATTTCGTACGGCGCCCGCATCGATATACCGTTGTTCAACGGATTCAGTACACGAAACAGCATCAAGCGGTCTGCGATTGATGTGAAAAGGGCTGAACTGCAACTGGAACAGGACAAACTATCCCTGGAGTCGAATATCAATACGGCCTATGCCGACGTGGAAAACTTCGCCAAGGCTTACGAAGCGGCACAGCGCACCCTGGATGCCCGCCAGTTGGCCTACGACTACGCCAAGGCGCGTTACGAGGAAGGGCTGATGAATGCCTTCGACTTCAGTCAGGCCCAGGCGCGCGTAGACAACGCGGCCGCGGAGGTAATCCGCACCAAGTACAACTACATCTTCCGCATCAAGGTACTGGAATTCTATTTCGGACTGCCCATCAGCCTCAACCGCTGATAGCGCCCTGCCGGAGTAGGTGACGAATATAGGGACCTGTCTTTCAAATGGAAGGGCGGGTCCTTATCTTTGTAGCCTATGGCCTGGATCCTGAACCTTGAGACCGCCTCGGTCAATTGCTCGGTAAGCCTGTTTGAAGGTGAGGTGTTGCGCGCCTGCCGCGAAGACCGTTCTTCCGAGTATACCCATGCAGAGCGCCTGCACGTTTTTATCGAAGAGGTGCTGAAAGAAGCTGGCCTGTCGGCTGCTGAACTGCAGGCTGTGGCCGTGAGCAAGGGACCGGGTTCCTATACCGGCCTTCGCATCGGGGTGGCGGCGGCCAAAGGGCTCTGTTACGCCCTCGACCTGCCATTGATTGCCCTGCCAACCCTGCGCATCATGGCCGAGGCAGCCCCGGTAAAGGAAGGGGTGCTCATCCCCATGCTCGACGCCCGGCGCATGGAAGTGTATTCGGCCGTGTTCGACGCCCGCCATCAACCCCTTCGGGAAACCCGTGCCGAAATACTGACCAAAGACTCTTTTGCGGAATTCCTGACCGGCCAGCCGGTTCATTTGCTCGGCAGCGGGGCAGCAAAATGCAGGGAATTGCTCACTGACCCGGCGTTTCATTTTTACCCGGAGGTGCTTCCCTCATCCCTGGAAATGGGGAAACTGGCCTTCGAGGCATTCCGTGAGGGCCGTTTTGAAGATCTGGCTTATTTCGAACCCTTCTACCTGAAAGACTTCATCGGCTCGGGAAAAAAGCCCGCTAGTTGATTGCAGCCAGGCCGTTGTAATAGTTGATCAGGTTCAGGACGTCCTTGGGGTCGCGCAGGTTCAGGCGGTTGTCGTTAATGTAGGCCTTCAGGGCCGGTTCCCGGTCGTCCAGGGAACTGAGCAATCCTTTTTTGGAGAGTTTAACCGGCACCATGGGGGAGCCGTCAATGCTCAGGTAATACTCCGAGGCCTCGAAATATTCGGGCATGCGGGCCTCTTCGTACCCGTGTTCGGGCATGGCCGGCTTGCGGTAGTGCTTCACCGGTTTTTTATAAAGCACCACCCTGTCGCTGCTATTCATCGGGATGAAATAGCTCCGGCGGATTTCCCCGTTCACCCGGTAAGGGTGTACCTGGTAGGTAAGCCCGTCGAGCACTACTTCAATATTCTCCCTTTTGAGCAGGGTCTGCGTTTTGCCTCCCGGGTTTTCGTATTCCATGTCGCCCGTAAAGGCGTTAAAGCGCATCAGGCGATCTTCCTCGAGGGTCCTGTCTGCATTTTGGATGGTAATGGTCCCTTTTTTGTAGATCTCATTCACGTAGGGGGTGCCATTCACCGGCAATTCGTATTCCAGAATCAGCAGCTGGCCGTGGCTCCGCATTTCTTTGTTCCCGTTGTACTGGGCGACAGCCGCCGTACTCATCAGCAAAACCGCCATCATCATTCCATTTTTCATACTTCATCGATTTTAGATTCAACCTCTAAGTTACTAAAAAAGAGCCGTATAAGCAAGTTTACCTACTTCCCTACCAGGTGCACATCGCGCTGTGGGAAGGGGATTTCGATACCTGCGGCGTCGAACCGCGCCTTCAGGGTTTCCATCACGTGGAAATGGGCTGGCCAGAAGTTCTCGTTTTTGGCCCAGAAGCGCAGGCTCAGGTTTACCGAGCTGTCTGCGAGTTCAGCCACAAAGACCTCAGGAGCTGGGGTAGGCAAGATTCGGATGTCTTCCTGGCAGATCTCCAGCAAGATCTCTTTTGCCTTGCGGATGTCGGACCCGTAACCGATACCCACCTGGATTTTGTCGCGCCGCGTTTCTTCCCCGTTGAAGTTGACGATGTTCTCGTTGGAGAGTTTGCCATTGGGAACAATGGCCACCTGATTGCCGAAGGTATTGATCTTGGTCGTGAAAATATTGATTTCCTTGACGGTGCCTTCCACCCCCTGGGCTGCGATAAAATCGCCGACCCGGAAGGGCTTGAAAAGCAAGATAAGCACCCCGCCAGCAAAATTCGACAGGGAACCCTGCAGGGCGAGGCCCACGGCAAGGCCGGCGGCACCCACCATAGCGACCAGGGACGACGATTTTACCCCGAGTTGGGTAACCACCAGCACGAAGAGCAGGAATTTGAGCCCCATTTTGATGAAGCTCTGCAGGAAGCTCTCCAGGGCCTCGTCATAGTCTTTGCGTTCAAAGAACCGGCGGACCAGGCGGTTGATGATTCGGATAATCCAGAGCCCGAATACCAGCAGCAGGACGGCGGTTATCAGGTTGGGCAAAAAGTCGTAGAACCAGGTAAGGGCTTCTTCAATGTGGCGTTTGTAGTTTCCGAGTTGATCCATTTTTAATAGTACTTTGTTGCTGTATAGGGGTTAGACTTTATTTCGGGCAGGGCCATGGCTTCCAGAACCCTGCTCTTCAGGTAATTTAAGGCGTTCGCGCAATTCAGACAGGGCTGCGTCGGGGTCGTCAAGGGGTTGCTGGCACTGTCCGAGCGAGCAGATAAAAATCCGGGCCGACTGAGGTAAATGTCGGTTCTCGAACAGGGGCAGCGGCGATTCCAGGTCGCTGGCCGCCAGCAGGCAGTGCGGCAGGTAAGCCCTTCCGAGCTGCCCGCCCAGGGCTTCTGCCCCCGGCCCGCACAGGGCCACTTCCAGGAATGGGCGGTCGTGCCACAGGGCCAGTTGCAGCCAGTTGGCGTACTGCCCGCTGTACTTCGAGGCCGATTCGGCCACCGCCCCGAGCATGCTGCGGGAGCGATCAACCCAGGCCATATCGGCGAAGAACAGCCCCAGTTGGAACAGGTTCTTTGCCATGATGGAATTGGAGGCGGGAATCACGTTGTCTGCTGTTTCCAGGGTCCGGCGGATTAAGGGTCGGTCCGACCCCGACTTGAAGTAGAGCAGGGGCTGGCCGGGTTCCGAAAAATCCTGCAGTACCCGTGCGCATAGCTCCCGCGCCTTTTGCATCCACCGGGCATCCCAGCATATGCCGTAGAGTTTGATATACCCTTCGATCAGGGCGGCGTAATCTTCCAGGAAGCCGGGTTGCTGCGACCTGCCAGGCCTGAAGGTGTGGGACAGGCTGCCGTCGGGCTGCACCAGGCGTGTAGCGGCCCACTGCCCCAATGCCAGGGCGGCCTGACGCGCTTCTTCCAGTCCGCAATACCGGTAAGCATCGGCCAGGCCCGAAAGGAGCAGGCCGTTCCAGGATGCGATAATCTTGTTGTCGAGCCTGGGGCGTGGTCGGGTTTGCCTAACCTTCAGCAGGCGGCTGCGGCAGGCTTCCAGTCGTTTCCCCACCCATTTAGGGTCGAGCCCGAGTCGCCCGGCCAGGGCTGCCTCGTCCTCCCGTCTCAGCAACACGTATTTGCCTTCCTCCCACCGGCCATGGGCATTGATGTTATAGGCTTCGCTGAACAAATCAAAATCGGCCCCGAGGTGTTTGCGGAGCTCCGTCTTGTTCCAGGCGTAATAAGCTCCTTCCACCAGCCGGCCTTCTTCCAGGCTGTCGGCATCGAGGGAGGCGTGGTAGCCCCCGTCTTCGGCGGCGAGCCCGGCCTGAATAAAGCCGAGGCATCCCTCCACGGTTTCACGGAACAGGGGGTCGCCGTAGCAGGCATACCCCTGGGCGTACAGGCCCAGCAGCTGGGCGTTGTCGTAGAGCATTTTCTCAAAGTGAGGCACGTGCCAGCGGGCATCTACCGAATACCGGGCGAAGCCGCCTCCCAGCTGGTCGTACAACCCCCCGAAAGCCATGGCCCTGAGGCTCCGGGCCACGTGTTCCCGCACGGCGCTTTCCTGCCGGGCTTCACCCCAGTGCATGAGAAGCTGCAGGGTTACGGGCATCATGAATTTGGGAGCACCGCGCATCCCTCCGTATTCAGGGTCGAACCGGGGTTTCCAGGCTTCGATAAGCGTCCCAACCTGGGCTGCGCTCAGCCCGGTGGCTGCTCCCTGCGGGGTATTGATGCGCTCCAGGGCCGTGGTGAGGTCGCCGGCGTACTGGCTAACGCGCTGCGGGTCTTCGCGGTACAGGTCAGCCAGTTGTTGCAGGGCCTGCATCCATTTGTCTTTGGGCAGGTAGGTAGCCCCCCAGAAAGGCTTCCCGTCGGGCAGGGCCACCACGTTCAGCGGCCAGCCGCCAGAGCCGGTCATGATCTGCAGGGCATCCATGTAAACCTGGTCTACATCGGGCCGTTCTTCCCGGTCAACCTTTACCGGCACAAAAAGGGTGTTCATGACTTCGGCCACTTCAGGGTCTTCGAAGCATTCGTGCTCCATTACGTGGCACCAGTGGCAGGCGGCATAACCGATGCTGATCAGCAGGGGCTTGTTCTCATTGCGGGCCCGGGCCAGGGCCTGGTCATTCCAGGCTTCCCAGCGCACCGGATTGTAAGCGTGCTGCAGCAGGTAGGGGCTGGTTTCCCCGATAAGGGCGTTTGGGCTTTTTTCGTTCATACGCGCATGGACTTGCCGGCCGGCCCTTCAAAGGTACAGGGAATGTATGAAAACAACGCTCCCGTGCCCGCTATTTTGAACGCAGGGGCTTAGGAGAAATCTGCTTACTCTGAATATTTGGCGGGCTTACCCGTTTACGGCAACCACTTCCGACACCTTGTCGCCCAGCATGTTCTGCAGCATGGTCTGTATGCCGTTCTTCAGGGTATAGGTAGAGGAGGGGCAGCCACTGCACGCTCCCTGCAACACCACATGGACGGTGCGGCTTTCGGGCTCGTAAGACTGAAAGACGATATTGCCTCCGTCGCTGGCCACGGCAGGTTTCACATATTCCTCCAGGATATCGGATATCTGGCGCGAGGTAGGGTCGAGGTCTTTATGCGCCGGGCCTGTTTGCCCGTTTGCCCTGGCCTGGTGTTCGGCCTCCGGGCTCACCACCTTGCCGCCACCGGCCAGGTATTCCCTGATGAATTCGCGCAGTTGCATATTAACCTCCTCCCACTCGACGACTTCGAATTTGGTTACCGAAACGTAGTTGAGGTCCATGAAAACCTCCCTGACAAAGGGAAATTCGAACAGTTTGCGCGCCAGGGGCGAGGGCCGGGCCTCGTCGATATTCTTGAACTCGAATACCTCGCTTACCAACTTTTTGTTGGCGACGAATTTCATGACAGCCGGGTTGGGGGTTATCTCGGCGTAGACGGTAACGGCCACCCGGGCTTTCTGCGCTTCTTCCACTACCACGGGTTGCCCGGCGTTCAGGTATTCGACCAGTTGCTGGGCCACCGAATCTTTCACCTCGGCCCAGTCGACAATATCGAAGCGTTCCAGGGCCACGAAATTCCCGGAGATGTAGACGGTTTTGATAAAAGGCAGGTAAAACAGCTGCCGGGCCAGGGGCGAGTTGGTCGCCTCGTCTATGTTGCGGTATTCATAGTTGCCCTGCTCCACAAGAGGTTGGTTGGCCTCGAACTTCAGCACGGCCGGATTGTTGGTCTCACGCAGGGTAATCACGTACTCTTCCATGTTCCTGGATTTTGGGCAAAAATACGGGATTTAGGACGATTGCAGCATATAATATTACCCGGAATCTTCCGTTATACCTTATATTTAGCGGCAGAACAAACCCTGCCCGGTCCTGATTGATGAAACGATTCCTGTTCTGCCTTGCAACCGTCCTCTCCCTGGCTATACCTGCCGCCCGGGCCCAGGAAGGAATCCCGGTATATTTCGATTACCTCTCCGATAACTATTACCTGGTGCACCCCTCCATGGCGGGCATCGGCGAAGGGGGAAAGATTCGCCTTACCGCCCGCAAGCAGTGGTTCAGCGTCGACGAGGCCCCCAATATGCAGACCCTGAGCGTCCATTACCGGATCCCGGAAACCCGGAGCGGGGTAGGGGCTATCCTCTTTAACGACGCCAACGGCTACCACGCCCAAACGGGCTTTAAACTTACCTACGCCCACCATCTGAATTTCGGGGGTGACGTCCGGGTGCTCAACCAGCTTTCCTTTGGGATCAGCCCCACCCTGTTGCAGAGCAGCCTGGACGAAACCGAATTCCGTTCGGTGATACCCGACCCCATCGTAACGGGTTCCAAACTAAGCGCCACCTATTTCAACGTAGACCTGGGTATGTCGTATTCCTACATGGAATTTTACCTCCATGCCACTATTTTGAATTTGCTCGATACGGAGCGCAAACTGTACCGCATTGGCCGGGCCGACCCCAATAACGTTCCTGTAATCGACAACCTGAGGCGCTACCTCTTGTCTGCTGGCTACATCTTCGGGAAAAAGGAATGGAAGGTAGAGCCTTCCGTAATGCTCCAGATGACCGATTTTACCCGGGAAAAAACGGTTGACCTCAATGCCAAGGTTTATAAAGAAATGGCCTTCGGCACCTTGTGGGGCGGCCTTTCGTACCGCCGCAGCTTCGACGGGGCCCAGTATGTGACCCCCAACGGTTTCGGAGAGCAGCGCCTGCAGCTCTTCACGCCCATCGTGGGCCTGAACGTGAACCGCTTCATGTTCTCTTACAACTACTCCTACCAGATGGGCGATATCCGCCTCGACAATGGCGGCTTTCACCAGATTACCCTCGGGTACGACTTCGGCCCCGAGCGGTCAGACCGTTACGACTGCTTCTGCCCTGCCGCTGACTACTAGCAAAACGCCCGGCCTGCCGAAACCGACCTGCCAGGCGCCTGCCAACCACACCACTCTTCAACATTGCCCGGTTTAGTTATCCCACCGGAAATCTTTCTGGCCGGCTTGTTTTTTAACAGCCTCGAGCAGGGCACGCTGCAATTCTGAGCCTTCCCCGCCTTCTTGCTGAGACAGGAACTCTTCTCGCATGGCGTTTTGTTCCCTGATCTCTTCCTGGATCTGCTGACGTCGTTTGGCCTGCTGCTCCAGATGTGCTTTGAGCTCACTTTCGCTGAGCTTCTGCAGTTCCTGAGGCAATCCTTCCCGGTTGAGCTCTGAAAGCTTAAGCGACTGGTCTTCATAGGCATCAACCAGGTCCCAGCCCGAGTTTTTGTAATAGGCGGAGCTTTTACTTACGGCCCGTTCTACCAGAACGGGGGCTTCCATTTCCAGGGCGTTGGCATCCTGGGCGACCTGTCTCTCTTTCTTTTCGACCCCCCTGCGACCGTAGCCGATATAGGTGGTATTCAGGTCGCGGTTGAGCCTGATGATAATTTCGTCATAAGGGGTAGTGCGGTGGACCACGGCCCGGTTGTGGTCGATGGCCGAGTATTCACCCCGGCCCCGCCTGGCGCCGTCTGCCCAGAGGGTGCGCCTGCCCAGCTCATAGTCCCCGCAAAAAATGGTATTTACGATCAGGTCTTTTTCGGCTGAATTATCGAGTACCCCTTCATAGGCCACCTGCCCCTGGTTAAAGGGTTCGTTCCCGGCGATGAAGATAAACTTCAGGTCGGTGGGGAGGTTGCTCCAACTGAGTTGCCGCATGGCGGTCTGTATGACCTGTCCGCAGTATTCTTCCCCACCGTTTGTGGTCAGGGAGAACAGGCGTTGCGAAATTTCGTCGAGGTCGCTGCTGAAGGGCAGTACCTGGCGGATAAACCCTTCCCGGGAGTTTAGCCCGTCGTTGCCGTATTCGTACAGGGCGATTTCGAGCTGAGGACTGCGCGATTCCCGGCAGCGCACCTCCGAGAATTCGTTGACCAGGTTCCACAAGGTGGCCTTGGCCTGTTGTATAAGGCCGTCCATGCTGTTGCTGGTGTCGAGCAGCAGGGCGATCTGCACCTTGCTCTGACCTTTTTTGCCGGGCGGGTGCCCCGGGCCGTCGGTAGCAAGAGCAAACAGGCCCGTCAGGCCGAAAAGCATCAGGCTGAAAGTGATTTTCGTTTTCATGGGGTTTAATTTTTGATTCATGAGCCAAGCTAATCCGAAAGAAATCCGAAAAAAACCAGGAATGAGTTATCGGCCCGGACGGGTGAGGCTGGTGCCACCTTCCCTTAGGCAATCCCTGTTTCAGGCAGTGCCAGCCCGCCAATTGGGGCTTGGGCGGTTTTTTCATGTGGCCGAAATGGACTAAGTTTATCTCCACAGACCTATGAAAAAAGACCTTCCATACCTGCTGTGCTGTTTCCTGCTGGCCGTTCTGGCCTATGGGCAGCAACCGTCTCTGCGGCAGGAATTCGTACTGCAGGGCAAGGTGGTGGCCGAAGGCTCGCAGCGACCGCTTGAGGGCATCGAAGTGCGCACCGACCAGGGCGCCTATACGCGCACCGACAGCCAGGGGGCCTTCACCATACGGGCCGCAGCCGGCGACCAGCTAACCGTTTCGGGCTCCGATCTGGTAACGGTGCGGTACCACATCCGCAACGACGAAGACCTCAGGGTGGTGGTGCAGGGCCTGGACGGGAACAAAGCCCGTCCCCAGGCCGAAGTCACCGAATCGCTGCAGGGGCGTCACCGCCGCATGCTCGATTCGGCCAACTTTTACAAAGAGACCGACATTGCCAGGAGCCTGGATTTTATCACCCGATCCATCGAGATGCTCGACGACCGCAGCAGCCGGCGCGAATTGGCCCTGTCACTCACCACCTTAGGGGAAATCTACCAATTCCATGGGCAGTACGACCTGGCCTCTGCCAATTTCCGGGAGGCGCTGGATACCTTCTGGACACCCCAAACCCTCCTGTTGCTGGGTCGGGTGCGCGTGCTTGCAGGGGCGCACCGGGAGGCCATAGAAGTACTGGAGCCGGAAGTGAGCCGCAAGGGCCTGCAACCCATCCAGAGCGTAGAACTGTTCGAGACCCTGGGCGACGCCTACCGGGGGCTCGAGGAAATCAGCACAGCGGTGGCCTATTACCAGCGCGCACTCACCCTGGCAGAGAAAAGCCAGATTGGCTCCAAGGTACCCGACCTGAATTCGAAGATCGCCGATGCCTATGCCGTTTCGGACCGCAAAATCGAAGCGGAGGCCTATTACGGCAATTCGCTGAGGCAGGCTGCCGCCCAGAACCCGGCAAGGGCAGTACAGGAAAACGAAAAGGTGGCCGATTATTACAGCCGGCAGAACCGGTATCCGGAAGAGATCGCCCTGCGCAAGCAAAGCCTGCAGACCCTTGAAAGCCTGGAGGTCCCAGCGGGGAACGCCCCGGAAGGCCCGGTTGCCGATTCCATTACCAGGCAGGGGGTGAATTACAAGATCGGGCGGGCCTATATCGCCCAGTCGCGCTACGACGAAGCCATTCCCTTCCTCGACCGGAGCATCAGGGAGGCGGGCAGCCAGGGCGACCTGGTGGTGCAGAAAGATGCCACCCGCAAGCTCTCTGAGGTATACCGCGACCGGGGCGATTTCGAGAAGGCCCTCGGCCTGTACCAACAGTATGTGGCACTGGTAGATACCCTATACGTCCGCAAAGAACAGGAACTGGCCCGGGCGGCCCGCTTTTCCCAGGAAATGGCCAGCAGCCAGAGCCGGATCATGACCCTGGAGCAGGAGCGCGAGCTCTCGCGGAGCAAATACAACCTGGCCCTGGCCGAACAGCGCCTCACCCAGGAAATCAACAAGCGGCAGCGCTATATTATCTACTCCCTGATTCTGGGGCTGCTGCTTACCGGGCTGGCCGCCTTTTTCTATTACCGCAGCAACCGGCAGAAAGAACTGGCCAACTACCTGCTGGCGCTCAAGGGCCTGCGCTCCCAGATGAACCCGCATTTTATCTTCAATGCCCTGAACTCGGTGAACAACTACATTGCCCGAAACGACGAGCGGAGCGCCAACCGCTACCTGAGCGATTTTTCCCAGCTCATGCGCACCGTGCTGGAGAATTCCGAGAAGGATTTTATCCCCCTGAGCGAGGAGCTGGAATTGCTGGAGCTCTACCTGAAGCTGGAACACGCCCGTTTCCCCGACAAATTCGAATATGAAATAAGCACCGACCCCGGGGTAGACCTGGAGGCCTTCCAGATTCCGCCCATGCTGCTGCAGCCCTACCTGGAAAATGCAGTTTGGCACGGTTTGCGCTACAAGGAGGAAAAGGGGACCCTGCTTGTAGCTGTCAAACCACTGGCCCCGCGGGCCGTGACCATTACGGTAACCGACAACGGCATTGGCCGCAAAAAGTCGGCAGCCATGAAAACCCGAAACCAGCAGAAGCAGCAATCCAGGGGCATGGGCAACATCCGCCGGCGCGTCGACATTTTAAACCGCATGTACGGAGACCGCATAACCGTGTCGGTATACGACCTGAACCCCGACGGCAGCGGGACCAAAGTAGTGTTGAACCTCAGAAACGACTGAACATGGAATTAAAAGCCGTACTTATTGACGACGAGGCCCAAAGCCGCGAAATACTGCGCAATTACCTGGGGAAATACTGCGAAAATGTGACCATCGCTGGCGAAGGCGCCAACGTGCAGGAGGGACTGGAGGCCATTCGCCAGGCCGACCCCGACCTGATCTTCCTCGATGTGGAAATGCCCTTCGGCAATGCTTTTGACCTGCTCGACCAACTGCCCGACCGGAATTTTGAAACCGTCTTTGTAACCGCCTACCAGCAGTACGCCATCGATGCCCTGAACAGCCATGCCGCCTATTACCTGATGAAGCCCATCGCCATAGACGACCTGATCGCCGCCGTAAACCACGTCAGGGAAATTAAAGCCCAGGAGGCGCGCCTGCACGACCGGGTGCTGAAGGCCGTAAACCGGGTAGAGGGGAAGATCACCATTCCCCAGATGGATGGGTTTGAGGTGCTGGACATCTCCCAGATACTGTATTGCAAGGCCGATGACAACTACACGGAAATCTACCTGAATGGAAGGAAGCTACTGGTGAGCAAAACGCTGCGCTATTTTGAGGAGGCGCTGCAGGAATTCCCCTTTGCCCGGGTGCATAAATCGTACCTGGTCAATGTGGGGGAGATTGTGCGCTACCGAAGGGGAAAAGGAGGCAGCGTGGTGCTTGCCTCAGGGGTGGAAATTCAGGTGGCCCCCTCTCGCAAAAAGCAACTCCTCAGTTATTTTGAGTAAGAGCCCCGGCAAATTTCCTAAATTTCAATCCTGCCGAAGGACGGCAGCCAAGATTACTTCAAAATCAGGAATATGGGTTTAATCAAGAGTTTGCGCGGGCATACCCCCCAAATGGGCGCCGATTGCTTTATTGCCGAAACCGCCGTGCTTATTGGGGAAGTTGCCATGGGCGACCAGTGCAGCGTGTGGTACAATGCCGTCATTCGCGGCGATGTGCACTACATCCGTATGGGCAACAAGGTGAATGTGCAGGACGGGGTGATGATCCATGGCACCTTTCAGAAAGCGGCTACCGAGATTGGCGACAACGTGTCTATTGGCCACAATGCCATCGTGCACGGCTGTACGCTGCACGACAATGTGCTGATAGGCATGGGCAGCATTGTGATGGACCACTGCATTGTAGGTTCGGGAAGCATTATTGCTGCCGGGGCAGTGCTCCCACAGGGCACCGTCGTGCCCGAGGGTTCCATTTACGCCGGGGTACCGGCAAGGAAGATTGGCGAGGTTAGCCCCGAATTGCGCGAAGGGGAAATCCGCCGCATCGCCGACGCCTATGTAAAGTACGCTGGTTGGTACCGGGAGCCCTGACCCTATGGCCGGGAAGGCAAACGCGTGCCAGTTTCAGGAAAATAGGTATCTTTAAAATAAGATCGGCTGCGGGCCCAACGGCGCGTAGCAGAAAAGCCACTTTTCTATGGCCACCCGAACCTATGAGGGAATGAAGTTTGACGCTAAGGGAGCCTGCCCGGTGGCCGACCCGCTTACCGTGGAAGAAGCCCTGCAGGTCTGTATCAATGGCAAACCCTTTACCCTGACCATGCGCACCCCGGGGGCCGATGCCGAACTCATCAGGGGCATGCTGCACTGCGAGGCCATTCTGACCGACCCGCATTTCCACCCGGTTGTCGCCGTCAGAAAGGAAGATGACAAGGGCATTGTTACCGAAGTGAACCTGGAAATCCCTGAAGGCAGCCTGGGCAGCGGATATGCGAACTCCCGCAGTTTGTTGTCGGTCTCATCCTGCGGCATTTGCGGCAAGACCGAGCTCACAGACCTGGGTTTTGAAGGCCCGCCCCTGCAAGCAACCACCCATTTTCCGGCAACTCAATTTTCGGAACTTTTCGCCCAGATGAACCGGCGCCAGGCCGACTTCAAACAGTCGGGAGGCACCCATGCGGCGGCCCTCTTCGATGCAGACGGCAGGCTGTTGGTGGCGCGCGAAGACATCGGCCGGCACAATGCGGTCGATAAGGCGGTGGGGCGGCTCCTGCTCGACGGCACGCTCGACAGGGCCAGGGCCATGACGGTGAGCGGGCGCATTTCTTACGAGATAACCATAAAGGCCTTTAAGGCGGGAATCCCTTTCCTGGCGGCGGTTTCGGCCCCTTCTTCCCTGGCTGTCGACTACGCCAAGGAGCTGGGGATTACCCTGCTCGGGTTCTGCCGGGAGGGTCGGGCCACCTGTTACGCCCACCCCGAACGGATCAACAATTTTCGGGCCCCGGCGGCCCGGCCAAAAGCAAGCTGATATGTCTTACAACCTGAGCGAACTGCTGGGGCGCAGGGGCCTTGATGAAAACCTTTTCGACCAACTGGGCAAACTAGCCCGACCCGCGGGCAGCCCCGACGAGGCCGACCTCGCCCGGCTAGCCGAGGAGTTCCTGGTCGGGAAGGCCAATACCTTTGGAGCGGCTTCCTTTTACGACTTTATGAAGCCCGAAAACCGGGGCAAGGAGGTGTATGTGTGCAACGGCACGGCCTGCCTTTGCGCGGGGACCCAGCCCGGCCTGCAGGAAAAACTCAGCCAGCATTTCAAGACAGAACAGATCGGGCACATGACCTGCCTGGGGCGCTGCCATGAAAACAGCGCTTTCCACTACAGGGGGCGCAATTATTCGGGCCAGGCTATAGACGAGCTGAAGGGCCTCCTGAAAACATCGGCGGGGCCCGGCCGCGATACCTATGCCGTGGGGGCCAGCAACGAACCGGTTCTCACCCGCCCTTTCCCAGGCATAGACTCCTATTATCAGGCCTGGAAAGACGCCCTGGGCAAAGGGCCCGAGGCCGTGCTAAACGAAATCCTGGCTTCGGGCCTCAGGGGCAGGGGTGGGGCCGGCTTCCCCATGGGTTCCAAGCTCGCCTTTTGCCGGCAGGCGCCCGGGGAGGTAAAATTCATTATCTGTAATGCAGACGAGGGTGACCCGGGAGCCTATTCAGACCGCTATTTGCTGGAAGAGCGGCCCCATTCGGTTCTCTTTGGCATGCTGGTAAGCGGCTACGTGACCGGCGCCCACCACGGCATCCTGTACATCAGGGCTGAGTACCCGGAGGCCCTGGCAATTGTAAATCAGGCCATTCAGGAAATCACGGAGGCAGGCCTGGCAGGACAAAATATTCAGGGCAGCGGTTTTGACTTTGCCTTCAAGGTAATCCAGGCGCAGGGTTCCTATATCTGCGGGGAAGAAACCGCCCTGATCAATTCCATTGAAGGGCAGCGCCCCGAAGTGCGCACCCGCCCGCCCTACCCGGCCCAGCGGGGGCTTTTCAATAAGCCCACTGTGGTCAACAACGTGGAGACCCTCGCCGCCCTGCAGCCTATCCTCAGCCAGGGGAGTGCAGCCTGGAAGGCGATGGGAACCGAACGCTCCTCGGGCACCAAGCTGGTGAGCCTCGACAGTTTTTTCAACCGGCCTGGCATATACGAGGTGGTAATGGGAACCCCGCTCAAAACCGTGATCGAAGACCTGGGGGGAGGGTTCAGGGCACCGGTGAAAGCCCTGCAGATCGGCGGGCCCCTGGGCGGGGTGGTGCCGTTGGGCAAAATCGGGGAGCTCACCCTCGACTTCGAGTCATTTGCCCGGGCGGGCTTTCTGCTGGGGCACGCTTCGGTGGTCTGCATCCCGGCCGATTTCCCGATGATTCGCTATATCGAACACCTGTTTGAATTTGCCGCCTACGAGAGTTGCGGGAAGTGCTTTCCCTGCCGCCTGGGCACCAAGCGGGGGCAAGAGCTGGCAAAGGGGGCCGCATCGGAAGAAAAGCCCATTGACAGCGAGCTGTTCGACGACCTGCTCACGACCCTGGAAAAAGGCTCCCTCTGTGCGCATGGGGGTGGGATCCCGCTGCCCATCCGGAACATCCTCCATTATTTTGAGCCTGAATTGAAAGGCTATTTCAAGCAACCGACACCATGAAAACCGCCTATATCAACAACACGCCTTATCCCTTTGAGCCTGGGGAGACCCTGCTCGCCTTCATCCGCAGGCAGGTGGGCGACAGCCTGGTGCCCACCCTTTGCGACGCGCCCAACCTGGAGCCTTTCGGGGCCTGCCGGGTGTGCAGCGTGGAGGTGCGCTCCGAGCCCGGCGCTCCATCCCGGACGGTGGCTTCCTGCCACACCCCGGTTTCGGAAGGGCAGCACATCTACACCAGTACGGCCGAAATCCAGAAACTGCGGCAGAACATACTGGAGCTGGTCCTTACCGACCACCCCCTCGATTGCCTCACCTGCGAGGTGAACGGGAACTGCGAATTGCAGGATGTGGCTGCTCAGGTCGGCATTCGAAAAGTCAGGTACCCGGCCGGGGCCGACCACCTGGGCCGTGCCAAAGATGCTTCCCACCCCTATATGCGGTCAGACCTGAGCAAGTGCATCAACTGTTACCGCTGTGTGCGCGCCTGCGACGAGGTGCAGGGCGAATTCGTGCTGAGCATGGCGGGCCGGGGCTTTGACGCCCATATCGTTAAAGGCATTGACCAGAGCTTCATGGCTTCCGACTGCGTGAGTTGCGGGGCCTGCTCCCAGGCCTGCCCCACCTCGGCCATTTCAGATGTCTTCCAGTCGAAATCGGTGCAGGCCACCGAAACCACGCGCACCGTTTGCACCTATTGCGGGGTGGGCTGCAACCTGGAGGTGGCCACCCGCAGCGGCGAGATTTTGAGCATAAAAGCTCCCTACGATGCCGAGGTGAACCAGGGCCATACCTGCCTGAAAGGACGCTTTGCCTTCAAATTCTACAACCACCCCGAACGGCTCGACAGCCCGATGATTAAGCGCGACGGGCAGTTTCAGAAGGTGAGCTGGGAAGAGGTCTATGATTTTATGGCGTCCAAATTCACCCATTACAAGGAAACCTTCGGGCCCGACAGCCTGGCCGGCATCTCGTCTTCCCGCTGCACCAACGAGGAGAACTACCTGATGCAGAAATTCTTCCGGGCGGTGATTCAGACCAACAACATTGACGGCTGCGCCCGGGTCTGCCATTCGCCCACAGCCCTGGGCATGCAGCGCACCTTCGGCACCGGGGCGGCCACCAATTCGATTGCCGACCTCAAATTCGCCGACTGCATACTGGTGATCGGGGCCAACCCCACCGACGCCCACCCGGTAACGGGTGCCAAGTTCAAGCAGTTCGCCATGAAGTCAGACAAGGTAACCATCGTGATCGACCCGAGGCGAACCGAGCTGGCCCGCTACGCCACCCACCACCTGGCCCTGCGCCCGGGTACCAACGTGGCCCTGCTGAACATGATGATGTACTACATTGTGGAGGCCGGCCTTATCGATAAGGCATTTGTGGAAAGCCGCACCGAGGGATACGACGATTTTGTTCAGGAATTGCTGGCCCTGGACCTCGACCATATTGAAGAAGTGTGCGGCGTGCCTCGGGAAAAAGTGCGGGCCGCTGCCCTGGCCTACGCCGGCGCACGAAACGCCATGTCGTTCCACGGGCTGGGGGTTACCGAGCATTCCCAGGGTACCTTCACCGTTATGCAGATTGCCGACCTGGCCCTGCTGACCGGGAACATCGGCCGCCCGGGGGTTGGAGTAAACCCGCTGCGCGGGCAGAACAACGTGCAGGGCAGCGCCGACATGGGTGTGCAGCCCCACCAGGGAGCCGGATACCTCGACGTGACCAAACCGGAGATCAACAAGCGCTACAACGAATTCTACGGGGCCGAGGTGCCTTCGCATATCGGCTACAAGATTCCGGAAATGTTTGCCGCAGCCCTCGAGGGCAAGCTCAAGGCCCTGTGGATTATCGGGGAAGACGTGGTGCAGACCGACCCGAATACCCAGAAGGTGATCCGCGCCCTGCAGGCGACCGAACTGGTGGTGGTGCAGGAACTCTTTATGACCGAGACCGCCAAATACGCCGACGTGATTCTGCCGGGGGCCTCCTTTCTGGAGAAAAGCGGCACCTTTACCAATGGGGAGCGCCGTGTACAGGCGGTAAGGCAGACGGTGGAACCCCGCCCGGGCACCAAGCCCGACGGGCAGATCATCGTGGAACTCATGAACCGGATGGGCTATGACCAGCCGGCCTACACCCCAGAGGGCATGCTGGAGGAAATTGCGCAGATCGTCCCTTTCTTTGCCGGCATCCGCTGGGAACGCCTGGGCAAAAACGGCCTGCAATGGCCGGTGGCCCCCGATGGCACCGACACGAAGATATTGCACCAGGATTCGTTCAAACGCGGCCTGGGGTATTTCGAGTTCCACCCCTGGGAAGAGAGCCCCGAGATAACCTCCCACGCTGCGGAATACCCCTATATACTGACCACAAACCGCGAGCTGGAACACTACAACTGCGGGGCCATGACGCGCCGAACCGCCAATGAGCAGCTGCTGGGCAGCGATTACCTGATGATCCACCCCGACGACGCCGCGGCCAATCGCATTTCGGAAGGCGACTTCGTTTGCCTGGAATCTGCCCGGGGCAAGGTAGATGTTAAGGCCCGCATTACCGACGAGGTGCGGCCGGGTGTTCTGAGTACCACCTTCCACTTCCCCGAGATCATGGTAAACAACATTACCAGCGACGTTCACGACACCGAGGCGATGTGCCCCGAGTACAAGGTCGTGGCGGTAAAGATCAGGAAGTCGAAAGGGAAGTTCAAGCAGTTGCTGCAGCAGCAATAGGGGGGGTGCTGCCCGGTTTTTGCGGTAGCCCGGCTTATCTTGAGGGTGGGGGGCACCCTGAAAATGCCCTCACCTCATAACCCCATAAAGGTCTACTAAGGATCTTTCCCCTCAGGATTCGCAATACCGATCTTCTTGTTGGCATCCCTGAGGCGGTGCGCCATTTTTTCCAGCAGCCGGTAGGCCAGGGAGGAATCACGGTGGATGGACTTCATGAAGTTCCGCTTGTCGATGGTCAGTATCTTGGCCTCCCCGGCAGCCCGGACGGTACACGATCTCACATCCTCTTCAAACAGGCCCATCTCGCCGAAGAATTCCGTTTCGCCCAGTTGTGCCACCTTGATGTTCCCCTCAGGGGTTTCCAGAATTACCTCGACCAGGCCTTCCTGGATCACATAGAGGCAATTGCCTTTTTCTCCCTGTTTTATAATGACCTCCCCGTCTTTATAGAGCTTGCCGAGTTTCTTGTCTGTCATGACTTGTGGTGTAAAGTGGGTAGGTTTGATACGACCGTGCTTCGGGTAAGACCCATCAGGAGTTTCGGGTGGAGGAATCGCCTGAGGATGTTGCGGTATCCGGCGCTTCCCGTAAAAGTGTCCCAAAGGGCTGAACTCATCCGGAAGGCGCTCCCGGGGTTCGATTGTTCCCTTCCGACCAGATCGAGGAGCCCTTTTTTCAGAACAGGCGATTTCTGGATGAGTCTGGTCACCAGGAAGATCAGTTTTCCGACCTGGTTGTCCTGGTCCAGGTCGCGGCAAACGGGGGCGTAATACTTTTTGAAGTGCTCCTCCCCAATGCCTTCCAGGACGGCCGTGCTGGCAGCGGCTTTTCCGGTGATGAAGGCCGCCCCGATGCCGTTTTTGTAAAGCTTGGAGGAGGCAGAATCGCCGATGAGCACCACCCGGTCGGCATACGGGTGCTGTCCCTGCTTAATGTTTACGTACGGATAGCACTGGCAGGCCGCGGTGCGCTCCACCGGGAAATCTGACGGGAAACAGGCGCTTACCCGGTCGGAGGTGATAAATCGCTGGACCACTTCCTTGCCGATATCGGTTCCCAAAAGCACCAGGGTCACATAATTTTCCTTGGGGATCAGGGCTCCGAAAGTAATCTGAGGCAGGTCCAGCAGAAAAACATGCATGGAGTTTCCCAGGCTTTTTTCGATGTCGGCCGGTTTCATGAAAAATTCGCTGATATAGGCCCTGGTTTCCGTAGGCAGGCCAAAGGAGGGGCATACCTCCCTGAAAAGATCCAGGGTGGCCTTGTTCAGGCCGGCGGCACCGACCACCAGGTCGTACCTGCTCGGCTCCGATTTGGAGCTTCCTACAAGGATGCCCTCCTCGGTCCGCTCCAGGCGGGTCACTTTCTCCGGAATAACCCGTACCCCCTTTTCGCGGCAAAGCCCGAGCAGGAAATTGTCGAATCCTTTCACATTCTTGTCCAGGCACCCCTTCGGGCCGCATCCTCTGAATACCGCGGCAATGCGTTTCTCATCGCTCGGGGCATGAATGACCTGGCTGCCCTTTTCGGTATGCATGGTATAAGTGGAGATGCCCCGCTGAATGATATCGGCCGGAATCACAATCCCGTCGGTTGCCAGTTCCTGAACAAGGGATTCGGAGACGATGCCGCCGCAGTGGTTGCACCCGGCAGCACCTATTTTGGTGAAGTCCTTTGCTTCATAAATATCCAGTTCGAACTCCAGGCCGAGCCGTCGTGCATATTCCAGGGTGTAGTAGCTGAAAAAACTCCCGGCAGGCCCCCCTCCGATTACGGCAATACGCGACCCGTCAACCAATTCTATACCGGAAGTAGCCAGGGAATTCATGAGGGTCGTTCTTAAGTCAAACCCAGACAGGTCTGAAAAAGCTATGTTATTTCATTTAAGGTGGTTTGTCATACGGCACCTCGCTTAAAAGAATCCAGGTTTTATTCTTAAAGGTACCTGCTCGGTTTTCCCTATTAAATGACATCTGTCACCTTTTTAGCTGACCCGGGTCAGCTGAATGATCGGAAAGGCAGCCGGCCCTACCCCTGTCAATGCGCAACGGCTGTGGCTCAGGGTGGGCTGCCTGCTTCCCAAATCCAAGTTTTCCGTACCTTTGGCCCAACCTTAAAATGAAACGGATGAAAGCCTACATCTTCCCCGGGCAGGGCGCCCAGTTCAGCGGCATGGGAAAAGACCTGTACGAAGCCTCAGCCGAGGCCCAGGAACTTTTTGAAGAAGCCAATGCCATTCTCGGTTTTTCCATTACAGACGTCATGTTCGAAGGTTCGGCCGACGACCTGAAGCAGACCCGGGTTACCCAGCCGGCCATTTTCCTGCACTCGGTAGTGCTCAGCAAGGTGCTGGGCAAGGCCTTTCGTCCCGATATGGTGGCCGGGCATTCCCTGGGGGAATTTTCGGCTTTGGTGGCCAACGGCACCCTTTCTTTCGCCGACGGGCTCAGGCTGGTTTCCCAGCGGGCCCAGGCCATGCAGAAGGCCTGCGAACTCACGCCCAGCACCATGGCGGCCGTCCTGGCCCTGGAAGATAGCGTGGTAGAGGCCCTGTGCGCCGCAACCCCCGGCATTGTGGTGCCTGCCAACTACAACTGCCCCGGGCAACTGGTGATTTCGGGCGAAGTGGAGGCCGTGAACCTGGCCTGCGAAAAAATGAAGGAGGCCGGCGCACGCCGCGCCCTGGTGCTCCCCGTGGGGGGCGCCTTCCACTCCCCCCTTATGGAACCGGCCCGCGAAGAGCTGGCGGCCGCCATCGAGGCCACGCCCTTTTCCAAACCGGCTTGCCCCATCTACCAGAACGTGACCACCACGGCGGTGACCGACACCGGGGCAATCAAGAAAAACCTGATCGCCCAGCTTACCGCCCCGGTAAAATGGACCCAGAGCGTGCAGCACATGGCGGCCGACGGGGCCACCTCCTTTATCGAAGTGGGGCCCGGCAAGGTGCTCCAGGGGCTGGTAGCCAAAATCGTGCCCGGCGCCGGGGTGTCTTCGGCCCAACTGGGCGCATAGGAAATTTCAACCCGTAAATGGGTTATTTTGACCGCAAAATTGGGGGAAAATCGCTAATTTTCGTAACATTGATCGCTTGTTTACCGAGCGCCTAACCTACATCTAAACACAGGACGCTATCAAAAGCGCTTGCTATGAAATTGAGTCTGCTTTCCCTGTTTTTTAGTCTTTTCCGTTCGCTCCCCCGCAAGGGTTTGTGGGTGGGGGTGTTTTTGATGGTTGCCTTGTCTGGATTTGGGCAGACAATAAGTATAAACGATGTGACACTGGCAGAAGGCAATTCCGGATCGACCTCCTTTGATTTTATTGTTAGTATTGATGGAGGAGTTCCCATTCTAAGTGATATTACCTTTGATGTCAATACAGTCAACGGTACAGCGATTGCTCCTGGAGACTTTGCCGCTATCCCCAGCGGAACAACAGGTACTATTACAGCAGGTCAAACCAGTACCACGGTTACTGTGCAGGTTGTGGGCGATACTACACCGGAGCCTACAGAAGAATTTACTGTAAATATCAGTAATGCGGTTAATGCCACTGTAAATGATGGGTCTGGGTCGGGCTCAATCACAAACGACGACAGTCAGGCAATTATAATTGATAATGTTACCCAGGCCGAAGGGAACTCAGGTACTACCAACTTTGTTTTTACGGTGAGTATTTTGGGGGGTGGAAATGCGGTTCAGCCGATCAATTTTGATGCCTCGACCTCGGGAGGCAATGCCACTTCCGGAGTCGATTACGTTGCGCTGAATACCTCTGGTAGTATTTCTGCCGGCACTCCCAGCACTACGGTAACGGTAGTTGTCAATGGAGACACCACGCCCGAAACAGACGAGACCTTCAATGTTTTGTTGAGCAATGTCACGGGAGCAACCATTTCCGACGGTTCGGGGATCGGTAACATCACCAACGACGACAGCCAGGCAATCAGCATAAACGATATAAGTCTTGCAGAAGGGAATTCGGGTCAGACAGCCTTCACCTTCACTGTAAGCGTAGTTGGGGGGGGCAATGCGCTAAGCAATATTACTTTTACGGCCAACACTTCCAACGGCTCAGCTACTGTAGCCAACAATGACTATGTGCCCATTAGCGGCGGCAGCGGGCAGATTAATACGGGCAGCCCGAGTACGACTGTTACGGTTCAGGTCAACGGGGATACCAATCCCGAAAACGACGAGACATTTAACGTGGTACTTAGTAACCCGGTAAATGCCACCATCTCGGATAATACCGGTGTCGGGACTATTGAGAATGACGACAGCCAAACCATCAGCATCAACAACATAACCCAGGCCGAAGGCTCCGGCGGGGGCACCACCCCATTTAATTTTACGGTATCTATCAACGGGGGTGGCAATGCGGTGCAGGACATTGATTTCCGGGTGAACACGGCTAATGGATCTGCAACCCAGCCAGGAGATTATACGCGATTAAACAACGATTTGTTTACAATTCCTGCCGGGCAGAACAGCGTACAGGTACCGGTTTTAGTGGTGGCTGACGGCACGCCCGAGCCGAATGAAACTTTTACAGTCGAGATCAGCAATCCCAGTTCGGGGGCCGACCTGGGCACCGATGTAGGAACGGGTACGATTACCAACGACGACCTTCAGGCCCTGGTCATCAATAACGTGAGCCAGAACGAGGGCAACAGCGGCACCAGTATCTTCCAGTTCACGGTAAGCCTGCAGGGGGGCGGCAATGCGGTACAAACCATCAACTTCAACTACAGCACGCAAAACGGCACGGCCACCCTGGCCGACGGGGATTACACACAGGCCACCAATATAGCCGCTTCCATCACTGCCGGGCAGCCCTCGGCAACCCTGTCGATCGTTGTCGCGGGCGATACCAAACCGGAAGCCAACGAAACTTTTTCAGTTGTCCTGGCCAACCCGGTAAACGCCACTATCGCTCAGGGTACCGGTACCGGTACCATTTTAAATGACGATGTAACCAGCATTAGCATTGCCGACCTTACCCAAAATGAAGGTAATTCGGGAACTACCACGTTTAACTTCACGGTGAATGTAAACGGTGGTTTTACGGCCCTGCAAGATATTGATTTCAATTACAGCACCACAGCTGGAACCGCGACTGCCGGTTCTGACTACGTATCCGTTACAAATGGGAGCGGTACCATTACCGCCGGTCAGGCCAGTACCACCGTGCCAGTTACCGTGAATGGAGATGTGGTTCTCGAAGGGAATGAAACCTTTACGGTTACCCTTTCCAACCCCAGTGGCGCCACCATAAGCGATGGCTCGGCCCTGGGCACGATCCAGAACGACGACCAGTGCAATGCGGGCGACCAGGCGCCGGGCCAGGTCCTCACACAGCCAACGAATTTCTGCACGGAGGATATCATTCCTTCTCTGCTCGATTTTGTAATCAGCACCCCGCCTGCCACTACCCAGCTGACCTTTACGCGTAACCCGGATTTGCTTGACAATACCGGGTATCTGACCGCCGGCGAAATTGCCGCTCCCACTGCAGGCACCTACTATGCCTTTTACCTGGATGCGGCCAGCAACTGCGCCAGCCCGGCCCTTACCCTTACTATTGTGCGCAACGAAACCCCGGTGCTGCTCAGCTTTCAGGGCGATGCCATTTGCGGCCCGGGGCAACTGACTTTGACGGCCACAGGCGAGATTCCCAATTCGGTGACCAATCCCGACATGAACTGGTACGATGCTGCCACCGCTGGCAACCTGGTGTTTACAGGTGAAAATTTTGTAACCACCCTTTCGGCAACTACTTCGTATTGGGTGGAAGCCTTTGCCAACGGCTGCAGCTCGCCCCGCCAGGAGGTGATCGCCACCGTATCCCCCACGGTAACTGCTGGCACCCCCTCAGACGGCTCGGCCTGTTCGGTGGCGGCCAATGGCCCCTCCCTTCGCGACCTGGACGACCGCCTGCTGGGTGAGACCCCGGGCGTCTGGACCATAGAATCCATACCTGTTGGTGCAACAGTGACCATAGACCCCGGCAACCTGGTGAACTTTGAAAATCAGCCTGATGGCACCTATTCGTTCCGGTATACAACCAACACGGCCCAGGCGCCCTGCGTGGATGAATTTGCAATCGTAAACATCACCGTAAACGACTGCGACGTCGACACCGACGGCGACGGCCTGCTCGATGGTATTGAAGCCACCCTGGGCACCAACCCGAACCTGGTCGATACCGACGGCGACGGCATTGACGACGGGGTTGAGGTAGGGCCCGACACGGCCAACCCGCTTAACGAAGACGGGGATGAATTTATCGATGCCCTCGACTCCAACATTTTGGATGCCGATCTCGATTTGGTAAACGACCAGCAAGACCCGGCCAATGACAACCCCTGCATCCCGAATGCCACCAGTGGCCTCTGCTCGGTCGACCTGGAGGTGGTCAAGACCGTAGACAGCCCACAGGCCTCGGTGGGGCAGCAAATTACCTTTACCGTAACCCTGAACAACCTGAGCGACATCGAGGTGCTCGACATCGAGGTGGGCGACTTGCTGCAGACCGGCTTCGCCTATGTGTCGCACACGGCCTCGTCCGGCGCCTACGATCCCCTTGCCGGGGCCTGGACGGTTGCCTCCCTGGCAGCCCAGGGCTCGGCCACCCTAGACATCACGGTGAGCGTATTGGCCGACGGGGAATACACCAATACGGCCGAGCTGCTCGATTCCCTGCCGCTCGACGGGAACCCCGACAACGACCAGAGTACCGTTACCATTGAGATTGTACTGCCTACCGGGGCCGACCTTTCTATCACTAAATTTGTTCAGATTACCCCGGGCGGGGCCTTCAGCGATGTGAGCATTTCGCCCCTGGTAAACGACCGCATCCGCTTTATTGTGGCCGTTACGAATGTTTCGGCCGACGCCACGGTAACCGGGATACAGGTCGAAGACATGCTGAACCCCGAAAGCGATACGGGCTTCGAATACGTGCAGCACACGTATCTCGAAGGCACTTTCCCGGCAGGGGCCTACAACCCCGAAACAGGCATCTGGAACATTGCCAGCCTGGCCCCCAACCAAACCGTTCAGCTCAGCATTGTAGCCTACGTGCGGCGCGAAGGCGACTTTACCAACACGGCCCGCATTCTGACCCCGGCCGATGCCGATCCGTCGAACAACACCGCAAGCGTGCTGGTCGAGGTGAATGCGCGCACCCCCGCCGACCCTGGCTTTATTTTCAACCAGTTCTCGCCCAACGGCGACGGCATCAACGATGTGCTGAAAATCCGGCTCGGCCGTTTCAATTCGGAATCAGGCCTGGAAGAGGTGGTCATCACTTCCTACGACATCCAGATCTTCAACCGCTACGGGCAGTCGGTCCTTAAAGGGGCGAACCTGAGCAGCGAAGTGATCTGGGACGGCCAGCACAATGGCTCAGACGCCCCGTCGGGCACCTATTTCTACGTGCTGCAATACACAGACGAGGCAGGGGCCGAAAGCACGGCGAAAGGCTGGATACAACTGATACGATAGTATGAAGCATTTTTTAAGGGATACGCATTCGGGTACCTGTCGGCGTTTGGGGCTGTTGGCGCTGCTGCTGGTGGCGGCCACTGCCGTGCACGGGCAGCGCGAACCCATGTATACCCAGTACATGTATAATATCGGGAGCTTTAACCCGGCCTATGTGGGCAGTGTGGAATACAC
The DNA here is from genome assembly GCA_024642005.1 of Robiginitalea sp. Classification (GTDB taxonomy): domain Bacteria; phylum Bacteroidota; class Bacteroidia; order Flavobacteriales; family Flavobacteriaceae; genus Robiginitalea. The sequence continues at coordinate 30,608 of JAHECA010000001.1, read as the reverse complement.
CGATTTCTCCCTGTTGTACCGGGCCCAGTGGGTCGACATCCCCGGAGCGCCCCGCACCTTCCGGTTCGGGGCCAACGTGCCCTTTGCCAACCGCAAGCACGGCCTGGGCTTCAATGCCGCAAGCGACCAGCTTGGCCCCACCAGCCAGACCTTTGTAGATGTCTCCTATTCCTTCCAGGTTCAATTCAACCACGACGTGCGCCTGTCCTTTGGAATCGATGCGGGAGGGACCTTTTTGAACACCGATTTTTCCAAAGGGTCTTTCGAGAACCCGGGCGAACCCATTCTGGGGATGCAAAACATCAATGAGGTGTACCCCACCATTGGGGCAGGGCTGTTTTTGTACCACCCGGTGTGGTACCTGGGGGTCTCGGTGCCCAACTTCCTAACCGACGGGCTGTACAGCAACGAAGTGGCCCAGATCGTGGAAGACCAGATGCAGTTCAATTTTATTGGGGGCTACGTCTTTCAGCTGAATGACAACCTGAAATTCAAGCCGGCCTTCCTCCTGAATTTCATGCAGGGGTCGCCGGTTACGGCCAACCTCTCGACCAATTTCATGATGGCCGACAAATTCACCCTGGGGGCTGCCTACCGCTTCGACAATGCCGTGAGCGCACTGGCCGGGTTCCAGGTAACGAACACACTCTTCGTGGGCTATTCCTACGACTACAACACCAACGGGCTGGGCGGTTACAACAGCGGTTCGCACGAGATCATCCTGAAGTATTACCTGGGCCGGACCGGGCCGTCGCGACCCGGCCGCGAACCCGGAGACGGGAAGAAAAAAGGCAAACAAATCGACAGTCCGCGATTTTTCTAAGTATTGGGTATGAAGTGGAGCAGGTTTATTGGCTTGATTTGCATGGCAGCTGCCCTGTCGGGTTACGGACAGAAAGGCTCCAAAGGCGATCAGCGCTTTTTTGAATACGACTACAAGGGGGCCATCCAGCAGTACGAACTGGAACGCAACAAGGCACCCCTTACCTATCAGCAGGGGTTAAACCTCTCTGAGGCCTATTTTAAGACGCGCAACTACCAGAAGGCGGCCGACCAGTACCTGGCCATTTTCAAACTCGACAGCACGCTTTCCAACCGGCACTTCAACATCATGCTCCAGGCCCTCTCGCGTACCTCGGGCCCCGACCGGGCGCGGGCTTTCCTAAGCACCCGCAGCGATGCCCTCACCGACGAATTGATGGAGAACGCCTCCTTCAACTACGAATTGCTGGAAGAGAACCTGGCGCCAACCCTTGCCTACCGGGTTTCCGCACTCGGCATCAACTCGGCCCAGGACGACTACGCCCCGGCCTTTTACGAAACCGACCGCCTGCTGTTCAGCTCGACCCGCCCGCAGGCCGGTAAGGAAACCTACCTGCCCACCGGGCAGTCGTATACCGATCTCTATGTCGGGCGCATCGGGGGCGACGGCAGTGTGTCCCAGGCCGCCACCCTGCCCTGGCTGCCCGAGACCAAGTTCCACGAAGCCACCCCCTTTTACAGCGAGGCGCTCAAGTCGCTCTTTTTTGTGAGCTCCAACGCCGAGGAAGGCCTGCTCACCTTCGACGAGACGGGGAAGAATACCCTGGCTCTCGCCCAGGCCGCGGCCGACGGCACCTACCGCCTGCTGCTGCGCGACCCCAGCACCTCGTTCTACTACCCCTACTACGACCCGAAGTCTGAACGGCTCTATTTCGCCGCCGATTTCCAGCAGGGGTACGGGGGCACCGATATTTATTATGTGATTACCAACCAGGGGCAGATCATGTCGGCCCCCACCAACCTCGGCCCGCGCATCAATACCCCGGGCAATGAGATCGCGCCATTTATCCTCGACGGCAGCCTCTATTTTGCCTCAGATGTCTTTTACGGCCTGGGCGGCATGGATACCTACAAGTCGCAGAGCTACGAAGACGGCACCTTCAGCATCCCCGCCAACCTGGGGCCTGGTCTCAATTCTGAGGCCGACGATTTTGGGTTGGTCATTCGCCCTGCCGGGGAGGAAGGGTTTGAAGGGTACCTGGCCTCGAACCGTTCTGGCGGATCCGGGGGCGACGACCTCTACCACTTTACGGTCAACGGCCTGCCGGGCCTGAAAACTTTGGTAGTGCGCGGCTATGTGCTCAACACCACGGCCTATGGCATTGAAAAGGCCCGGGTGCGGCTCACAGACGCGCGCGACAGCCTCCTAAAAGAGACCTATAGTCGTGAAGACGGGAGTTTTCGCATGGAAATACCCTGGCATGAAGGGGTACAACTTTACATTGACAAAGAGCGCTTTACCAGCGCTACGCTTACCGGTGCTGAGGCACAGGAGTCCCTGCTGGCCGGGGAGCCCCTCCGCATTGACCTGACCCCGGTAGAAGACGTAGTGCAGCAGCTGCGCGGGCGCACCGTGCTGAAGGGTGAAAAGTATTATTTCGATAAAGGCAGCACCCGACTTGCTCCCGAGGCAACAGCCGTCCTGGACGAAGCCGCCAGGTACCTGATCCAATTCCCATGGCTGCGGATTCGCATAGAGGCCCATACCGACAGCCGGGGAAGCACGGCAACCAATGCCACCCTGTCCCAGCAGCGGGCCGATGTCATTCGGGATTACCTGCTTTCAAAAGGGGTTTCCCCTGAGAGTATACCCGAGGCGGTGGGCCTGGGCGAAAGTGAGATCATCAACCACTGTACCGACGGGGTGTACTGCCTTGAGGTGCTGCACAAGCAGAACGAGCGCTACCCACTGGTGGTCTTGAATTACGAGTAGCCCTGATTTAGTATTCCAGGCGGCAGTCGGTGCAGCACTTAACTTCCCCGTAATAGGTTTCGCGGTATTTGTGGAGCGTTCGGTAAGGGATTCCCAACACTACTTTTCGGATGTAGGTTACCCGGGTATCGAGGCGGCCCATTTTTGGCGTAAATCGTTGTTCGGTGCGTGTCTTTCTGGCAACGCTGAAGAATTTCATGATTTTTGTTTTCTGTTGCAAAGGTCCGAAAATAATGCCCGCGAGACAAATCGGCCCATTTTGCCGTGCCATCCAGGGGCGATTCCGGTCGGTTGAAAGGCCGGCTCAGGCAAGCAGCAGCCAGACATAATAGGCTGCGAAAAGCGACAGAAAGAAGATGCCCGCATAAGTGAGCCAGCGCAGGCCCATTCCCGGTTTGTGGGGGCCTTCCATGTCGGGGCCCATCACGCATTTCAGGTTCATATACCCCACCAGCGGGGCCAGCACAAACGAGATGAAGGTGGCAAGGGCCACCAGTTGCCCCATATTGGCGCTCAGTGCCGTCAGCACCAGGTAATTTACCCCGGTTAACACCAGCACGGCCGCTCCGTAGTGCCACTTTTTCACATACCGCTTGCGCTTGGGCTGCAGGTATTCCAGCACGTCAATGCTCACCCGGGCAATGGCGTCGTGGGCCGTCATACAGGTGCTGAACATGGTCGCAAAAGCCGAAATCGCAATGAAGATATAGGCCCACTCCCCAATGTGGGTGGTGAACAGCTGGGTGAGCTGCTGGGCAAAAACCACCGAATTCCCGCTCAGCTCGGTACCGGTGCCGTAGAGCGTGCGCACGCCTATGATCAGGAAAAACACGGCAAGCAGGGCTGTGGCGATATACCCGCTGTTAAACTCCTGCAGGGCTTCCTTCAGGCTCGGCTTGGCCCCCATGTTTTTGTACTTTTCGAGGCTCCAAAGGCTAATCCAGCTGCTCGCCTCCACGGCCGTGGGCATCCAGCCGATCAGGCTGATCAGAAACAAGACCCCCACCTGGTCGAACAGGGCAGGCATCTGGAAGCCTTCCACCCTGGGCACTGCGGGTTTATAGAGCACCAGCACGGTGGTAACCAGCAAGGCGGCGAAAAGGATGGTGACCACGAATTTCAGGGTGGTTTCGAGCAGGCTGTAGCGCCCGATAATGAGCGCCAGGCTGATGAACCCGAAAAGCCCCAGGGCAATCCAGTGGATGGCCACCCCGGTAATGCCGAACATATTGGCCAGCAGGCCTGCTGTAACCACATAGAGGGCAGCCAAAATGGTAAAGGTGGTTACCAGGGTAATGCCCGCATAGAGCCACAGATACGATTTACCGAGTCTGGAATACCCTTCCACCAGGCTGCGGCCCGTAATGTTCGTATAGCGGATGCCAAATTCAAAGAAGGGGTATTTCAAGAGGTTGGCCAGCAATATGGGGATTATCATGAGCCAGCCGTAGGTGGCCCCGGCTTTGGTCGATAGCACAAGGTGGGAAGTGCCGATGGCCATGCTGGCAAAGAGCAGGCCGGGCCCCAGGTTTTTCAGGAGGGTTTTCAGGCGGTCCATTGGGTGAGGTTGGTCGTTCCTGCCAAGATACAAAAACGGCAGGTTACTTGATCTCGATGGGGTTGCCGTAAAAACGGGGCTGGGTATTGAAAAGCAAATCCAGGAATACCTTTACCCGGGCAGGATATTCGCGCAGGTGTACCTTCATGCCCTCAGACCCCCCGATATCGCGGGCGTTGAAGCCAATGGCATACAGGTCTTTTTTTTCGGCCAGGTACACCGCACGCTCGTTGTGGAACTCCTGGGAAATCACCGTTACCGAATCGAGCCCGAAAATGACCCTGGCCCGCATTACGGAGTCGAGGGTGCGGAAGCCCGCGTAGTCCAGGAAGATCTTCTCTTCGGGAATGCCCCCGGCCATCAGGTCTTTCTTGATGGTGTTTGGCTCGTTGTAGTAAATGCTGCCGTTGTCGCCGCTTACCAGCACAAAGGAAATCTTTCCGGCCCTGTACAGGGCCAGGGCGGCGTCGATGCGGTACTGGTAATACGGATTAATGCCCCCTTGGGGCCGGTGGCGGGCCGTGCCCAGCACAAGCCCCACCTTGTTGTAGGGAATGGTGGCCTTGTCGTCGTACAAACGCCCCCGGGTCGACCATTCAATTATGGCGTCGCAAACCGCTATGCCTGCAAGCCCGAGCATCACCAGGGCCGCCAGGCGCAGGAGCCATTTTCGTTTCATGTGCTTGGTTCGGTAGGTTAAAGGTACGCAATGCCTGCGGTATTATTCTTAACAGGGAAGACGACCGGCTCTTTTGATCGACGAAAAAGCCCCCTGACTTGTGGTCAGGGGGCTCATCAATCAACAAAAACAAGAACTGGCTACCATTTGTATTGGGCTCCGATCATTACCATTGACGTAGTCATTTTGTACGATACCTCGCTGCCGGGTACGCCTCCGTAAGGCGGGTAGGTGCCGATCAGCATCGGGTTGTAGATGGGTCCTGAGGTGTCGCCCCCGCTGAAGCCCATGTGGAATACGCCGTCGAGCTGGAAATGCTCCCCGGCTTCCAGGCCAACCCCCAGCTGGAACGCATTTTTGATGATGGCCGTGGCGGGGATGTTGAAAAAGGCCATATCAGATGAAATCGGGTTGGAGCTGTAGGTGTATCCCAGGCGGATGGGCACGCCGCGGAAGTACTTGTACTGCAGCCCGGCAGAGATAATCGAAATATTCTTCCAGCCAAACCCGGCAACCGTTGCGGTGGGGGTCCAGCCCTTGGTCTTAAAACCATCGGTATTCGCGTAATCTACCAGGCGGTAGTCGAGCGCCAGATCTAAGTATCCTTTGGAATAGCCCAAACCCAGCGACCAGATGGCCGGATAGTCCATGTTAAACGTGCTGGTGCTTTCGCTGTTGTCGAGGTACGTGTTGTTGAACTCGAAATCACCGAAGCGCTGTACAGTCTTATAGGAGGTACCGACCTTGAACCCGGAGCCGCTGTCAAAAAACAGGCCTACCTGGCCTCCGAAACCAAAAGCGGTTGCCTTGTCGGTGCGCGGGTAGCCGACCCCCGGGATTGGGCTGGCGGTCGGGTTGGGCCACAATTCGAGGGTGGCGAAATCAAAGGTTGGCTGAATGCCGATGGAGAACTGATCGCTCAGCTTATAGGCATAGGCCAGGCCGAACTGCAGCAGGCTGTAATCTGACTCCACCCGGCCAAAGCCCCCCATGCTCTGAGGCATGTTTATCGGGTTGGTGGTGCTTTCCGGGAAGGTAACCCCGAAGCCGCTGATGCCGATAGCCGAAACCCCGAAGTGGTGCTTGCCGTCTTCCGAATTGGTTACGAAGCTCAACGCTGGCAGCGGAGAAACGCCCCGTTCGTCTTGGGTTACGCCGCTGAAGAAATTGCCGGTGGGCTGCCCGTTGCCATCCATTTCGGGCACGGTCGAACTCAATTCGGGAGCAGAGAAGAACAGGCCGATATCCAAGCGGAGCTGGTCGCGGTCAAAGGCGGTTATGGCGGCGGGGTTCCAGTGTAGGGTCCCTGAAATATCCAGAGGTTGTGCAGTAGCAGCGCCTCCCATTGACATGTTTACGGCCCCGGCTCCCTGCATGATGTGCCCGGCCTGGGAAAAGGCCCAGGGCGCGCAGCAAAAAATCAACAAATAGGTACTGAGCTTGTTCATCGTATGGTGCTTTTATAGGGTTACACGTTAAATTCCCGCTGGTTAGGCGGGCCGGGAAACAGACCTAAGTTGATTGTTGCCTGCAAGTTACCCATGAAACGATAGGGGGTTTATGATAAAAATCATAGGTGTAGCCCAAGTTACCTAAAGGGCTGCATGGCATGGTATTGAAGACTAGCACCCCGGTTAAAAAGTGGGGTAAAGTCCATTTTTTGGGTGGCGCTCCCCCTATTCGCCGTGCAGGTACATGAAGGGCCTGCAAGCTCGTGTCGTCACCGCCCATATCAAATCCTTTAATCAAATAACTAAGTCTATAGGACAAGTATACAAATAAAAAGAACATGGAGTTCCAATTTTTAGATACAATGACTCCTTTTACCGCTGTGAGATTCCAAGGGATTCACCGCAGGATCGATCTAAAAGGAATTGTCGGTTGGAAGGTTAAACCAAGGCAACTGTCCACATACCAGGAGTCAAGTTAGGAACGGCCCGGAAACAGACCTAAGTTGATTGTTGCCTGCAAGTTACCCATGAAAACAATAGGGGGTTTATGATAAAAATCCTAGGTGTAGCCCGAGTTGCATTAATGGGGCGTATTCTCAGATATAAGCGCAAGAATGGCCCCTGTGCTGATGCGAACAGGCCGCTATCTTTAAAACTGCCCGGCAGGGTCGAAAAAAAAAAACGGGGCCCTGGGCCCCGTCTCGCAAATCTTGAATGGCATCTTACCGGTGTGCAATGGGGTCGGCATTCCCGTCGGGATCGCCATTTACGGTGCCGCTGGTGCTGATATTGCCCCAAAGCAGCAGCCCGCATACGTGGGGTGAGGCCATCGAAGTGCCGCTGATGGTATTGTAACCGCCATCCTTCCAGGTCGATTTTATGGAAACGCCCGGGGCGCAATAATCGATAGGAGGGTTGCCATAGTTGGAAAAGTAGGCGAACTTGTCGTTCGCATCCATGGCAGACACCGTATAGATGTTAGTGTGGTTGGCGCGGGCCGGGGAGTGGTTGTTGGCGTCGTCGCTCTCGTTCCCGGCGGCCAGGGCGAATTTCACCCCATTGGCAGCAGCAGCCACCACTGCATTGTCCAGGGCCGTTGAAACAGGCCCGCCCAGGCTCATATTGGCCACATCGCCGTTATTGGCATTGCCCCCGACGTAGTCAACCCCGGAGATGACCCCCGAATAGGACCCGCTACCGCGGGCGCCCAGTACCTTAACCGGTATCACGGTCGCCCCGGCGGCTACGCCTACTACCCCTACTTCGTTGTCGATGGCTGCCACGGTACCCGATACGTGGGTGCCGTGCCCGTTGCCGTCGTCCAGGGTCTGGCCGTCCTTGCCGCTTGTAAAGGCATTATACCCGCGGGTAGCATCCACATTCAGGTCTTCGTGGTCCAGGTCTATCCCGGTGTCCAGGATCCAAGCCGCTTTGCTGCCCGAATAAGTGCCGCCACCGCCCACCCGGGCAATGCCGTAAGGGGTATCCTGGCTGGCAGAGCCGCCGCCTCCGCCGCCGCCACCACCGGGTCCTTTTCCGGGGGGCGGGCCCAGGATAATCAGGTAATCCTGCTCGATCGACTTCACACGGGGGTCGCTGCCCAGTTGGGCCAGTTGCGATTCACTGAGTTTGGCAGAAAAGCCTTCGACAGACGCAATGTACACCTTGTCTATCGCATCGGCGCTCAGGGCCAGCTTGCCGAAGGTCGAAAGGATCTGGGTTTTGCCGGCAGCCGTTGCTTCCTTATAGGCTGTGGCTCCCTTGGCGGCCTTTGACGCTTCCAGGGTACCGCGGTGGAAGGTTACCACGTACTGGCCGGGAATGGCCTGGAAACTGTTTTCAACCAGCAGGGCATTTTGCTGCTCCAGGTTTTCAAATACGGCATCACCGCCGGTATTATCACAGGAGGCCAGGAGCAGTGCGAGGGCGCACCCACTGGCAATACGAATGGTTTTTTTCATTTTCAAAGGTTGGATTGGCAAAAAATAGCTTAACAAAACGTATGGAATATACTAAAAATCATAAAAGGCAGGCTGGCAAACCAGATTGAAAGGCTGTTTCGATCGATAAAAAGACTGACTTACATGATTGCCGTCCCAAAAAGATAGCCAATGGCAGCCGACATCACCATGGCAATGGTGCCCCACACTACAATGCGCAGGTTGGCTTTTTTTACTGATGAGCCGCCTGCCCGGGCCGCGATAGTGCCCAGGGCGATCAGAAAGAGCAGGGCAAAACCATACTGGAGGTACTCCATCCAGGCCAGCGGGGCCAGCCAGGCCACTGCCAGGGGCAACAATCCCCCCGCCGTGAAGGAGGCTCCCGAAGAAAGGGCTGCCTGCAGGGGTCTGGCCCTGGTAATCTCATTGATGCTGAGTTCGTCGCGGGCATGGGCCTCCAGGGCGTTGTGCCGGGTAAGTTGTTCGGCTACCTGACGGGCCAGGGCGGCATCGAGGCCGCGCTTCTCGTACACCTGTGCCAGTTCGGTTAGTTCCTGTTCGGGGAATTGGGCCAGTTCGGTACGTTCGCGGTCGAGGTCGCCGGTTTCGATATCTGATTGCGAGCTCACCGATACGTATTCGCCGGCGGCCATCGAGAATGCCCCGGCCACCAGCCCGGCTAGCCCGGCCAGGACAATCGGCTCGCGGGCGGCACTGGCTGCAGCCACGCCGATCACCAGGCTGGCCGTAGAAAGGATGCCGTCGTTGGCTCCCAGAACAGAGGCCCTGATCCAGCCGCTGCGGCCGCCGAAGTGGCTTTCGACCTTAATTCCGGTATAGGGGGTGTTTTCAGTTTGCATGGCTATGAAAAGGTACGAAGAAAAAGGGGCGGCAAGTAGTGGGGCGCTGTGTTTTTGCAGGGATAGGGCGTATGTTGAATGCGGGTGGGAGGGGGGTGCCCCCTTGTGAAATGTTCCCCGTAAATGTAACCTTTCGGGATTTGGGTCGTCTGCAAAGTAGGCCCGTCGAAACCGCCCCCGTGAATTACAAAGGGTCCTGTAATCCCCAGGAAAAGTATTACCATGAAAATCTTTACGCATGTAACCCTTCGACTTTGTTTTCTGGCCTTGCTGGCTGTATCACAGGCCACCCTTGCACAACCCGAATCATCGCCGAATCTTATTATCAGCTTTCAGGATAGTACCTATTCCTTCACGCCGGAAGAGAAAAGGGTGGTTACTGAGGTAATCGAGACTTCGGCACGCGACATTCGTCGCCTGCTGCCTTCCTTGCCCGGGATAATTGACTTTACCGTAGAAATTATCGATCGCAATATAGACATCGTAGGCGGGGTTACCGGTTGGTCACAGGCCCATAGCCCGGAAGGCGAGATACGCATTCAACTGTCTAACGCCTATCCCGGAGGGGTGACCGGTGCCGCCCGGGCTGGCCTGGCATCGGCTGTATACCATGAGATGCACCACCTGGCCCGGGGCTGGACCCTTACCGGGAACCGGTATGGGCCGGGCATTGCCACAGCGGCGGTAAATGAAGGTCTGGCGGTTGTATTTGCAGAGATTTACACAGGGGTTAGCCAGGAGGGCAACAGCTACCCGCCCGAGGCCGATTCCTGGGTCTGTGAAATCCTTACCCTTCCAAAAGACGCCGATTATATGAAATGGGTCTCCGGGGTGCATCCCGACGGGCGCACCTTTATCGGCTACCGGGCTGGCAATTACCTGATCCGGAAGGCGCTCAGCAGTTCGGAGAAAACGATCCTGGAACTCAGCGGAATGACCCCTGAAGCCATTCTGGCCCTGGCCGGCTATACAGTTCCCTGATTATCGGCAGAAAAAGGTGGCAGTCAACCGGTGTTTAGGATACCGGGCTTCAATGAAGCAGGTTAGAGGCCTCCCGCAAGGCGCCTTTAACAAGTCCGTCTTGCGGCAGGAGCAGCCCCTCTGCCCTCATGGGAATGACGATGGTCAGGTCGAATTCAGGTGAAATCCCCGATCGCTTACCCTCCGATTTCCTTGTAAAAAGGGATGACCATGGGTTCGGAAACCTGTACCCCGATTTGCTGCAGGATGGGCATCAGGGTTTCCCCGAAGGCGGCAAATTGCGCTTCCGAGGCCCAGACATCGGTTACAAAGCAGCGGTTCTGGTCTATGCCGCACACGTGCGACAGGCGCCCGTCGGGGCTGCTAAGGCCGGCTTTTTCTAATTCTGAAATGCAGAGATCGTACTGGGCTGAAGTCATGCCCGGGGTGTTGAATACGGCAAGTATTTTCATGACGGGTAGTTTTGGTTGTTGATAGGTGATCTCTTAAATATAACTCATTAATATTTAATGAGATAGAAAATCAATTCAAAGTTGATACCGGACCCCGTGATTTATGCGGGCACATTCTTGTTTCTATGATCTTTTCGGGATAAATTACCTCTGGCAAATCAAAAACGAACACCACTATGAATCTGAAATTCCCCCTTCGGAATGGGGCCATGTTAAGCCTCGCCTTACTTTTACTGATGGCCTGCCGGGAAGCCCCCGAACCTGTGGCCGACCAGAAACAGGCCCTCAATGATTGGTTTGAAGCAAAATTTGAGGAAGAACTTCATATGAGCCCGCTGCGGCTCACCGTTATGGGCCGTAAGGACCTGTACGACCAATTAGACGATCTGAGCCTGGAAGCCGAGGAAAAGCACCTGGCCTGGAAGGAGGCGAGCGTGCAGGAATTGCGGGATAAATTCGATTACGGCAACCTGGACGAATCCGACAAGACCTCCTACGACCTGTGGGTGTACCAGTACGAACAGGAATTAGAAGGCAAACCGTTTTGGGAGATGGATTATGTTTTTAACCAAATGCAGGGAATTCATACCATGCTCCCGAATTTCCTGATCAATTTCCACCGGGTCGACAGCCTGCCCGACATGGATGCCTATATAACGCGCATCGGGGAAACAGGGCGGGCCATGGAACAACTGCTGGTCAGGGCAAGGGCCCAGGCTGAAAAGGGCATCCTCCCGCCGAAGTTCGCCTTTGAAACGGTACTCAAACAGACCCGCGCCCTTTTGCAGGGCAGGCCCTTTACCGAAACGGAAACCGGGGCTCCTTTGTACGACGACATGAACCGCAAGATACAGGGGCTGGTCGATGCCGGAGAAATAGACGAGGCCCAGGCCACCGCACTCCGCGAAGCTTCGGCCGAGGCCCTGAAGACGAAATTTGAGCCGGCCTGGCGCCATTTGGAAGACTGGCTGGTGGCCGAGATGCCAAATGCCGAAGAAGCCCCTACCGGGGTCAGTCGCCACCCGAACGGGGAGGCCTATTACAATTACCGCCTCAAGGCTTCCACTACCACCGACCTCACGGCCGATCAAATCCACGAAATCGGCCTGGCCGAGGTGGCCCGCATCCAGCAGGAGATGATGGCCATCAAGGAAAAAGTCGGGTTTACCGGCGACCTGAAGGAATTCTTCCAGTTCGTCAATACCGATAAGCAATTCTTTTTCCCGAATACCGACGAGGGCCGGCAGGCCTACATTGACGAATCAAAGGCATACCTCGACGCGATGACCGCAAAGCTGCCCGGGTATTTCGGCATCCTCCCCAAGGCAGGGCTGGAAGTAAAACGGGTAGAATCATTCCGGGAACAGGACGGTGCGCCCCAGCATTATTATCCGGGCACCCCCGACGGCTCCAGGTCAGGCACCTATTACGCCCATTTGTCTGATATGAATGCCATGCCCAAATCGACCATGGAAGGTGTGGCCTACCACGAAGGCATCCCGGGCCACCACATGCAGATCTCCATCGCCCAGGAGCTGGAGTCGGTTCCCACCTTCCGCACCCAGGCAGGCTTCACCGCCTACAGCGAGGGCTGGGGGCTTTACTCGGAAACCCTGGCCAAAGAGATGGGCGGATACGAAAACCCGTACTACGATTTTGGGCGGCTGGTGAATGAAATATGGCGCGCCATACGCCTGGTAGTAGATACAGGCCTGCACGCCAAAGGTTGGACCGAAGAAGACGGCATACGTTACTTTACGGAGAATTCATCCATTTCGCAGGGCGCCATCAAAGCAGAAGTTGAGCGTTATATGGTTATGCCCGGGCAGGCGACCTCCTATAAAATTGGCATGCTCAAAATACAGGAGCTCCGCAAACATGCCGAGCTCGAACTGGGAGACCAGTTCGACATCAGGGGCTTTCACGACGCTGTCTTGGGCGGGGGAGCCATGCCGCTGGAACTGCTCGAGCGGCGCGTGAATGAGTGGATCGCCCGCACCAAGGCTGAAACACCCCCGCTTAAAGAAGGGTAGCCCTTTTTTAGCGGGGAAATTCCAAGCACCACCCCGATAGCTGTCGGGGCCAAATTCCAGGGAATCAGGTGCCGGATCAATCGCCCGGCAATTTTCTAAGGATTGAGGTAGCTATTAATAGCGACTTTCAATTCGGCAATTCGCACCTTGCGTCGTTTGAGGCTCTCCAGGGCATTGAAAGACCTGCCCAGATCCCCCGTCAGATAATATTCAAACCGGGGATCTTCCAGAATTTCCGGGAGCGTGACCGGAAGGTTGCGTTTGTCTTCGATGGCGGCTGTAAATTCATAGTACTCCCTAAGATCGTGTAATTCAGAAGTTATCATATAGGCTCCACTATCGGACGTAATATAATTTTTCGGTATGGTGGCCATCAAAGGCTCCAGGGCAGTTTCCAACCACCTTAACGTGGATTCCAGGATTCCATTGAGTTCCTCGAAGCTGGCATAAAATTGATTCAGGTCTTTCAATATTTCCTTATTCCCGAAATTGGCAAAGGCATCCGAGTTTTTGGCCGCTTCGTAAGTCGAATTATAGGTAACAGACAAGGGCCCAATGTACAACGGCTGTATCTGCTTGTCAATTTCCTGGGCATCCCTGAAACTGTTCGGATTTCTCAATGCCTTGAGAAGCCAGCCGGCATGTTCAATCCTGTTACTATATAACCGTGTCAGGCCTTCCAGTTTAAGGCTGTCTTTCTTTAAATCACTGAGAATATCCTGGTAAAACCCCCGCTCCATTTCCCGATTCTTAACACCTTCATTCCAGTTGTTGATCTGCAGGGCGATCAATATCCCGATTACCACCAGTACGATCTCCCCTACGGCGTAAAGCAGGTAGTTGCTGATCCGGTTTTCGGTGAGCAGGCGTTGGCGATAGGTGCGGAAGAAGCGGAACATCCGTTAGGGGTTACGTGTTGATTCATTCAAGGTAAGGAAATATCTGAAGTGCCTACCGCTGGGGCACCAGGAACCTTCAGGCCGGAAGCATGCAGGCTGAGCAAATGCCACCTAATTCGCTATGCTCGTCTCCGCAAACCGCACCAGTTGCCAGTATGGCGGCACATAGTCATGATCATGCTCAAAGGCCTCAACTTTGGCTTTAGTCAGGGATTTCAGGCGCTGAAAACGGGCGACAAAGTCATTGTTTTTTAAAGCGGTTACTGCCGACATCCCTTCGGGAACGATGCCTTCCTTTCCAAAGGTGGTAAGCAGGAAAGAGTATCCTTTGAGCACCCTTGCCAAAGGCAACAACCACAGGTTGTAGCCGAGTTTTTCACCGGCATTGGCCCGGCCGATCAGCGCATCCATCACCGCATTGTCCAGATGGTCTTCAAAAAGGGTTTCCCTGTCGCGCCATTCGGCGACCACGCTCAGCATGGGGTCATATTCCAGGTCTGAAGGCATCTGGGTCACAAAATGCTCCACCCCAAAATCATGGAGCCAGGCCATAATCCCGTCTGAGGAAATGGTGGAAGTGAATTCCCATAATTGAACGCCGAATTGTTTATAGGCATACGAGCCAACTTCGGAACAAAACATGGCGGATGGATCGAAATAGTCCATTTTAAAATCATAAGGAATATGCCTGGAACGGGATTCATTGTACATATAAAGGGCTGCCTGGTGGGGAAGCAACGGGTTTGCCTGCAGGGCTTCCAGATCTGCCCTGGGCCGCATGACCATAAAACGCAGTTTTTTGTCCCGAATGTATTCCGCCAGGGAGGCCACGGCCACTCCCTTTTCAATATGGGCTTCCACCAGTAGGGGTTCGTTCGTTTCCTCAGGTATGTATACAAGGGCTACATGTGAGAAATTACCCGGGAAATCGTTTCCCCTTGAAATGAAGGCAGACACTTCGGCCCCGCCACGGCTAACCAGCAAATCGCCACTGTGCACCCCTATACCCATAATGGATGCAGAAGGGGTGACAGAGGCTTCGTCCGAAACAAACAGGGTAGAGACAAACTGCTCATCGGCAGACTGCAATAAAATTTCTTCCACCGCTGCCCTGATACCGTATAAAATACGGTAGGAAAGCTGACGTGCAGCCGCACTGTTCATATCCCAATGATGGGCATCGTCTTTCAATTTCCTTCTTACGCGGTTGTAAAATTGGATATACCAGTCCGATTTGTTCCGTTGTGCCGCAATCAGCGGCGCGATTTGGAAAAAGCTGCTTTCAAGCATCGGGTAAAATGCATTTTCCGGGGTTAGGGTCACGCTTTCACTGGCGTTCAAAACGCTGTCTATTTCCAGGCTCATGTGCCCAACCAGCGAATCCAGCTGCTCCGGGGGCATGGCCCTGGCTTTGATAAACTCCGTTTCCAGCTGGTTCCACAGCGCATCCCGATCCCAAACAAAAGGGGCCTGGGAAGCTTTTTGCAATTCCCCATCCTTTTCAGGGATAGGTATGAGCAACAGGCAATACAGCCCTAAGGCGATGAGTACTGCTTTTAAGATTTTCTTCATGTCGGTGCTTTATAGTAAGGTATCAATCGGTCGAATTTAACTGCTCCAACACCAGGGCTATTTCCCCAATGGCTTTCAGCAGGTATTTACTAAAAGGAGGCGTTGGCGAAAGGTGCTGAAGAAGCGAAAAGGCTTCTCTTACCTTGGCTGCAATTCTTCCAGGATTAGCCTTCGCAACTGCAATACAGAATCGTGCCGGGCCTTCAGCACCTCAATGGCTCTTACCTTGGATTGAATGACAAAAGGCAAATGATCGATAAAAGCTGTTTTAGCCATCATGCGCTTATACACAGCCGCGGCCGCCTCGGCATCGTACTGCATTTCGTTGCCCATGCTTCCCATGGCAATCTGCTGCTCATCCGAAAGGATGCCGGCCCGGTATTCCAGATACCTCAGCTGAATATCCTGGACGATAAAATTGTACTGTTCTCTGTTTTTGACGCCGGTATAGTAGCCCGACAGGCTCGTGCGCAGTTGTTCATTAGTGATGATGGAGAGCCTGCCGCTCGATTTTATCTCTTCATAGGTATGATCTGCTACGACGGGAGAATTGGTATAGCCTGCGTATTCGATGCTTTCAATAAAATAGGTGGGGTCTGCCTCGGCCAAGCCGGGATTGGTTTTGGTAGCCATCAGAAACTCAGCCCGCTTTTTCCGCCCCTCGTAACTCTTTACAGCACTTGAAATGTTTTCCAGGTCGCCTTCTATTTCTCTAAGTAAGCGCCTGAGATAAGCGGTTTCTGCCTTGCTGTCGAGCCGCTCCTGATTCCAGGTGTTTACCTGCAAGGCAATCAAGATCCCGATCACTACCAGGGCTATTTCCCCAATGGCATACGGCAGGTATTTACTTACCCGGTTTTCGGGAAGGAGGCTTTGGCGCAGGGTGCGGAAGAAACGGAACATATTATTTCGCGGGTTGGTCCATAGCTTCAATCGCATCTCGCGCCTCCTCCATGGAGGTAGTAATAAAACCCAGCCCCACAATCCAATCCTCGCGGGCATCGATTATTTCCACCAGGGCATTCCTGAAGGTGGCATTTGAGCAGATACGCGGCACATCGTAAGCCACCGTCAGCGCTCTGTTTGCGTCATACGAGAACGAAACGTGGGCATTAATAATGGCACTAGCCCTGCCCACCTCATCCCGGAAGTAATCTATTTGGCTCTGGCCGGCAGTAAGCACATTGAACGCCATGAAGATGGTGCCTTTCACATCGTCATCAGAAACTGATGAAAAAGCTCCTGCCGCGATCATTTCGTCATAGGTATTTCGTATTTCTCTAAATTTCATAAGGGTCTGATGCGATAGGAGCGTCTCGCTGAACGAGGCTTCATATTCTTTCGCTTCACCGCAGGATTCAACGAATTTCAGCGCCTCCAGGGCCTCTTCAAGCCTCTTTTGGGCGTCCAATTTCTGATGGTTATACACCGAAATCATAGACTGCATTTCCCCGTGGAGTTTTTCCAGGTAATTCCGGCTCTTTATTTGTTCCAGGCGCTCCGCGTTCCAGTTGTTTACCTGCAGCGCAATCAATATCCCGATTATTACCAATGCGATCTCCCCCAGGGCATAAAGCAGGTATTTGCTACCCCGGTTTTCGGCGAGCAGGCGTTGGCGTAAGGTGCGGTAGAAGCGGAACATTATTGTGGGTTAGCCTTCTGATTTGATCTGTTTCTCCAGCAAATCAAGGATGGCCACGATTTGCTTGCGAAGGGTAAACGATTCGGAATTAATGAGTTCATTTACAAAAATAGAGCTGGAGACGATTCCCTCCAGCTCCGGATTGTTGAGAATGGCCATTAGGTCTGGTTCCATGCGCGATTTCCCGAAATCATAGGCGACAAATTCGTCTTGGGTGAGCAAGAAAGTGGGCAGGTCTTTTACCTTCTCAAGCAAGGTCTTGTCCATGGCACGACCAAGGCCCAGCTTATTCAAAACGGGCATATACACATACTGATGCCGGTTCAGATAAATAGCCTCCACCTCCTGAACCTGGATAACATCGGTCGACCACTTGGTAAGCAGGGTTTTCAGTTCCCGGTTTTGGATGATATTGATTTTACCCGTGGCCACCAGGTCACTTTCAATGGGGTCATAGGTGACCGTAAGGCCCAGGTTGGCCAGTTTGGAAACCACCGAGTCTTTATTGGACGAGTCCGGTGCGTCAAAATAGGTCAGCAATTCCCTGGAGGATCCAATCAGCAGGGTTCGGGTGGCAATTTTGCTGTCGAGCTGCTCCAGATTGGTAGTGTAATCCTCCTTGAGCTGCCTGAGCAGCACCTGTTCTTCGATTCTGACTTTTCGTTCTTCGTTCCAATTATCTATTTGAAGGGCAATAACAATCCCAATCACAACCAGCAATATCTCCCCAACCGCATACAACAGGTATCGGCCCACCCGGTTTTCAGATAGGAAGCTTTGGCGGAGTTGGCGGAAGAAGCGGAACATGGCTTGGGTCGGTGGTTGGTTGCGTCAATTTACGGAAATAAAAGAAGTGCTGCGAATCCCCGATGTATACAACCGAAGTTGCCAATCCGTCAGGGCTGGCAAAGGCATGCCACGGGCAGGCCTTTCTGCTGAAAGCCGAATTGCAGTAGTGTTTAGGGAGCTATTGGGCTGCCTGCCGATACCGGAAGCTACGACCCCTTTTTGACCAGCGACAGGTTGATCACAATGGCCATCAGCAGCCAGATAATGAAAGTTTCCCCATGGGTCATCTCGTAGGTAGACCCGGCTGCCCCGGCCGCAAACAATACGATGTAGACAATGATGGGGGAGGCCAGCAGGCAGATGGCCAGGTTGATAAGTGTTTTCTTGATGTCCATAATTCGGTTGGTTTTGAGTTTTAAAGTAATGGTTTTTTGGATGCTATAAAAATTTAGCCCCGATATCAATCGGGGTTGAATTTGGAATTTGGGATTTGGGATTTGGAATTTGCTGGATTACCAGCTCCCGCCTCCGCCCCCTCCGAAGCCGCCCCCGGCAGATCCGCCTCCCCCTGAGGAGCTGCTTGATGGAGAGCTTACCAGGGTGCTGCTGGTAGATTGAATGGTGCTGGAAAAGGACCTTGAAAAATGGTGCATGGAGTGATAGCCCCCGGCCGTGTGGTACCAGGTTGGGGGTGGCACATCGAGCTTGTCGAATTTATCGGCCCACTTTTCGAGGTACCCGAAGGCCAGGGCATAGGCCATGGTCGATTCGAAATAATTCGGGCTTTCGGCCAGCAGCATCCTCAGCCGGTTTTCCTCGGCCGTTTTGATAAAAGCCTTGAAACCCTTTAACTCCGAGAACAGCTTGATGCCCTTCGGGTTTTTCTTAACCATGTAGCGGTTCAGGATCAGCAGCACGATGCAGAGAACCAGGCCTGCCGCTGCCGCAAAGATGCCCCAGAAATAAAAGAGGGTGGGCGCAAGAATGAATGCTGCCAAAACCAGTCCCCCTGCGGTAAACCAGTACGCGCGTCGGGCCCTGGGGTCGTAGTATTGCTGGGCGCCTTTCTTGAGTTCCGACCGGGCACTGCCCATGGTGGTGTAGAACTTGTTTTTCAGGCTGCTGACCAGTACCTCCGATTTGCCGTCCGAAAATAGGCCGTTGAAGACCGTTTGCTGGTAATCTGGGGCATCGGCCGGCAGGTCGGCCAGCTTCCGTATCAAAGTGTCGTCCTGGGCAAACCAGCCCTTCTTGTCGATTTCTTCCATTTCGACCAGGCCCTGGTTGCCCCAGTAGGGCAGCAAAGCGACCAGGTCGGAGGTGTCTTCCTTGTCGTCGATAAGGAAGCCCACCATGGCCGGGTCCATCTTGTCGGGCGGAAAATAACTGATCACCGCAGGGGCCGGGTCGTCTTTGCCAAAAGTGACGAACAACCAATAGAAAAGCCCTGCGATCATGCCCAATAGCAGCGTCCAACCGTAGTCCGTCCAGAAGGGCCAGAGGGGCTTTTGTTCGGCAATGCTGCCGCTGGGCAGGTTTACCAGCAAGGTTACGGCTTCGCCCTGAAAGGAGACAAACCCGGGTTTGGACCGGCCCGAAATTCGGTCTGCGTCTAGCTGCAGGTCAAAAGCCGATGAGGGTTTTGTGGTTCCAACAGGGCCGGTGTACAGGAATACCTGCCCGGGGTCTGCACGGGTACCCGGCGGGAGGGCCAGGCTGAAATTGATTTGATTGAAGGGGGCCTGCCAGTCGGAGGGCTTTAAATTCCAGTAAAAGCGGGTGGCTTCTTCCTCAAACAAAAGGGCGTTATCAACCCGGTAGCGTATTTCATAATGCACAGGCCCAGATACCGTCCGGTCGGCGTCGCCGATCTTGATCTGCACCTGCCCGTTGATTTTTTGGGCAAATTTTCCTGATGCCTCAAACCGGTGGCCCGGAACGGAGATGTCGCTGATTTCAATCTGCCTTTTTTCGGTGGTCCCCTGCCTGGTTTGCAGGGTATAGGAAGTGAGAATATCTCGGTAAATGCCGTGTTTCGGGTACAAAAAGTTGACGTCGTAAGATTCCACCACTTCGAAATACCCTGCCTCGGTCAGATCGACAGTTACCGCATAACGCTCCACGCTGAAGTCTTGTGCCGTGGCCACCGCCAGTCCTGCCCAGAGCATCAGGAAACAGTTTATCCGTCGAATCGGTTTCATGCGCACGGCCCCCGGGCTAATTGGAAAAATCGACCTTTACATTGGCGCGCTCGGCCTCGGTCGATTCGAAGTAATCAAAATGGGTGTACTTGAAAAGGCCTGCAAACAAAACCCCCGGAAAGCTTTCACCATAAGTGTTGTTTTCCCGCACCGTGCCGTTGTAATACCGCCGGCTGCGCTCCAGGTTTTCCTCTATTTCGTTCAGCTTGTCCTGCAATTGCAGGAAATTGGTATTGGCCTTCAGGTCGGGATAGGCTTCGCCCAGGGCAAAAAGGCTTCTCAGGGTTTGCTGCAGCTGGTTCTCGGCCTTGATCTGGTCATTGATATTTCCAGCTGGAACGGCCATGGCCTGGTTGCGGGCCTGTATCACTTTTTCAAAGGTGCCCTTTTCGTGGGCGGCGTACCCTTTCACGGTTTCTACCAGGTTGGGGATGAGGTCGTACCGCCTTTTCAGGGCTACGTCAATATTGCTCCAGGCATCTTTTACCAGGTTTCGGTTCTTTACGAAGCGGTTGAAGATGGCAATGGTTAAAACGACGAGGAGGGCGAGAACGAGCAAAACAATATAAAAGGACATAACAGGGCGGGTATTATTGGATTACAACACGACAGATTTCGACGTATTAAGATACCATCTTTTTTGCAGAAAATGGGGCGTAGCCGGTTTTAAATGAGGGGGTTCCTGCCGGTTGGAGGGGAACGGGGCCCGGCAGGGTTCAGGTATATTTTTTAAGCAGCCTTTCGATGGCTATTTCGGGGGCAATGCCACTTTTGGCGTACTCCATCATTTCTCCGATCATCGGGCCGGTGATGCCTTCCCTGAAGCCCATTTTAGCAGCCAGGCTCTGGCAGAGGAACACTTCCCGTTCGTCGATACGGCCGTCTGCGAGCATTACGCCTACCAGGTCGTAGAGGTGCTCCATTCGTTCCAGGGGTGTTTTGGGCATTACCAGGTCCCCATCGTCCGGATTTCTGAGGATATGCGTCACCTCTGGGGTGCTCATCTGGAATTTTTGCGCCAGGCTGGCCACCAAGTCCATTTCTTCCCGGCACACCACCTCGTCGGCCCGTGCCACGGCAAAGAGGTTTTTGAAGTGGCTCCGGCGTTTCTTTTTGTCGTAGCTGTTGAAGAGTTCTAGTAATCCCATGCGAGTTTCCGAGCTTGAATTATACTTTCATAAGTGGCTTTTGGGAAGCATTTGGGGCCAATCGCGCGAAGGGTGGCAGGGTTGACTTCGGGGGGATTAAATATAGGTAAAACTTTTATATGCTCAGGCCCCCGGGGTTCTCAATTTTTGTATGCCCTGAAATGCATGAACAGGTACTTCAGGCCCGCATCATATTTACCTGATTCTTGCCATATGGCCTGTACGATTTACCGGCAATCGTAGGTATAGGTTTTGGAATTGGGGGAAAGATAAAGTGTATCACCTGCCTCTCCGGCGCATATTGCTTCCTCGCGTACTTCTTTCTCTAAAAAAAAGGTGCCGGGGCTATCCGGGTTATCCGCAAAGTACTGCACCGCGCAATCGCAGGTATCATACTTCGGATCCTTCGAACAAACGGCAGCCAGGGAAATAAACAATCCGTTTCGGGTATAGGATAAAATTCTCATGGGGTGAAAATACCGGATTCCTTAAAACGTAATGTTAGGACACCATTAATTTTACTGAAGCGTTGATTGGTTGAAGCCATAGGTTTAGCAATATTTCGTATTTTAAACAGGTCGTCACGAACTATTTATGAAGAACATCATTCATGCGGTAACGACACCCACTTCCGTCTCGGAGAATAAAACAGGTAATAACCAACAAATACAACCATGACCGATCAAGACCAATCATCACCCTGGGGCGATCTCGCCCCCCGATATGAATCCCAGCAACCCCGTAAAATACTGGCCCTGGATGGGGGAGGTATACGCGGAGTGCTCACGCTCGGGATTTTATCCAAACTGGAAAAGGATCTCAAACAAAAATTGAACCGGGGCGACGATTTCAGGTTATGTGACTATTTTGACCATTTTGGGGGCACCAGTACGGGAGCTATAATTGCTGCCGGGCTTGCCATCGGGATGTCTGCTGATGAGTTGATGGATTTTTACAAAAAATTCGGGAAGGCCATGTTTGCCAAAGCCCGGTATACCATTTTGGGCTGGCTTTTTTCAGGTTTTAAGTTCAAGTCGGGCCCCCTAACCACAAAGCTCAAGGAGGTGTACGGGGCCGAGACCAATATGGATATTGCAAATGGCACCTTTAAATCGCTGTTGACGGTCGTGACCATGAACCGGAGCACAGATTCTCCCTGGCCTATCAGCAACAATCCTTTTGCCAAATACAACGACAAGAGCAGAGCAGACAACAATCAAAAAATAAGACTTTTTCAACTGGTCAGGGCCAGTACGGCAGCACCCAGTTATTTTGCGTCCGAAACGATCCAATGGGATAAAAATGATCCGTCCAAAACTTTTGTGTTTGTCGACGGGGGGGTGACCCCCTACAATAACCCGGCCTTTTTGCTCTATAAAATGTCTACGTTGCCTGCTTATAATCTGAACTGGCAGACAGGAGAAAAGAACCTGTTGGTGGTTTCCGTGGGTACGGGAGCAGCGACGACAACAGGTGCCTATCGCAACCTGGGAAGTATCATTAAGAATATCCCGAATAACCTGATGTATGCCATGCAGGTCGACCAGGATATCAATTGCCGTGCGGTTGGCCGTTGTATGTACGGAGATCAGATCGACAGGGAAGTCCATGACATGGTCTATGATGCAAAAAGGGAAAAGGATTTCCTTTACGTCAGGTATAACGCCGATTTGAGTGATAAAGGGTTGAAGGATTTGGGATTTGGTCATTTGGACCCCAAAAAGATCCGGGAAATGGATGAGCCTGCAAATATTCAGGATTTACTGGACATTGGAACGGCAGCGGCAAATCAACAAGTGAGTATGGATCATTTCGGTTCCTTCGTGTAAAAAAATGGCAAAACCAACAGCTTTTATCGTTCGACCCTTTGGCGTAAAGGACGATATCGACTTTGATGGTGTTCACGCCAAACTGATTTCCCCTGCGCTGGCCAAGGCCGGTATCGCGGGAAATACAACTGAAAGCATCTTCGAGGCCGGCAATATCAGGCAAGATATGTTTGAGTTGCTTTTGACCAGTGACCTTGTCATTGCTGACATTTCCATACACAATGCGAACGTATTCTATGAACTGGGCATTAGGCATGCCTTGCGCGATGCGCATACCATTTTGATTCGTTGCCGAAAGGACGAGGTGCCGTTTGATCTCAAAACGGACCGGTACATAGCCTATGATCTGGCAGATTTGGAATCGGGAATAGAAAGTTTGCGCAAATCCATTGAAGAAACGCTGGCAAATGAAAAACCGGATAGCCCCGTTTTTCGCATGCTGCCCGGGCTGATTAAACAGGAACCGGAAACTTTCCTGGCCATTCCGGCAACCTTTGTGGGGGATCTGGAGAAAGCCAGGAATGGCGATGGGGGGCTGTTGAATCTTCTGTCTTTCGAGATCCGTCGCTTTAATTTTTCCTGGTCCTTGCCGGCCTTGCGCCTGATTGGTGAAACACAGTTTCAAAAAGGCCTTGAAAGTCAAGGGGTGGAAACATGGAATACGCTGCTGACGTTGAAACGAGGAGACATACAGGCGTACAGCCGGCTGGCGACGATTTACCAACGATTGGCCGAGTCTGAAATGAAGAGAAATCCGACCCTGGCCAAGGAAATCTATGCCAAATCGGATAATGCCATTGAATTTTTGATCAACCAGAAGGAAACGCTGAATTCGAAGGATATAGCCGAGGCCTGCGCCCTGAAAGGAAGGAACGAGAAGGGCCGGTGGATTGCCAGCTGGATTGATGAGCCAAAGGAGGAAGTAGCCAAAAAAGCCATAAGCTCGGTGTTTTTAACCAATGCGTTCAATAGCTATTTAACGGGCTATGAAGAAGACCTGAATGAATGCTATGCCGGAATCAATGCGCTGGGGTTGCTAAAAATAATCGTGGATTTGGCTGAGCGCGAACCGGATTCCTGGACTAATAATTACGATGAGGATGACGAAGCCTCCCAGGCGTTGGAGGGCTACAAAAAGGAATTTGAGGTTTTAACGGTGGTTATGCGCAAAACCCTGGAGACCAACCAGAGTAAGCTGAAGCTACTCGGAAAAAAAGATCTTTGGCACGAACTCACCTATGCTGAATTCACCCTGTTGACAAGCCGCAACCCTGATCGTGTCGTTCGCAGGTACCAGGATGCGATCGAAATAGCGAAACAAGACAACAAGGAGTTTTACATCTACTCTTCCCTGAGGCAGGTCCGGATATATGAGAAATTAGGCATCATGCCAGATAATGTGGCGGCCGTGTTCAATCAGTACCAGGAAAAGGAATTTGATACAAGGCCTGACAAGCAGCAGGTGATTCTTTTTTCGGGCCATATGATTGATGAAGCAGGGCGGAATGAACCCCGATTCCCGAATGAACTGGCTGATGCTGCGAAGAAAGAGATCAGAAGTAAGGTTCAGTTCATCGTTTCGGAGGAACAGAAGAGAGCTTCGGACGAGAAACCGATCAACTTCCTGGGTGTCGCAGGAGGGGCTTGTGGCGGGGATATCATTTTTCATGAAGTGTGCAAAGAATTGGGCATTCCTTCAAAAATACTTCTGGCGCTGCCCCAACAGGAATTTATTGCCAAATCGGTAAGTCGGGGGGGCAATGATTGGATAGGCCGGTTCAATGCGCTCTATAATGATCCTGAGGTTGATATTCACATCTTGTCGGAAACCGAGGAAATGCCAAAATGGCTGGGGACTCAGGATAAAAGTTATACGTTTTGGCAACGGAATAATCTGTGGACCATGTATACGGCCATGGCGGCCGGGGGCAGGAACATCTCCCTCCTGGCCCTGTGGGACGGCAAGGCGGGAGATGGGCCGGGCGGCACCGATCATATGATCGAGGAAATTGAAAAATTGGGGGCGAAGAGCATCATTATCAATCCCCGGGATTTGAAGGCGAATTGATTGGGCCCTTCCGCTACCTGGACGGGAGCTTGCTGCCCCTTTCCTGCAATTTACCCACCCCTGTTCCTATAGCGTAGACAGGAATTTAATAGAAGTAACGGATGGGAAAAAGAAATAAGCACCGCCCCGTACGTGCACGAATCGTTGCATATCCGTTATAACACGGTTGCATGTCTCTGTCGGAATTGTGAAATTCTGTTCCAGTGTATGTTTGGGGTCTTCACGCACCCCGATAAACGGATCGGGGTCGGCGTAAAGCCTTTTGAACTTGGGAGAATTCGCCCATGTGTACTGGATGAATTCAAATTGTTTGGAGATATTGGCGTTGAAGCATCCAAACAACAGGCCCACCTTGCCAGTGGGTTTGTGATTTTCGGCAGAGCCGATGAAATCTTCACCATACGACCGAATCCGCCGCATGATGCGGTGACGCCTGGTGAGCATCAGTGAGATGTTTGGGGGCGATTCTTCAAAGACATCCCGTGGGTTCATACGCCGAATATGTGCCCCAAAGGGACATTTGTTTCCGGAGGTATCCTCTTTTGTATAATTGAAATTATTGTCCTCCATATCGATGCCGGGGTCCTGGTCGTACTTCACCAAAGGTGCCCCTCCGGGCCATCGGCCCATCATTTTTGCAGCGAGGTACGTCGCTTCCCCATTGCGTTTTTCCTCCTCGGTTTCCTTGGATTGATTTTTCAAAAAAGTCCAAAACCCATCTACGTCCTGTTCCAGCTGCCGCAATACGAAATAGGTGCCATTGTGGCCGAAGTCCTTGAATTTTATTTTGGTCTTTTTATCGGCAAGACCTTCGGAATTATCGGCCAGCATATCGCTTTGGCCTTGTTTTACGCGCAGTAAAGCCGTATCGGGATATACGTTGTATTCGTTCTTATACCCCAGTACAAACTCACCGGGATTGATATCGTTGTTGTTGCCGGATGCCTTGGAGCCACTGCCTTTTATCACGGGTTGCGAAATGCCGTCCCTGAATCCAAAATGCTCGCGATCGTTAGGCAGGGATTTCCCATCCAAAGTTTTGACTTCAGACAAAGCCGTTTCCATTTTCGGCCTGAGCGTGCGGTAATATGCTTCTGCAGCGTCTTCATCCTTGCCGAAGACTATCAGTATGAGATCAATCCTTTCGTTTTCGGGTCCGCCCCACTTCCACAGCTTCGGATCACTACCTTCAAAATCGCCGAGTAAACGCTGCCGATGGTCTGTTACCATGCCCTCCCTGAACTCCCGGGAAAAGGAATGCATATTCTCTTCATGATAGCCCAATTCTTTCAAGCCATCCCTGGTAAAACCAATATTGAGACAGCTGTCTTTCAAAGCTGCATTGGCATGGGTGACCTCCCCGGCCACTTCTGCCAGAAAATTTTTAGCGGCTGCCGTATTTTGAATTTGCATCAAGTAGTATTTGGAAAAACCCATCTCCTTATACTCATTGAACAGGTACGACTGAATTTCCGAAAGTTCTAATGCTGTCATATTGAAATCTTTAAATTCTTTTCAGGAAAATTTGTGCTTGCTCTTCAGTTAATGGCTCATGTAACTCGTTGTGAATCATAGTATTGTTATTCACATTCTTAATCGAAAGATGGCGGTACGGGCAGTACCAGACCTGGGTTGGGATCTGTGTACTTCGGCTCCAGGCCAGAAAATGTTCCTGATCATAGGCGCCGCCGGTCAAAACAAATTTAGTACCGGGAAAGGTCACGGGCATTGGCGGAATTTTGCGCATGCCGGGAATCTTGCCCAAAATTACAGGGATCACTCCCAGTAGCCCCATGAAGTGGGTTTTTGGAAAATTCACCGTATTGCTGAAAATAGCGGACAACCCCCATCCCGACTGATCGATAAAATCGCCGAGATATTGCTCCCAGTTGCCATCAAAATTGCTGAAGAACAGCACATGCTTGCCCTTGTCAAACTGTACCCATCGGGCGAAATGTATGGTCGGTATATTGAGCAGTTTGCCTTTGACAAAGACATCATTTGCCAGCACCCGGGTACGCAGCATCCAAATCCAGAAGTTGAACTTGCGGGCCAATCCGGGTTTTAAAACGGCCACCTGGGTAAACTGGTTTTGCGGAAAGAAGTCTTCAACTAATTTCAGTTTATCAATCTTTTTATCGTCCAGGTCGCTCTGCGTCAGCGTCTGTTTCTTATCCCAGAGTTCATAGAAGAGGAAAATGAAAAGGATCCAAAAAACGGCCAATCCCGTTAAAAACAATAAAACCAACAAAAAGCCCCAGCTCAGGAACGACCCCCATTTAATACCCTGTACCCCGGCTTTTTCCCTACTCCAGGCAAACTCGGGATTCGCATCGATTTCCTGCTGAATAGCCCTGTGAATCGCAGTGGCTGGGGTGCCTTCATCCCAGGTCCTGCTATTGACGAATTTCCAAATATGCTGATGAAGGGCATCCTCCTGGCGTATTTGGACAACAGAGCGGCCGGGGGCGCCGTTAAAAAAGGCGGATGTTTTGGTTATGCCTTTTCTGAGAAAGTTTTTTCGGCTTTCCTCTGTTCGCGCCCCTTCTTCCGGGTAGCCAACACAACATTCATACAACTGGTCTATGTAGGGGGTGAGATGAGTGACCAGATCTGTCAGGTGATGTTCTACATGATCCTCGCCAATTCCGTCGTAATTCGTCGATAAAACCAACCGGAGCCCGACGGGTTCCCGGGGTTCATCCCGGAACGAATCGCGGCTCAGGATTACCCACCTCCCATAATGCAGCGTATTGACTTTGTCAAATACGGTAGGTACATTAGACAGCTGTTTCTCCAAAAGATCCTTCCGAATGGCCTCCAGCCTGGATCTTAAAAGAACCAGCTTGTCTTCTTGTATCTCAGACATGGTGATAAAAGGATGTTGATGGGTCATGACACGATACGTTTTGTTAATTAGTTGGTTAGCTGGTCAAGGGGTTGGTATCCTAATTTTGGTTATCGAAAATCCCAGGGGCTATTTTCCAGTATGAAAAACGCATAACTTGATTCCGGAGCCACTTCGATACCATTTCAATATAGGAATAAGTAGGGATAATTTTAACATTTCGGGAAGCTTTTTGAATAGAGTGAGTAAAATTTTAGTTTGGAGCAATTAACGGGAAAGAAAAATACCCAATGAACTAAATGTAAATACGACTACTTTTAATTAGGAGGCATCAACATCGAACATATGGAAGCTACAGATTACATTCGACAACGACTGGATGAACAGCAACAATGGTATAGCCTTAAAAGTGTGATCAACAAAAAGAATTATTACCGCTTTAAAATCAGTACGATCATTCTGGCGGTACTGATTCCCCTGATATCCGGCATGGAAGAGCTGACAGCAATCACACTCCCTGCAAATCTTATTACGGGGGCATTAGGAGCCCTGGTAGCCATTTTATCATCCGTTTCGGGCCTGCTTAAATTCAAGGACAAATGGATTCATTACCGCACGGCCTCGGAACAACTGAAAAGCGAAAAATACCTCTGGTCCTCCAAGACGGCGCCCTATAATCGTTCGGATGCCTACCATGTGTTGGTGAGCCGGGTGGAGGCAATCATCCACGCTGAGCATGGCGATTGGGGGGGGTATATTGGCCTGGACAAAGGGGCAGAAGATCCAGGGGCTTAGTCGATGCCATAGCGTTTCTTTTGTATATGTGACAATGGTTCTATCCTGCTTTCATTAATTCTTTCCAAAAGATCGCGGTTATCCCATATACGTAATGTGTTGTCGCTTGAGCCAGTCAACACTTGTTGCCCATCCGGTGAAAAGGCAACTGAATTGATAGTGCGTGTATGGCCTTTAAGCATTTGAATGGTATTGCCCTTAAGATCCCATAATCTTGCATCTTCAAAAGCACCACTCAAAATATGCTTCCCATCCGGCGAAAAGGCAACAGAAGTAACCATAGAAGTTAGTTCAAACGTAAGATCCTTGAATTCTTGAATCGTATTGCCCTGCAGATCCCATAAGCGGACTGAAGCATCCAATGATCCGGTCAATACATAATTTCCATCGGGGGAAAAAGCAACGGATTTGATCATATTAGTATGGCCCTTGAATTCTTGAATCATATTGCCTTGCAGATCCCATAAACGAGCGGTAGTGTCCCCCGATCCGGTCAAGACAGAGTTCCCGTCGGGAGAAAAGGCAACAGAGTAAATCATGTCCCCATGGCCCTTATATTCTTGGATCGTATTGCCCTGCAGGTCCCATAATCGGCCTGTTTTATCGCTTGAACCAGTAAAAACCTGCTTACCATTTGGGGAAAAGTCAACAGACAATATCCCACCTTTGTGGCCATTAAATTCTTGAATCATAGTACCCCGGAGGCCCCATAGCCGGGCAGTTCTATCTCTTGAACCTGTAAGGACATAATTCCCGTCCTGTGAAAAACAAACGGCGTTTACATGGTCTGTATGGCCAATATATTCTTGAGTCGCATTGCCCTTCAGATCCCACAAACGGGCAATTTTATCCCCAGATCCCGTTAATAAGCGCGATCCATCCGGGGAAAAGGCTACGGAATTGAAAGTTTCTGTATAGCTCCGAACTACCAGAAAAAGTTTGCTTTTCAAATCCCATAAACGAACAGCATCCCATGAGCCGGTCATGACTTGCTTTCCGTCATTTGTAAATGTGACACTATTGACCTTTTCGGTGCTGCATTTAAATTCTTGAATCGTATTACCCTGCAAATCCCATAAACGGGCTGTGGTGTCCAATGAGCCTGTCAATATCTGTGTGCCATCCGGGGAAAAAGCGATACACGTGATTATTTCAGAATGACCCTTCAATTCTTGAATGGTATTGCCTTGCAAATCCCATAAGCGTGCAGTACTATCCCATGAGCCGGTCAATACCTGTTTCCCATCTGGGGAAAAGGCAACAGATGTGACAATCAGATTGTGACCTTCAAATTCTTGAATCGTATTGCCCTTCAGATCCCACAAGCGTGCGGTTTTATCCCCAGATCCCGTTAGCACAAATTGCCCATCGGGAGAGAAGTTAACAGAGTAGATACCACCTGTATGACCACTAAATTCTTGGATCATATTGCCATGCAAGTCCCATGTTCTAGCCATATTGTCACTTGATCCGGTCAATACTTGCTGCCCATCTGGTGAAAATACAACCGAAGTTACTCGGCCCGTATGGCCAACATATTCTGTGATCGTGTTGCCTTTCAGATCCCATAATCGTGCAGTGTTATCGCTAGATCCGGTTAGTATTTGTTGGTCATTCGGTGAAAAGGAAATTGAATTAATTCCGTCTTTATGGCCTTCAAATTCTTGTATCTTTTTGCCTTGAGAATCCCATAGACGAACAAGAGAATCTGCTGTTCCTGTGAGCACGAAGTTTCCTTCCCTCGAAAAAGCCACAGTATTTATCAATGAATCATCAACAATTATATCATAAAAATTATTCTCATTATAAATAGTCGATGCATCAAGTAGTATCTCAGGATCTTTAGGTTGGTAGCGGATTGCTGCCTCGGCAAGCCTTACGGCAATGGTAGGATCCTTCTCAACCTCTCTATTAGCTTCCGAGATCAAATAATTCGCCTGGGCCTTATCCCGTTCTTCGATGGCGATTCTGGTCTGCTTCCTTGCCCTTACAGTCATGAAAATGGACAACCCAAGGAGAAAGGTCAAAGCGATTAGGACCCCATTCCTGAGCATCATCATCTTTCGGTGGACCGAAACCTCCTGGCTGGCCAGTTCATTGGGGGACAC
>JAHECA010000067.1 GCA_024642005.1 Robiginitalea sp. | reverse complement strand
GGCCGGGGCAACGGTATTTCCCTTATGTACGATCACGGCTTCAACGACTGGCTTTCTGTCGGGGCCGGGGTGGAGTTTTATTTCGAGGAAAGAGAGCGCGAAACCTCTTTTTTCGGAATTGTGGACTTTCACCTGCAGAAAGCCCTGAAACTGCCGGAAAGACTGGATGTGTATCCGGGCACCGAAATAGGGCTGTTCGACCGGAAGGACAACCAGGGATTTTTCAGGCGCAGGTTTGTGTATTACCCTTATATTGGCCTTTCCTGGGCCTTTACGGAAGAGTTTGGCCTGTTTACCGAAATCGGGGAGCGGGGTACGCTGGGGGTCTATTTTAATTTTTAAATATGAAGGGGAAATTTGTCTTTGCCCTCCTGGTGGCATGTGCCGCCTGCAGGGAATCCAAACCACATGATGAAGCCGCCGGGAATGAAGAGATGTCCGGCATGCACCAGCATGCCGACAGTATGACCGACCACACAAATTGTGAAAAGGCAGGAGGCCGCGCCGCAGTTCTGGCCAATGCCTCTGGAGTAATTTTGCCAGAAGGCGGTACCGCAGGTAAACCCGCCGATGCAGACGCCGGTTCGCTACAGGGCGATGAAATGGTGCTGATCCCCGCGGGAACCTACGATATGGGCGCCAGCGATTCCCGATGGGCCCTGCCGCGGGAGTTCCCGCCTCACAAGGTTCATGTGGATGCGTTTTACATGGACGTCCACGAAGTAACCAACGCCCAGTTCCGCGAATTTGTGGAGGCCACGGGCTATATAACCATTGCAGAAAGGCCTGTAGACTGGGAGGAACTCCGGAAACAGCTGCCGCCGGGTACCCCCAAGCCGCCAGATGAATCCCTTCTGCCGGGGTCCATGGTTTTTGTGCAGCCGGCCGCGGTGCAGAACCTGTTGGATTACTCCCAGTGGTGGCAATGGGTTACCGGTGCCGATTGGAAGCATCCCCTGGGGCCGGGCAGCTCGATTGCCGGAAAAGACAACCACCCCGTTGTGCACGTGGCGTACTACGACGCCCTGGAATATGCCAAATGGGCAGGGAAGCGCCTGCCTACCGAAGCCGAGTGGGAATGGGCGGCCCGGGGCGGCCTCAAAGATGCGATCTATCCCTGGGGCGCCGAATACGTCGAAGACGGCACCCCAAAATGCAATTATTGGACGGGTACCTTCCCGACCAGCAACAGCGAGGCAGACGGTTACTATTACTCTGCCCCTGTAAAATCATTCCCGCCAAACGGGTACGGCCTGTATGACATGGCCGGCAATGTGTGGGAAATCTGCATGGATTGGTTTGACGAATCGTATTATCAGAGCTTTGATCCGAAACAGGTGGCGAACAACCCCAAGGGGCCTTCGAAAAGCAACTACAGCCAGGATCAGTTCGACCCCAGGCGTGTAGTGCGGGGCGGTTCATTTCTGTGCAATGACAATTACTGTTCCAGTTACAGGGTGTCGGCCCGAATGCCGACTTCACAAGATACCGGGATGATCCATACCGGATTTCGCTGTGTAAAGGATGCCCGGTAAATTATTTCGTAATATTTAGTTCATAGATTAAATAATTGCTAATAGGTATAAATTTTTTATCTTCCCACACAAAATTCATTAACAGCACTTTATGAAAAAGACATTTACTTTATTGACACTGGGGTTAATCTGGTCTTTCGGCCTTAGCATTCATGCCCAGAACAAAAAGCCGAATATCCTGGTGATTTGGGGCGATGATATCGGCACCTGGAACATCAGTTACAACAACAGGGGCATGATGGGGTACCAGACACCCAACATCGACCGGATTGCCCGGGAAGGGTTGGGCTTTACAGACTATTATGCCCAACAAAGTTGTACAGCCGGGCGTGCCGCCTTTATCGGGGGCTCGGTTCCTGTTCGTTCCGGAATGACCAAAGTGGGCATGCCCGGGGCCAAAGAAGGCTGGCAGGAAAGCGACATTACCATGGCTACCGTATTGAAGCACATGGGCTATGCTACCGGACAATTTGGGAAAAATCACGAAGGAGACCTCGACTCGCATTTACCCACTAACAACGGTTTTGATGAATTTTTCGGAAACCTTTACCACCTGAATGCCGAAGAAGAACCCGAAAATTTTGATTACCCGGGTGATATGATCTTAAAAGACGGCACTACTTTCCGGGAAACATTCGGGCCGAGGGGCGTTATCCACTCCTGGGCAGATGGGAAAGGCGGGCAGCGCATCGAAGATACGGGCCCCCTGACCAAGAAGCGTATGGAAACGGTTGATGACGAAACCCTGGCTGCTGCGAAAGAGTTTATTAAAAAGCAGGTGGCAGAAGGCAAGCCTTTCTTTACCTGGTGGAATGCTACCCGCATGCACTTTAGGACCCACGTCAAAGAAGACAGAAGGCATAAAGGCAATGACGAGTACACCGACGGGATGATCGAGCACGACATGCACGTTGGGCAATTGCTCGATCTGTTGGACGAACTGGGCATTGCAGATAATACCGTAGTTATGTACTCAACCGACAATGGCCCGCACTACAACACGTGGCCAGATGCCGGGACAACTCCTTTTCACGGCGAAAAAAACAGCAGTTGGGAAGGGGCATTCCGGGTGCCGGCTTTCGTAAAATGGCCCGGCCATTTCCCCGCAGGCAAAACCTTAAATGGCATTGTTGCTCATGAAGACTGGCTGCCGACTTTTGCCGCCATTGCCGGAGACCCTGATATTGCCGCCAAAATTAAAAAAGGCGTCACTATGGGCGGAAGGTCTTATAAGAACTATATCGACGGTGTAAACCAATTGGATTATCTGACCGGAAAGGCAAGCGAATCGCCCCGGGAAGGATTTATTTACGTAAATGACGCTGGCGAGATCGCGGCTTTGCGCTATGGAGACTGGAAAGCCATGTTCGCAGTAAACCGGGCGACCCAGTTGCAGATTTGGCTGGAGCCATTCGTCGAGCTTCGCGCCCCCTATCTTTTTAACCTGAGAAGGGACCCCTTCGAAAAGGCGATGGAAGGATCTAATACCTATTACGACTGGTACATAGACCGGGCTTATATTCTCATAGCCATCCAGAGATATGCCGCCAACTTCTTATCCACGTTCAAGGAATACCCGCCCAGCCAAACGGCCGGCGACTGGAGCCTTTCCAAGGTTCAGAAACAGATCAGCGAAATGGTTACAAAAAG
>JAHECA010000044.1 GCA_024642005.1 Robiginitalea sp. | reverse complement strand
GCCGAGGCCCAGGCCCGGGAAGCCGAAATCCAACTCGCCTTAGAGCGGGTCCGCGCCCGAACTATGGCCATGCATAAAAGTGAGGAATTGGGCGAAGTAGCGGCCGTCCTGTTTCAACAAATCAGCCTGCTCAGTAATGCCCCAGATCGATTTCAGATCGGGATTATTGATGAGGAAAAGCAGACTTGGAAGATCTCGGCTACCGACCAGGGGGGGCATCAACTCAGCAAGACCTTCACATTTCAGATCAAAGAATCCCCTGTGAACAAAGAGATGTATGAGGCCTGGAAGAATCAGGATACCACCCTGGTACAACACCTGAGCGGCAGGTCCCTTGAAAATTGGGGCCGTTATTTGCGGGACAAGATAGGCCTGCCTTTTGACCAGGATCAAGTCAAAAATGATCGTTATATCAATTCCATCTTCTTTTCACATGGTTTTATTGGCATGGCTACCGATGAAGCTCGCTCAGCAGATTCCTTTCAATTGATGGAACGCTTTGCCGTGGTGTTTCAACAAACCTACACCCGCTTCCTCGACCTCCAGAAATCAGAAGCCCAGGCCCGGGAAGCCCAGATCGAAGCTTCTTTGGAACGGGTACGGGCCAGATCCATGGCCATGCACCAGAGCAGCGAATTGCAGACGGTGGTGAACACCCTGTTCGAGCAGGTTAAATCGCTTCAGATTCCCCTGAACTCGGCCAGCATTTTTATCCTTGAGAAAGGCAAGAAAGACTGGCAGCAATGGGTGGCAACCGACACCACGGCGTATTCCACCTACTTTCACCTGCCGTACGGCAACTTCAAGGTACAGCGCGACTTCCAGCAGGCCCGTGAACAGGGCCAGGACTTTTACACCGCTCAGTACAACAAGAAACAGAAAAACAGCTGGTTCGAGCATGCCTTCGCCAAAACGGAATACCGGCGCGTGCCGAAGCAGCGGCAGGGGTACATGCTCGAAACCGACCGGCTGATCTTCTCAGTTGCCATTCAGAAGCACATCGCCCTGCAGCTGGCCAAATACGAAGGCGACCCATTCACCGAGCCCGAAAACGAAACCCTGGCCCGGTTTGCGAAGGTCTTTGAACAGGCCTACACCCGCTTCCTGGACCTGCAGAAGGCCGAAGCCCAGGCCCGGGAAGCACAGATTGAAGCGGCTCTGGAACGGGTGCGGACCAAAGCCATGGCCATGAATAACACCAGCGACCTCACGGCGACGGCAGGGGTGATATTTTCAGAATTAATGGTCCTGGGGATTACCCCGATGCGATCTGGCGTAAGCATCCAGAACCGCAAAAACCGAAATATCCTCCTTTATTCGGCCTCGGCCACCCCCAATGGACATATGTTGTCTCTGGTTGGGTCGGCCGTTTTGGACCATCACCCGGTACTAAGAGAAATCTACGACCGATGGTTGCAGAATGAAGATTATTATGCTGAACTGCGGGGGGAACAACTGACATCGTATTACAAGGCCATAGAAGCCAATTTCAAAGTCCCCAAAGAACAAATCGAAAAGGAGCAATTCGGCTTCTTTATCCCCTACTCCCAGGGGTGCCTTTACGGATGGTCGGAAACACCCATCGCCGACGCCGACCGAAAGATCTTAAGAAGGTTCGCATCTGTGGTAGACCTTACCTTCAACCGCTATTTCGACCTTAAAAAGGCAGAAGAACAGGCCCGGGAATCCGAGATACAACTCGCCCTGGAACGCGTGCGTGCCGCCACCATGGCCATGCACACCAGCCAGGAACTGTCGGAGGTGGCCGCCGTGCTCTTCCGTCAGATGCGCGAACTGGGCGTTACCCCCGAACGTTTGAATATCGGTATCGTTCAGGAGCCCGATGGCATCATCGAATACTGGTCTACCGAACAGGGCGGCAAACAGATCGACCGCCTGTTTAAGGCAGCCATAAATGAACCCACCACCATTTCCAAACTCTATGCCGGGTGGAAAGCTGCACAGCCCATTTTGGAGCTGCACCAGACCGGGAAGGAACTCGCCCAATGGCTCAGGCACATGAAGAAAGTACTGGGCATGCCCTTTGACGAGAATTTGCGGCAGGAACGCCGGGTGCAGACGGCAGCCAATTTTAAGCATGGCATGCTGCTGGTATCTACCCCAGACCCCGTTTCTGAGGAAACCAAAACGCTGCTGCACCGCTTTGCCGGGGTTTTCGAACAGACCTATACCCGCTTCCTCGACCTGCAGAAAGCCGAGGCCCAGGCCCGGGAAGCCCAGATTGAGGCAGCTTTAGAGCGAGTACGGGCCAGGTCTATGGCCATGCACCGATCCAGTGAACTCAATATCGTTCTCGCGAAGGTTTTTGAGGAACTGACTTCCCTGGAAATAGCAATGGAACGGGCCGTGATATGGATCTACCATCCCGAAAACCGTTCTGTACACTGGTGGGCTGCAAACCCGGAGGCCGAAAGTGGCTCAGAGAGCTACTTTATTTCTAATCAGGACGACCCGGTTTACAACGAGTACTGGAAAGCATGGAAAGAAAGGAGAACCAAATACCTCTATATCCTTGAAGGGGACTACAAGGAGAACTGGACCCGGATCCTTTTCAATGATACAGAGCTGAAAAGGTTGCCCGAGGTGGTAAAGGCTGCCATGGTCAGGCCCGAAAAGGTCTACCTGTACAATACTTTTAATGATTTTGGGGTCTTGTTTATTGCCTGCCTGGAACCCTTACCCGACGAAAAGTTTTCAATCCTGGAGCGCTTTGGGAAAGTCTTCGACCAATCCTATACCCGGTTTCAGGATATCCAGAAAGCCGAGGCCCAGGCCCGGGAAGCCCAGATCGAGGCCGCCCTGGAGCGGGTGCGGGCCAAGACCATGGCCATGCACAACACCGACGACATTGCCGCAACGGTCACTACCTTTTTCAATGAGCTGCTGGGCCTCGACCCGGATGCCTCCCTTCGGTGCGGGGTTGGGATTCTGAGTCAGTCCGAACAGATGCAGTTGTGGACGGCTTCGGTACGAGATGCCTCTCAAACCGTGCTGCACTACGGCACACTCGATATGTCACAGCACCCCTTGACCAGGGGCGCTAAGGAAAACTGGGCAAGTAACGGGACACCTTTTTCCTATACGCTCAAAGGCCAAGACCTGAAACGGTATTTTCAGATCTTGAATGAAGCGCCGGACTATCCGGCCCGGTTCGACCTGAACGCCCTCCCGAAGGAAGTGTACCACAATAGCTTCGTTTTCCGCGACGGCATTCTCTTTGTATTCACCTATACCCCTTTGCCCGGCGACATCCGGAACATCCTCGAGCGGTTCGTATCGGTCTTTGGCCAGACCTATACCCGCTACCTCGACCTGCAGCAAGCCGAAACGCGGGCCCGGGAAGCTCGCATCGAAGCGGCCCTGGAGCGGGTGCGCTCCCGTTCCATGGCCATGCACCATACCGACGAGCTTCAGGATGTCATCAATACGGTATATCAGCAATTTCTCGAACTGAAGGTGGCCATAACAGGCGGGGCCTTTATCGCCATCAACGCCGACATCGGATCTGAACTGGTTTGCTGGGGTGCCGGGGGTACGGCCGAATATATTCAGGAAGTGCATCTTCCCTTCATGGATATGCCCATTTACACAAACCTTCTTGCGGGAATCAAAAAGGGGCCCGGTTTTTTTGTGGAATCCTATTCCCTGGAAGAGAAACAGCAGTTTTTCAAGGCATTATTCAGGAACCCCCCGTACAGCGAGGGGCCGGCGTCGCGAAAAAAGGAAATCCTTTCAAGGCCCGGGGGATATACCCGTTCTTGTGTGGTTTCGCGCAATACCAGCATTTTCGTCATCAACCACCACGGGCAGCCCTTTTCGGACGAAGACAACGACATCCTCAGGCGCATGGGGAAGGTTTTCGAACAGACCTATACCCGATACTTGGATCTCCAAAAAGCGGAACTAAGGGCCCGGGAGGCTCAAATCGAGGCCGCCATGGAGCGAATCAGGAGCCGGGCGCTCGCCATGCGCTCTTCGAAAGAGATCATGGACGTGATGATAGAGCAGCGCCGGCAGATCGACTCCCTCGGGCAACTCGACCTGGAGGCCAGCGTGGTGCACCTGTATACCGAAGGCAGTAAAACTTTTGAGTCCATCGCCGCCGTTCGCCCCCCCGGTGATTCAGGAGAAATCGTACTGGCCAACGTACATTTTCCAGTAGATGCCACGGAGCAGATCCGATATATGATCGAGATGTACCATTCACCCCAGGCCTATTACACCATCGAATTCACTAAGGAAATGGCCGAGCAATGGCAGGAGGTCATGCTGGAGCACGCCCCGATGATCGCTGAAAGAAGGGTTGGGTTCGTTGATAACCGACGTGCCTCCGACCGATCCGAATACTGGAATTTTGCCGATTTCACCGGTGGTTCCCTTCTGCTGGTTACCCATTCCCCGGCCTCTGAAGACACCCTTACGGTGTTGCAGAAAGCCGCCTTTGTCTTTGACCTGGCCTACCGCCGTCACCTCGACCTGGTCGAGGCCGAAGAGCGGGAGCAGGAAGCAATCAAACAGGCCTCCCTCGACCGGGTTCGCGCCGAAATAGCCAGCATGCGGTCGGCAGCCGACCTGGAACGCATTACCCCCCTGGTCTGGAACGAGCTTACTACCCTCGGCGTGCCCTTTTTCCGCTGCGGGGTCTTCATCGTAGACGAAAAAGACCGGCAAATCCATTCCTACCTGTCGAACCCGAAAGGGGAATCCCTGGCCGTCTGGCATGTCGGTTTCGGGGTTATACCGGTTTTTGACGACATGGTTACGAGCTGGCAGGAGCAGGAAGTGTTCAAAACCGAATGGGACCGGCAGGGCTTCCTGGATTTTTCCAAAACCCTCATGGACCACGGCCTGGTCGACAACCGGGAACGTTACCAGTCCGGGGCCGACGCCCCGGAGCACCTGGTGCTGCACATGGTCCCGTTTGCCCAGGGCATGCTCTACGTCGGCAGCCAGTTGCACCTAAACCCGCCTCATATGGAACTCGTGCAGGCCTTGGCGGGGGCATTCTCAGTGGCTTATGCCCGCTACGAAGACTTCCGCCAGCTCGAAAAAACGCTTTCAGAGCTTAAGGCCACCCAGGCCCAGCTTATCCAGTCGGAAAAGATGGCTTCCCTGGGAGAGCTTACCGCCGGCATCGCCCACGAGATCAAGAACCCGTTGAATTTTGTGAACAATTTCTCTGACGTGAGCCGCGAACTCCTTAGCGAGCTGCTCGAAGAACTGGAAAAGGGCGACATGGAAGAGGTAAGGGCCATTGCCCGCGATGTGAGCGACAACCTGGAAAAGATCGTCCACCACGGCTCGCGGGCCGACAGCATCGTGAAAGGGATGCTGCAGCACAGCCGCAGCGGAGACGGCAAAAAAGAACCCGCCGACCTCAACGCCCTGGCCGATGAATACCTGCGACTGGCCTACCACGGCCTCAGGGCAAAGGACAAATCGTTCAACGCCACCTTGTCTACCGATTTTGACCCCAGGCTTCCCAGGGTCAGTGTTGTGCCCCAGGATATCGGGCGGGTACTCCTGAACCTGCTCACCAACGCCTTCTACGCCGTAAGCGAAAAAGCCCGGGAAGGCCAAAGGGGATACGTGCCGACCGTGTCGATCCGGACGGCCCGGGAAGACGGGCGAGTGGTGATCGCCGTCTCGGACAACGGCAACGGCATTCCCGAAAAAGTGCGGGAAAAGGTCTTCCAGCCCTTCTTTACCACCAAGCCCACCGGGCAGGGCACCGGGCTGGGGCTCTCCATGAGCTACGATATCGTGACCAAGGGCCACGGGGGCGAGCTTCGGGCAGAAACCGAGGAAGGCAGGGGCACGACATTCTTCATTACCTTTAAAAAGAATCCTGAACCATGAAGGCAAAAACCATTTCCGGAAATACGCCCGACCAACTCCGTGAAGCCCTTGAAGGCAGCATGCGCGACGGGTACCGCCCAACCGTGGCGATCGCCTTTGTTTCAGTACGACAAGACCGGGAAGCGGTGTGCAACATGCTGCACGAGAAAGGGATCGACGTTATGGGGGCCACCTCCTCGGGAGAATTCACTGAGGGCCAGCAGAGCCAGGGCGGGGCCGTGGTCATGCTCTGGGACCTCGCCCCAGAACACTATACCCTCGTTTATGAAGCCATCGGGGACGGCAGCCTGGAAGAGGCCGCAGCCCGTCTGGCAATTGCTGCTCGCGGCGTTTTTGATAAACCGGCCCTGATTTTATGCAGCACCCTGTTGACGGCCGACGGCCGGGTGCTCGACGGGGAAAACCTGATCAGGCGCCTCGAAAAAACCCTGGGCCCGGACATCAATATGTTCGGGGGCATGGCGGGCGACGACATCACCTTTACCGGCACCTATGTGTTCACCCACGGGTGGTCGACCGACTACGGCATGATCGCCCTGGTGCTCAACCAGTCGCGAGTAGCGATGCAGGGGATGGCCATCTCGGGCTGGAAGCCGGTCGGCATTCCCCGCACGGTCACCCGCAGCGCGGGCAACCTGATCTTTACCATTGACGACCAGCCGGCCCTTGACATCTACCTGCGCTACCTGGGGCAAGACAAGGCTTCGGCCGAAGACCAGTTGCATTTCTTTGACACCATAGGCGTACATTATCCCTTCCAGATCATCCGCGAAGGCAGGGAACCGAAAATGTGCGCCACAATCGGGTACGACAAAGAGAAAGAGGCACTTATTTGTGAAACGGAAGTGCCCCAGGGGGCGACCTTCCGGTTCTCCACCCCTCCCGAATTCGACATCGTGGATACCGTCCTGGAAAAGGCCGGGGAACTCAAAACCAAAACCCGTGAAGAAGCGGATGCCCTGCTGGTCTTTTCCTGCGCCGGAAGGCTGAGTGCCCTGGGCCCCTTGGCACAGCAGGAAAACGAGGGATTGCAGGAACTCTGGAAGGTTCCCATGGCGGGGTTTTATACCTATGGGGAATTTGGCAGGGGCCTTGACGGGAAACACGATTTCCACTCCACCACGAATTCCTGGGTGGCATTAAAAGAAAAAACTACACCATGAGAGCAAAATCCATCAAGGGAAAATCGCCGGAAGCCCTCCAAAGGGAATTGAAACAGGCCATGGACGATGGGTTTGCCCCTACCCTGGCCATTGTCTTTGTATCGGTAGACCTCGACCGGGATGCCATCCGCCAGCTGCTGACCGAACAAAATATTTCGGTATTCGGCGCTACCACCCACGGGGAATTCATCGATGCGGAACCTCAATCGGGTTCTGCGGCCATCCTCCTGCTCGATATGGACCGGTCGTATTTCAGGATCTTCACGGAATCTTTTGATTCCAGGGATTACCGCGAATCGGCCCGGAGGCTTGCTGTCAGGGCCAGGGAGGTATTTCCCAAAACCGGGTTTCTGTTGGCCATCAGCGGTGCCTCCACCGATGGGGAGCAGGTTTTGCTGGGGTTGCAGGATGAGGCCGGGGATGACATCAACGCCTTCGGGGGTGGCGCCGGGGATGAATACCTTTTTAAGGAGACCTTTGTGTTTTCGGGCCATCAGGAAAGCAATAGCGGTATCGTCTTGCTGGCCATCGATGAAACCAAAGTGAAGATGTCGGGCCTTGCCACCTGCGGGTGGAAGGCGGTGGGAACGGAGAAAACGGTAACCAAAAGCGAAGGGAACCACGTGTACACCATCGATAACATCCCTGCCCTGGATATTACCGCCAAATACGGGGGCATTGCAAACCCGACCCCTGAGAATGAAAACCTGATGGTGGAAATCGGCACCAATTTTCCGTTGCAGCTGCAACGGGAGCAAGGAGATCCTGTAATGCGGCCCGGTTTGGTGGTAGACTGGTCTGACCATTCCTTTTACACCAGCGGTACGGTGCCCCAGGGATCCAAAGTGCGGTTTTCGCTTCCTCCTGACTGGGACGTCATGGAAAAAGTGGTCAGGGGCGTTCAAAACCTCAAAGAGACCGAAATGCCCGAGGCCGATGCCGTGGTTATCTTCAGTTGCGGGGGCCGGATCCTTTCCCTGGGGCCGCTCATGGCGGAAGAGCTGGAAGGGATCAGGAATGTCTGGAACGTACCCATGGCCGGGATGTTCTCCAATTCCGAACTGGGTCGGGCCACAGGCGGGAACCTGGAAATGCACAACCTGACCACCTGCTGCGTGGCCCTAAAGGAACTCTGATGGAGAAGAACCTGCAGCTTATCGCCGACTATATCGCCAGCCAGCCAGAAATGCCTGACTCGCAGCGGCAAGCCCTGCTGGGCGCCCTGAAAGCCGTCGACAAGGAATTGCAGATCGTGTCGTTCAAGCTCGACCGCACCGAAAAGGTAAAGCGCACCACGGCCATTTTGCTGGAAGAGACCATCGCAGAACTCGAACAAAAACGGAAGGCCGTGGAACAGGCCCTTTCCGAGCTGAAGGCCACCCAGGCCCAGCTCATCCAGTCTGAAAAGATGGCCTCCCTGGGGGAGCTGACCGCGGGTATCGCCCACGAGATCCAGAACCCGCTCAACTTTGTGAATAATTTCTCGGATGTAAGTGCGGAGCTGATCGGGGAAATGCTGGAGGAGCTCGAAAAGGGAGATGCTGATGAGGTCAGGGCCATCGCCGCCGACCTGAGGGAAAACCTGGAAAAGATCGTCCACCACGGCAAACGGGCCGACGGCATCGTGAAGGGGATGCTGCAGCACAGCCGCAGCAGCGATGGCAAAAAAGAACCCACCGACCTCAACAATCTGGCAGATGAGTACCTGCGCCTGGCCTACCACGGGCTGCGTGCCCGCGACAAATCGTTCAATGCAGCCATGGAAACCGACCTGGACCCGAAAGCAGGCACGCTAAACGTTGTGCCCCAGGACATCGGGCGGGTGTTACTGAACCTGGTGACCAATGCCTTCCACGCGGTATCGGAGAAAAAGCGGCAGGCCCCGGCAGATTACGAACCCAAGGTAACCGTGCGCACGAGAAAAACTGCCAAAGGCCTGGAAATCGCAGTAATCGACAACGGGGAGGGCATCCCTGAGCACATCCGCGAGAAAATCTTCCAGCCGTTTTTCACCACCAAGCCTACCGGGCAGGGAACCGGCCTGGGGCTCTCCATGAGTTACGATATCGTTACCAAAGGGCACGGGGGAACCCTTTCGGTTGCATCTGAGAAAGGCGTCGGGGCAGAGTTTGTAATAAGCCTGCCCTCAGGATGA
Organism: Robiginitalea sp.; assembly: GCA_024642005.1. GTDB lineage: Bacteria > Bacteroidota > Bacteroidia > Flavobacteriales > Flavobacteriaceae > Robiginitalea. Next base: position 2,955 of record JAHECA010000044.1, on the reverse strand, counting down.
TGAGGCGTGAGCGCCACAGATCCGGAAAACGACTGGCAACAGTCAATTGCCCTCCGGCCACTTCCATAAATATGGCTATATTAGAAGGAAAACAAACCCCATACCCTGAATAAGCATTAAAACAGCAACCCATGCCGAAATATATCATTGAACGTGAAATTCCGAACGTCGGGTCGTCCTCTCCCGAACAACTCAAGTCTGCCTCGCAAAAATCGCGGGAAGTCCTATGCAAACTGGGTACAGACATCCAATGGATCCACAGCTATGTGGCCGGCGATAAGATCTACTGCATTTACCTTGCTCCCAGCGAAGAACTAATCCGGGAACATGCCAGGCTGGCCGGCTTCCCGGCAAATAAAATTACCGAGATAGCAAGCATTATCGACCCGGCCACCGCGGAATAAATTTGGGGTGCCGGGAAAGCTGGCAGTAAAACCATGGCAAATTCAGAGGCGCATCAAATGCAGGAAAAAATTGCTTCGCTTGAAAAGGTGATCAGCCTGAACCAGGGTCAAATTGCATTGCTTCGCCGTGAACTGGCCGTTGAGAATCTATTGCAGAAAGTAAGCTCCCGTGCCGTAACCATGCGAAGCAGTTCCGAATTATCGGAAACCTCTGCCCTTTTGTTTCAGCATCTCGAAGAATTGCAGATCTATCCCATCCGATGCGGGGTGGGGATTTTCGATGACGCAAACGAGGCCATAGAACTTTGGCTGACCACCACTTCAGGGCACGATGAGGAATTGCGGGTCCTGGACTACTACAGCCTGCACGTACACCCTGTCTATGAGAATATCATACCCGCCCGGAAAAATAAGGAACCCTATGCCCTGACGGTGCTGAAGGGACAGCAGGTACGCCAGTTTTACGAAATCATGTCGACCTATCTTTCCCCTTCAAAAGATACGGTGTATAATGAGGAAGAATACTTCTATTCGTTTTTGTTTCCCCATGGCACTTTATACCTGATTACCCTTGCCTCCCTGTCTGTGGAGGAATGCAATATCCTGATCCGGTTCGCGGAAGTCTTCGGGCTCATTTACCTGCGATTTCTCGACCTGCAGACTGCAGAATTGCAAACCCTAAAGGCCAGGCAGCAATCGGCACTGCATGGCATCAGAGCAGAGATCGCCTCGATGCATACCGCAGACGACCTGAACCATATTACCCCCATGCTGTGGAAGGTACTCAAGGGCCTGGATGTTCCGTTTATCCGCTGCGGTTTGTTTATCATCAACAAAGACCAACAGACCATCCAGGCCTATTTGTCTACCCCGGAAGGTAAAACCCTGGCCGTACTCAACCTTGGTTTCGATGAAACGGTTACCATCCGCAAAATGGTCGACCACTGGAAAGACCGGAACATCTATCGCGAACAATGGGATCGTTTCGAATTCCAGCAATGGGTGCACTCCATGCTGCAAAAGGGCCAGATCGAAGGCCCCGAAGAATTTTCGGGCACCGACGCCTCTTTTGACATACTCCACCTCCAGTTCGTCCCGTTTGCCGAGGGCATGCTGTATGTAGGGAGCAGGGAGTCCCTGATAGATGAACATCTGGAGCTTACCCACTCCCTGGCAGAATCGTTCTCAATGGCCTATGCGCGCTATCTCGATTTCAAAGCGCTCGAAGCGGCCAAGAACAATATGGAACGGGCGTTCAAAGAACTGAAGGCCACCCAGGCCCAGCTCATCCAGTCTGAAAAAATGGCTTCATTAGGCGAGCTTACCGCCGGCATCGCCCATGAGATCCAGAATCCGCTCAACTTCGTGAACAATTTTTCTGAGGTAAGCGCAGAGCTTCTGAAAGAGCTCATGGAAGAGGTGCAAAAAGGAGATTGGGCCGAGGTAAAAGCCCTGGCAGAAGACCTCACGAAAAACCTGGAAAAGATCGTCCACCACGGCAAACGGGCCGACGGTATTGTGAAGGGGATGCTGCAGCACAGCCGCAGCAGCGAAGGCAAAAAGGAAGCTACAGACCTGAACAAACTGGCCGACGAATACCTCAGGCTGGCCTATCACGGCCTGCGTGCCAAAGACAAATCATTCAACGCAGACCTGGAGACCGACTTCGATGCTGCCGTGGGATGGGCACAGGTAATTCCCCAGGACATCGGACGCGCACTCCTGAACCTGGTGACCAATGCCTTCCATGCGGTAACGGAGAAAAAGCGGCAGGCCCCGGCAGATTACCAACCCAAGGTAACCGTGCGCACGCGAAAGACTGCCAAGGGCCTGGAAATCGCAGTAATCGACAACGGAAACGGCGTCCCTGAGCACATCCAGGAGAAAATCTTCCAGCCCTTTTTCACCACCAAGCCCACCGGGCAGGGCACCGGGCTGGGACTCTCCATGAGTTATGATATTGTGACCAAGGGCCACGGGGGTACCCTTTCGGTCGAGTCGAACGAAGGAAAAGGGACGGCATTTACAATTAACCTGCCTGGCACATGAAGGAGAAGACCCATTCAGACTGTTCCCAGCCTCATTCGGTCTATGAACGGATGATCGAAATTTTATTCAACTTCAGGTCGGTTGAAGAGCTTACTGAAGTCCTTCACGAAACCTTTCTGGGCTATGGTACGGCAGCGCATGAATTCTTCAGGAATCGTGAAGGAGTAGCCGAGATGGCCCGTATTCAGACAGATCAGCTGCGCAATCAGCCTTACGACCTGACCCGGGAGCCCATTTCCGAAAAGTTGCTGGCAGATGGCACCGTCTGCCTCATAGTTGAGGAGATGGAGCTGTTTATGCATGCCCTGGAGCACCGGTTGGCCGTCAGGCTCACGACCCTTCTGGAACTTCAGGACGGCAGTTGGCGGATTACCCATTTCCACGCCTCTACCCCAGATTCGGATATCGCGGAAGAAGAATCCTTCCCCATGGAAGGGCTCCGGAGGAAAAACGAAGAGCTTGAAGCCAGGATCAGGGAACGCACCCGGGAGCTGGAAATTTC
>JAHECA010000028.1 GCA_024642005.1 Robiginitalea sp. | reverse complement strand
CTTTACTGCGGGCCAACCAGGTTAAAGGCCCCCTGCACCAGCACCTGGCTTCCCTCGTTCAGGCCCGACCCGGCCTCCAGGGCAGTATAGCCTGCAGCTGTGGCCCCTGCGCCTACTTTAACCTGCCGAAAGGCGTAATCCGTTTCTGTAGAGCCCTGCAGGATCAGCAAATAGGTGGAACCGCCTGAAGCTACAAGAGCAGTTTCGGGAAGCGCCAGATAGGGGTGTTGTTCTGCCCCTTCAATATCAATCTGGGCCCGTACAAACATCCCCACCAGAAAGTGGGCCTGCTTCTCGTCCTTGAGGTGGGCGTGCACTTTTACGGTCCGGTTCTCGTTCAGGGACGTTCCTATCAGGTGGACCCGGGCTCCATACAGGGTATCTGACAGTTCCGGCAGGCTAAAACGGATATCCTGCCCGATGTGCACGCGCTGCACATCCTTTTCATATACCGTAAGCTCCAGGTGCGGGTGGTCGCTGTTCACAATCTCGACGATTTCAGTGGCAGGGGAAACGAAGGTGCCTTTGCTGACGTTCACCTTGGTGATATACCCGTCTATGGGAGCAAATACCGGGCTAACCGAGCTGAGTTGCCCTGCCTGAACCGATTCCGGCGAAATGTTGAGGAGCTCGAGTTGCCGCCCCAGGCTGTTGGAACGGGCCAGTGCCGTGCGGTACTGGCTTTCGGCTTGCAGGAATAATTTTTCGGAACTGATCTTCTCGTTGTAGAGCGTTTTCTGGCGCTCAAATTCCGATTTGAGGAAGGGCAGCTGTTCCACGGTTTCCAGGTATTGCTGCTGCAGCTGCAAAAATTCAGGGTTTTCAAGGGTTACCAGGCGTTGGCCCCGCCGCACCCGGTCCCCGATAAGCAGTGAAATTTCCCGTATAAAGCCCCCGCTGACGGCACTAACCGAGGCGCGATTCTCAGGGGGCACGTCTACCATGCCGCTCACCTGCAATACCTCGGGGAAATTGCGCATGGCCGGGTGCCCAAGTTGCATATTGTTGGTCTCGAATTGCGCTTTGCTCACATGGATAAGGCCGTCGTCGGGCACTGACTCGCCGGCCGTGGCCGATTTGTCGCCTCCGTTGCAGGATTCGATCAGAAGGGCCAGCACAAGCAGCACCGGTATATAGAGATTGGCATTTGACTTCATGGTCTTCAATAAGTGATGTAGTTAATGTTCAGGACGGTTTCGTTGTAGCGTTCCAGCTGGTCGAGGTAGGAAATCCTGATTTCGTAGCTGTTTTCAAGGCTCTGGATGTATTGGAAGAAATCGATTTCCCCGTTTCGAAAGCTGCCCTCGGCAGCTTTTAAGATGGCCGCCGCCAGTTCGCTGCCCTCCTGTTCGTAATACGACATGGCTTCATTTTGCTGCATCAGTTGGGCCTGTAACTGTTCGAGTTGTGACCGCAGCCTGATGGAGATGTCTTTATTCTCTTCCACCAGGGCGGTCTCGGCCAGCCGGGCTGTGCGGATGCGTGCGGCCTGTCCGTTGAAGAGCAGGGGGATTTTTACTCCGAGCAGGTAACCATCCAGGACGCCATCCACTGCGCTGTTGCTGCCCTGGAAGTATTCCATGCTCAGGTCGGGCAACAGACGGTGTGCCTCGGTCTGGCGGGTAAATTTCTGGGCGAGCAGGCGGTTGTCCAGCAATTGAACCTCGGGCAGGCCACTGAGTTCCGGGGTGTTGACCAGGAGGCGCTCGGGCTCCGGGTCTGCCAGGGCAAGCGGGCCTTCGGCCTGTACAAGGCTCAGGATTTCCTGCCGGAGAGTTTCGGAAAGGGTCTGGGCGGCTTCGAGCCTCAGGCGGGTCTGGCGTTGGCGCGACCGGGCGGTCACCTTTTCCAGGTAGTTGGTTGCGCCCAGCTCGAAGCGCCTGTCTGCAGCCTTTGCAAATACCAGGTAAAGGCTGTCGAGGTGCCCGTAGATGGTGGCCTTCTGACGGGCAATCAAAAACTGATTGTACAGGCTGCTGATGCGGTGGTTCAATTTGCGCTGGACGGCTTCGTACTGGTTCCGGGCTGACTCGGCGGCATAATAACCGGCCTTGTACCTCTTGACATACACGGTCGGAAATTCGAAGCCCTGCCTCACGCCGAAAACGTTTAGCGGAAGGCCGTTCGCAATGTTGTTATTGTCGTACCCGTAAAAGAGTTCGGTTCGGTTGAAGTCGAGGGCCGTGCCCTTGAATGCGTCGGCCGATTCCCAGCGCATCCGGGAAGCCTGCAAACCGGAGTTGTGGCTTTCTGCCAACCGAAGCAGGCTGTCGAGGCCAAGCCCTTCCTGTTGGGCCTGCAGGGGGCCGGCCAGGCCCATAAAAGCGATCAGGGCCACTCTATTCCTGATTTTTTTACCCACCGAGAATCGCGGGCCGTGTTCCCGGCTGAAGATGGAATACAGTACAGGAAGCACGATGAGGGTGAGCAGGGTGGCGCTCACCAGGCCGCCGATGACCACGGTGGCCAAAGGCCGCTGCACCTCGGCCCCGGCATTGGTCGAAACGGCCATGGGCAAAAAGCCCAGGGCCGCCGCAGAGGCGGTGAGCAATACGGCCCGTAGGCGGTCTGCGGCCCCCTGTCGTATTAGCAGTTCGATGTCCTCATCATGTTCGTGCCGCAATTCCTTGAAGTGTTCGATCAAAACAATCCCATTCAAAACGGCAATCCCGAAAAGGGCGATAAAGCCCACCCCTGCCGAGATGCTGAAGGGCATGTCGCGCAACCAGAGCAGGAGTACCCCGCCCACTGCAGCCAGGGGGATAGCCGAGAAGATGATAAGCGCTTCTTTAATGGAGTTAAAGGCAAAATACAGCATCAGGAAAATCAGGACCAGGGCGATGGGCACCGCTATCTTCAGGCGGGCTTTGGCGCTCTGCAGGTTTTCGAACTGCCCGCCGTAGGTTATGCTGTACCCAATGGGCAGGGAGACATTCGCTTCGATAAGTGCCTGTACGTCGTCTACGACCGACTGCAGGTCGCGGTCGCGTACGTTGATGCCTACCACCAGCCGCCTGCGCGTATTGTCGCGCGATATTTTGGCCGCCCCTTCCTGGTAACTCACCTGGGCCACTGCACTCAGGGGCACCTTGCCCCCGTCGGGCAGGTCTATATACAGTTGCTCCAACTCGTCCAGGTTGTTGCGCTGGCCGGGGTCGAGGCGAATCGCCAGATCGAACATGCGCTCCCCTTCAAAGACCTTCCCCACCACGCGCCCGGCATAAGCCAGCGAGAGCATGTCGTTGATATCCTGGATATGGAGCCCGAACCGGGCGATTTTGGAACGGTCGTAAGACACATTCAGTTGCGGCAGACCCTCGATCTTTTCTACAGCAATGTCTGCTGCCCCCGGTACCCTTGCGGCCTGGGCGCGTATTTGTTCCCCGAGCCGGGCCAGGGTACTCAGGTCTTCCCCGAAGACCTTGATGGCGATATCGGCCCGTACCCCCGTAATCAATTCGTTGAAACGCATCTCTATGGGTTGTGTAAATTCTACCTCCATGCCCGGAATTACCGAAAGGGCTTCCTTGAACCGGTTGGCCAGCCCGTCCTTGCTGTCGGCACTGACCCACTCTGAGGGGGGCTTCAGGGTGATAATCACATCGCTCTCTTCCATGCTCATCGGGTCAGTGGGCACTTCGGCCGCGCCAATGCGGGTTACCACCTGGTCTACTTCCGGGAACTGTTGCTTCAGAATGGTTTCGATCTGCGTTGTGGTTTCGATGGTCCTGCTCAGGCTGGTGCCCGTTTTAAGGATCGGCTGGATCACAAAATCGCCTTCATCCAGGGTGGGCACAAATTCGGCCCCCATGCGGGAAAACAGGACGCCCGCGAGTACCAGAAATCCAATTGCCATGCCCAGAATGGCCTTTTTATGGGTCAGGGCCCAGTCCAGGCTCGGGCCATAGAGGTCAGTAAGCCAGGGTACCAGGCGCTGGGAAATATTCCGCTTCCGGTTTTCCCGTACCGGCTTCAACACCATGGAGGCCATTACCGGCACATAGGTGAAACAGAGCAGCATGGCGCCCACCAGGGCAAAGCTGAAGGTCAGGGCCATGGGCCGGAACATTTTCCCCTCCACCCCGCTCAGGGCCAGGATTGGGATGAAGACGATCAGGATAATCAGTTGCCCGAAAACAGCTGAATTCATTAGCTTCGAAGCCCCTTTCAGGGTAATTTCATCCTTGAGCGCCCTGCGCTCGGCCCGGGCCAGCTTCTCGAGCTCGGAGGCCCCTAAACTAATGCGATAGGCAATGTATTCCACGATGATAACGGCCCCGTCTATAATAATCCCGAAGTCGATGGCCCCCAGGCTCATCAGGTTGGCATCTACCCCGAAAACATACATCAGGGAGAGGGCAAAGAGCAGGGAAAGCGGGATTACAGAAGCCACCACCAGGCCCGAACGCAGATTTCCCAAAAGCAAGACCACCACAAAGATCACGATCAGACATCCCAATATCAGGTTTTCCTCCACGGTTCCGGTTGTGCGGGCAATCAGTTCGCTGCGGTCGAGGAAGGCATTGATGCTGACCCCTTCCGGCAGGGTGCCTGAAATGGCCGCAACCCGATCCCTTACCGCGTCGATCACTTTTTTAGAATTGGCCCCTTTGAGCATCATGACCTGCCCGAGCACCTTTTCCCCTTCCCCGTTGGCGGTGATTGCGCCGAAGCGGGTGGCATTTCCGAACCTTGTGGTGGCCACGTCCCGCACATACACAGGCACGCCATCTACTGATTTAACCACTGTGTTTTCGAGGTCTTCCAGGGAACCTGCAAGGCCTTCCCCCCTTATAAAATAGGCCTGGTTGATCTTTTCGATATACCCACCCCCGGCCACGCTGTTGTTTTTTTCCAGGGCCCGCACCAAATCCCCCACCGTAACATTCATGGCATTGAGCCTGTCTGTCTTAACGGCAATTTCGTATTGTTTCAGGTAGCCTCCCCAGGTATTGACCTCCACAACCCCGGGAATACCGGAAAGCTGCCTTTTCACGATCCAGTCCTGGATGGTTCTCAGGTCCATGGGCGAGTAGCGGTCTTTGTAGGCTGGATCGACATCCAGGACATACTGGTAGATTTCCCCGAGACCGGTGGTGATCGGGCCCATGGTTGGAGTTCCGAACCCCTGGGGGATGCGCTCTGATGCCGCCTGGATTTTCTCCGCGATCAATTGGCGGGGCAGGTAGGTGCCCAGTTCGTCGTCGAAGACAATGGTCACCACCGAGAGGCCGAATTTGGAAACGGAGCGGATTTCCTGCACGCCCGGCAGATTGGCCATTTCCAGTTCCACGGGATAGGTGATAAACCGTTCCATATCCTGGGTGGAGAGGTTGCGGGAAGTGGTGATTACCTGTACCTGGTTATTGGTTACGTCGGGGACGGCCCCAATGGGGATATTCCCCAGCGAATAGAGGCCAAAGCCGATCAGTACTACCGTGAACAGGAGTATAATCAGTTTGTTTCGGAGGCTGAAACGAATAATACGGTGTAGCATGGAAAGCAGACATGTATGGATAAACGGGCTGGCAGCGGCCTGGGGCCCCTGCAGCGCAATGCACGGATCTCACGAAAACCTATGCCTGTCTGGGCGGTTGGAAAATGCCGGACTGGAACCCGGAATATGCAGGGCGGAAATAATAGAAATCGGGGCGGGAGTCGCCCGAAGGGTCGAGGGGTAAGACCAATTCAAGGACCGGCTGGCGCAGCATGAAGGCGTTTACCCCCATCAGGTGTGCCAGTTGCTGGAAAGGCAACTGCTCGTGCTGTTGTTTTTCTTCCTGGTGTTTTTGCGAGTGGTCTGCTTTCTGGTCGCCATAATGCTTGGACAGGAAGGTAAGGAAATTGTCGCCGAACTCCTGTTGGTGGTAGCGGGAGTGTTCCATAAGCTCATCAAGCCCGGCCAGGTCGGCCAGGGTAATATGCGCGCTCTGCAGCAGCAGCAGGATTGAAAGCATCATGGAAAACGCACGGGTCATTTGGTAAAGATAAAAAAATAGCCCAATTAGCCTCATATGTAGGAACTTGGGGCCTGCCTACATCCTTTGGACCCTGTTTTGCCCTTAAGGTTTAATCGCCCAGTTGCCTTTGGAGCAGCCCCTGCAGGGAATCGATCTCCAAAAGCGCCCGGCGGTAAATGGAATCTTTGCCACGGGTCAGGTAAATGCTCTCTACCACCACATTTTGAAGTTCCAGGCTGTAAAGCCTTTCGGCCCGTACAGCCTTGAGGGTGTTGTAATTAACGGTCGAACGCAGCTCGGGCGATAACTCGTTGATAATTACGTCCCAGTGCAGATCTTCCAGCTTGTTGAGTTGGGTATAGGTCATTTCCAGACGTTGCAGGGCACGGGGTATCTCCCGATTTTCCAACAGGCCCAGCTGGCCGCTCATGGCCAGGTTTTCATAGATGCGCGCATTGCGCTGAAAATCGGAAAATTGAGACAACAGCATGGCCAACATGGCCAGGGAATCCGTTTTGCCGGTGTCGCGTTCGCTTATTATTTCGTTTGCCCTTTGGTGCGTCCGGGCCAGAAATTGGTTAAAATCGATTACCGCTACAAGTTCGCGCCTGTCTTCGGTGACCTGCTGCCCGATGGCCCGATAGATATCGGCCTCCTCGTGGCGCCTGAGTCGCTTTTCATTCAGGTTGTTTATCTGCAAGGCAATGAGGATGCCGATAACCACCAAAATTATTTCCCCAATGGCATAAGGGAAATAGTGCCGGAGCCGGCCGTTGGCCAGCAATTCACGTCTGAGTTTCCTGAGCAGCGTTCCCATAGCTCGGGGTATGCCGTTGAATTATTTCTTCCGAAGGCCCGAGAGCAGGGATGAAAGCAACAACCCTGTCCCGATTCCGATAAGGATGGATGCTACAAACCAGAGTACATTGGTTTGCAAATAGACCAGGCCCACACCAAGGCCGATAAGGGTGCAGCCCCCTGTGGCCCAGGTAGCCATATCTTTCGATTCAGATGCCATTCTTTTTCAGGGGTTTAATTCGTATGAAAGATAAAGCGAGTCCCCCTGTATGCCTATGATAAATATCAGATAGACGCAGGGGGACTGAAGATTCTTCCCGGGAAAGTTGCGAAGGTTGCCGGCTATCTCTGAGCGTTGGATGAACGCCCTGTACCGGCCACTTCACGGTATTTATTTATCACGGGCCTTGTTCAGGATTTCAGATTGATATTTGGCAGGGTCATCCAATACGGCATAGAAGCTCAACACGTAATTGCGTGCTTCTTCAAATTGTTTCTCATTGCGGAAACTGCTCTTGAGGGCGTCTACCCGGCTCATAAGTTCGCTTCGTTGGTCCCGGTATTGCTGACGAACCTGTTCGAAGAGTGCAGGATCGCGTTTGAAGCCCCGGAACAACCTATCGGTGACGCTGTTCAGGCTCAAAACTTCTCCCTGGATCTCTGAAACTACCGCGTAATTGGCATTCACCAGCCCGCACATGTCAAAATCGTAAGGGATGGGGATTGCCTGACGGCCCTTCACGAAGAGGAGTTTCTCGTTGTGCTGGTAGGCCGAGGAGAAATCGGTATTCCCGATCAGGTACTGGAAAAAGTCGTTCTGTATACTGGTCAGATCATCCTGTTGCAGCGGATGTACATTCCGTTTCATCTTGTTGGCATCGAAGCGATCGGCTATCTCGTCGATATCCTCGATCAGGAATCCCTCTATCTGATAGGACTTGGAGCGGGACCCTTTGTCGTCTGTCATCTCGATGGCCAGCCGGCGGGTCTTGAAATGGTAGGGGCTTATCGGCTCATACAACTTGTAAGCCATATATTCTTTGATGACATAATCTTGCCCCAGGTCATTGTTGCGGCAGGGGAGGACCAGTTTCATTTCCTTCTGGCCTTCAAAAACGGTACCGCTTACATCACTTTTCTTGAATTTGACCATAACAGGGGTCAGGAAACAGTTTTCCCGTCGCCAGTTCCCCCGGGCGTGGGCCCGGATTTCCAGAGAATCCCAGGTGCCGTCTGGCTTCTGGTAGCCCATCATGCTCATCAGGTAGGTGCTGTCATTGGTATCCTTCCGCATATCCTTGTCAGAATACCTGAGCCGAACCGGCAGGGGTTCCTCACTTTCGAAAAGGGGTGCGACCTTGGCAGATTCAACTGCGTCGGCGGGCTGCTGGCCTATAAGAGGCAATAGCCCTATAAAAAACAAAAGGACGATGAATGTTAAGTTTCGATTTTTCACTATATTCAGCTTTTGAAAGATTAATGTACTAAATTTTAAATTATTAAACTATATACTTCCATTATTAACCAAAAGACGGTGATTGTGCTGGTGATCTCTGTGCTGGCTACCTACCTGTCAATTCATTTCAACCTGGGTTACAATGTTGACCTGACCCTGTTGAGCATAGCCATTATTTTTCCGTTGGTGTTCAATATCCGCGGGGCTTTCAAAAGGCGCGAAAAAGCCCTTGAGCATCTCAGCCAGTTTCGCACGTCGCTCACCACCATTTTGCACTATATCCAAATGAGCCGCAACCTGCCCCAGGAAGATAATACAAGGCTGGAATCGGCTATAGACCACATAAGCGAAAGAGTCATCCTTTTCCTTAAAAAAGGAGGAACCGACACCCGCGAAGTGGACGAAGCCTTCAAAGAGCTGCACGGGACCATCCTTGGGTTGAATGAACACATGCCCTCGAAGATCAAGGATCGGATCTTCCGGTTCATGAACAACATGCAGGAAGCCTTTGAAAATGTCTACGCCATCAATTCCCACCGGACACCCCAGGCCCTGAAAGCCTATTGCCTGGTCTTTATCTTCGTCTTCCCCATCATTTATGCCCCGAACATCGTATACAACATTGGGGTGGAAGACGCGCAATGGATTGAGTACTCCGTCGTGATCATCACCGAATTCATCCTGATCTCCCTGTACAATATCCAGGACCAGATGGAATACCCATTCGACGAATACGGACTGGATGACATCAAACTGGAAAACTTTAAAGTGAACCGATAGGGCAGTCCTGTCTACTGCAGTTCGAGGACCATCAGGTAATCGTCCATGATATACCCCCCACCGATGTCTTGCTGAATGGGTTGCTCCTGCCGGAATCCCAACTTGAGGTAGGCGGCTATGGAACCCGCATTGTACTTGTTAACGGTCAGGCTAATGCGCTGGCAGCCGCCCGCCCGGGCCTGTGCCCTTACGAAGGCCATGGCTTCCGCGCCTAGCCCCTTGCCCCTCAGGTTCTTCAGCACGTAGATCTTGCTCAGAAACAGCGATTCCGCCTGCTTTTCAAAGGCCAGGTACCCGGCAGGCTGGTGCTGGTGAATCATCAGGAAGTACTGCAACCCCGCGGCAACCTGCCGCGCTATGGCGTTGGGTGCTTGAAACCGCTCGAGCATATAATCTACCTGCCCCTTGCCGATGATGGGGGTGTAGTGCTCACGCCAAATGGTATCCGCCAGTCGGGCAATCAGCTCGTAGTCTTCGGTCGTAACTGCCTCGCGAATGTGTGTCATGGCTGACTAGTTCTGAAGACCTAAGGTACTAAATTCCCCATGACCCAAACCCAACAAGCAAGGCGCTCACGAATCAGATTAATGGCTATTTTTACAGGAAGACCTTAATTTTTGAAAACCATGAAAACACGAATGTTGATGTGCCTGTGTGCACTGGCGCTGCTGCCGGCTTTCGGGACAGTAAGGGCCCAGGAGGCCAATGAACTGTTAGGCCGCTGGGACCTTGAGGTACAGTATGGGGAGCACTGGCTTCCTTCCTGGCTCGAAGTGGAACTGTCGGGCAACAAGGCTCTTACGGGCCATTATGTGAGTGTATCAGGCAGCGCCCGCCCAATTGCAGAAGTACATCAGAAAGACGGCTTATTTTCCTTCAGTATTCCGCCCCAGTGGAACGGGTCCCAATACATGCAACTCACCGGCTCCGTAACTGCAGATGCCCTGGAAGGCCATATCCTCGATCACAACGGGCAGCCCCATGTATTCCGTGGCGTGCGCGCCCCCAGGTTGCTGCACGATGCTCCGGCCACCTGGTCGAAGCCCAGGTCGCTCCTCGCAGCCAACAGCCTGGATGGCTGGGTCGCCGCTTCGGGAAGTGGCGAGAACCAATGGGTAGTCACTGATGGGGTACTCAGCAGCCTGCAATCGGGGGTAAACCTGATGACTGCCGAAAAATTCGGAGACTTTAAACTGCACATCGAATTCCGGATCCCGGAGGGTTCCAACTCGGGGGTATACCTGCGAGGCCGTTACGAGGTTCAGGTGGAAGACAGCCGGGGCAAGGAGCCCAATTCGCATTTCCTGGGGGGCATTTACGGCTTCCTGACACCCAGTGAGAATGTGGCCGGAAACCCGGGCGAGTGGCAGGTATACGATATTACCCTGGTCGGCCGGCGTGTAACTGTGGAAGCCAACGGAAAGACTATTATCTACAATCAGATAATTCCGGGTATTACAGGGGGGGCACTCGACAGCCGCGAAGGCGAGCCGGGCCCCATTTTTTTACAGGGAGACCATGGCCCGGTGGAGTACCGGAATATCACCATCGCCATTCCGAAGGCTTAGCCACGATCAGAAGGGTTTAGCGCACTTCTACAAAAACAGGCGCCTGCTGGAATTTGTAGGTGCTCCGTCCTTTCCGCCGCAGGCGCTCATGCCCAGCACAGCTATGAGCCACACGGCCCATTTCGAAAAAGCCTCCATAGGAAAAGGTTTAATCCGTGGATTTTTTAAAGGTTTTACCCAGGGCCTCAAACTGTGAAACGGCCCCGTCTGTTCCAAAACCGAAATTGACCATCAGTCGGGTGAGGAAGCGGTTTTTTGTGTCGGAGCGAAAGGTGTCGTACTGCCATTGCTGCAGGTGGAAGGTGGCAAAGTCGTTAAAAACCAGATCGAGGCCGCTGGCGCTTGCAACTACCTTTGCTTGCCCGTACATGGGGTGTGTAAAGGTGCCTGCGTACGCCGATACCGGGAGGCGTGGAGAAGTGCCGGTTTTTCTTTTGGCGTTTAGCTCTGCCTCCTCCTGCTGGGCCTGCTGGCGAAAGCCGTCGTAGAGGTCAAATACTTCCTGTTGCCAGTCGCGATCGGGTGCCTCGAGGGCCCACAGGTCCATGGCTTTATAGAGGATGGCGTGCCGCAGCTCGGCATGGTCCATGTTGGCCATCACATAAACGGCCGTATTCGCGTCGTGCATGATCCCGGCAATAGCGATGAGCCCGGTGATACTGCCGGTATGGAAATCGAGCTTGTGCCCGAGGTAGTCGTGCTGGAACCAGCCCAGGCCATAGCTGCGCCAGTGGGGCTGGGTGAGCTGCCGGGTCGGGTAAAAGGCATCTGCGCCGATCAGGGTATGGGGTTCGAACAGGAACGCAAAGGTTTCAGGGGTAACGAGGGTCTTCCCATTATACACCCCACCTTGCTCCAACATGAGCAGGTAGTGTTCCACGTCCTGCAGGCACGTATAGATCATGCCCGCCGCCCCGATCTGGTCGGAAAGGTCGTAGGGCGCTTCCTGAATCCCTTCCCCCGGCACGTTCACATAGGGTGTGGCCCGGTTCGGCAGCCTGACCATCTCATAGGCGAGAGCCACGGTACGGGTCATTTCCAGGGGGCGGAAGATCTCCTCTTCCACAAACTGCGACCAGGGCTTGCCCGAGGCGGCATGTATTACTTCGCCGGCCAGGGCATACATCAGGTTGTTGTACACAAAGCCCCCCCGCACCGGAAAGGTCTTTTCGGCCCCGGCAAATCGCCTTAGCGTTTCAGACGTCGAGGTGCTGTCGATAACCCAAAGCAGGTCGGCCTCGTCGATACCCAGGTTGTGGGTGAGCAGGTCCATTACCCGCGCTTCTTCCCTGATATAGGGGTCTGACAGACGGAACTCGGGCAAATGCTCATACACCTTGTCTTCCCATTTTAGGTTCCCCCGGTCTACCAATATGCCCAGGGCCAGGCATACCACGGCCTTGGTGGTGGAGCCCATGTTGAAAAGGGTTTGGCCATCGACCCGGGCCTCAGATTGCAGGTTGCGAACCCCGTAGGCCTTTTCAAAGACCACCTCCCCATCGTGTACCACCGTGGCCACCAGCCCCGGTATTTGCCATTGTTCCATGCCTTCGACGATCATGGCATCGAGGGTTTCCGATTTGGTCTGGGCAGCCAGGGGGTTTGTTGTCCAGAAACAGGAAATCAACAGGGTTATCAGCAGGGTTTTGGCTTTCATGTTTTGGCGGTTTTGGGCACGGATCGCATGATAAATGGACCACCGGCCTATTTTTGGAAAATGTACAAAAAAAGAACTGGTTAATTTGTTGCGGAAGGGTTTTCTAAGTGCCCGCTAACCGTTACATTTAGGCCATTGAAAATCAAACCTGATGAAAAAAATACTCCCGCTCTTTGCAATGGGTTTCCTGGCTTTTTCGAGCCTGGCACAAGATTTGAACACCTACATGGAACCCGTGCGATTCCGCAGCATCGGCCCGTTTCGCGGGGGTCGTTCTACAGGGTCTGCGGGGGTGGTGGGCGACCCGCTAACCTACTACATGGGTACCACCGGGGGAGGGCTTTGGAAAACAAGCGATGCCGGCAATAGCTGGAATAACATTTCTGACGGGTTTTTCAAAACAGGCTCGGTAGGCACCGTCACGGTCTCGGAGAGCCACCCGAATGTGGTCTATGTGGGCATGGGGGAACACGCTCCCCGGGGCGTAATGACTTCCTATGGAGATGGCGTTTACAAGTCAACCGACGCCGGGAAAACCTGGCAGCATATGGGGTTGGAACAAACCCGTCATATCGCGAGGATCATCGTCCATCCCGATAACCCCGATATACTTTGGGTAGCAGCCCAGGGCGCCCTGCACGGCAGCAACAAGGAGCGGGGCATCTATAAATCAACCGACGGGGGCAAAACCTGGAAGCAAGTACTCTTTGTTAATGAGGGTACCGGGTGCAACGACCTGTCCATAGACGTCCATAACCCAAGCGTGCTCTACGCCTCCATGTGGGAACATAATCGCACCCCTTGGCAGGTGGTTAGCGGAGGCCCCGGCAGCGGCCTCTATAAATCGACCGACGGGGGCGAAACCTGGTCGACAATCCATACCGGGTTGCCCGAAGAGAAAGGGAAGATGGCCATAGCGGTTTCTCGGGCGAACTCCGATCGCGTATACGCCCTAATCGAAAGTGATTCCAAACAGGAAAAAGGGGGCTTGTTTACCTCCTTGAATGGCGGAAAGAGCTGGAGCCGGGTGAGCGGGGACCACCGCTTGCTGCAGCGTGCCTGGTACTATATCGAAATTACCCCCGACCCAATCGATGAACACACCATATATGTAATGAGCGCCGATGCGCTGCGCTCTATCGACGGGGGTGCAACCTGGGAGCATTTTCAGACCAACCACGGGGATTACCACGAATTGTGGATAAACCCGCGCAACCCCAAAAACATGTTGATTTCCGACGATGGCGGTGCCGAGGTCACTTTTGACGGGGGCGCCACCTGGACCGCCCAGGACAATATGCCCACGGCCCAGATGTACCGGATAGCCACAGACAGCCTTTTCCCGTACAACATTTACGGGGGGCAACAAGACAATTCTTCCGTGAAAATTGCCAGTATCGGGATGGGTAGTTATGGGATCGGCTTCGAGCACTGGGAGGCTTCGGCCGGGGGAGAGAGTGCCTTCCTGGCCTTTGACCCCAACAACCCGGTAAAGGTTATGGGAGGCAGTTACCTGGGCTATATCGAAATGCTCGATGTCAAGGCCAAGGTGGGAACCCTGATCATGATTGAACCCAACCTGTACCTGGGCCTTCCGGCCCGAGAAATGAAATACCTGTTCAACTGGAACGCCCCCATCATCAAGTCGATGCATGAGCCCAACACCTATTACCACGGCGCCCAGTACCTGTTGCGTACCCGCGATGAAGGTCGCACCTGGGAAGTGGCTTCGCCCGATCTCACCGGCAATCAGGACGAGAAGCAGGGCAACGGGGGAGCACCTTACACAAATGAGGCGGTGGGCGCCGAAAACTACGGCACCCTTTCGTACGTGGTGGAGTCGCAACACGAGGCGGGCGTAATGTACACGGGCAGTGATGACGGCCTGGTATACCTGACCCGAGACAACGGGCAGCACTGGGAAAACATAACGCCCAAAGGCATGCCAGAAACCCTGGTGAATGCCATCGAAGTGTCTCCACACGATGCGGGCACAGTCTATATCGCCACTACCCGCTACAAGTTCAACGACCACACCCCGGCCCTGTACAAAAGCACCGATTACGGCAAGAGCTGGAAGAATATCAGTGCCGGTATCCCCGTAGGCGCTTATACCCGTGTGGTGCGGGAAGACCCTGTGCGAAAAGACCTGCTGGTAGCCGGTACCGAAACCGGCTTGTATGTTTCCTTTAATGGAGGGCAGGCCTGGGAGCCTTTAAAAAGCAACCTCCCGGTAGTTCCGGTCACAGACCTTCAGATTCGATTTGGCGACCTGATTGTGGCCACCTCGGGCCGTTCATTCTGGATATTTGACGACATGGGGCTGCTGCAGCAGTACCGGGGGTCGGTTGCCGGCGGACATTTTTACCGGCCCGAAGATGCGGTTTACCCGAACTGGTACAGCTCGATGAACAGCAGTGCCCCCAGCGGCACCAACCCGTTCCTGGGCATGAACCCGGCCAGTGGCATGACCCTTTACTACGAACTTCCTGAACTTTCCGATTCTACAGAGGTTCGCCTGGAAGTGCGCAACGCCTCGGGCAAGATCATCGGGTCATACAGTTCCAAGCCCGATTCGAACTACCAGAGTTATGAGGGCGCACCTCCGAGAACCAGCTTAATACCGGCCAAGAAGGGGCTGAACCGATTTGTGTGGGACATGCGGCATCCGAACTTGCCCGGCGCCCCGGAAGTGTATATCGAGGCCAGTTATAGGGGTCATAAGGCTATTCCAGGCGAGTATTCCTTTATGTTGAGTTTCGGAGATACGAAGCTGGAAACCCGTGCGGCCCTCCTGAACAATCCGTTAATTCCGACCACGGCCGAGGAATTCGCCGATTACGACCGCTTTATGACACAGGCAGAAGCCACTTATACCGAAATGACCGAAATGACCAATCAGATGCACGCCCTGCACGGTCGGGTAAAAGAGCTGGAGTCGCATCTGAAGGCTACCCCGCAATCCCAATTGCTCGAACAGGCCCGCGGGCTGTCTGAGGTGATGGACGCCTGGGACAAGACCATGGTTCAGCGCCTGTCCAAAGCCTATGACGATGTGGAAAATTTCGTAAACGGGTTTACGGCCGAGTACCTGACAGCCCTGAACCACGGCGATAGCGCCATACCCAGGGTGAATGAGGGGACCGTGCAGAAAATCGCCGAATTGAACGGGGTTTGGGCCCGGCACAAGACCACGGCCCTCGACATTTTCAACCGGCAGGTGGCCGCCCTTAACCAGGCATTGCAACAGGCTGGCATCGGGGTGCTGTATGTTCCGGCCGACTTACGGTAAAAGAGGCTTGCCTCATGTGCTGGGAATCAGCGTTTTTGTCGAGAAAAGCGAGCTTTTCGCCAAGGAGATTTTCGCGCCTCGTCAATCTGTGTTTTCTTAGTCCTGAACACGCGATGCAAATGAAATTACCACCGAAGTACAGGCCGGCCTTTACCGCCGCAATGGCCCTGCTGTTCCTGGCAGGCTGTTCGGGCCTGCCCCGGGAGGAAGACCAGTATGCCAACGCCTGGGATAGTGTGGTAGGTTCGCCCGAGTGGAACGCGTCACTGACCAGCCGGGTGAGCCCTTCTGCGGGCGATCGCCCCGCCTATTATGCCTTGCCCGGCACCGAAAACCTCAACAGCAGCGAGGTAACCCCCGAATTTCTGGAGGTATATCCGAAGCTGGTGAGCCGGGCGTATTTCCGGCTCATCGCCGATGCCCGTGCTGCTGATTATCGCGTACGCACGGCTTATCAGGAAGCCTACCTGGAATCTCACAAAGAACAGAACCGCAACAACCCTGCCCTGGAACGCGAGTGTGAAACGGCCAAACAACGCTTTCTGGCGCACAGGCGCATGCTGGAAGGCCTGGTTTCGTGGCGGGCTTTTCACCAGTTCGGGTCAGACGACCTCGACTTTTTCCTGAAGGAGCAACTCGATGAGTCGTACCGTATGTACAGCAATGGGTTGGGAGAAAACCAGATTGTGGCCCACCTGATGAATACCCTGGCCGATCTCTACCACAAAGGTCAGGAAGGCACTTCCCGCTACCCCCTCTTTTGAATTACCGGTCCAGCACGAAGTTTACTCCTGCCGTAACAATGAAGGAGGAAAAGGGCGAATTCCGGCTGTAGTTGTAGAACTTGAGGTCAATGCGTTTCAGCCCGAACTGGAAAATGTGAAGCCGCGTAAAGATGTCGGTATAGCTAACCCCCATCCCGTATTGATTCGCCCGGAAACCCGACAAATCATAGTCAGACGTATAATAGTCCGCTGTGCTCAGGTGTTGGTTGTAGGGAGCAAAGTAATCGGCTGCCGTTTGGGAATAAAACCTGTAGGAGGGATACAGGGTAAAATTGCGGGAGAGCTTGAAGGGAATTTCCAGGCTGGCCGTATGGGAGGCAAGCCCCCAATCGTCGGAATAGTATCGGTAAAACCCCCGCAGGCTCAGGTACTCGTTTATGTAGTAGTGCAGACGTGTCCCTATGGCGAATTTAAACCGTCCGTCCGGGAGCTGCTCTATGGCGTCGGCCAGGTGGAAGCCCCTCAAAAAACTATCCTCCACATCTGCAAAGTACACGCGCTGGAAAGGGGTGGAAAGCAGGCCCTGTTGATAGACCAGGTCGAGTGCCATGCTGCCCTGCAGGTTTTTTGAAAGGATCTGGGAGAAGCTCAACCCCAGGGCATAGGAATTGCGCCCGGTTTTGTCGAACGGCTCAAAGGTAGGGTTATAGGCTGGGTTGCCCGTAATCGGATCTGCTCGGAAGAGGATGTCGTTCAGCCCGTTCCCGCCGGGGGCGAATGGCCTGAGCTCGTACGGATAAATGGTATTCCAGCTGTCGACATATACGTTGCCCTTGAGGGAAAACTCGGTATTCTTGTCGTTGAAGAGCCAGCTGTGGCTGGCACCCAGGCCCAGGGAAAAATAATCGTATTCCGCAGACACCGACAGGTGTGCGCTCCAGAGCCGGTTGCGGTCGTCGGAGTTGTGCGTATAGGTAATTACGGCATTCGACCACAGGTCTGATCCTGAGGCTCCCGAGCTGGCCTGGAACGGATCGGCCGGGCCGTCGAAGGGGTTGATGTTGCTGGAGGAGGCCGAGGTATAGGCTGAAATACCCGCATCTACACCCAAAATGTCGTCTTCGTTGAGCGGCACCGATACCACGATGGTCGCTGTGCCGTCGGTAAGCGACTCGGTGCCGATACCGCCGGTTACCGCGGCATTTGTGCCATCTTGCTGGTAATAGCTGCTGAGAAAGTCGATTTCCGCCGCATCGAGCGCCCTTTTCTTGTAATCTTCCGGTTCGGTCTGCTGGGCCGAAGCCAGGCTGCAGAGCAAGCCTAGTAATCCGAAGAGTTTTTTCATGGCATGGGCTTAGTTGCAGCCGCAGCCGCCTCCGGTTTTACCCCCGTTTGCTCCCGAGGCGGCCTCCCGGTACGACTGCATGGTAAGCAGGTTCCGGTCGCACTTCAGGTCAGACAGGTTCATGTCTGGGTCGTTAAGGTTCACCATTTCGTATTCCCTGACCACGGCGCACGACTGCAGCGCGATCAGTGAGAGGGCCAATAAGAGCAATCGGGTTTTCATGGGGTCCTTTTTAATTGGATGTTTTTGGAAGTATGCAGGTTGCCGTTTTCATCTACAATAATGCACGCTATGCCCGGAAGTTGGTCAATACGGTCTATGCCGGTTGCCACGCCCATCACAAAGACAGAAGTGGCCAGGGCATCTGCCAGCTCGGCCTTGGGGGCAAAGACCGTTACGCTCAGGATGCCCGTTGCCGGATACCCGCTGCGGGGGTCGATGATGTGCGTATAGCGCCTTCCGCCAAAGGTTACATATTTTTCGTAATTCCCTGAAGTGACTACAGCCTGGTCAGAAATGGGGAGCGTACCGAAGGATTTAAGCTTGTCCATCGGATTGGTAATGGCCACCTGCCAGGGTTTGCCGTCGGGCTGATGGCCCCAGGTGTTCATATCGCCCGAAGCGTTGATGATTCCTGCAGGCACACCCTTTTCCATAAGCAGGGCCTTGGCGCGATCGGCTGCATAGCCTTTCCCGATCGCCCCGAACCCTATTTTCATGCCGGCTTCCGGCAGAAAGACGCTGTGCGCTTCCTGGTCGAGGATCAGCTTGCTGTAACCCACCCGTGCCACCGACTCCCGAATGGCCGCCTCGGAGGGCATTTCGGTCATGCTGCCGTCGAACTTCCAGATCTTGTCCATGGAGGCGTAGGTGATGTCGAAGGCCCCGTCGGTGAGGCGCGATATTCCCTCTGCCCTTTTGATAAGGCCAAACAATTCCGGGTCGACCGGTACGGGTTGTACCCCGGCCATGCGATTGATCTCAGAAGTCTGCGAGTTGGGGTCCCAGGACGAGATCAGCTTTTCGATGCGGGAGATTTCCCCCACCGCCAGGTCTATCCATGCTTCGCCCTGCTGCTTCGAAGGGGCTACCACCGTTATTTCGAAGCGGCTGCCCATGAGTTTGAGTACCCGTTTGAAAGGCTGTTGGGCCCGGGCGGGCGACACAGCAAGAAAGGCGATGAGCAGGGCGCGCAGCATCAGGAACGGCTAAGGGATTCCAGCATCTTGATATAATCTTCCGGGCTAAGCCGCTCGTACCCGGCACGGCCTTTGACATTCCCCCTGGCGTCGAGTACCACCACCAAGGGGAAAATACCGTTTTTGTTGTACGTCTCGGCAAGCCGCGCATTGGCTTCCGTCTGTTCGGGCGACAAGGCGTTCTGTTTCCGCCTCGGGAAATCTGCCTTGAGCATCACAAAATGGGTTTCGGCGTACTTCCGGAACGTCTCGGTTGCCCAGATTTCCCGGTCGAGCCGAATGCAGGGAGCGCACCAGTCGGAACCCTGAAAAACAAGGACAATGGGCAGATCATTTTCAGCCGCCAGGCTTTTGGCTTGCTCAAAATCGGTTTGCCATTGCTGGGCGTTTGCAGAAAATGCGAGAATACAAAAGAACAGGAGTAGGGTGTAAGTTCTCATGGTTGTTATTTGAGAAATAGTGGACACGGCAGGGCCCTTGGCAGGCCATATGCCAAAGTAAACTTAAGATTCCCGGTCCTAGTATGCCTTAAATAACTATTTGTCAAAAATTTAACGGATGAAAAAAAGGGCCTTTTTGTCTTGCATACCCAATGAATCGACAAAAATCACGTTATCTAATTATGTCTAACCAACAGTGCCGCCTGTGAATAAGCAGCTACACCGCGCCTATATCACTACCCTGGTATTGATTGTGGTGGTCGCAACCGCCTACCTGGCGTATTTCGGATACGGCTATTATTCCACCCCGCTCGAAGAGCGGTTTTACCACCCCCAGCACAAATGGTTCAAGCCCAGCGGGCTGTTCGGCCAGGGCCTGGGGGTAATTGGCACCCTGCTGATCCTCATCGGGGTGGTTTTGTACATCGCCCGCAAACGCTACAACTTCATGGCCCGGGTGATCCGTTTAAAATACCTTCTTGAGTTCCACATTTTCCTGTGTACCCTGGGGCCGATACTGATCTTGTTCCACACCGCCTTCAAGTTTGGGGGAATCGTTTCGGTGGCTTTCTGGAGCATGGTGGCCGTGGTGGCCAGCGGGGTAGCCGGCCGATTTATCTACAATCAGATTCCACGCACCATTGAGGGGCGGGCCCTTAGCCTCAGCGAACTGCAGGGAATGAAAACCGACCTGGCTGTAATATTGCACCAGCAGTTCAACCTCGAGAGCAACACCATCGACATCGTTACCAACCTGATCGATGCTGAAAACGATACCGACACAAAGAAAAAGTACGGCTACCTAAAGAAAATCCTCGGGCGGGGCGACCTGCCCAGGCACCACCGGAAGGAAATTCTGGGCATCGTGAGAAAAGAGCTTACACTCTCGCGTCGCATTGCCCGGCTGCAACGCATGCAGCAATTGTTCAAGTACTGGCATGTGGCCCACATGCCCTTTGCCCTGATTATGCTCATTGTCGTGATCATCCATATCGG
Source organism: Robiginitalea sp. (assembly GCA_024642005.1). Lineage (GTDB taxonomy): Bacteria > Bacteroidota > Bacteroidia > Flavobacteriales > Flavobacteriaceae > Robiginitalea. Next base: position 26,596 of record JAHECA010000028.1, on the reverse strand, counting down.
GGTAACCGTAACCATGGGCTATAAATGGATATTCTGATGAGTGAGGTCGTACTGGAACAGGTAATCATTTACGGAAGCGTCTTTTTGCTCTGCGGCCTGACCATTGCCCTGTACCTGGGGCGGAAATCACGCAAAACCAAACGCACCCTCAAAAAAGTGCAAACGGCGAAGGCTGAAGGACTATTCGAGCCCTTGTCGCTGCACCCGCACATAGACCTGAACGCCTGCATCGGCAGCGGCGCCTGCATCACGGCCTGCCCGGAGAAAGACATCCTTGGGATTGCCAATGGGGTGGCCACCGTTATCAATACGTCTAACTGCGTGGGCCATGGTGCCTGCTTTCACAGTTGCCCGGTAGAAGCCATCTCCCTGCGCATTGGCACCGAAACCAGGGGGGTAGACCTGCCGCATATCAGCAAAGAATATGAGACCAATATTAAGGGCATGTACATTGCAGGCGAGCTGGGTGGCATGGGCCTGATCAAGAACAGCGTTGAGCAGGGCCAAAAAGCCATCGAGAGCATGGTCAAATCCAAGAAAGCTTCCAGGGAAGGCGTGCTCGATGTGGTTATTATTGGGGCCGGACCAGCCGGCATTGCAGCAACTTTGGCAGCCAAGGAACACGGCATGAGCTCCATTACCCTCGAGCAGGATTCCCTGGGGGGCACAGTCTATACCTTTCCGCGGTCCAAAATCGTGATGACCGCCCCCATGAACCTGCCCCTGTTCGGGAAGGTGAAGCTCTACGATACCAACAAGGACGAACTGCTGCAACTTTGGCAGAAGGTCATTTCGGAACAACAGCTGGCGGTGCGTGAGAATACCAAGGTAGACCAGATCATTCCTGTGGAAGACGACACTTTTAAAGTGCTGACCAATACAGGCGACACGTACCTCTGCAACCAGGTGCTCCTGTCTATCGGTCGCAGGGGGACACCACGCAAACTAGGCGTTCCCGGGGAAGACGGGCAGAATGTTGCCTACCGCCTACTCGAACCGGAACGCATTTCGGGAAAAAAGATCATTGTGGTGGGCGGGGGCGACTCGGCCATTGAATCGGCCCTGTTGTTAATGGACCAGAACGAGGTGACCCTCTCGTACCGGAAAGATAAATTCGCCCGCCTGAAACCCAAGAACCGGGATAAGATTCAGCAAGCCGAACAGCAGGGTTCCCTGGCTGTACTGTATAACTCGAATCTGCTGTCGATCTCCTCGCGCAGTGTACTGATCAAGGAAGACGGGGAAGAGCCGGAAGAGTACCCGAACGATTTGGTTTACATCTTCGCAGGGGGCGAGTTGCCCACCAGCTTTCTGGAGAGCGCCGGGGTTAAGATCACCAAACGTTTTGGCCATGTCATGAAATCGTATAAGTAGCACAGATGGCTTGAAGAACCGGTTGGCACATATCGCTTTGGTAATCCTCCTGGGTGTTGCTCCGGCCTTCGGCCAGATCTCCCCGGGAGACTTGTCTTCTGCCCACTCCAAACTGGAGGGTATCAGCAACTGCACCCAATGTCACGAGTTGGGTGAGAAGGTAACCGACAGGAAATGCCTGGCCTGCCATACCGAAATTCAGTCGCTCATCAATAAACAATCGGGCTACCACGCCACTCCGCAGGTGGTTAGAAAAGACTGTGCCGAGTGCCACAGCGACCACCACGGCCGGAATTTCGATATGGTACGCTTCGATGAGGATGCCTTTGATCACCTGCTGACCGGCTATAAGCTGGAAGGAAAGCATGCCGGTACGGATTGCCGTCAGTGCCATGTCTCCGAAAACATCGCCGACAGGGATTTGCGCAACCGGAAGGAAACCTTTCTGGGCCTGCAGGAAGACTGCCTGAGCTGCCATGAAGATTTCCACCAGAAAACCCTTTCGAACGACTGCCGGCAGTGCCACGACATGGAAGCCTTCCGGCCAGCCCCGGGCTTTGACCACAACCAGGCCGATTTTGTGTTGAACGGGGCGCATAAAGAGGTCGACTGCAAGGAGTGTCATACCGAAACCACCCGCAACGGCAGGGGATTTCAAGAATTTAACGGGCTGGAGTTCGCCGACTGCGCGAGCTGTCACCAGGACCCGCACCTGGAGCGCTTTCCTGGCAATTGCGCCCAGTGCCACACCGAAACGGCCTTTGATGACCCTGCGCGACTTCCCGGGTTTGACCACGCGGCCACAGGCTTTGAACTGCGCGGGCAGCATGCCGAGATCGACTGCTTTAGCTGCCACCGCAGATCCAACGACCCTGCTGCGGTATTTGACGACCGGAGGCCGGTGGCCGAGAGCAGTTGCATTAGCTGCCATACCGACCAGCACGACGGGAAGTACGGTACCAACTGTGCACAATGCCACGGGGAGACCAGCTTCCTTTCCCTGAAACGGATGGACTTTTTCGACCATACGGTAACCGATTACCCCCTGGAAGGCAAGCACCTGGATGTAGATTGCCGCGAATGTCATAAGACGCGCTTTTCGAACCCCATCGATTTTACGGCATGCAACAACTGCCATGCCGATTACCACCGGGGCGAGTTTGCAGAAAACGACGTGTCGCCCGATTGCGTTACCTGCCATTCCCTGGAAAATGGCTTTGACTACAGTTTTTTTACGCTGCAGCAACACCAGCAAACCGACTTCCCGCTTGAGGGTGGCCATGTGGCCACGCCTTGTTATGCCTGTCACATAGACGAACGTGAAAAACGGTGGAAGTTCCGGGAACTCGGGGAGTCGTGCGTCGACTGCCACGAAGATATACACCAGGGCTACATTACTGAGTCGTACTACCTCAAAGATGATTGTACCCGCTGCCATGTGAACGATGCCTGGAACCGGGTGGCCTTTGACCACCGTCAGACCGACTGGCCCCTGGACGGCAAACACCTCGAAGTGGCTTGCCGCGATTGTCACTTTGTCGAAAATCCGCAGAAAAAGGATTCTGAAATACAGCAATTTGTGAATTTAAGCCACGATTGTGCCGGCTGCCATGAGAATGTTCACGGTAGGGTTTTTGAGGTCGAAGGTGTTACAGACTGTACGCGGTGCCATATGACAGACAGCTGGTACCCGAAGCGATTCAACCACGATCAGACCAATTTTCCGTTGGAAGGGCAACATGCGAAGATTGCATGCAGTTCCTGCCATGAAGTAACCGGTGCCGAAGGGCAGCCGGAAACGCTATATAAACTGGGTAAGTTCCGATGCATAGACTGCCACTTGCAATAATCGCCTTTCTGTGGCTGGTGGGGCTGGTGGCCCAATCGCCGCATGGCCCTGGCTTGACCATCAGTTGTGAACAGTGCCACAGCCCTTCGGGTTGGAGCATCGATTACAACGCACTGCGGTTCAACCACGACCGCAAGACCGACTTTGCCCTTGAAGGCGCCCATGAACTCACCAGCTGCACCTCCTGCCACCAGGATTTGAGCTTTAAGGGAGCACCCGAGGACTGTGCTTCCTGCCACACAGACCTCCACAACCAGACGGTAGGGAACGATTGCGCCCGCTGCCACACTTCGCAGTCCTGGCTGGTGGCCGAAATACCGGAAATTCACGAGCAGAACGGTTTTGCCCTTACCGGTTCGCACAGCAACCTGAGCTGCACGGAGTGCCACACAGACGCCAACCCGCTGAACTTTTTTCCGGTGGGGAACGATTGCTACAGCTGCCACAGCGACGATTACGCCAGTACAGAAAGCCCCAACCACCAGCAGGCCGGTTATTCCCTGGATTGCACCGAATGCCATACCCCCCTGGGCTTTGGCTGGGATTCCGAAAACATCAACCACGACTTTTTTCCCCTTACCCAGGGCCATGATATTGCCGATTGCACCCGTTGCCACACCACCGGGAATTATGCCGATGCTTCGCCCGATTGTGTGAGCTGCCACCAGCAGGATTACCTGGCTACCCAGGACCCGAATCACCAGGCGGCCGGTTTCTCGACCGACTGTATCAATTGCCATACCATAGCCCCGGACTGGACCCCTGCCGCTATTAACCACGACTTTTTCCCCCTTACCCAGGGGCATGATATATCGGATTGTGCCCGGTGCCACACTACTGGCAATTACGGCGATACCTCCCCGGATTGCGTGAGCTGCCACCAGCAGGATTACCTGGCCACGCAAGATCCGAATCACCAGGTCTCGGGCTTTTCGACCGATTGCACCCGTTGCCATACCACTGCCCCGGGATGGACCCCGGCAGACATCAACCACGATTTCTTCCCGCTAACCCAGGGCCACAACCTGCAGGATTGCATGCAGTGCCATACCAGCGGCAACTATGCTGATGCTTCCCCGGACTGCGTGAGCTGCCACCAAACCGATTACGACGGAACCCAGGACCCGAACCACCAAAGCGCAGGCTTTTCTACAGATTGTGCGACCTGTCATACAACAGCACCGGGTTGGACTCCGGCCACGGTAAACCACGACTTTTTCCCCCTTACCCAGGGCCACAACCTGCAAGATTGCACCCAGTGCCATACCTCCGGGAACTATGCCGATGCCTCGCCAGAGTGCGTGAGCTGTCACCAGGCCGATTACAATGCGACACAGAACCCGAACCACCAGAGCGCAGGATTTTCAAACGACTGTGCTTCGTGCCACACTACAGCCCCGGGCTGGACACCGGCGACGGTGGACCACGACTTTTTCCCGCTCACCCTGGGGCACAACATCCAGGACTGCACGCGGTGCCATACCACCGGGAACTACGCCGATGCCTCGGCAGAGTGCGTGAGCTGCCACCAGACCGATTACAACCAGACCAGCAATCCGAACCACCAGGCCGCGAATTTCCCAACTGACTGTGTGGCATGCCATACGACCAACCCAGGCTGGACCCCTGTGAATTGGGACCATGACAGCCAGTATTTCCCAATATACAGCGGAAGGCACAGAGGGGAATGGAGCTCCTGTACGGAATGCCATACCAACCCGAACGACTTCGCAGTCTTTTCGTGTTTCTCATGCCATGGCCAAACCAAAACTGACGAGCAGCATCAGGATGTGAACGGATATACATACGACAGTATGGCCTGCCTCGAGTGCCACCCAGACGGTACAAAGCCGTAAAAAACAGCCATGAAATACATTCTGCCTTTTGCGGTATTCATTTTAGGGATGGCGTCTAGCTTTGCGCAGGCCGGCCGGCTCGAAGGGCAGGTATCTTTTATAACCACGCAAAATGTTTACGTGCGGTTCCCATCGACTGAAGGTATCAGGGCCGGAGACACGCTTTCCCTTGCGGAATCAGGAAGAAAATGCCTGTTGGTACAGGAAAAATCTTCGACATCTTGTGTATGCAGTCTGTTGGATGATTGTTCCCTGGAAAAAGGAACTCAGATAGTCGCTACCCCTCATAATGAGGTGCTGCGTGAAAAACCGAAGGGACTTGTGCAGGACGACCCGGCTGCCTTTGACCTGGTGCGCCAGCCTGCAGAAGCTTTGAAAGAGGACGAGACAGACCCTTATTCCCTACAGGAAATCCGCGCCCGGGTGTCGGCCTCGGCGTACAGCGCATTTTCTGATAACCGACCCGGCAGACACCGGTTTATGTCACAGCTTATGGTCAATGCCGACCACCTCGACAATTCGGGGGTCTCTCTCGATATCAATATGAATTACCGCCATATCCTGGACGAAGGGGCTTCGGTTCCCCTGGCCAGCAATGACCTGTTTCGGGTTTACGGGCTGTCGGTAACCTATGAGGCCAGCCCGACGCTTATGGCCGTACTGGGGCGGAGCATTAACCCGAAGTTCGCATCGGTTGGACCCATTGACGGCCTGCAGGTCGAAAAGGCCTTCAGGAATCAGTATGTGGGGGCCATTGTAGGTTTTCGCCCTGACATCTACGACTTTGGCTTCAACCCGGATATGCTGGAATACGGGGCCTATTACGGCCTTGCAACCAACGGGAAAATATTCCGATCCCAGACCACGCTTGGGGGCATCGAACAGCGTGGGAAAACCGACATCGACCGCAGGTACGCCTACATGCAGCACAGCAGTTCCATAGGGAATTCCCTTTACTTTTACGGTTCGGCCGAACTGGACCTGTATAAGAAGATTGAATATACCACCCTGAATGAACCCAGGCTTACAAACCTGTATGTCTCGGGCCGCTATCGCCTGAGCCGAGACCTGAGTTTTACACTGTCGTATGATTCCCGTAAGCGGATTATCTATTACGAGACCTACCGCAGCGACCTGGACCGGTTCCTCGACGACGACCTGGCCCGCCAGGGCATACGCGCCCGGGTGAATTTCCGTCCTGCAAAAAACATATATTCCGGCCTTAGCTACAGCAAGCGATTCAGGAGCGATCAACAGAACAAATCAGACAACTACAACGGTTTTCTGACCCTGTCGCAAACGCCCTTCATAGGAGGGCGAACCACCCTGACCCTGAACCGGAACGAATCGAATTACCTGATCAGCAATATTGGCTCGTTGCGCCATTCGCGTACTTTTATGCGCGAACGGTTGCAAACCGACCTGTACTACCGCCTGGTCCAATCCGATTACGTAAATTTCACAAATACAATAATGCAACACTATGCCGGGGCCGACATTACCTATTACCTCAACAGGGGGCTTTTCTTCAGCCTTACGGGCGAGTTTGCCACTTATGACGGACAGAATAACTACCGGCTCTACGCACGTGTAGTGCAGCGGTTCCACACGAAACGAAAACGATAAGTATGACACTGAAACCCCTTTTCAATTGGAAGGCCCTGCTACTCGCAGGCCTGGCTATCTCATGCCAGAACGGACCCAAGGTAACCGAAGTAAGCTCCGGGCCGGCAGGGTCGGGCAGCTCATCTTTTCAGGTGAACCCTGACCTGCAAGTTCAGCCGGAAGGTTCTTTTGCCGACGAATTACATGAAGTAGTGGTGGAAGAAGTGAAGCCCGCCACGCGCTATGTTTTCCTTAAAGTTCGGGAAGGGGCCGTTTCGCGCTGGATTGCCACCCGGCTCATGGAAGTGCAAAAAGGCGGAACGTATTACTACCGCGGAGGGTTGCTGAAGACCAATTTTGAGTCGAAAGAGTTCAACCGCAATTTCGATACCATTTACCTGGTGTCTAATCTGGTTGGTGCCGAGCACTCCCGGCAGGCCAACTCCCTTCCCTCATCAAAACTGCCCATGCGCGATCCTCTTAAGGAGCAGCCGGCTACTCCTAAGGCCGGTTCTTCGGCTTCGCAGCAGGGGACACTCGCTATTGCCGACCTGGTAAAGGACCCGAAGAAGTACGAGGGGAAATCGGTAACCCTTCACGGCACCTGCGTGAAGGTCAATCCAAATATCATGAACCGGAACTGGATTCACCTGCGCGACGGCAGTCAAGACGATTTTGACCTGGTGATTACCTCAGATCAATACATTCCCGAAGGCAGCGAATTTACAATGACCGGAACCGTGACCCTGAAAAAGGATTTCGGGGCCGGGTACTATTACGACCTGATCGTGGAAAACGGAGTGCTGGTAAAATAGGAACCCGACCCGAATGAGTGAATTTTAATAAACGGAGTGAAAATAGAAATCCCCGGAAAGTCTTTCCGGGGATTTTACTTTTGATCAGGCAAGACTACCAGGTTTTCATCAGGATGCGCATGCCGTTGCGCACCACGGTGACAACTCCCTCTGTAGCCTGGAATGCTTCCCAGGCCCTGTCACGCGCCTGCTTCTGCTGGGGCGTCATCATGGAGTTGATGCCCCCCATAGCCGATTTAAAGTCTTTAAAGCCATTGATGACCCAGACATTGGCGCCGTCGGGCCCTCGCCCGGCACTGAATTGCCCCATCATATTGAGCCGACCGGGCGGATTGGTAGACCTGTTCAATTTGGCATAGGCTGGCCCCCATTTCGCCATATTCTCTACGTGTAACAGGATGTAGATTTGATAGGGATAGGTCTGGCTTGAATCGCCATAGGCCTGCAACCGCGTGCCCATTGCTGAACGGAAGCCATCCTTAACATGCTCATTGACATGGGTTAGGAACAGGTCTCAAGCCGGATTGTTGCCCCCGGCAAACATGGCTCCCATGGCATCGAGTGAACCCCCAAACACCACCGCGTACGTGTAATTGTTGCTGGCGTCGGTCAAGTGGTTTTCCCAAAGGGAAACGGATACCCCTTCGGCTTTGTTCTTACTGAAATAGTCGTCGAACAACTGGTAGACGGTAGATACATCTTGCGGCTTTACCGTGACGTTGTAAAGGGTGAAATAAGACTCCTGCGCCTTCATCGCGAAGGCGCCGAGCAGGCAAAGGATAAGGATTGTTTTTTTCAAATTAGAAATGTTTGGGTTGATGCATTTGTGGAAAATAAATAAAAGTAAAGAAGACTTGACATTATCAAAATTTATGTTATATTTGTCAAATGAACTTTACAAAAAGACAAACAAACTTGTATATGGAAACAGCAAACACCCCTTTAAAATTACGTCGTAAGAACCAGTTAAGGCGACTGGCGGTATGGACCCTCTTATGGGTGTTGTCAGAAGCCCTGGTAATTTATGGCCATCGCGAACTGTGGGCCGGGATGGCCTGGTTAACCGTATCGGCTTTTGTAATCAACCTCTTTTTTGGGCTGGGCATGGTTCTCACCTATCGAAACCTGATGAACCTCCTGGACGAGTTGGAGCGGAAGATCCAGTTCGAATCAATGGGCCTAACCCTGGGGCTGACTTTGGTTGCCGGAGTCGGTTTTTCTGTACTCGACATCACCAACCTGATCCCCTGGGACGCCAAGATTGGTTATTTGATCCTGTTTATGGGGTTCTGTTATATCGCCTGTACATGGATCAACACAAAGCGCTACTGTTAAACGGTAATACAGCACTAACATGAAAAACCGTATCCGCGTGCTGCGCGCCGAAAAAAATATGACCCAGGGCGACCTTGCCGATGCCGTGGGGGTATCGCGACAGACCATCAATGCCATCGAAAAAGAAAAGTTCGACCCCAGCCTGCCCACGGCCTTCCGAATAGCCGGGCTGTTCGACCTGCCAATTGAAGCCGTATTCCATTACGACCCGAACCAAGGCTGAAAACGGTCCGACCCGACTGCATTTTGTCATATTCCGGAAAGTCGTTCTATCGTATCTTAGCTGGGTTCTGCCAAGAAATGGAAACGATGCTCCTTCCACTTTTCGCGGGCCTTATGGCCGCGGTACTGCACGTAATCTCGGGCCCCGACCACCTGGCGGCTGTGACCCCTTTTGCCCTGGAGAGCAAGCGCAGTGCCTGGCGGATCGGGATGACCTGGGGCGTTGCCCACCTTATTGGCATGCTGCTTATCGGCCTGCTCTTTATGCTGTTCAGGCAACTGATACCGGTAGCGGCCATCTCGGCCTACAGTGAACAGCTGGTAGGAGCCGTACTCGTTGCAGTCGGGGTTTGGGCACTTTATACGGTTTTTCGGAAAAATGGCACGCATTCACACCTGCATCTGCACCAGGAAGGGGAGCCCTTTTTGCACAAGCATCCACATGTCCATTCCGGGCCGGGATCACACGGGCATCAGCACAGGAGCATTCCCCAGAACAGGGGCCTGGCTACTTTTTCGATCGGGTTTTTGCACGGCCTGGCCGGCATTGCCCATTTTTTGCTGTTTCTGCCGGTGCTGGGGTTCGAAACCCGGGCCGAATCGGCCGCCTACGTCTCGGGGTTTGGCCTGGGAACGGTATTGGCCATGACCGTCTTTACCCTGGTGCTGGGCCACCTGTCTGATCTCGCCAAGAACTGGCACAACCCGCTTTTTTTCAAGGGAGTGCGTGTTGCCGGGGGGCTTTTCGCGCTGCTTATCGGGGTGTATTGGCTGCTGGCCAACTAGCAGATTCGCGGCAGCTGCTCTCCCAGCAGGGGGGTAACTATCCGGTTGCCGCCAACCGAACTTTTCATGATTACCTTGCCCTGATGGGCGTTTTGTACCGAACCCACGCATACGGCCCGGCTGCCGGTTGGGTGGCGGCGCATGATTTCAAGGGCCGCCGTTTCGATCTCCGGGGCCACCAGTGCGCAGCAAACCCCTTCGTTGGCTACATAGAGCGGGTCCATCCCCAGGATTTCACAGGCGGCTGCCACCTGAGCATCTACCGGGAGGGCCGTTTCCCAGAGTTCGATGCCCAATTTGCTGTCTTGTGCAATTTCGGAACACACGCTCGCCAACCCACCCCGGGTGGGGTCGCGAAGCAGGTGAATCTGGCTTCCGAAACAATCCAGCAGCTCAAGGACCATATGGTTGAGGCATGCCGTGTCGCTGCTGATCTCCGATTCGAACTGCAGCCCCTCGCGCTTTGATAAGATGGCCATCCCGTGGGCGGCCAACGGCCCGCTCAATAACAGGCGATCGCCTGCGCGCACATTAGACAGGGCTATGTCGGCCCTGGGATGCACCCGCCCGATCCCGGTGGTGTTGATGAAGATTTTGTCGCCCTTGCCCCTTTCGACCACCTTGGTGTCGCCAGTCACGATCAGTACACCCGCAGCCTCGGCTGCATTGCGCACCGATTGGGCGATGCGGATGAAATCGGCGGTCGGCAGGCCTTCCTCCAGAATAAAACTGAGGCTCAGGTATTCGGGCCGGGCGCCGCACATGGCCACGTCGTTTACGGTGCCGTTCACGGCCAGGTCGCCAATATCGCCCCCCTGGAAGAAGATGGGAGAAACCACGAAGCTGTCGGTCGATATGGCCACAGGGCCGTCAGTGGGCAGCACCGAACCGTCGTGCTTGCGGTCGAGGAAAGGGTTGCTGAAGGTGCTGAAGACAATCTGGTCGAGCAGTTCGCGGGTCATGATGCCCCCGCTGCCGTGGCCAAGTTGGATGGTTTCGGGAAAGGCGGGTTTTTGCATAGGGTTGTCTTAGGGGTTATGGGCAAAATGGTAGTAGGCGGCACAGGCTCCTTCCGAAGAGACCATAGGCGCGCCCAGGGGGTTCCTGGGGTTACAGGTAGTTGCAAAATGTGGGCATTCCCGGGGTTTCTGCTGCCCTTTCAATATGGCGCCGGCCATGCAGCCGGTCTCGGGCGTGCCCGGCTCCCCGGCCAGGTCAAATTTGTGTTCAGCATCGAAGGCCCGGTACCTGTTGCTCAGGGCATAACCGCTGGCGGGGATCTTCCCGATACCCCTCCAGTTGCGGTCGGCAACCTCAAATACATCGGCGATTACCTGTTGGGCGGCCTGGTTCCCTGCTTCGGTTACGGCCCGTGCGTACTGGTTTTCTACCCGGTGCTCGCCTTTTTCCAGTTGCAAAACTGCCCGGTAAATGCCCTGAACCAGGTCAAGGGGCTCAAACCCGGTAACCACAATGGGCACTTTGAATCGCTCGGCAATGGGGTGGTACTGCCAGTAGCCCATGATGGCACAGACGTGGCCGGCCCCCAGGAAGGCGTCAATGGCGCAAAAGGGGTCGTCCAGGATGCCTTCCATGGCCGGGGGTACCAGCACATGCGAAACCAAAATGGAGTAATTGCTCAGGCTTTCTTTCCTGGCCTGCAGAACCGAGAGTGCATTGGCCGGGGCTGTGGTTTCGAAGCCCACGGCAAAGAATACCACCTCCCGATCCGGATTGGTACGGGCGATTTTCACGGCTTCCAGGGGGGAATAGAGCACCCGCAGGTCGCCCCCCCGCGATTTGGCCTCGAGCAGGCTGCCCCGGCTGCCGGGTACGCGAATCATGTCGCCGAACGAGCACAGCACGGCCCCGCGCTCCATCAGGGCAACTGCCCGGTCTATGAGTTCTACAGGGGTTACGCAAACCGGGCAGCCCGGGCCGTGTATCATCTGGATGTTCTCGGGTAAGAGTTCCAGGATGCCGTTCCGCACCAGGCTGTGCGTCTGACCCCCGCAGATTTCCATGATCTTCCAGGGGCGGGTGGCCGATTTTTCGATCAGGCCGATTACCTGGCGGGTGGCTTCGAGATCGCGGTATTCACTCAGGTGTTTCATGGTTTTTGGCAATGGAGGTGGTACATGAGCTGCCCGTAGGCTATGTTCTCGTCGTTCGGGCTCAGTTCCCGGTGAAAATAAAGATCGTATGATACGCCTCCGGTCTCCCGGAGCATTTCGACCAGGCGTGCATTCTGGAAAACGCCCCCGCTAAAGGCAATTTTCCGGTACCCGCCTGTCTCGGCCTTCTCGATTACCAGCCGGGCAAGGGTATACATAAAATTACGGATAATGTGCGGGATGGCAACACCTGTGTTGGCCTCGGCCCTGATTCGGGCCAACAGGGCGCGGGCCGGAATATTCCCTGCTTTATCCAGGCAGGTGTAACAGGTCGGGGCGCTGGTGGTGTCGTTGAGGCATTGTGCCTCCAGCCGCATGGCAGCCTCCCCTTCAAACGTATTTAAATCGCAAAGTCCCAGAAGCGAAGCCACCGCGTCGAATAGGCGCCCCATGGAAGAAGTCTTGAGCCTTCCGGCAGACTTCAGTTGTGCGTAAACCTGCCACTCCTGCCCGCTAAATTTAGACTGCACCTCTTCCCAATGCGGTTGTGCCAGGGCAAGCAGGGATAGGCGGGGTTCCCGCGCCATTTTGTCGCCCGCAAGCCAGTCGTAGTTGTCCAGGTGGCCTTCCCGGGTAATGCGGCCACGCTCAAATCCAAAAAACTCCCCGCCCCAAACCTGACCGTCGTCCCCGTAGCCGGTGCCGTCCCAGATTACCCCCAAAACGGGTGCTGTCGATTCCAGCAGGCCGTTCTCGCCCAGCACCGCTGCGAAATGCGCCTTGTGGTGCTGAATAGAGTGGCAGGGGATACCTCCTTCCTTTGCCAGGGCCTTCCCGTACAGGGTGCTCTGGTAGCCCGGATGAGCGTCTACCAGCACGGCCGCTGCGGGGGTGTCGAACAGCCGGGTAACCCCCGAGGCCATCTGGGTGAATCTTTCATACACCTCAAAATGGTCCAGATTTCCGAGATACTGGCTAAGGTACAGGAAGTCATTCGGCACAAAGGCGACACTGCTTTTCAGGTGCGCGCCCAGGGCCAGCAGGCGCGACCCGGCCCCGCGGGCTGCAGGTTGCCCGAAATTGGGAGCCATCCCCCGGGAGCGGCGCAGCACAATACGAACCCCATCCGGTTCGGTAAAGCGGACCACTGAATCGTCTTGTGATTGACTGATCTCAAGGTTGTGGTGGAAAAACAGGTCGGCCACCATACCCAGTTTTTCCAGGGCATCGGCCTCAGCATAGCAGATGGGCGAGCCGTGCAGGTTGCCACTGGTGGCGATAACCGGGTGCGGAAAGGCCCGGGCCAGCAGGGCCAGTACGCCGGTATAGGGGAGCATGACCCCAAGCTGGTCGAGGTTTGGGGCAATGTCTTCCAGGCAGGCCTCCCCCCGATACCTGCCCGAGGGCAGCAAGACAATGGGCCGTTCGGGCGACCTCAGGGCCTGGGCTGCTTCGGGAGATACCTCCAGGTCGGCATGCAACACTTCCAGGGAGGGGTACAGAACGGCAAAAGGCTTCCCAGGACGCTTTTTACGCCTGCGCAGCTCCTGCACGGCCGACCCCTGCCGGGCATCGCAGCAAAGCAGGTAGCCGGTGCTGTTCTTCAGGGCCAATATCTGGCCTTGTTCCAACGCCAGTGCCAGCTTTTCGAAAATAGCTTCCCCTGTCAGGCCCAGGGGTTTACCCCTTGTATCGCTGAGCCAGTAGCGGATGCCGCATGCGTTGCAGCTGTTGGTCTGGGAGTGGAACCTCCGGTCGGTGGGGGCAGTGTATTCCTGAACGCACTTTGGGCACATGGGGAAGGTATCCATGCGGGTGTGTTCGCGTTCAAAGGGAAAGGTATCCGTGATCGACCACCGTGGCCCGCAGTTCACGCAGCTGGTAAACGGATAGCCGTGACGCCGGTTTTTCGGGTCGCTTATTTCGGAGGCACACCGCTCGCACAGCGCAAAATCGGGAGTGAGCTGCAGGTTCAGCCGGCTGTTGGTTTCAGACGGGACAATACGAAAATCAGGAGGATTTTCGAAAGGCAATGGGGATAAGGAATGGCTCATCACCCGGGCGATGGCAGGGGGCTCCTCCACCAGGCAGCGGTAAAATGCCTGCACGTTAGTCTCGGGTCCGCTGGCACAGATAATCACCCCTTCCTCATTGTTGGAAACGCTGCCGCGGATGCCGTGGCGCAGGGCCTCCCGGTAGACGAAAGGCCTGAAGCCCACCCCCTGGACGCGTCCCTGCAGGGTGATTTTATACGTCCCCGCCAAGGCGTGTGTTTTCAAGGTGCAATACCCTGCCCAATTCCAGCAGGCGCCCGGCAGCCCGCGGCACAGCCGCCGCCACGGCCTTTGACAGGTCTACGCTCATCGGGTCGATGCCGCCAATAGAGATCGTGAGCAGGTATAAATCGGGTTTATGGTCGAGCAGGTATACCGCTTCAATCATGTCTTTGAGGCCCAGGTCGTGCACACTGAGGGCGGTCGGGAAATCACTCGCAAAGCGGGGCCGCATGATTTTCAGGGTGCCGGGTGGCGCCCCGTCCATGGTGGCATCGACAAACACCACCGTGCCGTAGGCCTGAAAACGGTCGAGCAGCAGGAACCCCCCGGTACCGCCATCGAGCAGGTCGAGGTATTCGGGCAAAGGTCTGCGGGCCATTTCTTCGATGACCCGAACCCCAACCCCTTCGTCGCCCATCAGGTAGTTTCCGACCCCCATTACTAATATGCTGCCAGATTTGTCCTTCTCAAAATAAAAGGCATCGCTGCTTACCGCCTGAGGGGTGGGTGTACTGGCTGATTGCATAAGCTTGTCTTTGCGGTTTGCAGTCAGATCAGCCGGCCGTTTCGGCGGCCGGCTTTCCGGCTGATTGGGTTGGTTTGAGTTCTATGATATCTTCCTTGGCAATGCGTTCTTCACGTACAAATTTATACCCACCGAACATGGACGAAACTTCGCCCCGCCCTTCGAGCCAGTCGTGGTAGAAGACCAGGTATACGTGGATCAGGGTAAAGAGGATAAAGCCCCAGGTGGCCGCATGGTGGATGGTCCTGACAATAAAATCACCTCCCATTAGCGGCACCACCCATGTAAACAGCTTGGGCAGCCACCAGCCGGTATTCGCGGAGTAGAGCCCGAACCCTGTAAAAACCTGCACCAGGGCCAGAATAAACAAGGCCAGGTAGGAGAGGGCCGCCACAGAATTGTGGCCCACGCTCACATTCTTCACGTCGTGTATCTTTTCATTCTGCAGCAGGATGTCGATTTTGAGCACATGCCAGAAGTTCTTTCGCATTTTCCGGCTGAAGGGCAAAAATGCCCGCCAGTTGGCAAAGCGGTTCCCCGTAAAGGCCCAGTAAAGGCGCAAAATCATGTTGAAGAAAAAGATATAGGCCGCTGCAAAGTGGATAAAGCGCACAGTGCCGAACAGAAAGGTCTCACTCGCCTCCCGGTTGGAAAGCAGGGCCGGCGGGTCGGCGATAATAAAGCCGGTTGCGGCCAGCACGGTAATGCACAGCACGTTGATCCAATGGAAAATCCGTACCGGGAGTTCCCAGACATAGATGCGTTTATAATTCTTGGATGTCATGGTTGCCGGGTTTTAGATATCGCAGCTAGACAGGTTGCTTACCTGAGACAAATGCCTGCCATGCTCGTCGTACAGGTGTACGGCGCAGGCGAGGCAGGGGTCGAAGGAGTGGATGGTGCGAATAATCTCCAACGGGAGTTCCGGATCGGCCACCGGGGTGTCGAGCAAGGTCGATTCGTAGGCCGAACGCTGCCCTTTCGGGTCGCGTGGGGAGGCGTTCCAGGTAGAGGGAACCACCAGCTGGTAATTAGCCGTTTTCCCATCTGCGATACGGATCCAGTGGGCCAGAGACCCCCGGGGTGCTTCGCTGAAACCAACCCCTTTGGCTTCGGCCGGCCAGGAAGCCGGTTCCCAGAGCTCGGTATTGGCCATGCGGATATCGCCGTTTTTGATGTTCTGCAGCAGGCTGGCGTAGAATTCCTGTGTCCAACCGGCCACCAACTGGGTTTCCAGGCCACGGGCTGCAGTCCGTCCGAGGGTAGAAAACAAGGCGTCTACCGGGACTTCCAGTTTGGCGAGGGCGCCATTCACCAGCTCCTGTATTTCGGCATTGCCGCGGGCGTAGCCCACCAACAGGCGGGCCAGCGGGCCAACTTCCATGGGCTTGCCCTGCCAGCGCGGCGTTTTGATAAAACTGTACGGCTGGCTGACATCGAGCGACTCATACGGCGGTTTGGGGCCGGTATATTTGATGTTCGTTTCGCCGTCCCAGGGGTGTCTGCCGGCCTCGCGTCCTTCCGCATAGTCTTCGTACCAGGAGTTGTTCACGAATTCTTCGATATCCTCGTTGCGGTGGTCTACGTCGTATACCTTGCTGAGGTCGCGGTCCAGGATAATGCCCTGCGGGAATTTAAAGCTCGACACATCGGCATAGCCGTTGGTCGGGAAGTCGCCATAGCTCATGTAGTTGCCGAAGCCTTTGCCGATGGCGCCCCAATCTTTGTAGAACGAGGCGATGGCCAGCAGGTCGGGCAGGTATACCTGTTCCACAAACTGCTGCCCTTCCTTGATCAGGCGGCCCACATAGGCCAGCCTTTCGGCATTGAGGCCGCCCGGGCTTTCCGGGTTGATGGCGCAGGCCATGCCGCCCACCAGGTAGTTGGGGTGCGGGTTCTTGCCCCCGAAAATGGTATGAACTTTTACGATTTCCTTCTGCCATTCCAGGGCTTCCAGGTAGTGTGCAACGGCCAGCAGGTTTACTGCGGGCGGCAGTTTCATCTGCGGGTGGCCCCAGTAGCCGTTCGCAAATATGCCCAGCTGCCCGCTTTCCACGAAGCGGGTAATCCGTTTTTTGATATCGGAGAAATAACCCGGCGAACTCTTTGGCCAGGACGAAATGCTCTGGGCCAGTGCCGAGGTCTCAGCCGGGTCGGCCTTCAGGGCGTTTACCACATCTACCCAGTCAAGGGCATGCAGGTGGTAGAAATGCACAACGTGGTCGTGCATGTACAGCGATCCTTCCATAATGTTGCGGACCAGTTCGGCATTTGGCGGGATCTTGATGCCGAGTGCGTCTTCCACAGAACGCACCGATGCCAGGGCATGGACGGTGGTACACACCCCGCATGCCCTTTGTACAAATGCCCATACATCCCTGGGGTCGCGCCCCTTGACGATATTTTCAAGCCCCCTAACCATAGGGCTTGAGCTATAGGCTTCCGTGATTTTCCCATTGTTAACCTCCACCTCGATGCGAAGGTGCCCTTCTATCCGGGTAATGGGGTCGACTACGATTCGATTTGCCATGGTACACTATTTTGATGGTGGGTGGCTATTCTGTAAAGTGTTTTTCGGTGTCTTTACCGCTGCGGATGCTCTCTTTGAGTTCGCGCCGTTTAGACATGTTGGCGGCTATTGCATGCACTGCCAGGCCACCGGCAACTACACCTGCAGCCACTTTCCCGATAGTGTCTGCCGAGCTTTCGATACCGAAGCCGGCCAGGCCTGTCAGGCGTTCGTAGAATGGGCCATTGTCCCAGAATTCTTCTTCGCTGCAACCAATGCATCCGTGTCCGGACTGGATCGGGAAGCTCACCCCGTTGTTCCATTTGATGGTACCACAGGAGTTATAGGTCATCGGCCCCCGGCAGCCTACTTTGTAAAGGCAGTAACCCTCCCTCGCGTTCTGGTCGTCGAAGGTCTCGGCAAACAGCCCCGCGTCGTAATAGGGCCGGCGGTAGCAGCTGTCGTGCACCCGTTTGGCGTAAAAGGCCTTCGGCCGGCCCAGGTTGTCGAGTTCGGGCAGGCGGTCAAAGGTGATCAGGTGCACGATAATACCAGCCATTACTTCCCCTATGGGCGGGCAGCCGGGGACCTTGATGATGGGTTTGTTCTTGATGATCTTGTGGATGGGCGTGGCCTCGGTGGGGTTTGGATAGGCGGCCTGTACGCAGCCGTTGCACGCGCAGCTGCCCCAGGCGATAATCGCCTTGGCCCCTTCTGCCGCTTCGAGCAGGAGGTCTTTCGCAGACCGGCCCGCAATGCAGCAGTAATTACCGTCGTCTCCCAGGGGTACTGATCCTTCCACACAGAGGATGTACTGGCCTTTGTATTTCTCCATGGTGGCATGCTTGGCTGCTTCGGCCTGGTGGCCCGAGGCGGCCATTAGGGTAAGGGTGTAGTCCAGCGAAATCTTATCCAGGATAATGTCTGAAACAATGGGGTGGTCTGAGCGGATAAAGGATTCGCTGCAACAGGTGCATTCCTGGTAGTGTTCCCAGATCACCGGGATCCGGAACGTGGATTCCAGGGATTTGGCAACCTGGCCGATCATGGAAGTCTCCAGCCCCATATACGCGGCGATATAGGTGGCGAACTTCATAAAGTCCCTGCGGGAGTATCCCTGACGGATAATACTCTCGTAGTAGGTTTCCTGGGTGATTCTTTCGAAAGCCATTTGAATGTCAGTTAATTAGACGTCGCATTTACGCGATAATCCCTAAAAATACCCATCATAAAAGTCTGATTTCATGACTTTTGTCAGCGTTTCGGGGATAGAAAGCAATTAATATTGAAGATTAACTAGTTGCCATACCATGCATGAGTTGTCCATCGCCATGGGGATTGTAAAAATTGCCGAAGACGAGACGCGAAAGGCCCGGGCCAGCAAGGTGGAAGTTATCGAGCTGGAAATCGGCACCCTGGCGGGTATCGAATTCGATGCCCTGGAATTTGTCTGGCCGGCAGCCGTCAAAGGCACGGTACTGGAAGCTGCAGAAAAGCGGATCGATGTTATTCCGGGCAAGGCGCAGTGTATGGATTGCGACACGCCCTTTGACGTGACCCGGCTGTACGATGCCTGCCCGACCTGCCATAGCAACCTGAAGGCTATCGTACAGGGGAAGGAACTCAGGGTAAAGGCCCTGGAAGTAGTTTAATCTGAAAAAAGGAAAGTTTATGTGCGGTACCTGTGGCTGCGGCAGTGAAGAAAGCGGGGTGCGAATCCTGAAACCGGGGGAGGGCCATTCCCACGATCACCCCCATTCCCACCACCCACACGACCACCATCACCACGACCACCTTCACCACGACCACGGGCATGCGCACGAGCATCACCACCACGGCCACAGCCATACGCACGGTGAGGCAGCTGCCACCCTGGCCCCAAACCGGAAGGTCATCGAGGTGGAGCAGGATGTGCTGCGACACAACGATCTGATGGCGGCCCGCAACCGGGGCTATTTCGAAGCCCGGAACATCCTGGCCTTAAACCTGGTCAGCTCCCCCGGGTCGGGCAAAACCGCCTTGCTGGAGCGCACCCTGGCCGACCTGAAGGGCAAAATCCCCTTTTACGTGATTGAGGGCGACCAGCAGACCCTGAACGATGCCAACCGCATTGCGGCACTGGACGTACCCGTCCGGCAAATCAACACCGGCAAGGGTTGCCACCTCGAAAGCGACATGGTATACGAGGCGGTGAAGCAGCTCGACCCGAAACCGGATTCGGTGCTCATGATCGAGAACGTGGGCAACCTGGTATGCCCCTCCATGTTTGACCTGGGGGAGCAGAACCGTGTGGTAATCATCAGCGTTACTGAAGGGGAAGACAAGCCTATTAAATACCCAGACATGTTTCACACCGCGGCCGTCTGTATCATCAACAAGACAGACCTGCTGCCCTACCTGACCTTTGACCTGCAGCGCCTGAAAGACTATGCCCTTCAGGTAAACCCGGCTCTGCGCTTCTTTGAAGTCTCTGCCCTGAAAGGGGATGGCATGGATGCCTGGTACGACTGGCTTCGGGAGCAGCTCCCGGGGCAAGTGAGCAACAAATCCTAAAAGCCCGCCTTATGTGCCTGTCCATTCCCGGAAAACTGATTGAAATTACTTCGGCCCTCGACGACACCTTTCGTATGGGGAAAGTGTCTTTCGACGGGGTGATCAAGGAGGTAAACCTGACCCTGGTTCCGGAGGCCAGAAAGAACGACTATGTAATGGTCCATGTGGGGGCCGCCATAGCCGTCGTAAATGAAGAAGAGGCACATAAGACCTTCGAGGTGCTCAGGCAACTCGGGGAGCTCGACGAACTGACCCCCTCTGAAGAACCCTAATCTGCCCGGCTATGCCCTACTTCGAAATCAAAAAGGAAGACACCGGCTTTCCCCCGGCCTATTTCTCTGACCCGGACGGGCTGCTGGCAGTAGGGGGCGACATGACAGAAGACAGGTTGCTGCGGGGGTATCACAGCGGCGTATACTACTGGCACCACCCCCTTAAACACATCAAATGGTGGAGCCCCGACCCCCGAATCGTCTTCTTCACAGATTCGGTAATGTTGCCTTTTTCGGTGCCCGGAGCGGCATTTACCAGCCGGGTGGCCCTGCAGCCCGAACCGTTGCTCCGGCTCTGCCAAAGCAAGTACAACCTAAAAGACCAGATAGGACCTGAATGGCTCTCTGAGCGCATGTTCCGGATTTTTGCCGGTCTGCACGCCAAGGGGCTGCTCCACATGCAGGAGGTATGGCAGGGGCCCGACCTGGTCGGAGGGTTTCTCGGAACGAGTCTGGGTGAAATCTGCTTTGGCGAATACGCGGTGGCTATGGTACCGGGGGCCGATACATTTGCCATTATTCACGCCGCGCGCTATTTGAATGACAGGGGGGTGCAGTTTATTGATATGCAAAAAGAAACGGCGCGGTGCACGGTATTGGAATACGATGCGATTTCGCGTGTCGATTACCTGGGCCGGTGCCGTTCGAATGAGGCCCTGAGCCCAATTTGAAAACGAATAAGTTACCAGATATGGATCTTTTGCAACAACTGATGGACGAAGCCCTGGAGAAGGTGGAAGAACGAGCCTTTCCTGAGGCGCTGGGCCGTTACATGGAGGCGCGCAAACATGCCGAAGACCCCGAGGCGTATTTCCTGATCGGCAGTACCATCGGGCAATTGCTGGAATGGATGGGTCGCAGCAGCAAGGCCGCCGGCCAGTATCGCGAAGACCTGCAGTGGCTTGAAAGCCAGGCCCCCGGCAGGCGCGACCTGCGGGCCCTGGGCCTGAACAACCTGGGCAGGGTATTGCTGACCACCGCCCCCGGAGAGGCAGTAGACCGGTTCGACGGGGCCTGTGCCCACTACCGGGAGCTGTCCAATTCAGACCCCACCTACTTCCTGCCCCTGGCCAACACACTTCTGGCACGGGGAGAAGCCCACGCACGACAGCAAAAGTTCTGGTATGCCAAAAAGGATTTTAAGGAAGCCCTGGAAATCTATCGAAATCTCGAATCGGAGCAGGCCGACGCGCTTGCCGCCCAGGCCAGGTATCAGCTCGGCAATATCTACGCAGAGGAATTTAACGGGCCCGACGCCCGCATGCAATTCCTGAAAGCTAGGGAATCGTACGAATCCTTGCTAAAGACCGACCGGATGCGCTACCTGCCACTCCTGGCCGCGGTAAACAACAACCTTGCCCTGGTGCAACGCGACCTGGAGGAATACGAACAGGCCCTTGCCCTTTTTGAACAAACCCTGGAGGCCTATCTCGAACTGGCCGAGAGCAGACCTTTGGTCTTTAGCCCCTACCTGGCAAACACCCATACCAGTACGGGCATTTTGCTGGCCGAGAAGTTCAGGGATTTTGGCCGGGCACTCAAACACAATACCGAGGCCCAGCAGATTTATGAAGCCCTTTGCCAGAGCTACCCCGACCGTTATGAACATTACCTGGCCACCGCACGCCACAATACCGGAATCTACCTGGCCGAGGCCGGGCAGTGGGAGGAGGCCGAAACAGCCTTCGAAGGCGCCCTTGAAGACCGGCTGGCCCTGGAAGCCAAACAGCCGGGTAGTTTCAGGGCCGATATTGGCGCCACTGCCCTGAACCTGCTGGAACTGTACCGCCACCGCCTCGAAACGACGGGAGACTGGAACTATCGGGACCTCGGGCTGGCTCTTGCGGGAAACACCGGAGAACATCTGGCCGCCCTTGAAACCAGCCCGCTTCATCAGAATATGCAGGCCGATCTGGAAATTTTACAATCCTACTTCAACACTGTGGCACCCGGCGACGTAAAACTGCAGGCTTCCCTGGAAAAAATCCGGAAGTGGGAAGAGGAAGTAGACAGCACCCTCGACCTGAACGAGAAAAGGCATTACCAGCAACGCATCCTGAACCAGTGGAAGAAATTGGGTCAGCACGGAAAACAGGCACCCTGGCTGCGGCAGGCCCTGGCCCGGGCCCTGAATAACATGGCCTGGCTCGAGATTTGTATCGGGGCCACCGGGCGGGCACGGAAAATGCTCGGGGAGGCCGAAGCTATCGATCCGGGCCTGCTGTCTGTGCAGTGCAATATCGCCCATTGCGACCTGCTGGAAGGTAATCCGGATGCTGCCAACAAGGCCTACCGCTACCTGTGGCCCAAAAAGGACGCCTCAGACATCGGGTTCGGGGAAGTGATCAACAAAGACCTGGTACAACTGATACGCCTGGGGGTGCTCGCTGCCCATCACCTGCCCAAACCAGCCGGCCCCGGGGAAGTGCCCACGGTTGTTTAGACCACCAGTGCGGGTACAATCCGAAGCGGGAACTTTGTATCTTTAGCAGAAACCAACCTGAAGATGCGCACAAACTCTTTTGTACTTGCCTGTATGGCGATAGCCCTTATGCTGTCGTGCGGGCAGCCCGACCCCGAAAATAAGCCATCAGCGGCATCCCCGGAAACTGCCAATGCTGCTGCAGAAACCGATCCAGACTTCGACCCTGAGGCCCGCCTGGCCGAATTGGGCATTGCCCTTGCCGTGCCTTCCGCCCCGGTGGCCAACTATGTGAATGCGGTGCGCAGCGGAAACCTCCTGTTTCTCGCCGGGAAAGGCCCCATGCAGGCCGACGGCACCTATCTTACCGGAAAAGTGGGCGCCGATCTTACTCAGGAACAGGGCTATGAGGCTGCCCGCCTCACGGCCATCAGCCAGCTGTCCGTTTTGAAAGCCGAATTGGGCGACCTGCGAAAAGTCAAACGCATCGTTAAGGTGCTGGGCATGGTTAACGCCACGCCCGATTTCACAAACCAGCCCGAGGTAATCAATGGTTTTTCCGATATGATGGTGGCCGTGTTCGGAGAACGGGGCAAACACGCCCGTGCAGCAGTAGGCATGGGATCCCTCCCCCGGAACATTGCCGTTGAGGTAGAATTGGTGGTGGAGGTTATCCCTGATAATTAGGCCTCCAGGGGCCTTCCAGAAACGTAGTCCTATGGTCGGGAACACAATTCGAATGGGGTTGCTGGCATGCCTGCTTCTTGGGCAGGTAGCCGCAAGGGGGCAATCCGGGCACCTGCAACAGTGGCAGGCCGACAAGTTCTCCATGTTCATCCACTTTGGCCTGTACTCCGAATTGGGCGGGGTTTGGAACGGGCAGCCCGTTCGGCGTGGATACAGCGAACAGATTCAGTCGCATGCCGGCATCTACAGCGATGTATACGCGCAGACGGCAGAGCGGTTCAGCCCTGAAAAGTGGAATGCCGATTCCATCGCACTGCTCGCCAGGCGCTCGGGCATGCGCTCGGTGGTGCTGACTTCCAAACACCACGACGGGTTTTGCCTTTTCAAGACCGAGACCACCGATTTCAACGTGG
The DNA here is from genome assembly GCA_024642005.1 of Robiginitalea sp. GTDB lineage: Bacteria > Bacteroidota > Bacteroidia > Flavobacteriales > Flavobacteriaceae > Robiginitalea. Next base: position 2,982 of record JAHECA010000028.1, on the reverse strand, counting down.
CAGATGCCACCCCGTTCGGGCGCGATGTGGTCGGCGAACTCGCCGCAGCCTGCAGGCGGGAGGGACTCAACTTCGGGCTGTATTTCTCGCTGATCGATTGGCATTATCCGCAGGCATACCCGATCTCCAGCCACAATGCCGACTTTATCACTCCCGAGCACCATGCCTACAACAAGGCCCAGCTCACAGAGCTTCTGAGCAACTATGGGCCCATCTCCGAATTGTGGTTCGATATGGGGTCGCTTACCTTGCAGCAGAGCGCCGAGCTTCGCGCCCTCGTGCACGCCCTTCAGCCCGGGTGCCTGATCAGCGGGCGGCTCGGCAACGACCAGGGCGATTTCTGCGTGATGGGCGACAACCAGTACCCCGATTATACCCTGGTGGCGCCCTGGCAGGTGCCGGCTTCCCTGTATGACGAAACCTGGGGGTACCGTTCGTGGCAAGAGCTTGTGCCCGTGGAACAAAAAAGCGGGGAGAAGATCCGCAGCCTGATCCATACGGTGGCCCGGGGCGGGAACTACTTGCTGAACATCGGCCCCAAAGGCGATGGTTCGGTGCCGGAACATGAGCGACAGGTACTCGAGAATATAGGCAACTGGTTGGATGTGAACGGGGAAGCCATCTACGGCACCCAACCGGCATCATCACCGGGGCCGCTTCCGTATGCCGAAATAACCCGGAAAGAAAACACCCTCTATCTTCATATGCTGGAGGCGCCCCCGGACGAAATAATCCGGCTCGGTGGCCTGAAAGGGGGTGTTCGGATGGTGGTGCCTCTCGACGATCCGAAACGGAAACTGCCGTTCGGAACCAGGAAAGATACCCTTGAAATCTCGCTTCCCGAGGGCTTTCTGACGGGAAATACCCCCAGGGTGTTACGGCTGGATCTGCGACAACCCATGGAAAAGGGGTCCAATACCGGGATTAACCCGGTTTCGGGCTTGCTCCTGAACCGCGAGAACGCCACCCCCCTCTTCAGTTTTTCAGGGGTGGATTATTACGGGTCGTTCCGCAGCACGGTGGGCCTCCGCTGGGACCTGCTTCCGGCTGAAAGTAAAGCCTTTACCCCGGTGGTCTACTACAGTCAGGAAGAAGCCGGACGCGAATGTTTGGTCGATTTTAACGGTACGCCGGTACCCCTGTCTCTCAGCGGCGGGGAAGAAAAGGCGCTCCCTGCCACAGAAATTGCCTGGGGCCCGGTTTATGTCAATGGCCCGTCGAGCGGGTTTATTGATCGTCCAAGGGGAGACCCGGCTGAAGCCAGGCCCGGAATTTCCTGGGGCGGCACGGAATGGGCGCTGCAAGAGGACTGGGGCAACGCTGCCACGCACCGGCTCCCGGCGCAAATGTTGCAGAACTGGTATTGGCTACAGGAACTCGCTGCGGCAGGGCCAGCGCAGGTCATGATAGCGGTGCCGACTAACGACGGGCTGGCGGTTTACCTGAACGGGGAGCCGGTGTTTATCGGGAACAACCCCCTGAAAGAGAATGGGAAGCGCACGACCCTGCTGCTGTCGCTCCTGCAGGGGAGCAATACCCTGCTGGTGAAAAGCTTCAACCGTTTCGGCAGGGAAGTGGAGGTCGGGGTGTTCAGCAATGTGCCGCAGGTGGTGTTTCGCAAGGTTCTCCCTTATGTGCAGATGCCTGCTGGCCAGCCGTTCCGCATCGTACTTCGAAATGCCCCAGATGTGCCGGTCCACAGCGATTTGGGGATGCCGAATGTATGGATTGCCCATTAGGCTGTTCTCCGCGAAAAGTAGTATATTAAGGGAATAGGGATCTATTCCATCTCGGCCTGTAACCGCCCCATTACGGCTTCTAAAAAGTGCGTTATGAGAAATATACTGTTGATTTTACTGGTGGTCGTGGCCCTGGCTATGATCTACCTTTCCATTACTTTGAATGCAATGCCTCCAGGGCTTACCGGGGTCGGATTTATTATAATTGCCATTTTGTTCGGGAAGGCGAAGTCGTAAATTGGGGCGACACAAACACGCTTTTACGGCCTCTGTTCCTGAAATAAGAAGACACCGGTGGAACGCGGAAGAATCGGAGCATTAGTATCAGGGATATGAATCCAGTTCATTTTTGACATCAAGAAGTAATTGATCTAATTGCTGGAGAATCGAAGCCGACTGATTGGTCTTGAAAGTAGAATCATCTATGATGTTTTTCAGTAAAGCCACGATTGTGCGATTCGACAGGAGTTCATTCACAGGGTCTTCCAGCATTGCTATGTCCAGATAGGAATATCCCAGAGATACTAATTTATTTCGCAAAAGAATTGAAGGGCCGGATTCTCCAATGTCCTCAATTGGGAAAACCCAATAAAAGTGGTTATAATAAGCCCGAATCTCATTTTTCAATTCGGCATTTTTCAATTGTGCAAATAATCCGGTGTTTTTGAATTCTTCCATTGCATCCATGACTGGCGATGGATGAATGTATCTGATAAGCCAGGAAAAGGCGCGAACAGTAAAAGGGTGATCCGAAGCCTCTGGAATCGGACCTCCATAAATGCCAGATTCATCTAACTTTGGTGCAGGTCCCGCTTCGGGATAGGGTGCTGTCTTTTCTTCAATTCCATATTGATCCAGGAGATAATGTGCGCTGTGAACGCGAAAGGCATGGAACCGATAAGCTTCATTCAAACTCCTTCTATCCATTTCAAGGTTACTCATCAGATTTAAAAGCTGGGTTTTAATTTGAATCGACTCCAAACGTTTCTCATTCCAGTTATTCACTTGTAATGCAATCAAAATGCCAATCACCACCAACAGAATTTCCCCAACCGCATACAGCAAGTACGTGCTGACCCGGTTTTCAGTCAGCAGGCGTTGGCGTATGATGCGGAAGAAGCGGAGCATGGGTAGAGGTTGGTTGCCTCCTCAAAGTACAAAAAAAAGGAAGCTAATGACTTTGAATTTTTAGGGCCCCTAAACTGTTCTGCCATCAGGAGCTGCAGAGGTGACTGCGCGAAAT
>JAHECA010000027.1 GCA_024642005.1 Robiginitalea sp. | reverse complement strand
ATATGAATCAGCCTCTGGCATATGTGCACCCCGGTGCGAAAATTGCCAAGAATGTGGTAATCGAACCCTTTGCGACGATCCACAACAACGTAACCATAGGGGAGGGTACCTGGATCGGGTCGAATGTGACCATCATGGAAGGGGCCCGCATCGGGAAGAACTGCAATATCTTTCCCGGAGCCGTAATTTCTGCCCCGCCCCAGGACCTCAAATACAAAGGGGAGGAAACCACTGTGGAAATCGGCAATAATGTGACCATCCGCGAATGTGCCACCATCAATAAAGGCACATCCGACAGGATGAAAACGGTAATCGGGAAGAACTGCCTGATTATGGCCTACAGCCACGTGGCCCACGACTGCATTGTTGGCAACAACTGTATTTTTTCAAACAATACCACCCTGGCGGGGCATGTCACCATTGGCGAACATGTGGTCCTGGCGGGAATGGTAGCCGTGCACCAATTTGTATCAATCGGCAGCCACGCCTTCGTAACCGGGGGATCGCTGGTGCGCAAAGATGTGCCGCCCTTTGTGAAAGGGGCCCGGGAACCCATGTCGTATGTGGGCATAAATTCCGTAGGCCTTCGCAGGCGCGGTTTTACTTCTGATAAGATTCGGGAAATCCAGAATATATACCGAATCCTTTACCAAATGAGCTACAACAACACCCAGGCCGTTCAGATAATCGAAGCGGAAATGGAGGCCACCCCCGAGCGGGATGAGATCCTTCAGTTCATACGCGATTCGCAGCGCGGTATCATGAAAGGCTATTTCAGTAATAATTAAATATGGCATCAACTTCCGATATCCGTAAGGGACTTTGCATCCGTTACAACCACGACATTTTCAAGGTCATTGAATTTCTGCACGTTAAGCCAGGCAAGGGGCCTGCCTTTGTAAGGACCAAGCTCAAGAGCCTGACCACAGGAAAGGTGCTGGACAACACCTTTTCAGCCGGCCACAAGATCGAAGACGTACGGGTGGAAACCCGCACCTACCAGTTCCTGTATGCAGACGGGCAGACCTATCATTTTATGAATACAGACGATTACAACCAGATTTCGCTTCAGGAAAGCGCCCTCGACGCGGCCGATCTTCTCAAGGAAGGGGAAATGGTAACCATTATGTTCAACACTGAAGACAGCATGCCCCTCTCCGTAGATATGCCTGCCAGCGTTATTCTGGAAGTAACCCATACCGAACCGGGCGTGAAAGGCAATACGGCTACGAATGCCACCAAGCCGGCCACAGTCGAAACGGGTGCCCGAATTAATGTGCCCCTCTTCATAAACGAAGGGGAACGCATCAAGATTGATACGTCCAACGGCTCCTATATGGAGCGCGCCAAGGACTAGCCTCACATCTGGTATGAAATTCCCCAGAACCTATAAACTCTCAGAAATAGCCGGTATCCTAAAGGTGCCTTTTGTCGGCCCGGAAAGTTTTCCGGTAACGGGCATGAATGAGATTCACGTGGTGGAGCCGGGCGATATTGTTTTTGTTGACCACCCCAAATACTACGACAAGGCCCTTCAGTCGGCGGCCACGGTTGTGCTGATCAATAAGGAAGTAGCCTGCCCGGTTGGAAAGGCCCTGCTTATTTCCGACGACCCTTTTCGCGATTTCAATACCCTGACCCGTCATTTCAGGCCATTCTTCCCCCAGGAAACGGCCATTTCAGCTTCTGCCGAGATAGGACAGGGCACAAGCGTAGGCCCCAATGTCAGTATCGGAAGTGAGGTACGCATCGGTAAAGATTGCGTGATACACCCTAATGTGACGATACGCAACCACTGTGTGCTGGGAGATCGGGTAGTGGTTCAGAGTGGTTCGGTGATCGGATCTGACGCCTTTTATTATAAAAAAAGACCGGATGGGTTCGACCGGCTGTTGTCTGGCGGGCGCGTAATTCTCGAAGACGATGTAGAACTGGGTGCGCTATGCACCATAGATCGTGGGGTGAGCGGCGATACGATAATCGGTTCGGGCAGCAAGCTCGACAACCAGGTGCACGTGGGCCACGATACAAGGATTGGCTCGCGCTGCCTGATTGCTTCACAAACCGGCATTGCCGGATGTGTGGTTATTGAAGATGGCGTGACCCTGTGGGGCCAGGTTGGAGTAACCAGCGCCATTACCATTGGCCAGGGCGCTGTGGTATCGGCACAATCCGGAGTTTCGAAGTCGCTGGAAGGGGGCAAATCCTATTTCGGCAGCCCGGCTGAGGAGGCCCGCGAAAAGCTCAGGCAACTCGCAAACCTGCGGCAGCTTCCGGCCTTTATCGAACAACTTAAAAAAGAATAACAAAGGCTGGCCTTTACAAGGCATTGGCCTATTTTTGTACAAACTAAAACTGAACGAATGAGTGTTCTTGTCAATAAGAATTCCCGCATCATTGTACAGGGCTTCACAGGAAGTGAAGGCACCTTCCACGCCGAGCAGATGATCGAATACGGCACCAATGTGGTAGGAGGGGTTACCCCAGGCAAAGGCGGGCAGCAACACCTGGGCAAGCCGGTATTCAATACGGTTGCCGATGCCGTGCGCGACACAGGTGCTGATACCACAATCATCTTCGTGCCGCCGGCATTTGCCGCCGACGCCATTATGGAAGCGGCCAGCGCAGGCATCAAGGTTATTATTACCATAACCGAAGGAATTCCGGTAGCCGATATGATAAAAGCTTACGACTATGTGAAACGGCACGGCAGCCGCCTGGTGGGCCCCAATTGCCCCGGGGTTATTACCCCTGGGGAGGCCAAGGTGGGCATTATGCCGGGCTTTGTTTTCAAGAAGGGCTCTGTTGGCATCGTTTCCAAATCAGGAACCCTCACTTATGAAGCCGCAGACCAGGTGGTGCGCCAGGGATTGGGCATTACCACCGCCATTGGCATTGGAGGCGATCCGATTATTGGGACCACGACCAAAGAGGCCCTGGAAATGCTTGTGTCAGACCCTGAAACCCAGTGTGTGGTTATGATAGGGGAAATTGGCGGGCAACTGGAGGCTGAGGCCGCCCGTTGGTACCAGGAGAGCGGCAGTAAAAAGCCCATTGTCGGGTTCATCGCGGGCGAGACAGCCCCGGCCGGCCGCACCATGGGCCATGCCGGTGCCATTGTAGGCGGCAGCGACGATACGGCCCAGGCTAAAAAGCGCATCATGCGCGAATGTGGCATCCATGTGGTAGACTCCCCGGCCCTTATCGGCAAGAAGGTAAAGGAAGTGCTTGCCTGAGGCGTTAACGGATTGATAAAGTCCCGCCCCCGGCGGGATTTTTTATTGGTACTTGCACCAAACCGCCCTATCTTTGATTAAAAACCAACCTAAAGAAGAAAACATGAAGCTCCTCGAAGGGAAAGTGGCAATTATAACCGGTGCCAGCCGCGGAATCGGCAAGGGTATAGCACAGGTCTTTGCACAGCATGGTGCCGACGTGGCCTTTACCTACAGCAGCAGCGAAGGCCCCGCACTGGAACTTGAAAAAGAGCTCGCAGGCCTGGGCGTTAAAGCCAGAGCCTACAAAAGCAATGCAGCCAGTTTTCAGGAGGCAGAAGACCTGGTGAACCGTGTACTGGAAGATTTTGGCACTATCGACGTCCTTGTAAACAATGCAGGGATCACCAAAGACAACCTGCTCATGCGAATGAGCGAGGCCGATTTTGACCAGGTTATCGAAACCAACCTGAAATCGGTTTTCAACATGACCAAGGCAGTGCAGCGCACCCTGCTCAAACAGCGCAGCGGCTCTATTGTTAACATGAGCAGCGTGGTGGGCGTAAAAGGAAATGCCGGACAGGCTAACTACGCCGCCTCGAAAGCCGGAATGATCGGCTTCACCAAGAGCATGGCCCTGGAACTCGGCTCCCGTAACATTCGCTGCAATGCGGTGGCCCCCGGTTTCATTGAAACTGAAATGACCGCCAAGCTCGACGAGAAAACCGTTCAATCCTGGCGTGATGCCATTCCGCTGAAACGGGGCGGCTCACCAGAAGATGTGGCAAATGCCTGCCTTTTTCTCGCTTCAGACCTCTCGGCCTATACAACAGGTCAAGTTCTGAACGTAGACGGCGGGATGCTTACCTAGGCTTCAATCCAGGCCCGGGGCCAACCCAATAGGCAGGAGGGGAGCTATTTGTAGAACTTAAATACTGGATTATGTTTTTCGGTTATTTAGGGGTAGCCTTGCTGCTGTGCCTGGTAATTTACTGGGTTGACAGCCGGGTTAACCGTCACCTGGAAGGTCAATAAACAGGAATCGTTGCTGGATGACAGACCAAACCATTTTGTGGATTGCACTCAGTGTGGCCCTGAGCCTGGGTTTGGTTTGGTTCCAGTACTTCTTTCGCGCCCGCCCCATTGGCGCCCGCTGGGGGTTGGCTGCCCTTCGTTTTGTTGCTGTCTTGGGCCTGCTATTGCTGCTGGTAAACCCAAAAATAGAGCAGGCCGAAGTGTTTACCGAACCCCATCGCCTTTTATTGTTATACGACAATTCGAGCTCCCTGAATGATTCCCTGTCCAGAAAGGGTATGGAAGCCGTTAAGATCCTGTTTGGCGATAACAAAGCACTTCACAAGCGCTTTCTGGTGGAGTCCTATGCATTTGGCGCAGGTGTTTCCCGAACCGACAGCTTGAATTTCGGCGCTTCGGCAACCGACATTGCCGGCGCACTCCACACACTGCAAAGAGCTTATCCAGACGGGAATGCCCTGGTAGTATTGGTAACAGACGGGCAGGAGAATGCCGGCAGGCCTTATGCTGATGATGCAACCCTGACGCTACCGGTTTATCCAGTGGCTCTGGGCGATACTACCCGTTACCGCGACCTGCGCATCGACCGGATCAATACGAACCGTTATGCCTTCCTCGGTAACCAGTTCCCTGTAGAAATACTCTATACCTATTCGGGTGAGCAGACTGCCACGGGAGAATTCCGGCTGTTCGACAACGACCAGGTTGTTCACCGGCAGCAGGTGACCTTGCAGGCCGGAGGCAACTCGGACCGCATAAACCTGACGTTACGGGCAGGCGATGTTGGCCTGCACCGGCTCAGGGCTGTCCTCGCCCCGCTCCAAGGGGAGCGAAATACGACCAATAATTCCATGCAGGCTGGCCTCGAAGTGGTAGACGAACGCATGCGCATAAGCCTGGTAAGCCGGAAAACCCACCCCGATATAGGGGCCCTTAGAAGGAGTATCGAATCAAATCAACAGCGGGAGTTCAGGCAATTCAGCCCAGAGGAGGCAATTACAGGCGATTTTGATGCCAACCTGCTTATCCTCTATGAGCCCGATGCGAGTTTTCAGCCTCTTTATGAATCCCTGGCCGGCAATAGGGTCCCCATTTTCACGATTGCAGGGCCTGCAACAGACTGGGGCTTTTTAAACCGGATTCAGCGGGTATTCGACTTAACTGATCCGGGGCCGGCCGAAGAACTAATGCCAGAGCCCAATGCCGCTTTCGATTACTTTGACGCCGCAGCCTGGCAGGTCTCGGGCTATCCGCCCCTCCAGGGGCGACTGGGCTCCCTGCAAATTTTCCAGGACCATCAGGTGTTGCTCGGCCAGCGAATCAAGGGCGTTTCCCTGGGCGAGCCCATGCTGGCGCTGGTCCGGGGTGAAAGAAGGGAAGGCTTGCTGTTCGGGCAGGGCCTTTGGAAATGGCGGATGCAGGAGTTCAGGAATACCGGCAACTATGAGAATTTCGATGCGTTGTGGGGCAAAATCTGGCTCTTTCTCTCAGCCGACGCAGGCAGTGGCAGGCTCACCCTCGATTACCGCCCGATCTATGAAGGAAGGGCACAGGCCCAATTGCGTGCACGCTTTTTTGACGAGTCGTACACCTTTGACCCTGAAGCCAGCCTGCTGCTCCGGGTAACCGACAGCACCGGAACGGAGCGCCTGTCTGTGCCGATGACCCTGCGTCCCGGGTATTTTGAAACAGACCTGAGCGACCTCCCGGCCGGCACATATGGCTTTACAGTTGCGGCAGAGGGCACCGGCTTTGCCAGCTCCGGGCAGTTCAGCCTGCAGGGGTTTGACCTTGAGGCCCAGCAGTCGGGAGCAGATGCAGTGAAGCTATCGCGCCTGGCTGAGGCGACCGGGGGCAGCCTATACTTTCCTGATAATTTGATTGCTCTCAAAGACAGCCTTTTACAGGCAGACCGCTTTCGACCCGTACAAAAGAGCCGCCGGAATGTCGTATCTTTAATCGATTACCGCTGGTTGCTGGGCCTGATTGTGCTTGCCCTGGGTACTGAGTGGTTTATCCGTAAATACAAAGGCTCCCTTTAATTAAAAACACTACTATGGACAGATTACCTAAAATCGCATTGCCGACCATTATCGGCCTTATTCTCTTTGTTATCCTGGTTTCCAAATCGGCCATCACCATCGGTTCGGGAGAGGCCGGGGTGCTGTACAAGACTTTCGGGGACGGGGTGGTTACCGACCAGCCCCCACTCGGAGAGGGCTTCCACCTGGTGGCCCCCTGGAACAAGGTGTTTGTCTATGAAGTACGACAACAGGAAATCTTCGAAAAAATGAAAGTGCTCTCCAGCAATGGCCTCGACATCCAGCTCGATGCCTCGGCCTGGTTCCAGCCCAAGTTCAGCGACCTGGGAAAACTGCACCAGGAAAAGAGTGAGCAGTATAAGGACCGGATTTTGCTGCCGGCCATACGGTCTGCCGCGCGTTCGGTGGTGGGCCGCTATACGCCCGAGCAGCTGTACTCTACAAAACGGGACGCCATACAGAAGGAAATATTCGAGGAAACGAAAAACATTGTTGACGACCAATACATCCAGCTCAATGAGATACTGGTGCGCGATGTTACCCTTCCGGAAACCATTAAGGAAGCCATTGAGCGCAAGCTGCGGCAGGAACAGCAATCCCTTGAATACGAATTCCGCCTGATAAGTGCTGAGAAGGAAGCTGAGCGGCAGCGTATCGAGGCACAGGGAAAAGCCGATGCGAACCGTATATTAAGCGCTTCGCTAACCGATAAAATCTTACAGGATAAGGGTATCGAGGCCACCCTGAAGCTGGCTGAATCACCCAATTCCAAGGTTGTGGTAGTGGGATCCGCAAAGGACGGGCTGCCCCTGATCCTCGGAAATAATTAGGCAGGGCTCTTTTTCAATTAAAATCTTTGACTTACATTTACCCCGTAATGAAGCTAAACCACACACATCATCATTTCGACTCTTGCGCTCAGGCGAGGTAGGGATGTATGTTGTGATGAACCCATAATCTAAACCCGTTTGAGCAATCAAGCGGGTTTTTTTATTGTTTGAAAACCAAGGCCTATACCATGGAAAATATTAAAATAGCCATACAAAAAAGTGGCAGGCTGAATGAGGATTCCCTGAAAATCCTCAAAGATTGTGGTATCTCGATCGACAATGGCCGTGACCAGCTCAAGGCGATAGCGCGCGATTTTCCGCTGGAGGTGTTCTACCTTCGAAACGGGGACATTCCGCAGTACCTGCGCGACGGGGTAGTAGACATAGCGATCATAGGGGAAAACGTGCTGGTCGAAAAAGGAGCCGACCTGCGGGTTGCCGAGAAACTGGGATTTTCAAAATGCCGTGTTTCCCTGGCCTTACCGAAGTCGAAACCCTACGGCTCGCTGCGCGACCTCGACGGGAAGAAAATAGCCACATCCTACCCCAACACCGTGAAGCAGTTCCTGGAGCAAAAAGGCCTCACGGCCGAACTACACATCATTAGCGGGTCGGTTGAAATAGCCCCGAACATCGGATTGGCCGATGCGATTTGCGACATTGTATCGAGTGGCAGCACGCTCTTCCAGAATAACCTGAAGGAAGTTGAAGTATTGTTGCACAGCGAGGCGGTACTGGCGGTATCTCCAAGGATTGCTGCAGGGCAGCAACGGATTTTGGACCAGTTGCAGTTCCGCATTCAATCGGTTCTCAAGGCCCGGAAGTTTAAATACGTGCTCATGAATGCGCCGAACGAACGCCTGCCCGAAATAATTGCCCTGCTGCCGGGCATGCGCAGCCCCACTGTGCTTCCCCTGGCCGAAAAAGGATGGAGTTCGGTACACACGGTAATCGATAATGACCGGTTCTGGGAAGTCCTGGACCAGGTCAAGAAAGCGGGGGCTGAAGGCATTCTGGTCTGCCCTATCGAAAAAATGGTGATTTAACTCAAAAAACCCAGAAAATGGAATTGGTTGCCTATCCGGATAAACAAGCCTGGAAATCGCTCCTGAAACGCCCCGAAGCCGACTCAAAGGCCATGGAGGCATTTATGGAGGAGGTATTTTCGGCCGTGAGAGACCGGGGCGATGAAGCCGTACTGGCCTACACCCAAAAATTCGACAAAGCCGCTCCGACTGCCATCGGCATGGAATTGGCCGACTTGAAAAAACGGGCCTCTGAAATACCCGCCCCCTTGCAGGAAGCCATTGACCTGGCCTATGAGAACATCAGGGCTTTCCACCGGGCACAACGCACCCCGGCAGTCGCCGTTGAAACCCGCCCGGGAGTGCAGTGCTGGCAGGCGAAGCACCCCATCTCCAAAGTCGGGATTTATATTCCGGGAGGGAGTGCCCCTTTGTTCTCTACGGTGCTCATGCTTGCCATCCCCGCCCAATTGGCCGGATGCGGCGAAATCGTGCTCTGTTCCCCTCCAGACCGGGACGGGCAGTTGCACCCGGCTATCTGTTACGCCGCCCTGAAATGCGGGGTAACCCGGGTTTGCCGGGCAGGAGGCGCCCAGGCCATTGCCGCCCTTACCTGCGGAACCGATAGCATCCCGGCCGTCTTTAAGATATTCGGGCCCGGCAATCAGTACGTAACACAGGCCAAGCAATGGGCCACCCGTCTGGGCGTGGCCATAGACATGCCAGCGGGGCCGAGCGAACTGCTGGTTGTAGCCGACCACACAGCCAACCCGGCCTATGTTGCGGCCGACCTGCTCAGCCAGGCCGAACACGGCCCCGACAGCCAGGTAATGCTGCTCACAGACACCCAAGGGTTTGCCGGGTTGGTGCAGGATGCCCTGCAAAGCCAGATCGAAAGCCTTCCCCGAAGGGAAATTGCGCGGCAAGCCCTGGCCAACAGCCGCGCAATAGTGCTCTCCGGAAGAGAGGAAATTGCCGAAATGGTGAATGCCTACGCCCCCGAACACCTCATTCTTTGCCACGGGGAGGAGGCCTATTTCCTGGAGCACCTCCGCAATGCCGGCTCCGTTTTCCTGGGCAACTATACCCCGGAAAGTGCCGGGGACTACGCATCGGGCACCAACCACACCCTGCCTACAAACGGCTATGCCCGCCAGTACAGCGGCGTTAACCTGGATAGCTACCTCAAAAGCATCACCTACCAACGCATAACGGCTCAGGGATTGCAGCAAATCGGCCCGGCCATAGAAGTCATGGCTGCCGCCGAAGGGCTGGAAGCCCACAAACGGGCCGTTAGCGTGAGACTGGCAACCCTGAGTGCCCAAACCGAATAACAAAGAGATCCCATGAGTGATTCTGAGCGTATTTCAAAACTCGTAAGGCCCCTCATAGCAGGGCTTAAACCGTATTCAAGCGCCCGGGACGAATACAACGCCACCCGGGAGGCCATGGTTTTCCTGGACGCCAATGAAAACCCGTTTGAAAGCGACGTAAACCGATATCCCGACCCGCATCAGCGACAATTGCGCCAGCTGATAGCCTCCCTCAGGGGTGTGGCCGATAACAAGCTCATGCTGGGCAATGGCAGCGACGACCTGCTCGACCTGCTCTTCCGTGTTTTCTGTGAACCCTATAGCGACCAGGTCATTTGCCTGCCGCCCACCTTTGCCATGTACAAAGTACTCAGCCAGATGAATGGGGTGGGGCTCAAAGAAATCCCGCTTGACGCCGGCTGGCAGCCCGATGTGGATGCCATCTTAAAGGCTTCAGGGCCAGATACGAAAATCCTTTTCCTGTGTTCGCCAAATAACCCCACCGGGCAATGCCTGGATGAAGAACGGGTACTTGAGCTACTCCGCAATTTTCCGGGCCTGGTGGTTATCGATGAAGCCTATGTGGAATTTGCCGAAAACCCGGGCTTTGCGAAATACCTCGACCAGTACGAAAACCTGATCATTACCCAGACGCTCTCCAAGGCTTACGGCCTGGCCGGAATCCGCCTGGGAGTTTGCATGGCCCACCCTCAGGTAATAGCATACATGCGCCGGGCCAAGTTGCCGTATAATATCAATTGGCTCACCCAGCAACGCGCCCTGGATGTTTTGCAAAACCCGGGGAAACTCAGGGAGGAAGTGGCCCTAATCCAGACTGAACGCATGCGCATGGGCCGCGAATTGTCCAGGTGCCCCTTTATCGTAAAAGTTTTTCCATCAGATGCCAACTTCCTTTTGGTGGAAGTCGACGACGCCGCTTTGCGCTACCGCCAAATGCTTGACCTGGGGGTAGTGGTCAGGAACACCTCGGGTTACCTGCGATTGCAAAATACCCTTCGCTTTACCATCGGCAAACCCGAGGAAAACGACCGGGTCCTGGAAATACTGGCTTCCCTAACCGAAAAATCTACCCTATGAAGAAGCGTAAAATCCTGTTTATAGACCGCGATGGCACCCTGATCAGGGAACCTGCAGACCAGCAAATCGATGCATTTGAAAAGCTGGAATTCCTGCCGGGGGTATTTCGTTACCTGGGTAAAATTGCCCGGGAGCTCGATTTTGAGCTGGTCATGGTTACCAACCAGGACGGGTTGGGCACCGCGTCCTTTCCGGAACAGACCTTCTGGCCTGTCCAGCAATTTATCCTGACAGCCCTGGAGCAGGAGGGCATCTTCTTTAGCGGGGTACACATCGACCGAAGCTTCCCCGAAGATGGCCTGGACACCCGAAAGCCCGGTATAGGCCTGCTCAAATCTTACCTGACAGAGGCCTACGACCTCAGTGGGAGTTATGTAATCGGCGACCGCCTGACCGACATGGAGCTGGCGCGTAACCTGGGGGCAAAAGGCCTGTTTCTGGAAAATCACCCCGAACTGGGAGCTGTCGAGGCGGGTACGCCCCGGGAGGCCCTGCAACCGAGCATAGCCTGGTCGGGCACCTGTTGGGAAGAAATATATAACTACTTGAAACTGGGTGCCCGCCGGGCCCTGATCGAACGAAAAACGGCTGAAACAAGCATCAAAGTCGACTTGAACCTCGATGGGAACGGCAAAAGCGATATAAAAACAGGGCTGGCATTTTTCGACCACATGCTTGACCAATTAGCCCGCCACGGCCAGTTAGACCTTACCATTCGGGTAACCGGCGATCTGGAAGTAGACGAGCACCATACCATTGAAGATACTGCTATTGCCCTGGGGGCGGCCGTTAATCAGGCCCTGGGAGCAAAGCTCGGGGTAGAGCGATACGGGTTTTGCCTGCCCATGGATGACTGCCTGGCCCAGGTGGCCCTTGATTTCGGCGGCCGCAACTGGCTGGTATGGGATGCCGAATTCCGGAGGGAAAAGATCGGCGACATGCCCACGGAAATGTTTCTGCATTTTTTTAAATCCTTCTCCGACAGTGCCCGGGCCAACCTGAATATCAAGGCAGAAGGGCAAAACGAGCACCACAAGATTGAGGCCATTTTCAAGGCCTTCGCCAAGGCGATTAAGATGGCAGTACGCCGCGACCCGGATAAAATGATTCTGCCTTCCACCAAAGGAATGATCTGATGGATATTGTGATTATCGATTACGGGGCCGGGAATATCCAGAGCCTGCGATTTGCCTTTGAACGGCTGGGCTACAGTCCGGAGCTCAGTGCCGATCCCACACGGATTGCACGGGCCGACCGGGTGGTCTTCCCGGGCGTGGGGGAGGCCTCCAGCGCCATGGCCAAGCTGCGACACAGCGGCCTGGACCGGTTGATCCCTGAATTGCAACAACCCTTGCTGGGCATTTGCCTGGGTATGCAGCTCATGTGCCGCCATTCGCAAGAAGGTGATACAGAGGGCCTGGGAATTTTCGATACAGACGTATTGCGCTTTCCGGATAACCTGAAAGTGCCCCAGATTGGATGGAACCGGCTCAACCATTTAAAAAGCCCTATTTTTAAAGGGGTGGAAGAAGGGGCCTTTGTGTACCTGGTCCACAGTTATTTCGCCCCACTGTGCCCCGACACGGCGGGTGTTTGCGACTACGGCTTTCCCTATAGCGCCGCCCTGGTAAGGGCTAATTTTTACGGGCTGCAGTTCCATCCTGAGAAAAGCAGTAAGGCAGGTGCCCGAATGTTGCAGAACTTTATAGAATTGCCTGACCAATGAGAATTATCCCGGCCATAGACATCTTAGACGGCAAATGCGTACGGCTGACCCGGGGCGACTACGCGACCCGCAAGGTGTATCACGAAGATCCGCTGGATGCTGCACGTGCGTTTCAGGACCACGGGCTGAACTACCTGCACCTGGTCGACCTCGACGGGGCACGGTCGTCTCATATTGTGAATTACCGCGTTTTGGAGCGGCTCACCGCCCAAACCTCGCTGCAGATCGACTTCGGGGGCGGCCTGAAAACGGATGCCGATGTGCGCATTGCCTTTGAGTGCGGCGCCAGCCAGGTTACCGGGGGCAGCATTGCCTTAAAGAACCCGGCCCTGTTCGAATCGTGGCTTGACCGTTACGGGCCTGGACGGATTATCCTGGGCGCCGACGCCGACGCCGGTAAAATTGCCGTGAATGGCTGGCAGGAAAGCAGCGACCAAGACCTGGTGCCCTTTGTAAATGGCTACAGGCTGCGCGGGATCCGCTATGTGGTCTGTACCGATATCTCGAAAGACGGGATGCTGGAGGGCCCTTCCCTGGAGTTGTATAAAACCCTCCTCAGGGAAACCCAGACGGAGGCGGGCACCCCGGGCATTGCCCTGATTGCCAGCGGGGGTGTGCGCAATCTTGACGATCTGCATGCCCTGCAGGAGGCAGGGTGCGAAGGCGCAATAATCGGCAAGGCGCTTTATGAAGGAACCCTTACCCTGAACGAACTGGAAAAATATATTGCCTCAAACCCACAGCCATGAAACCTTCCTGGAGCGACGACTTCAAATCGAATTGCCTTTACCGTATTGACGAGTCGGTACGCATGCTGGGCATTTGCCTGGAGCGCCTGCAGCCGAAAGATTTCTGGGCGCGACCCAACAACGCTTCCAATGCGATCGGCAATCTGTTGTTGCACTTGTCGGGCAATATGCGCCAGTATGTGATCAGCGGGCTGGGAGGGAAGGCAGATACCCGTGTGCGGGATGCCGAGTTTTCACAGGAAGCGCTTGCCGACCCGAAAGAAGTATGGGATGGTTTCCTGCAAACGGTCGCCGAGGCCAGGGAAGTGATCGTACAGGCATCCGAAGCCGAATTGCTGCACAAAAAACGGGTACAGGGCTTTTACCTGAGTGGCCTGGGATTGGCCCTCCACGCTGTCGAACACCTGAGTTACCACACCGGGCAAATCGCCTGGGCGGTTAAGGCGGCTCAGGATACCGATCTCGGTTTTTACAGCGGCACCAACCTGAATGTCAAAAACGAATAACGGCATGCTCACAAAACGCATCATCCCCTGTCTGGACATAAAAGACGGCCGTACGGTTAAAGGAGTCAATTTTGTAGACCTCCGCGATGCAGGCGATCCGGTTGAGCTGGCCGAGGCCTACGCAGCCGAAGGCGCCGACGAACTGGTTTTCCTGGATATCTCAGCCACGGAAGAAAAACGAAAGACCCTTGCAGACCTGGTTTGGCGGGTGGCCGAACGCCTCGACATACCTTTTACGGTTGGGGGCGGCATTTCGTCTGTTGCAGATGTAGACCTCTTGCTCCACAACGGTGCAGACAAGGTATCGGTCAATTCGGCTGCCGTTCGCAACCCTGGCTTAATTGACGCGCTGGTCAAAAAATTCGGGTCGCAATGTATTGTTGTTGCGCTCGACGCCCGGCTGGTGGGCGGGAAATGGCTCATTCACCTGGTTGGGGGCAAGGTCCCCACCGAGGTGGAGCTTTTTTCCTGGGCAAGGGAGGTGGCCAATCGGGGAGCCGGGGAACTGCTGTTTACCAGCATGGACCACGACGGCACAAAAGGCGGTTTTGCCAACGAGGCCCTGGCGCGGCTTTCAAGGGAAGTGAACATCCCTGTAATTGCTTCGGGTGGGGCGGGCTCAATGGCTCATTTTGCCGACGCCTTCCTCGAAGGGCAGGCAGACGCAGCTCTTGCGGCCTCGGTTTTCCACTTCAAAGAAATACCCATACCCGAATTGAAAAAGTATTTGGCAGACAGGAACATACCCATGCGCATTTAAAGAACTTAATTCATGGAAGCAATCGATTATGAAAAAGGAGGCGGGCTGGTGCCGGCCATCGTACAAGACGCCGACACCCGGGCTGTACTCATGCTCGGGTACATGGATGCAGAGGCGGTGCGGGCCACCCAAACCACAGGGAAGGTCACATTTTACAGCCGCAGCAAGCAACGCCACTGGACCAAAGGGGAAACAAGCGGGCATTACCTCGCATTCGTCGATATGAAGGTCGATTGCGATCGCGACACGTTGCTGGTTGGCGCCAGGCCTTCTGGCCCGGTTTGCCACACCGGGGCCGATACCTGCTGGGCAGAGGAAAACCGGGAAGGAATTGAGTTCCTCAGCCACCTCCAGCAGCTGATTGCCGACCGCCAGAGCGAGGCCGCCCCGGCTCAGGGTCAATCGGGCAGCTACGTGGTTTCGCTTTTCAGGGAGGGCATTCCAAAAATTGCGCAAAAAGTCGGGGAAGAAGCCGTCGAGACGGTAATCGAAGCCATGGCCTCTGACGATGCCCGTTTTTTGAATGAAAGCGCCGACCTGCTTTTTCACCTGTTGGTGCTGTTGCAGGCCAAGGGATATCGGCTGGAAGATGTGGCAGCCCTGCTAAGGGAGCGGCATCAGAGCCGGCGTTAAGATTTCCCAAATACTTGAAGGAGCCGCCCGAAATACCTATTTTTAGTGATCGCAATGAAACAGAGAATCGGCTTTCGTTTTACGTCTTATGAGGCTCCTGAATTAAGCCCGTTTGACAAGTTGTTCGATATTTTTCAGGAACTCATTACCCATACCTCGGGCGATGTGGAAGAGGCTTTGGACTGGCTTCGCGAGCTGGACAAAGAATACGAGCTCACTACTCCAGATTACACCATTGATGATTTTATCGAAGACCTGAAAGCAAAGGGCTTTTTACGGGAAGAACCGCGCTTCGGGCCTGAAGGGGAAGGCGAGGACTCGCCCGGTGAAACGGGCTGGGCCATCAGTGCCAAGCTGGAGCGCATGTTGCGCACCCGGGCCCTGGATCAGATTTTTGGAAAGTTGAAACGGCGGGGGAGTGGCAACCACCGCACGGGCAAAGCCGGCCCGGGTGACGAGCACACGGGCGATTTCAGGTCGTACCGTTTTGGCGACGGTCTGGAGCGGATTTCCATGACCGAGAGCCTTCGCAATGCGCAGGTGAACCACGGCATGGACGGCTTTCGCCTGGAGGAAGACGACCTGGTGGTTGAAGACACCCACTTTAAAGCACAAATGAGTACCGTGCTGATGATCGACATCAGCCACAGTATGATTTTATACGGAGAAGACCGGATTACCCCAGCTAAGAAGGTGGCCATGGCCCTGGCCGAACTCATTACCACCCGCTACCCGAAAGACACCCTCGATATCCTGGTTTTCGGCAACGACGCCTGGCCCATCAGCATTGGGGAGCTTCCCTATCTGAAGGTAGGGCCATACCATACGAATACAGTGGCAGGGCTGCAATTGGCCATGGACCTGCTGCGGCGCAAACGCAACACCAACAAGCAGATCTTTATGATCACCGACGGGAAGCCGTCGTGCCTGCGCCTGAGCGATGGCACCTATTACAAAAACAGCGTGGGCCTCGACGACCTCATTGTCGAGAAATGCTATACTATGGCCAGTCAGGCCCGGAAGCTCCACATCCCCATCACCACCTTTATGATAGCCAGGGACCCGTATCTCATGCAGTTTGTGCGCCACTTTACAGAGGCCAATCAAGGCAAGGCCCTCTTTACCGGTTTGAAAGGTTTGGGGGAAATGATATTTGAAGATTACGAATCTAACCGCAAAAAACGCCTGCGGGGATAAACACACCTATATGAAAGCTAACCACCGAGAAGCACCGGGCATCCGAACCCTGGGGGAACTCCGCAAATCGGGGTATACGCCCCGTTCCATCAAAGACGAGCTTCGGGCCAATCTCATCGAGCACATACGAGATAAAAAACCGGCTTTCGAAGGTATCTGGGGCTACGAAAACACTGTGATCCCTCAGCTGGAACAAGCCCTGCTCTCGCGTCACCACATAAACCTGCTTGGCCTGCGGGGTCAGGCGAAAACAAGGCTGGCCCGCCTCATGGTGAACCTGCTGGACGAGTGGGTGCCCGAGGTGGCCGGGTCGGAATTGCACGACGACCCACTCAACCCCCTGTCGCGCTATGCCCGGGAACAGCTTGCCACGCATGGCGACGCCACTGAACTATCCTGGCTCCACCGTTCGGAACGTTTTTATGAAAAACTGGCCACTCCCGATGTTACCGTGGCCGACCTGATTGGCGATGTAGACCCGATCAAGGCGGCCAACCTGAAGCTCTCTTATGCCGACGACAGGGTCATCCACTTCGGGATGATCCCCAGGGCCAATCGCTGCATTTTTACCATCAATGAACTGCCCGACCTGCAAGCGCGCATCCAGGTGGCCCTTTTCAATATATTGGAGGAAGGCGATGTGCAAATAAGAGGGTTTAAAGTGCGCCTGCCCCTTGATGTACAGTTCGTTTTTACTGCAAACCCGGAAGACTACACGAACCGGGGCAGTATCGTTACCCCATTGAAAGACCGTATCGGCTCGCAGATACTAACCCATTATCCGGAAGACATTGCCACCGCGCGGAAAATCACGCGGCAGGAAGCAACCCTCGACGCCGCTCAGGAAAAAGGGATACACATCCCCGAATTGGCCCGCGACTTGCTGGAGCAGATCAGTTTTGAAGCCCGCCGCAGCGATTATGTTGACCGCAAAAGCGGGGTGAGTGCCCGCACAAGCATTACTGCCTTCGAAAATCTGGTCAGTACCGCCGAACGACGCATGTTGCGCCGGGGCGATACTGAAACTACCGTGAGGCTCAGCGATTTTATGGGTGTGGTACCGGCCGTTACCGGAAAAATTGAGCTGGTCTATGAAGGGGAGCAGGAAGGGGCAGACAGCGTGGCGGTACACCTGCTCGAAGAAGCAGTAAAATCTCTTTTTGCAAGCCAGTTTCCCGAAATAAAAAAACTGGAGCGCAAAGATGCCGAGAGCCCATATGACAGCCTGGTTAATTGGTTTTTTGAAGGGGAGGGCCTGGAGCTCGACGACGACCTTTCTGATGCGGAATACCAGGCACGGCTCGATGCCATCAGACCACTGGAAGCCCTGTTGCAAAGCTTCCAGCCCGAATTAAGCCCTGAAGCGAGGCACTTCGTCAAGGAAATGGTCCTATGGGGACTGGTGTCTTATGAAAAAATCAGCAAATCGCGTTTTTCGGAAGGGTTCCAATTTAAGGACCTCTACGGAAGCTATATACGCGGTTTGTAGCCGTGGTGCGGATAACCCCTAAATAAAGCGACCCCGGCAGGGCCGGGGCCGCTTTGGCCACAACACAAGAATTCCCGGGTCAGCGCCAGGAATCAATATTTTCATTTAACCGGTCGAAGTTATACAACCCCACCAGGGTTTTTCGGCTATAGAAAGCTGCCAGAGTAAGCGCGATGAGCAGGCCCTGCAGGCCGAAAACGGTGAGGCCGACAGGCAGGAACGTGTCAGGAATAAGCTGTTGGTCGTAATCGTTGTAACTCATCAGGACATACAGGGTATCCATCCACTTAAAGCAATAGATGAATAACACCCCATACATGCCGTATTCCAGGTTTCGCAGCTGGTGATCCACGAATTCGCCCCGATGGATCTTAAGCTGGAGGGTATTGAGATAAACGAAATGCATGATGGTTAACAGCGGAAAGATGTAATTATCCACTTTGAACCAATAAAAGGTATTCGAATACAGGCCGTAGAAGTTAAGCACGATGAGCACGGGCAATACAGCCAAACTCAATTTGCGGCAAACTTTCCAGATTACAGGCCTTCGGGAGGGGGGAGAATTCCGTATGCTATTCACCAATGGGGGTACTTTTATAATCACTTTTAGAACGGGGTGGCTTCGCCAATATTTCAGAGAATTCGACGAACTTCAGGCAATGTTGCCAAGGGTGGTTAAGTTGTGGTGAAAAGGCAACTTTTGTGTTAAAGTCCCGCGGGTGGGTGCATTTCATCGATGCCGCCTTTCGGGCTTAACGGGCTGGAACCTGCCTTCGGAACGAAGAGGAGGCCCTGGTTCAGAGGGTTTTTATTGCTTTTTCAGATGCATTCTGGTCAGTCTCCCTGGCAGCGAGCCCGATTTTAAGATCGGGTCAATCAGCTATACGGGGTGAATTTAATAGTTGCTATCTTTAGAAAAACCTCTGCTCGATGTCTAAAAAAACAGGTAACCGTCAAAAAAATAAACCGCCAAAGGTCGGTAAACGACACCGCAAACTGGGCACAGCACCCGGCACGGTAACCTATTTGGGCAACCGCGAAGGAAGCCCTTCCAAAATCGAATGCATTACCTACGATGAGAATGACTTCGAAAAACGGGTAATCGCGACACCTGAAGAGCTGTTAAAACAACCTGGCGCAGGGCAAACCCAATGGATCAATGTGGTAGGGGTCAGCGATGAGCAGCTCATGAGCCGGCTCGGTGTCGTTAGCGACTTAAACACCCTCGTGGTGGAAGACATCGTGAATACCGAACAACGCCCAAAGGTCGATGAATATGACAAGTACATCTTCGGGGTCTTCAAAATGCTGTACCTGAATGCCGAACAGCAAATCGTGAAAGAACACGTGGCCCTTGTGTTGACGCCCAACCGGGTATATGTCTACCAGGAGATCGAGGCCGACGTTTTCGACCGGGTCAGGCAGCGCATTCTGGAAAAGTCGGGCCGCATCCGTTCCAGGGGTGCCGATTACCTCTTTTTCGCCTTGCTCGATGCGCTGGTAGATCATTATTTCATGATACTTGAACAGACCGAGGAAAGACTCGACCAGCTGGATAACGAAATCTACACCGAGCCCACCCAGCATACGGCTTATAAAATCCAGCAATTGCGAAAGGAGATCATCAACCTGCGTGCCTGGATGGGGCCGGTAAAAGAATTACTCGGGCGATTGATCCAGTCGGAATCGACGCTGATTACCAAAGACACCCAGGTATTCCTGAGGGATGTGCTGGACCATGCCGTGGAAATAAACGAAACCCTCCATATACAGCGCGAAATGGCCTTCAGCCTTATGGAGATGTATATGAGCAGCGTAAGCAACCGCATGAACGAAGTGATGAAAGTACTCACCATCATGGCCTCCATATTCATTCCGCTTACTTTTATAGCCGGAATCTACGGCATGAACTTCAGCAATATGCCCGAACTGCAGTGGAAATATGGCTATTTCCTGGTTTTGGCCCTGATGATCGCCATCTTCATGATCATGGTAGTCTACTTCAAAAGGAAAGGCTGGTTTTAAGTGCGGCGCAGGACAGCGAAATCGCAGGGTAAAATATTCACCGACATTTGGTTTGTTTTGTTCTGAACTAAACGTACTTTTAATAAGATGAACCTAGCCATGCCAAGCAGACCGGAATTGATCGAAACCTTAGGGGTGCATCTGGAAGCCGAATACGACCTTCCGCCACTGGCAGCGCGTATCTATGCCGATCTGGTACTTACCGATGACACAGGTTTGACCTTTGAAGCCTGCCTTTCCAACCACGGGGCCAGCAAGGGTTCGGTTTCTACGGCACTGAACCTGCTGCAAAAAATGGGGATCATTACCTATTACACCAAACCGGGAGACCGGAGGCGCCACTTTACGATAGCTGCACGCAAGGCTTTTTTTCGCTCCAAACTGGAAGAGCAGTTGAAGAAAATCGGAAAAGACCGGGCTATTATTCAGTTGGTGAACAACTTCAACAAGCAATGCAACAAGGCACACTACGAGCGCTACGGGGAGCGCACAGAGAGCTATCTGGAATTTCTGGACCAAAGCGAAAGCCTGGTTCAGGCCAGTCTGGATCGCTTCAGAAAATGGAACTAATGCAGGGGAAAGACACGGAAATAGACAAGACATGAACACCATCCAACGCAATCTGATAGCCGGGGCGATGAGCCTTCTCGGAGCCTGCAGCGACAAGCAGCCCCAGCGGCCCGCCCAGGCTGTGCCGACCTTGAAGGTAGAGGCCCTGCAACCCGCAGATCGAACCGTATACCAGACTTTTGCCGCTACCCTGGAAGGCCGTCAATATGTAGAAATCAGGCCGAAGGTGAGCGGTTTTATCGATAAGATCTATATAGAAGAGGGCCAGCCGGTCAAAAAAGGGCAGCCCCTCTTCCGCCTGGAAACCGCCAGCCTGACCCAGGATGCCGAAGCTGCCCGGGCCGCAATGAATGTAGCCCAGGTAGAGGTCGATAAACTGGTGCCCCTGGTTGAAAAAGAGATCATCAGCCAGGTGCAACTTGAAACGGCCCGGGCACGTCTGCAGCAGGCCAAAAGCAATTACGAAAGCCTCGTGGCCGATATTGGCTATGCCAACCTGACCAGCCCGTTAGACGGCTATGCCGGGAACATCCCCTACAAGGAAGGGGCGCTGGTGAGCAATACCATTGCCCTGCCGATGACCGTCGTATCGGATATCAACGAAATCAGGGCCTACTTTTCAATGAATGAAAAGCAAATGCTGCAGTGGAAGCTTCAAAATGCGCAATCGGATACGGCAGCTTCCGGGGCTAAAGACACCGAGGTCGAACTCATCATGGTCAATGGAGCCCCCTATCCGCACCCCGGGCGCATTGCGGTGATTAACAACATTGTGGATCGCACAACCGGCAACATTAGTCTGAGGGCTGATTTTCCGAACACCGAACACCTGCTCAGCTCGGGAAGCAGCGGGCGGATCAGCATCCCCACCAGCTACCAAAATGTGCTGGTAGTACCCATGACGGCAACCGTGGACCTGCAGGGCCATAAAATGGTATATGTTCTTGAGGCCGACCAGACCGTTAATGCCAGGCCCATTCAGATAGCTGCTCAGACGACCACCGAATACCTTGTGGCCACTGGCCTGGAACCCGGTGTGACCATTGTCACGGAAGGCGTTTCCAAGCTCAAGGACGGGCAGGCCATCGAACCGGTCAGAAACTGAATTGGAATAGTTAACAGGCAGTCGCAATGTTTCAGAAATTCATCGAAAGACCGGTACTCTCCACGGTAATTTCCATCCTCATTTTTATTCTGGGGCTATTGGGGCTGGCCACCCTGCCGGTTGAGCAATACCCCGAAATAGCACCTCCCACTGTGCAGGTCACGGCCAACTTTAACGGGGCCAATGCCGTAACGGTATTGAAAAGCGTGGTGGTTCCGCTGGAAGAGCAGATCAATGGGGTAGAGGGGATGACCTATATGACTTCCTCGGCCAGCAATGACGGCTCTGCCAGCATCAATGTATTCTTCGAGTTGGGAGTCGACCCCGACATTGCCGCGGTGAACGTGCAAAACCGTGTGGCACGTGCCACCAGCCTGTTGCCCCGCGAGGTGGTTCAGACAGGGGTTACCACCCGTAAATCACAAAACGGCTCCCTGTTGTTCTTCTCCATCTTTTCTACCAACCCAGACTACGATGCCACCTTCGTGGAAAACTATGCCCGGATAAACCTGGTGCCCCGCCTGCAGCGGGTAAACGGCGTTGGCAACGTGAATGTCTTCGGCTCCATGGATTATGCCATGCGCATCTGGATAGACCCTGAAAAAATGGCGGCCTACAACCTGGTGCCCGGCGATATTCAGGCGGCCCTGTCAGAACAAAACCGGGAGGCGGCCACTGGCAAGATCGGAGAAAATGCACAGGGAGTATATGAATATGTGCTAAAGTACAAGGGCCGGCTGTCAGAGGTAGAGGAGTACGAAAACATAATTTTGAAATCGAATCCGGACGGCGGGTTTCTGAGGTTGAAAGATGTGGCCGAAATTGAGTTAGGCGCTTTTAGCTATGTCCGGAAAAATACAGGAATGGGCTACCCGGGAGTAGCTGTTGGCGTATATCAGACAGCCGGGTCCAACGCCAAGGAGATTATCGACCAGGTCGAAAACATCCTGGAAGTCAGCAAGGCCAGTTTCCCTAAAGGAATAGACTACGTAATCCCTTTCAACGTCAGGGAATTCCTCGATGCTTCAATTGAGCACGTGGTCAAGACACTCATCGAGGCCTTCCTCCTGGTTTTCCTGGTTGTTTTCCTGTTCCTGCAGGATCTGCGGAGCACCCTGATTCCGGCCATTGCCGTTCCGGTGGCCATCGTGGGCACCTTCTTCTTCCTGGAATTGTTCGGGTATTCCATCAATATGCTCACGCTCTTTGCCATGATCCTGGCAATAGGCATCGTAGTAGACGATGCCATTGTAGTGGTCGAAGCAGTACACGCCAAACTCGAGGCCGGGGCGACCTCTGCCCGGGAAGCATCCAAAAGCGCCATGAGCGAAATAACCGGCGCGATTATTTCCATCACCCTGGTAATGGCTTCCGTATTTATACCGGTTTCATTCATCAGAGGCTCATCAGGGGTTTTTTACCAGCAATTCGGCATTACCCTGGCGGTTTCCATCTTGATCTCTGCGGTTAACGCCCTTACGCTAAGCCCGGCCCTCGCTGCCCTTTTTCTAAAGCCCCACGTCCACGACCGGGTGAAAAAAGGCTTTGCAAATCGTTTCTTTGATGCGTTCAATGCCGGCTTCCGGGCCACTACACAGCGGTATACCCGTGTAGTGCAGGGCCTGCTCAGGCGCAAATGGATAACCCTGGCAGGATTGGTTTTCTTTACGGGGCTAACCGTATACCTTTTCCGCGTGACCCCCAGCGGGTTTGTTCCCAATGAAGACCGGGGAGTCATTTTTGCCAATGTGAGCATGCCTCCGGGCACTACCCTCGAGAAAACCGGAGAAACCATCAGGGCGCTCGATTCGATTTACGAAGCCACCGACGTGATCCAGGCGCGGATGAGTGTGGCGGGCTTTGCCCTGTTGAACCGAGTTTCGGGAGGATCGTACGCCTTTTCAATCATGAAACTGAAAGACTGGTCTGAGCGGCAGGCCGACTCACTTTCTGTAGACGCCACCATTAAAAAGCTCTTTGCCAAAACGGCGGCTTTCAAAGATGCTCAGATTATCTACTTCACCCCCCCGAGCATCAATGGCTTTGGGTTGAGTTCGGGCTTCGAGCTGCAAATGCAAACTACCGAAACTGAAGATTGGCAGGGTATTAACCAGGTCAAAAACGACTTTTTGGCTGCACTGAATGCCAGGCCCGAAATCCAGTATGCCATTGCCCAATTCGACCCGAATTTCCCGCAATATGAGCTCGAACTCGATTTGGAAAAGGCCAAGATGGCAGGGTTTTCCACAACCGACCTGTTCGGAGCCCTGCAAGGTTACTACGGGGGGATCTACGCCACTGATTTCAACAAATTCGGCAAGCAGTACCGGGTGATGATTCAAGCCAAACCCGAAGACCGGGCCGATGAGAATTCCCTGAACCAGATTTTTGTCCGCAACGCCCTCGGTCAATCGGTGGCAGTGAGTGAATTTATTAATCTCAAAAAGATTTACGGGCCCGAGGTGGTCGAGCGGTTTAACCTGCTTAGCGCCGTGAGGATAACCGGTGTTCCAAACCCGGGCTACAGCACCGGTGATGCAATACAGGCGATCGAAGCAGAGGCTAACCGGGTGTTGCCCCTTGGTTATTCCTACGAATATTCGGGCCTGACCCGCGAGGAGACGGCCGCAGGGAGCGAGACCCTGCTCATCTTCATGTTGAGCCTGGTTTTTGTGTATTTCCTGCTCAGCGCACAGTACGAGAGCTACATTCTGCCTCTGGCCGTGCTCCTGTCGCTGCCCATGGGCCTGGCCGGGGCTATACTTTTTGTCAACATCAAAGGGCTGGACAACAACATCTACTTTCAGATCGCCCTGATCATGCTTATCGGGCTGCTCGCCAAGAACGCCATCCTGATTGTCGAGTTCGCCATCCAGCGGAGGCGGGCGGGCCTTTCCCTGTGGCAGGCCGCCGTACAGGGAGCCGAGGTGCGGCTGCGCCCGATCCTGATGACTTCCTTTGCCTTTATTTTTGGCCTGCTGCCCCTGGCCCTTTCTTCGGGGATCGGCGCCGTCGGCAACCAGTCCATCGGGTTAAGTGCTGTAGGGGGCATGTTGATTGGGACCGTTTTGGGCGTCTTTGTGGTTCCGGTCCTGTTCGTAGTTTTCCAGGGGCTTCAGGAGCGGGTTGCAGGTGCCCCGGAAGCCAGGTCTAACCGGCAACACCCCCAGGAGCCATGATCTGGAAAACCAACATCGGCTATCCGCGACCGGGGAGGTCTGTTGCCCTTGTACTCAGCGCCCTGGCCCTGCTTTTTCAATCGTGTTTCACAGCCCGGAACTATACCCGTCCCGAACTGGAAACCCCCGGTGCTTTTCGCTCCGACAGCCTGCAGACAGACAGTGTTTCCATGGCAACCCTCCCCTGGACAGATCTGCTTCGGGATACACTCCTGCAGGGCCATATCCGACATGGCCTGGAAAACAATCTTGACATACGAATAGCCCTTCAAAGCATAGCGATTACCGAACAATACCTGCAGCAGGGCAAGGCCGGATATTACCCAACCCTGTCGGCAACAGCCGGTTTTACGCGGACCAAGAATTCGCCCAACAGCCAGTTCGGAAGTTTGTTTTCAGACCCAATTGAACAATTTCAGCTCTCCGGGTCGCTCTCCTGGGAAGCCGACATCTGGGGTAAAATCAGAAGCAACAAGCGGGCTGCCCAGGCTTCCTTCCTGCAAAGCACGGCCGCCCAACGCGCCATCCAAACCCGGATAATCGCTTCGTTGGCCACTACTTATTACCAGCTTCTGGCCCTCGATAAACAGGCTTCCATTGCGGAACAGACCTTAGACTCGCGCCGGAGGAGCCTGGAGGCCATTCAGGCGCTGAAATCGGCAGGGCAGCTTACCGAGGTTGCCGTCAAAGGAGCCGAGGCGCAGGTGTATTCCACCGAGATCATTTTGATTGATCTGCGAAAGAACATCAGGTTACTCGAAAACAGCTTTTGTATCTTGCTGGGTGACGGCCCCCATGAAATTGAAAGGGGCAAACTGGATTCCCAGGATCTCAATCCGGCATTGAGCACCGGTATTCCATCCCTGCTGTTGGCAAACCGACCTGATGTGATGCAATCGGAATACGCCCTGGTTAATGCCTTCGAACTTACCAATGTTGCCCGGGCCAGTTTATATCCCACCCTCAGTCTGGGGGGCACTGGCGGGTTTCAGAGCCTGCAGTTGGAAAACTGGCTTAGCGCCAGTTCCCTTTTTTCCCAGTTGCTCGGCTCCCTTTCTCAGCCCCTGATCAACGGAAAACGGCTCAAAACCCAGGTGAGAGTTGCAGAAGCACGCCAGCAACAGGCAGCCCTGGATTTCCAGAAAACCATGCTCATTGCCGGAAGGGAAGTTTCAGATGCCCTGTATGAGCTGCAGGCCCAGTCCGACATTGCCATTGCGCGCCGGAATGAACTGCAAGCCTTATCGTTGGCCGAAGATTTCTCGGAAGAACTGCTCAACAATGGCCTGGCCAATTACCTCGAGGTATTAACGGCCCGGCAAAATGCCCTGAGCACCGAGTTGCGCCTGGTAGACGCCCAGTACGGTCAAATGCGCGCGCTCGTCGAATTGTACCGCGCCCTCGGGGGCGGTTGGGAGTAACCGGGCAGCGGGAATCCAGTCGGTACGATTATCGCTGGCCCTAGTTGTCGAACAGGTCGGAAGAGAGGTACCTGTCGCCCCTGTCGCAGACGATAGACACCAGCAGACCGGCATCGAGTTCCGAAGCCAGCCGAATGGCCGCGGCGGCGGCCCCGCCGCTGCTCATGCCCGCAAATATTCCCTCGTCGGCTGCCAGTCGACGGCTCATTTGGCGCGCCTCCGCTTCTGAAACCTCCAGTATCCGATCCACTTTTTTTGCATCGTAAATGCGCGGCAAATACGCCTCGGGCCATTTCCGAATGCCCGGAATGCTGGCCTGTGAATCGGGCTGTACCCCAACGATCTGCACATGAGGGGCTTGTTCCTTCAGATAGGTACTCGTCCCCATAATGGTACCCGTAGTACCCATGGACGATACAAAATGGGTGATTCGGCCCTTAGTCTCATTCCAGATTTCCGGGCCAGTGCTTTTGTAGTGGGCCTTCCAATTATCGGGGTTTGAAAACTGGTCCAGCATGAGGAACCCCGCCTGGCGGACCATCTTGTCCGCATAGTCACGTGCTCCTTCTATCCCTTCTGAGGCCGGGGTCAGGGTAACTCTTGCCCCGTAGGCCCGCATGGTCTGGACCCGTTCGCGGGTGGCATTTTCGGGCATTACCAGTTCCATATCCAGGCCGTACAGGCGGGCAATCATGGCCAGGGCAATCCCGGTATTCCCGCTTGTGGCCTCGATCAGCTTGCTTTCGCGGGTAATTTCACCCCGCTCCAGGCCGCTTCGGATCATGTTCAGGGCCGGGCGGTCTTTTACGCTCCCACCCGGATTCTGGCCCTCAAGTTTAAAGTAAAGCGCCACCTTCGGGTTGCTTACCAGGTTCCGGGCCTTTACCAGGGGCGTATTGCCAATTAGGTCGAGAATGCTAGCCGGCATGCTCCTTGGTTTTAATCTTGATTTCAGGGGTATGGAACACGGTGGAATTCGGCGGCACCGACTCGGTGAGCCAGGCATTCCCGCCGATGATCGAATTGGCGCCCACTACCGTATCACCACCCAGAATGGTGGCATTGGCATAAATAGTCACGTTGTCTTCAATGGTCGGGTGCCGCTTGGTTTGCTGCAGGTCTTTGGCCACGTACAGGGCCCCAAGGGTTACCCCCTGGTAGACTTTCACATTGTCTTTTATTATGGCGGTTTCACCGATAACCACCCCGGTGGCGTGATCGATGAAAAAGGATTTCCCTATCTGGGCGCCGGGATTGATGTCTACCCCGGTACGGCGGTGGGCGTATTCCGTCATCAGACGGGGCACCAACGGGAACCCTTTGAGGTGCAGTTCGTGAGCCAGGCGGTAAATGGCTATGGCATAAAAGCCTGGATAAGCCATATACACTTCGTGTAGCGAGAGGGAGGCAGGGTCGCACTCCCATATGGCTTTCGCATCTAGGTTGAGCTTCTGGAGGATTTCAGGCAGCTGCTGCAGGTAGCCGTTCCAGATTGCCCTGCAGGGCTTGTCGGTTTTCCAGCAGGCCAGGTCTACCAGTTCGTCAAAATCTGCCTCGAGGCGCTGGAGGTTTTCTGCCACAGCTGTCTCCTGGTCGAACAAAGTCAGGAACAGCAGGTCTGTAAAGCGCTCCGTCCGGTCCTTCAGCCGAAATTTCAGACAGGCAATGTCTTTGTAGGCCTCTATTTGTCGAACAATTTCTTTTTTATCCATAACTGAGCAATGCGCCTTCCAAAGGTAACCAATATTATGAAGGGCCGTTTTGCTTTTTGTTTAACTTTAGCAGTGTTGGCTAACCGGTTTTACCTGGGTAAGCCGGTTTAAATCGCCTGTTCAGTCGTATGGAAAAAGCAAAAATTTCTCCCGAAGCGCTCCAGTTTTTAAGGCAATTGAAAGCCAATAACACCCGCGAGTGGTTTGAAGCCCGTAAGCAGGAGTACAGGAAGGCCGAGTCTGCGGCTAAAAAATGCTTCAACGGGGTTACCGAAGCCCTGAGAACCCACGACGACATCGAGGGAATGAAGCTTTTCCGGATTTATCGCGATGTGCGCTTTTCTGCAGATAAAACTCCGTATAACCCCCATTTTGCCGGGTCGTTTCGCCGGGCAGGGGCCCGACTTCGCGGGGGATACTACCTGCGCATCAGGCCGGGGGAGTCGTTTATTGCCGTAGGATTTTGGCAACCTTCACCCCCCGATTTGCTGCGCATTCGCAAAGAATTGGAACTGGATGCAGAGGCGTTCAGGAGCTGCCTGGAAAATCCTGCCCTGAAAAAGGCCTGGGGCCCCTTAAAAGGGGATACGGTTATTACGGCCCCCAAGGGGTTTGACAGAAACCACCCGAATCTGGACCTGATCAGGCACAAGCAATTTATTTTTACACGGGAATTTTCGGACCAGGAAGTATTGGCCCCAGATTTTCTGGAGGTTGTAAATGACTCCTACCGGGCCGTCAGGCCCTGGTTCGACCTGATGAGTGAAATACTCACCACCGACCTGAATGGGCGATCCCTGCTAGACTAGGGTAGGTGCTTCCAGCAATTGGACCTGGTCTTTGAGGCGTTCGATAACCATGTTCATCATGCGCTTGTTCAGGGCCGACGAATTCTGGATATAGGTTTCGTATTCTTCCAGGGTAAACTGCCCTATAACCATACCCTTCAAGGAATTGCGGAATTTGATGTCGCGCTGAATGGCATTCTCGATAAAGCGCAGTTTGCGTTCAGTGACCAGGTCGTGGAAAGACCCTTTGTGTTTCTGGATATAATTCCGGAAAGCCGCCAATAACAGGTCGTTCTGAAATTTGATAACCGGCCTGAGGGTTTTGTTTTGGAAGTATTCGTCCCCGGTAATTCCGGCCGGTGTGGCCGAGGCGATGTCCTGGGGTCTGATGCGGAGCAGCTCGGCAGATCGGGAGCTCATGGCATTGGTTTTTTTAAAATTACCCATTTGCCATAGGGCCATGAATGCGCCCGGCAGAAGTTTTTAACTGCTTTATGAACACAGAAGGCCACTTAAAAATGCTCCAGGTTGCGGTTTGTATTTAGGCGGGGATGGGTTATCTTTAAGAGTTTAACCAAACGGACTCTGCAGGCACTTTTCACCTATGGCAACCTCTGTAAACCCCTATAACGGAAAAAAACTCTATACTATCCAGGAACTTTCTCAAGCCGGGCTGAAGGCGCGCATTTCTATTGCGCAAAAAGCCTTCCAGTCCTGGAAAACGCAACCCCTGGAAAAGCGCTGCTCGCTGCTCAGGCAGACCGGCACGGTCTTGCGCAATCGGAAAAGGGAACTGGCTCAGACCATGACCCTGGAAATGGGCAAACCCATAACCCAGGCAATAGCCGAAATTGAGAAATGCGCCTGGCTCTGCGACTATTATGCCGATCAGGCTCCCGGCCAGCTGGGTGAAGAAACGATTGAAACGGATGCCGCACAGAGCTTTGTGCGATTTGACCCGTTGGGAGTTGTGCTGGGTGTAATGCCATGGAACTACCCGTTCTGGCAGGTTTTCCGTTTTGCCGCACCGGCCCTCACAGCCGGGAATGCTGCCTTGCTCAAACACGCTTCAAATGTCTGGAAATGCGGGGAACTGCTTGAAAGCGTATTTCGGGAGGCAGGATACCCAAAGGGTGTTTTCCAGTTCCTGCCCATAGGCAGCGAGCGGGTAGGGCAGGTGCTCGAACACCCGGCGGTACAGGGCGTTAGCCTAACCGGCAGTACCCCGGCAGGAGCGGCTGTGGCGTCCCGGGCCGGGAGCCTTATAAAAAAATCAGTATTGGAACTCGGGGGAAGCAATGCATTGGTCGTCTTTGAAGACGCAGCCCTGGGATCTGCGGTTGAAACTTGTGTTCAGGCACGTTTCCAGAATACGGGCCAGAGCTGTATAGCCGGCAAACGATTACTGCTGCAGGAAAGCATTGCCGACCCATTTCTGGATCTTTTGCGAGACAAGGTCGTGGCCCTTCGCAGCGGCGACCCGGAAGACTCGGATACCTTCATCGGCGTACTTGCCCGGGAAGATCTGGCCAAAGACCTGGAGCGGCAAATGAACGACTCCCTGGCCGAAGGCGCCAGCCTGCTCTGTGGGGGCAAGCGACGGGGCGCCTATTTTGAGCCAACCGTGCTGACAGGAGTAAAGCCGGGCATGAGCGTTTTTGATCAGGAAACCTTTGGTCCGCTCCTGGCCGTCACGACATTTAAAACGGAGGAAGAAGCCGTTGCCCTGGTAAATCGTTCCGAGTTCGGGTTGGGCGTTTCCCTGTTTACAGCCTCTTTGGAACGCGCGCACAGACTTATCCCGCAGCTAGACGAAGGCGCTGTTTTTGTGAATGAACTTGTGAAAAGCGACCCGAGGTTGCCGTTTGGGGGAGTTAAAATTTCAGGCTATGGACGGGAACTGTCCTTGGATGGAATCCGGGAATTTGTCAATAAGAAAACCGTATTTATTTCCTGATAAAATTATAAGTAGTAAAAAACAATAATACAGGGGTTTAAATCAGGTCGATTAAACGCCCGGCTGAATAATTAAGGACTTACTCTTGTACTGCTTTCAGACAATCATTTCCAGGAACGACAGTGCAAGGACAATCAGGAATTTAACTAGGGTGGGCACAATTTTCTTTTCGAGGATTATCTGTGAAAATTAAGGCTTCCTCAAGAAACTGCCATGGACTTTAGCAAAACTTTAGCCTCCCCATCCGGCTTTTGCCGAATGCGGAAATCAACAGCGAATTCGCACTTGGTTCAGCAAGCCTACCCGGTTCCGGAGTATCTTTGGCAAAAACGGCCGCTATGCGCTTTCACACCAGAAAATGGGTTAAACCGGAAGATCTCAATGCCAACGGCACTTTGTTTGGAGGGCTTTTGCTGTCCTGGATAGACGAGGAAGCCATCCTGTACAGCATCATTCAGCTGGAGAACAAGAAAATCGTTACCAAGTATATGTCCGAAATTAATTTCATGAGTACGGCGGGTGCCGGAGATATAGTCGAAATTGGGATTGAGGTGGTAAAATTCGGGCTTTCTTCCCTAACCTTGCGCTGCGAGGCACGAAACAAGATGAACCAGGAGACCATAGTTACCGTAGACCAGATTATCCTGGTAAACCTTGACGAGCATGGAAAACCCAGGCCGCACGGCAAAACCCGGGTAGAATACGTAAAGGATCGCCTGGCGAAGGAAAATCAGCCCTGAGGCCAGTTACGGGCAATTTCCTGTACCTGGTCGAGTACCCGCAGCAGGTTTCCTCCCCACAATTTCCGGATTTCGTCTTCAGTATAGCCCCTTTTTACCAGCTCGAGGGTCACGTTAAAGGTTTCGGAGGCATCTGACCAGCCTTCGATTCCGCCACCCCCGTCAAAGTCGGAACTGATGCCCACATGATCAATGCCGATCTTGTCGACCATATAATCGATGTGGTCCACAAAATCGGATACGTTCACCGCCGGGGGCGCATCTGGCTTTTTGCGGGCCATTTGATCGGCCACCTTGCTTACTGTCGGGTAATTGGCCACCACAGCCTCCTGCTGTTGTTCGCTGAGCTGACTGAACTGCGACCAGTCTGCCCATTCAAGGCCCAGGGAGTCGGCCACCCGGGAGCGCAATGCCTGCATGTAGGCATCCCGCGCCTCGCTTTTTGCAGTATTGAGATAGGAGCCGAAGGCCACTGTCTGCACGACACCTCCATTTTCCCTTAGGCGCAGGAGTTGCTCATCGTCGAGATTCCGGCTGTGATTGCACAGGGCGCGGGCCGACGAATGCGATGCGATAAGAGGGGCTTTGGAAAGCTCGAGCATTTGCATGACTGCCTCTCGGGAAGGATGGGAAATATCAATCATTATTCCAAGTCTATTCATTTCAATTACAGCCTTTTTACCCAGATCACTTAAACCATTGTGCAACCATACGCTGTCGGCTTCGCCGGTGTTGGAATCGGAGAACTGGCTGTGACCGTTGTGCGCCAGGGAAACGTACCGTGCACCCAACCGGTGATATTTTTCAAAATTGGAGAGATCTTCTCCCATCGGGTAGGCATTTTCCACGCCTATCATGGCCACTTTTTTACCCGATCCATGGAGGCGGCGCACATCTTCTGAAGTAAGTGCCAGGCCTATCTGGTCGGGGGCGAGTTGCTCGCAGAGGCGGTGTATGGCTTCGAACTTAGACAGGGCGTTCGCTTCGGCCCGCCCGAACCCACCTGGGGAAAGGGAGTCCTGGCCCGTATAAACGATAAACCAGGCTACATCAAGCCCCCCGGCTTCCATCTTAGGAAGGTTTACCTGGGTGCTGAGTTCCTGGGAATAGTTCAGGCTGTCGGTAAAGTTATTCACGTTTATATCGTCGTGGGTATCGATGGTGATCACCGCCTGGTGAATGGCCCGGGCGGTTTCTTCCAAGCTGGGTTCCGGGGCCTGCCCGGAAGGGCCGCAACCCGCAAGGATGACCAACAGGGGCAGGGCATGGTAAATGGTTCTCATGGTATACGTGTTACCTACAAATTATGGGGTTTTACAACGGTTTGGGGAAGATAGGGAACAATTTATTGTCGGCCCCGGCCTGAATAAGGATTTTTAATCCATTAAACGGTAAAATCTTACCAGACAACCGAAACCAATACCATGCCAACGCGCTCCCGAGACCTTCTCGACCAAATTGCCGACCTGCAAAACGCCCTAGAGGGATTTTCTTTCGACCAGCTTACCGTCTCAGAAGCCCGGGCCCTCAAGATGTCCTTCAACCAGTTTCGTACACGCCTGGAAGACAGGTTATGGGCGCCGGCCAATAGCCGTCAGCTCGAGCCAGGCTCCAGTGAAACAGCCGAAATGGGTACTGGCGGGCCGGCCGATGAAACAGTTGCCGAACTTCTGGCCACGGTAAGCCACGAGCTGCGCACCCCACTTCATGCCATTTCCCAACTCTCGCAGTTCCTCAGTCAGGGGAAGCTTAACGAACAACAAACCGAACAGGTGCAGGCTATTGGTGCCGCAGCCGATTCAATGCTCTTGCTGGTTGGCGAACTGCTGGAATACGCCCGGCTTCAATCGGAGCACGAACCTGTCAGGAGCCTCGTCTTTAACCCCGGGCAGCTTATTGAACAGGTCAGCTATTTGTGCGGCTCGCTCATTGTCTCAGACAGCGTGTCTTTTGAACTCGACCTTGACCCGCAAATGCCGAAGCAGCTTGTGGGTGACCCCTCGCGGTTTTCTCAAATCTTGATGAACCTGCTCGGCAATGCCATCAAGTTTGTGGAGCAGGGGCGCATCGAGCTGCGTATCTGGCCTGAATTTCAGGACGGCGCCTGTCTGTTGCACGGAGCAGTTCGCGATACAGGGCCCGGCATTTCAGCCGCTGATCTGCCCTTCGTCTTTGACGCCTTCCGGAAGGGAACAGGCGCTTCCGAAAACCAGCAGGGCATCGGCCTGGGCCTGAGCATTGTCAAAAAATCGCTCGATCGACTGGGCGGCAGTATTTCTGCCGAAAGCCGGGAAGGGGCCGGATCAACCTTTCGATTCGTCATCCCTTTCCATCAAACACCGGGGCAAACCACTATGACTGATCCTGCCCCTGAAAGCCTGGAGCGTCCACTGGCAGGCAAAACCATCCTTATTATTGAAGACAACCTCCTGAATCAGAAACTTCTGTCAACCCGCCTGAAAGGGTGGGGCTGCCGCGTACTTGTAAGTGAGAAAGCCATTTATGGCATCGGCATGCTCTCAGAGGAACGCGTGGATCTTGTTTTGACAGACCTGCGCATGCCGGGCATGGACGGCTACCAGGCCAGCGTCCGAATCCGAAACCACGACAATGCAGCCATCTCAAAAATACCCATCGTGGCGGTTACAGCCGACCTTTCGGCCGAAGACAGCCAGCAGGTGCGAAGGTCCGGCATCAACGATGTGTTGCTGAAACCCTTTTGCCCGGAGGAACTGCTGGAGAAGGTGCTCAGGCAGCTGAACCCCTTGCCCGGGCATGCATACGAAACCTGCCCCGAAGAACCGGATGATGCCCCGATGAATGGCATCCTGAATCTTTCCGGCCTATGGAAGGAATGTATGGGCGATATCGAGATGCTTGAAGAAATGACCAGGCTCTTCAGGGCCAACCTGCTGGAATTCCTGGGAGCGCTAAAGACCCACCTCACGTTGCTCGACTATGAGCAGATTGAGGCTAGTGCCCATAAGGTAAATGCCGGCCTGAAACTGATGGAAGTACAGACCTGGCTCAGCAAGGTTAAGGAACTCCGGGAGCTGAACCAAAGGCAGACAGGCGTGGAGCGCATGCGCCAGATTTACCGCGAATTGATAAAATCCTATCCGGATTTAGAAAGTGCCCTCAACCAGGCCCTCGAGGAGGTTAAAAAAAACAATACACGTGGCTGAAACCTACCTGTTACTGGCAGAAGACGACATCATGCTCGCTTCCCTGTTGAAATTCCGTCTCGAGAAGGCAGGATACCGGGTAGACCATGCGGCCGATGGCCGTCAGGTAAAAGAATATGTGGGCCAGCAGATGCCCGACATTATTGTGAGTGACATTATGATGCCCTATTTCTCAGGGATCGAACTGGTAGACTACCTCCGCAACGAGCTGGGGAGCAAGGTACCTGTAGTGATCATTTCCACAGCTGGAAACGAATCGAACGTTCTGAATGCCTTCGAAATGGGGGCCGACGACTTTATTTCGAAGCCTGTTAGCCCGTCTGAGCTGCTGATACGCATAAGCAAATTGTTGAGAACCCGATAATCTTGAACGTCTTCCCCCTGACATCCGGTATTACAGGATTGCTGCTGGCCCGGCAATTTCAAACAGACCCGGTCTGGATGCTGGCCGGGTTCTTTGCTTTGTTGGGTGGAGTGTACCTGTTGCTGACGTTTTGGATGCGCAACCGCATCTCAGCCAAACGCGAGGCCATACGGCTCAAAAAGCGCGACCTGGCCCCGATGATCAGCAACTTTTTGTTCTACCAGCACGATTCGGAAAACGAAGATCGCGACACCTATATCGCGATGAAAATCGAGATCAGGGAATTGCTCAAGGTGCCCATGAACCGGGAGGTGCTGTCGGAAGTGCTCATGGACCTGCGCATGGATGTGTCGGGCGACGCCCGCGATCGCCTCTTCCAGCTCTTCCAGGACCTTGACCTGCACCTGGATTCCTTTCGAAAGCTAGAAAGTTATAGGTGGGAACGCATTTCCAAAGGTATTTTGGAGCTCACTGATATGCAGGTCGAAAAAGCCTATCCATTCATCCGCAAGTTTATCAACGACCGCCGTAGCGTAATCAGGAAACAAGCCCAGCTCGCCACGGTAATGTTGCGTGAAGAAGGCATTGCGTATTTCCTGGACACGGCCCATTACAGCATTTCGGAATGGCAACAACTCAAGCTCCTGGAAATCCTTATGCAGCGGGAAGACTACAATCCGCCCCGGTTCAGGGTTTGGCTCACCTCGGAAAACCGGGATGTGGTGTTATTTTCCCTCAGGCTCATCAGGCATTACCGGCAGAATGATGCCGAAATGGCGCTTTTAAAATTGCTGGGGCACCAGAACCAGAGAATCAAAGGGGCTGCCCTGGAATGCATCCGGGAATTCCGCTTCCGTTCGGCCCTCGCGCCGATAATTGCCTTGTTTCCAGGGGTGAATGAAGAATTAAAGTTGCTTATCCTCGACACCATAGGCTTGATTGGGTCTGAATCGGAACTCGGCTTTTTGGAAGATCAGGCTTCCCGCTCCCGCAATTTCATTATCCGCTCCAAGGCAAGGTCGGTTATGAACCTGCTCAAACCCGACAGCGCCCTGCCCGATGCGTTTATGGAAACCGCTGCGCAAGAGGATATAAATCAGGAATTCACCGAAAAAGAGCCGGCGCCCTATCCTGACCTGGAACTCCCGGTAGAGGAACCTGTTGCAGACGATCAATCTAAAGCTCCTGAAGCCCTGTTTTGGGAACCAGACTTTGGGGAAGAGGTCGAAGAAAGCAAGGTGGAGAAAGCCCTTGACGCTGA
Organism: Robiginitalea sp.; assembly: GCA_024642005.1. GTDB lineage: Bacteria > Bacteroidota > Bacteroidia > Flavobacteriales > Flavobacteriaceae > Robiginitalea. The sequence goes on along the minus strand of JAHECA010000027.1, from coordinate 11,417 downwards.
AGCCGAAACGACTGTTGAAGACCGGAATCAATACGATTTCGACACAGACGAATGGGAGGAGGATGAAGCTGTTTTTGAGGTCTGTTTCCTGGAGGAACTGGACGACATTCTTTCCGAACTCGAGACGGAAGGGGAGCCCCATGAAATCCTGCCCCTCGATTTCCTGCCCATTATAACCGAAGCTGTTACAGGGCCTGAACCTGCCGAAGAAAACTCCGAAGCGCACCAAGCTGTGGCCGAATACGGGGCTCCCGGGGCCTATCGTGAAAAGACGGCCAAGGCTTCAGAGACTACCCCTATTGTTGATTTGAGAGCCGACCTCAAGGAAGATTTCCTGCCCTTAATTGTGTCGGGCGCTCCCGTTTCCGGTGCGGGACCTGGTACGCCGTCAACCGGCCCGCCTGGAGAAAACCCCGGCGGTCTTCCGGACCAGCCCGTTTATTTCTGGGAACCGGCTTTCGAATTGGATGAGATGCCCCAGCCCGCAGTTTTGCCGGCCGGGGAGCCCTATTTTAAGCAGATTCCCGATTTCCGGGATACTTCGCAGCAGCGTTTTTCTATTTTCCGGGAACTGTTCCGCGACCTAGATACAGACTCCAAACTTATCCTGCTCGAACAGCTTGTCGAAGTCGGGGAGGAGAAGGAATGGGAATTCCTGCACGAATTGCTGGAAGATCCCCGGATCGCCCTGAAGGTTTCACAGGCCATAGAAAGCCTGGGCAGAAAACTAGGGTTGGATCATGCAGCTCCGCAGCCGCAGCGGGAAATAACCAAAGAGGAGGAAACAACCCTGGACGTTATTGGTTTCGAGCTTGATTTTATCCGACACCCCAATTCGACCGACTCCCAGGTTGTAAACCAGGCAGCCCCCCCCGCTCGGCAAATGGGCAGCCGTTGGTTGCGCTGGGCAGCCAAACACAAAAGGCATTCGCATGGGTAACGGGCTGCTCGACATATTACTGGAGTATATCAACATCGTCTTTTTGACGTTTACAGCCGTATTGTTTACTGGGTTTGCAATTATGGCCTACCTCTCCTCGCGCAATTCCATCCATTACCGGAATAAAAGCCAGGTAGGGGATATTTCCCGGATTATGGCCTCGCCACTTGCGCCGGGCATTACCATTATTGCCCCGGCCTTTAACGAGGGGCTGACTATCGTGGAGAACATCCGTTCCCTGTTGTCTTTGCGGTATGTGAATTACGAGGTAATGGTTGTAAACGATGGGAGCAGGGACGATACGCTCCTGAAAATGATCGATTCGTACGACCTCGAAAGAATTGACCGGGAAATGGACCCGAACTGGCCCTGCAAACCCATCAGGGGCATCTACAAATCGCGTCAGCGCTCCTTTTCGAAGCTTACGGTAATCGACAAGGAAAACGGGGGCAAGTCTGATGCATTGAACACGGGTATACGCCTTTCAGAAAACAAATACGTGGGCTGCATCGACGTGGATTGCCTGCTGCTGCCCGATGCTTTGTTGCATGTGGTTCGGGCGTTTTACCAGCGCTCCAGCAAGCGCGTTATCGCTGTAGGCGGGGTAATCCGGGTTGCCAATTCCTGTAAAATAGACGGGGGCACCCTCGAAGAGATCCGGCTGCCCAAGAACTGGTTGGCCCGTTTCCAGCTGCTGGAGTACACCCGCTCCTTCCTGCTGGGCAGGATGGCCTGGGGGCGCATCGACAGCCTGCTGATCATTTCAGGCGCCTTTGGGTTCTTCGACCGGGAAATAGCCTTGCGCGTGGGCGGATACGACACGGGTACAGTTGGGGAAGACATGGAAATCGTCTTCAGGATGCGGCGCTACATGCACGAGCGTGGCATTCCCTATACGGTTGAATACATACCGGACCCCCTTTGCTGGACCGAGGTACCGGAAAATCTGAAAGTACTGGTAAACCAGCGCGACCGCTGGTCCAGGGGCAATCTGGAAACCCTGTACCGCCACCGCGACATGTTTTTCAACCCCAGGTTCGGCCGGCTCGGGCTCCTGAGCTACCCGTACTGGTTCTTTTACGAATGGCTGGCGCCCCTCCTGGAGTTCATGGGGTTTTTCTCCATCTTGTTATTTCTGTACCTGGGCATTCTGGACTGGGACTTTTTTGTAGCCATCACAGCTTTGGTCTATTGCTTTGCCATTATGTTTTCGGTCTACGCCCTGTTTTGGGACGTGTGGTCCTATAACCAGTATACGCGCACCCGCGACATACTGATCCTGCTGTTCTGCGCCATAATAGAACCCTTTACCTTCCATCCGCTGGTCGTATGGTCGGCCGTCAGGGGCAACTATAAAAAATTGTTCAACATCAATACGGGCTGGGGCTCCCAGGTTCGTAAAGGATTTGCAAAAGCCTGACGCCATGAAGTGGTTAGCTTTCATACAGGCCCGCATCGGGAAACGCAACCTGAAAGACTTTATCAGGCTGGTTCTGGCATTTTACGGCTGTTTGCTGCTGCTGGCACTTTACCAGCAGGTGCGCCTTTTTGAACAAGGGGTGCTCGACGGCTTTTTGAACAAGAACCTCTTGCTGCTCGGTATGCACCACCTGGGGTTCACGGCCCTGCTGGCGCTGCCGCTATCCTTCCTTTTCACTTTTCTGGAATCGCGAAAACCGGGCTGGGGATTCCGGGCAGCCGTTGGCATGCTAATGGGGGGGCTGCTTTGGGAACTGGTGCTGACCGAATATTTCATCGACAGGTACGAGGTAGTGGGTACGGAGGCCGGTACACTGCTTTCACAAGTCTTTACGGGCACTCAGCTGTTGGTGCTCCTCTTGCTGTCTGCCATTGTTCTCGGCTCGGCATTCCGCCTGTTCTACCGGCTCAGCAAACGCATCCACCGGTTGCTCAGTGGCATGTATCCTTTCACGGTTATCCTGTTTTCCCTTTTTCTGGCAACCCTGCTATCCGAAAAAAAACCCGTTAACCTGAACAAGACCCAGTACATGGCCGAAGAATACCTGCAGGCCTGGGCCAGCTCCGATACTTATCAGGGGGCTGAACCCTATCCTTTTTACCAGAATTGGGAGCAGCGCGATGCCCTGGGGCAATACCTCGACTGGCCTGACCAGCCCCCGCATATTGTATTAATCGCAGTCGAGGGCCTCAGTTCCGACTTTTTAGGCGAAGGGGCGGCCTTCCGAACCTTCGCTCCCTTTCTTGACTCCCTTAGCCGGCAGGGATTGTACTGGAATCACTTTATGAGCAACGTGCGGGAAAGCAAAGCTGCCCTTCCCATGATTACCGGTTCGGTGCCCTATGGCCGGTCAGGCTTTACAGCCGAAACGGAAATCCCGGCACGCCTGACCCTGTTTTCCCTCCTCAAGAAAAACGGTTATCGGACCAGTTTTCAGTACGGGGGCAATTCTTCCCTTGCCGGCTGGGACCGGTTGCTGTTCGAAGAACGTGTAGACGAACTTGCAGACAGCAAGTCGTTTGGGGAGGCTTATCAGCCACAAGATGCCGACCGTGCAGGGGTAACGCTCGGATACCCTGATGAGGCCCTGTTCGACCGCTACCTCAAAACCCGTTCCCCGGGAACAGTGCCCCGCTTCGATGTCTTTCAGACACTGAGCAGCGCCGAGCCCTATCTTATCCCAGATGCTGACACCTACAGCAGGCTGGCCGAACAGCGCTTTGAGGCCGGCATGTTCAGTTCGCGTGAAGCACGGGTTATTCGTAAAAACATGGCTTTAATGGCCGCTATGGTATACACAGACCGGCAGCTGCAACGGTTTTTCGAAGCTTTTTCGAGAAGGTCTGGTTTCCACCGTACTGTCTTTATACTTACGGGCACGCATCACCCTGCCGAATTGGCGGCCAACGGCCTGTTGCAGTCGTATCAGGTGCCGCTGCTGGTCTACAGCCCGATGCTCCGGCAAAAACAAACCCTCGATGCCCTGGCTTCCCATCTCGACATTGCGCCTTCCCTGCTCGGCAGCCTGGGTCGGCAATACGGGTTTGACCTGCCAAATAAGGCGTCCTGGCTGGGTTCTGACTGGATTTACACCCAATCCTCCAAACCAGGTAAGCAGATCCCGCTCTATGAAGTTGCTGCTTCCTTCCGTACACTGATCGTGGGAACAAAGGTAATATCGGGAAACAAAGCGTATGGGATAGGCGGCAACCTGGAGGTAACCGCATTGCCCACCGAAGAAAAGGAAAGCCTGAAAGAACAGCTGAAAGGCTTCAGGGCGCTAAACCGGTATGCGGTGGAAAAGGGGAGGCTTTTGCCCGGCGAAGCAGCCCCTTATGGCACGATGTACCCCAGACCAAACAAAAAGGAAATGGTATGGGTTCACAGCGTTTACAACGGGCCCGATATCGACAATGCCTATACAACTGCGCGCCAACTTGCCATGGACGGGAATTATGAAAGGGCCGGCCTGCTATGCAGGTTCATCCTCTCTGAGGTGCCCTCCCATGTAGATGCCGAAATCCTGTTGGGGCGTATTTATGCCTGGCAGGCCAATTACGATAAGGCCACCGAACTCCTGGAGCAGGTGGTTCAGAAATATCCGGTATATGCCGACGGCTATTCGGCCTTGTTGGATGTTTACTACTGGTCGGGCCAGGATCAGAAATCCCTGTACCTGAAACCAGCTGTGGAGACCCATTTGAAATCGAATCGGGAAATCAGTGAAAAATTGGCCCGTTCGGCCCTGAGGCTCCTTTCTGATAACGATGTCAGGCTATCACACCAGGTCCGGGAATATGCAATTAGTCAGGCCACTCAAACCTCCCCGGAATGAAAAGATCAGTTATAACAGTTGTTTTGGGTCTCCTGCTATCGTGGGCCTCCCTGTGGGCTCAGCCGCACGCCGCCCATTACGATCCGGATGCGGCCTTTGACCGGGCACGAAACCTGGCTTTCGATGGCTTCAGGCGAGAAGCCCGCGACACCCTGATGCGCATTCTGTCTGAGTATCCGGATTACACCGATGTGCAGACACTGCTGGCCAAAACCTACAGTTGGGACGGCGACTACGACCAGGCACGGTTGCATTTCAACCGCATTACCTCACAAAAGCGCGAGTTGGAAGAGGTCTGGGTGGCGGCAATCCAGAATGAGCGTTATGCGGGCAATCCGTCTCTGGCTTTGGGGCTGGCCAATAAAGCCCTGCTGTACCTGGGGTCGGGTACGCAGGTCGAGACCTTGCGGCAGGCCATTTTAGAGGAGAACCGCCCGGTTGAACCCCCGGTGGTCGAAGCTGAAAAGCCCGCGAATAATCTCTTGTCGCTAACCAATGACCTGGAGGTCTTTAACACGGGATACGACCCCATGTATTACACCACCCTGGAATACCAGCGAACCACCCCGCTGGGAAAAATGCTGCCGCGGCTCAATTACAGCAATCGTTTTGATACGCAGGGCCTGCAAGCCGAACTTGATCTGTATCCGGTATTGAGCAAAACTTTCCACGGTTACCTGAACTACGGCTTTTCGGAAGCCTCCATTTATCCCAACCACAGGGCCGGGGCCGAATTGTACGCCAGCCTTTCGGGGGGGCATGAAATATCCCTGGGGGCGCGGTACCTCGATTTCAGGGAAAGCACCGCAAAATTGCTGACCGCCTCATACGGGCTTTACCGGGGCAACTATTACTTGAGCCTGCGGCCTTATTTAAGCCTTTTTGAAGACAAGAGCCCAGGGTTATCGGGCACATTCCTGGTGCGGAGGTACTTAAGGGATGAATTCCATTATCTGGGCCTCAGGGGAGTTTTCGGATACAGCCCTGAAATCAGGCAGCTGCGATCGGGAACCGAATTGCTGGCCGAAACCCTGCTTTTTGTAGAGTCGCAACAATTGCAGCTGGAATATCAGTTTACAGGAGCCACAGCGAGAAACCGTTACAGGGCGCAGCTCGGGGTGGGCCGGCAGGAATTCGTCCTTGAAGCGGGTTCCTTTTACTGGGTTTTCCAGGCCGGGCTCCGGTACCAGTACGGTTTTTAGGGTATAATCCCCGGAAGGGCCGTTTTACCAACATAATCCTACCCCTTCACCACAATTTCTTGTTCCCTTGTTCGTTAAATAGTAGGTTTAATTGTCTTTTACAGACGTCCCAAATTTTACCAGAGTACAAACCTAACCTACTGGAATAGCATGTTATACGAAACCTACGGGGAGGAATACCTGAATTTCCTCCGGGAATTGAATGAGATCTTAAGTGTTAATGAACTTGCCGTATTGGACTACCTGTAGTCTGTTTGGCTGGTTCGCATCCCAAAATCCTAGTTATGGCAAATCAGAATCAAGACAATGCAGCTTACCTGGATTTCATCCAGTCATTAAATGAAATCCTTAACGATTTCAATATTAGCAGGCTTAATTGTTCGTGAAGATTAAGTCTTAGTGTTTAGTGTGCAAAAAGCGGCCCAAGGGCCGCTTTTTTTTATGCTCCGAGATAGGTCTTTAGCAATTTGCTGCGCGAATGGTGCCGCAGCTTCCGGATGGCCTTTTCGCGGATCTGGCGCACCCGCTCGCGGGTCAGGTCGAAGGTCTGGCCGATCTCGGCCAGGGTCATCGATTGCTGGTCGCCAATCCCGTAATAGAGTTTAATCACATCGGCTTCCCTGGGCGACAGGGTTTCAAGCGCCCGGTTTATTTCAGTATTCAGGCTCTGCTGCATCAGGCCTTTATCAGGACGGGGCGATTCGCCGCTCCTCAAGACGTCATACAGGTTTGAGTCTTCGCCTTCCTTGAGGGGGGCATCCATAGACACATGCCGGCCCGAATTCTTGATGGATTGTTTCACTTCGCTCAGGGTCATATCGAGCTCCCCGGCAATTTCCTCGGCTGAAGGCGGGCGCTGATGGGCCTGCTCCAGGTATGAAAAGGTTTTTTTGATTTTATTGATCGAACCGATCTTGTTCAGCGGCAGACGCACGACCCGAGATTGCTCTGCCAGGGCCTGTAAAATAGATTGGCGAATCCACCAGACGGCATAGGATATGAATTTGAAACCGCGGGTCTCGTCGAAACGCTTGGCGGCCTTTACCAGGCCTACATTCCCTTCGTTGATCAGATCGGGCAGGGTAAGCCCCTGATTTTGATACTGCTTGGCCACAGAAACCACAAAGCGCAGGTTGGCCTTGGTCAGTTTCTCCAGGGCTGACTGGTCTCCTTTTCTGATGCGCTGGGCGAGTTCTACTTCTTCATGGGCGGTGATCAGGTCTATTTTGCTGATATCCTGCAGGTATTTGTCAAGCGATTTGGAGTCGCGGTTTGTCACCTGCTTGACAATTTTCAATTGCCTCATGTACGTCTTACGGATTAATAGTTAACATCCTCTCATAATACGCTTTTATTGCCGTTTTTCCAAAAGACTGGCACCATACTTTTACATATTTTATAAATAGTTCCCGAAACCGGGAGTGCATGGGCCGGTGCCGCCCTTGCGAATGAAGCCGAACTCGTCTATCTTCGTCGGGATGAGCAAAAGAGCCCTGCGGAAATATGTGGCGGAACTGAACCGGGAAGCGCTGGCCGAGCAGTTGTTAGACCTGTACGAGCGGTTCCCGGAGGTCAAGACCTATTACGACTTCGTCTTCAACCCGCGCGAAGATGCCTTGCTGCGCGACGCCAAAATCCGGATTAGCAAAGAATATGCCCCTCGCGGCAAAAGAAAGCCGAAGGCCAGGCGGTCGGTAGCCCAGAAGTACATTCGCCAATTTCGGGTGCTCGGGGTCGATCCGGCCCTGCTGGCCGACCTGATGGCCTTCAATCTGGAGACCGCCAGCAGGTTTGAGCGTACCCGGCGTTGCCCCGATGCCTTTTACCGAAGCATGTATAACTCCTGCCGCGAATGGGCTCAATTTTTAGTGCTCAACGGCTTGTGGCAGGAAAGTGCAGGGCGGTTTGAAGCCTTTCTCGGTTTAGTCAGAAAGGGGGCGTGGCCTAATCGCGACCAGTTTGAAGCGCTGGCCGAACAACTTGAAATCAATACCTGAGGATTATGGCACTGGCCGTGATACGCAACGACGACAAAACCCCAGGATGGCTTGAGGCTTTCAGGGAGGCCGACCCGCAAATAGCGGTATATGATTACGCCAGGCCTCATCCGAAAGAGGCCGTAACCATGGCGGCTGTGTGGAAACACCCGAAGGGCAGCCTGTCGCAATATCCGAACCTTCGCGCCGTTCACGGGCTGGGAGCAGGGGTGGACTTTATTTTGGAAGACCCCGACCTGCGGCCCGAATGGCCGGTTATGCGGGTAACCGATCCGTACCTGGCAGCCGATATGGCCGAGTACATCCTGGCGCAGGTTTTAGCCTACCTGCGGCAGTTGCCGGACTATCAAATCGACAAATCCAGGACCGTTTGGAGGCCCAGGCCGTACAGGCGTATTGCGGACGTAACTGTCGGGCTTATGGGCCTGGGGACCCTGGGCCGGGCGGCGGCCCGGTTGCTCGGTGCCGCTGGCTTCAGTTGCTGCGGCTGGACGCGAAGCACCACCCCAAAGGCCGACTTTCCTGTATTTACCGGACCACAGGGGCTCAAACCCTTCCTGGCATCTGCCGACGTGCTGGTGTGCCTGTTGCCGCTAACGCCGCAAACGCACGGAATCCTGAACCGGGATACCTTCCAGGCGCTCCCGCAGGGTGCCTATCTGATGAACGTGGCGCGTGGTCCGCTCCTGGTCGAAGAACACCTGCTGGAAGCACTCGCCGGCGGAAAACTCTCTGGCGCCTGCCTGGATGTTTTCGCTCAGGAGCCCCTGCCCGCAGGCCATCCGTTCTGGGATCATCCGGCCGTACAGATAACACCACACATTGCAAGCGTTTCGGAACCCGGCTCGGTGGTACCCCAGATCCTGGCGAATTACAGGGCCCTGTTAAAAGGGGAAAAACTGCACAATCTCGTCTCGCGCGGGCTGGGTTATTAACGGGGTCTGTTGAGAATTCGTGGCCTCAAACTTTTTCCCAAGCGCAAAAAACGGCTAGTTTTGCAAAATTCGGCCCGCTTTAACCCGATGGGCCAAGAAAAAAGAGTCAAATAGCTGCTTTGGGCGCACAAACCGAATCTACAGAGAAAACGCTTTACGATTATCAGCTGGAGGACCTGAGCAAGATTTTCAAATGCCTGGAAGAATCTCCCGATGATGTCAACCTGCTGTATCAATTGCCTACAGGAGGGGGGAAAACCGTTGTCTTTTCCGAGATTGCCCGGCGCTACATCCGCTACAGGAAGAAAAAGGTAGTGGTGCTCACCCACCGCATCGAACTGAGTGTACAGACCTCCAACATGCTCAAGGGTTTTGGGGTGCGGAACAAGATAATCAACAGCGAAGTCAAGGAATTAGACGAGAACGAGTCGTACGAGTGCTATGTAGCCATGGTGGAGACCCTGAACAACCGCCTCCAGGACAAGGCCATCGAGCTGGAGGGCATTGGCCTGGTGATCATAGACGAAGCGCATTACAACTCGTTCCGGAAGCTTTTCAAATATTTTGAAAAATCGGTAATCCTTGGGGTTACGGCCACCCCGCTGAGCTCGAACATCAAGCTCCCCATGAAGGATCACTACCGCAAGCTGATCGTTGGGGAGACCATTTCCTCCCTGATCGAAAAGAAATTCCTCGCCAGGGCCAATATGTACAATTACGACGTAAGCCTGAAATCGCTGAAGCTCGGTATCAGCGGAGATTATACCGTCAAGTCTTCAGATGCCCTGTACGGCAACCAGCAAATGCTGGGCAAGCTCCTGGCGGCCTACGAAGAGCTTGGTAAAGCGAGCAAGACGCTTATTTTCAACAACGGGATCAGCACCTCCAAATACGTATACGAAACATTTCGCAGGGCCGGGTATCCCATCCGGCATCTCGACAACAAGAATTCGGCTTCCGAGCGGCGGGAAATCCTTGACTGGTTTGCCGAAACCCCCGACGCCATCCTTACCTCCGTGAGCATTCTGACCACCGGCTTTGATGAACCCACGGTAGAAACTATAATCCTGAACCGCGCCACCCGCTCCCTCACCTTGTATTTCCAGATGATCGGACGGGGTTCGCGCATCCTGAAGAACAAAGACGAGTTCACGGTGGTCGACCTGGGAAACAACATTGCCCGTTTCGGACCCTGGGACGCCCCGGTAAACTGGCAGGACATCTTCCATTTTCCGGATTTCTACCTCGACAACATCCGCAGCGATGACGATATCGAGCGGGAGTTCGTCTATGAAATGCCCGCGGCCCTCAGGGCCAAGTTCGAGAAAACTTCACATATCGAATTTGATGTAAAGGAAGTTTACAAAACGGTATTTGCCCAGGGGAAAAAGTCGAAGGAAGTACTGGAGAAAAGTATCGAACAACACGCCCATATGTGCCTGGAAAACAGCAAAGACGTATTTCAGGCCCGCATCCTCGCCCGGGAATTGTCTGAAGAGATCGAATTCCGGATAAAGCAGTACTCCCAGTGCATCATGAACAATACGAAAAATTACCGGGAGTGGTTGCAGGAAGATTACGAACGCAGGTTGCGCCTGCGTATTTCGCAGCTTTTTGCGGCCCGCATGTAACCCTGGATCTGTTGGTGGGGACCACCAAAGCGGTTTCTCATGAACAGATCCTGCCAAACAAACGAATCCTATGAAGCCAACCTGGACCGAAGCCGGAACATTTGAAGACATTACCTACCGGAAGTGCGATGGGGTAGCCCGCATCGCCTTTAACCGGCCTGAGGTGCGCAATGCCTTCCGCCCGAAAACCACCGCAGAGCTCTACCAGGCCTTCTACGATGCCCAGGAAGACCGTACCATAGGCGTGGTGCTGCTCACCGGGGAGGGCCCTTCCCCTAAAGACGGGGTGTATTCCTTCTGCAGCGGGGGCGACCAGAAAGCCCGGGGCCACCAGGGCTATGTGGGCGAAGACGGATATCACCGCCTGAACATCCTGGAGGTGCAGCGGCTCATCCGGTTTATGCCCAAGGTGGTAATTGCCGTGGTGCCCGGCTGGGCAGTAGGCGGCGGGCACAGCCTGCACGTGGTCTGCGACCTGACCCTTGCCAGTGCCGAACACGCCATTTTCAAACAAACCGATGCCGATGTGACCAGCTTTGACGGAGGCTATGGTTCAGCTTACCTGGCCAAGATGGTGGGGCAGAAAAAGGCTCGTGAAATCTTTTTCCTGGGGCGTAATTACTCGGCCCGGGAAGCGCTCGAAATGGGCATGGTAAATGCGGTGGTGCCTCACAAAGAGCTGGAAGGTACCGCCTATCAGTGGGCACGGGAAATCTTGGCCAAATCGCCCACTTCCATCAAAATGCTGAAGTTCGCCATGAACCTGACCGACGACGGCATGGTGGGGCAGCAGGTGTTTGCCGGGGAGGCGACCCGCCTGGCTTACATGACCGAGGAGGCCATCGAAGGCCGAAACGCCTTTTTGGAAAAGCGCAAGCCTGATTTTGGAAAGGATCG
>JAHECA010000026.1 GCA_024642005.1 Robiginitalea sp. | reverse complement strand
AGGTTCGAATCCTGCCACCCCGACCGAGAAAAGCCAGACATGAAAATGTCTGGCTTTCGCGTTTCCAGAAGGCGTCAAAAGCTTGTTTTTGAAAGCATCTGGAAGCGCAGAAAGCGGCCAAGCCTTTGGCTTGGCGCTGGCTTTTCTCGAGCAACGCTCCCTTACAGGATCACCGATCCCGATAACTATCGGGAGAGGTAATCCTGGTTTCATCAGCGCCCTACGCTGCTCAGGGTTTAGATTTAGTTCCCCCCTTACAGGATCACCGACCGTCAGGGCGGTAATCCTGGGTTTATCAGTGCAAAAGCTTGCTTTTGAAAGCTGAAATGAAAAGCAAAAGAAAAGCCAGGCGATTTTGCCTGGCTTCCTTTCTTCTCGGGCAACTTACCCTTCCGGGCTAACGTCGCGGGCGCAATCCTGAGTTGGCAGTCGGTGGGCCCTAATTCGGATTATACCAGATAGGACTGGTATATGCCCGTTCCTGCCCTGTGGTTTTGGCTCCTTTCGGAATCTCGATCCCGAAGCGGAAGGCATCGTAAACGATCCATCTGGGGGTTGGTATCTCGAGGACCCGGGCGTAGTAAAATGCCTTTTGCGCAGGATTAAAATCGGGATCGGTCCAGACCGTTCCCAATTCAGAGGCGCCAATGGTATTGTACCATGTGGCATTTTTAAGGTCTACCGTATTGCCAACGGCGGGAATTTTGCCATTCCTGTCTGCCTTCCGATCGCCCGACCAGGTCACATTATAGCTCTTTTCATGGGTGTTGCCATCGGCATCCAGCCATCCTTTTACAATCTGAATCCGGTCGAGGTTTGCCCCTATGGGGTCCCGCAGTGCATAGACCATAAAGGTGGGCGCCTTGCTTCCGGCACGGGCACGCAGGTCGCTTCCCATTGGAACCCCTTTTTCATAGCCCAGGAAGGCGGGAGCACGGCTTTTGAGATCATTTTCAGCATAGTCCCAACCCCCGAAAAAACGGACGATCATCCTGGGTCCGGTGGTGGCGTAAACCTCTTTGCGCGACATGGCATCCCAGATGGCTTCGCGGCTATTTTCGCGTGCCCAGACGCCGGTATACCCGGAGGCTGTGAGTTGGTATCCTTCAAAGGCCCCCTTGTCGGTTTTGGTGAACGGATGCTGCATGCGTTTTGGGGAGGGTTCGGCATTGGTCGCCTTTCCGAAAAAGTTGTCTTCCTCTACTGCTGACAGGGACGTATGGGCGTCGGTGGAGCCCACAGCCCCGAACTTGTAGGGGTTTGTTCCGAATTTGGTTTCCAGCATCATGCCGTTTTTCAGGGCTTCCCGTGCGTATTCCCTTGCGAGCATGTCCTTGGTTTTGGCTTCGGAAAGGTCCAGGTTCCCCGCATCCCAGGTCTCATAGTCGGCAAATTCATCGTCAGGGGAGAGGAACGGATGTGCCTCCCCATCCCCTTTGATCTGCGTCCATTCATAAAGGGGCTCCCATTTATTGCGAAGCTTGACGTAGGAGGCATCCACCTTGCGCCCTGTATATTCTGCATCCAGCGGAAACATGAGCCCGTTGGATAGATTTCCGTTGTGGGCAATGGCCAGGGCAGAACCCCCGGTTTTGGATTCGTAAGTTTCAAGCCATTTGTACAGCTCCATGGGGTCTGTCGAGCCAACGGGAGGTTGGGTAACCATGGGCAATACCTGCAGCGCCCGGTTTGAGCCATCCCTGAGCAATACGTTGCGATGGAGGTTGTTTCCTTTGACCAGGGAAGTCCACTCAAATCCGATAATGGTGGTGAATTTGCCGGGATCGTTGTATTTCTCAGCGGCATTGACCACCCGTTCCCATACGGAACTGTAGATTTTTGCGCCTGGGGAATATTCCGCCATGAGCGCCACGGGCATTTTTCCCTGCGCGAAGGTGGTGATAAGGTCCAGGGCTGCATCGGCAGATTCCTGTCCTCCTGCCTGCAATCCCTCATACCAGCGCTTTCCTTCAGGATAAGCAATTATGTTTGGGGCACCCCTGGCGATATCCTCTGCAAATCCCATGGCGTCGGAATGGTCAGCGATCACCAGCCAGTCAAGGGGCCGGGCAAGTCGTACGGGCTGATTGGAGGCTGCGGTAACCTCCTCGCCCCGCGCAAATCGGTAGGCCTCCTCAAGCCCCAAAGTATTGCCGAAAAGGCCGGCATCTGCCGAAAGCCGGGTGTGCAGGTGGGTATCACCCCAGTAAACCTTATCTGGAAAACTTCTTGAAGCATAGGGCGAATAGGCTTTGCCCGGGTAGAGCCCCGACAGGGATTCCTTGGTCGGATGGATTTGCGAATGGCTCTGGAGCGGTAATGAAAAGACCAGAAGCAAAGCCATTCCCGTTAAAAGTTGGAGTTTCATTTCAGGTGGTTTATATATTCCCTTAAGTTACAAATAAATAAAGTTTTTGAATCCAATAGGCTGGGGGTTTCATCCTGAATTGTCCAGGCCTGCGGATGGCTTGACGGCATGGAGGCCAATTTACATGTAATCAGGGTTGTTGTGCCCCTGCCTGGCGAAGCGCATCGAGGTTCCGGCGCATCCCGTCCAGAAAATCTCCGGATTCAGGCAGGCCCGCCATGACTTCGACAACCAGGGAGGTGATTCCCTGTTCCGCCAATTTTTGGACCGACGTTTCCAGGGGGGTACGTTCCCAGACCAGGTACCGGATACCCATATCTTCCTTCAGATGTGCGATCTCGTGCAGCATGTCATCATCGAGCGGGGCGTCAGGCTCCCAGTGCAGGCTCGGCCCCTGTAACCCGTATGCATGCTGGTAATAGGCGTACAGCGGGTGTGAATAAGCCAAGGGCAAGCTGGAAGCGCCCGTGGCGAACTGCCGGTAGGCTTCCTCGAGATCCTTCAGGTCAGCGGCCAGTGCCTGGTAGTTGGTTTCAAACGTATCCTTTTGGTCAGGCTGGACGCTGGTCAGGACTTTTTTTACCGCTCCGGCCTGTTCCAATGCCAGGGAAAAATCCAGCCAGGTGTTACGGGCAGTGCCCACATGGGCGTGCTCCCCTTCCGCCCCATGGCTGTGGGTGAAGCTTTCTTCGCCGGGAAGCAGGCGGCTCGCATAGGGTTCGGACGTGTCTACGAGCAGGCTTTCGGGCAGGGTTACGTTCATGAGCCAGGATTCGAACCCGGCACCGCTTAGCAGGATCAGGTCGGCTTGCTGCATGGCTGCCACAGTATCTGCCGGAGGGTTCCAGTCGGCAGGATCGGGGGCTACCGCTCCCGGGAAATGAAGTTCGATAGATGGCCCCGCAATCCGGGAGGCGAAATAGAGTAGCGGATAGTTGGAAACATAAACCACCGGTTTTGCGGCCCGTTCTTCAGCGCGGTTTGCCTCGGTTTGGGCATTTTTGCAGCCTGTCAGGGCGACCAGGGCAAGCAGCAGCAAGAATATCGATTTTTTCACGGGATTGTCAGGTCAGGTAATTTTCCAGTAAAGATATTCCCAGGTGGCCCATAATCCAAACCAGGGATAGGGCAAGCAGGAAGCCTGCACCGAGGATCAGCAGGATTTCGGTTACCAGGATACCGCGAATGACTCCCGGGGCGGCACCAATGTGTCTCATGGTTGCGATCTCCGCCTTCCGCAACTGTATGGACAAAAGGAAAACCAGTGCGGTGATCAGCAGGGTGGCCAGGCCAATGGAGAAAATGGCAAGCAACAGGAGCTCCCTGACGGTGACCACCGTACTGACCAGTTCGTCTACTACCTCCCCCGGTACCAGTAGCTGCACAGCAGGGCTTTCCTGGTAGCGCCCCCTCAGCATTAGCCCGGACTGTTTGTCCCTGGGCAACACAATCAATGCAGTGATGGGGTAGTCCTTCACGTCTCCGTGAAAGTGGAATGATCCAATATTCTCAGGGGTGATCTCAGTGTACGAAAGCACCGCCGGGGTGGCCACAGCCGAAGTTTCAGACCTGGAAAGCAGCAGGCTGTCTGCGGTATCCGACCTGATATCCTGGTGCCCGTGCGCTTTCCCGGAGATGACCCAGGTGGTCTTGAGATCGGCGAATACAGCCTCATCGTCCGGGGACTGACTGGGCTGCAGGATGCCTGTCACGGTCATTTTTAAAGGAAAACTCCCCGCGACATCAAAAGCGCCTGCAGGCGTGGAAATAACGGTGCTGCCGACGGTTGCCCCCAAAGCACGGGCAGCTTTGGAACCGAGTACGCATTCCCCCAGCAGGGCCATAGGACGACCCGATTCAAAAACCAGGTCCCGGAATGTAAAATACGCCTGAGTGGTCCCGACCAGAGGGTGTGATTTTACCCGGTACTCCAGCTGGAGTGGGATGGCCTGCGCCAGGCCCTCCTGTCGTATCTCCTCCATGCTGCCGAAGGGAATAGACGCTATTTTGGGATCCCGGAAATAGAGGCTGCTCAGGCACAGTTCCGTTGCGCTGCCACGGCTTCCCAGGAGCAACGGGGTACTGGCTGCCCGTGCCCGAAGCTTTTCGGATCCCTGCTCTGAAAGCTTGCCCAGGGCCATGGGAATAAAAAAAGTAAGGCTGATGGCCAAGAGCAGGAGTGCCGTCTTCAGCCGGTAGTATTTCAGGTAGTTCCACGCCAGGAAGAGGATATGCTTCATAGGGCCAGCGGGTTGGGTTCAGGGAGGAAATCCCGGATGGGCAGCTGCCTGTCAAACTTCCGCATGATCTCCGTATCGTGCGTTACCATTACCAGCGAGGCCGACTCCTTCCGGCAATATTCAAAAAGCAGCTCCACGATCCGGTCGCGATTCACGGGGTCCAGATTTGCGGTAGGCTCGTCGCAGAGCAGTAGGGCCGGGCGTGTGATCAGGGCACGGCAGAGGGCCACCCGCTGCCGCTCTCCCTGGGAGAGGTTTTTCGGGTACCGGCCGAGTTTGTCGCCCAGGCCCACCTGCCGGGCCAGGTCAGCCCCCCTCGACCTGGCATCTGCCTCGAGCTTGAGCACCGAATTGAGCCGGTAGGGGAGCAGGATGTTCTCCAGCACACTGAGGTATTCCAGCAATTTGAATTCCTGAAAGATCAGGCCCATGGTGGCAATGCGGTAATCGAGCAGGTCCCTTGGGGGGTATTGCCCCAGATCTGTTCCTCCAACCTGTATGCTGCCCCTGTGGGGGGGGAGGATCCCGGCAATCAGGTTGATAAGGGTCGTTTTGCCACATCCGCTTGGGCCTACCACCGCAACCTTTTCACCCAGGGAGATTTCCAGGAGCGGAATTTCAAGCCGGAACCCATGGGTTCCGTAGGAGAACGAAAGGTTTTCCAGCCGAACTACAGGGTGCTGGCTGCGATCACTTCCCGATCTTCCGAGGTCAGTATGATTTCCGAAATTTTCCATTCATTTGCTATGGGTTTCATGGTAATGGTTCCGGTATAGCGGTTTTTCCGGTAGTGAATATGCCTGAGGTGTTTCACCTGGGCTGTTACGGTCCAGGTTGCCGGGTATTTTACCCCTTCCGCCCCGAAGGATTCATGAGCTGATTTTTCCGGCAGGTCCAGGCTAACCTCCTTGATGGTTACCTGAGCGCCTTCCCTCAATCCCATGGTAAGCCGCCTGCGGCTGTCCAGGTAGATGTTGTCGAGCAGCTCCGCATCCAGGTTTTCAGACAATTGTTCAAACAACGCCGCTTCATCGGCTATGTTAAAGGCACTGTAGGTATTCCAAAGGCGTTGCTCCAGCAGGCTGTGCAATGCTTTTTCGTCCATTAAATCGATTTGGTGCCAGGGGTTTCTGACCTGCACCAAAACAGCAAGCAGGAAAAAAGCAGCAGCCATCAGCGCCAGGCTGCGAACCGGGGCTTTTTGGTCCAAGCCCATAAACCTGTGGATCTTCCGATACCGCGGCCAGATCAGAAATGCGATAAGCAACAAACCCAGGGACAGCAGCGGCAGGGGAAGCAAGCCTGCTGCCAGCTTTGCAGCAACGGATTGCCGATACTCTTCCAGCATCAGGGCCAGTCCCGATAAAATTGCCAGCACGAGCAGGGTCGCTCCCGCGGCCTTGAAAAAGCTCTTTTGTGCCCTGCCGGGCCTCACCCATCCCGACAGGGTTACCACCAGGCAGGCCGTCAGCAACAGCAGGACCATGAAGAAGGCAGCCCGTTCCCGGGGATAAGACAGGAATTCCTCCGTATACAGAAACAGGTAATTCCCGGCTGTAATGCCGCCTGTGCCATAAAGCACCCTTTGAACCGGACCAGGTAAAGATGACCCGAGTAGCAGGCTGATTGGAAGTATTGCGGTGGCGGCCAGGATCACAGACCAGGCATAGGGGATTGCCATTCCCAGGCTCCCGCTCAGATAGCCCAGCAAAAAGGCCGGAATCGCCCACATCGGGACCATCGACCGGTCTGCAGCGGGCAGGTAGGCTGCCCAGGCGGATAGGGCAAGTGAAAAGACCATCAGGATCCATGGCAGGGATGGGAGCATGGAGGGGTAGTTCCAGAACAGGCTCAGCTTCCAGAGGAGAACCCCAAGTGCGAGGCCGGCCAGGCCGGTAGACAGGGCCGGCATCCGGGAATCCCATCTGAGGGAAAGAACTTTCAGGAATTGCCGGGCCAATAAGTACAGCAGCACGATCCCGACGGCAAGGCCCAGGGTTGTGAAACCATTCAGGACCGCCCGTTCGCCCAGGGTATATTCGGAAAACGATGCTTTGAGCGGAAGCCCGCCCCCGACCAGCAAACAGCCCAGTCCGATCATGGGCAGTCCGGGATATCCCTTGTCTGGGTCTTGTCGGCGCAGGGCCATGGGCAGCAATAGGGCAAGGCCAATGAGCAGGGTGCTTACGACACCCGCCCAGGAAGGCACCAGAAACAACTCCTGCGCCCTCAGGAAATACCCGAGGCTCGCGGCCAGGATGGAAACAACCAGCAGTTGGGCGGGGCGGTGCTCCCCCTTTTGGAGCAACCAGGCCAGGAAAACCAGTATCAGCTCCCAATGCCACAGCACGTTCTGAAGGCCTGCCAGGGTGCCCGATTCCAGGAAAGAACGGATACCCGGGGGCGGGGGGATCTGAAAGTAGGAATCAGTCGGGCTCAGGGTTGTCTGGTAGGTTCGGCCTTCCAGGGTATTGATTTCCAGGATGATATCTATTGGGTACCCCAGTAAGCCTTCAATCCCCACTTGTTGCCCGTAGAGCGAAGGGTTTGTGCATCGGATTTGCCAGCGCATTTTTCTTTGAAAGGCATCCACTTGTATCACCGGGTCGGAAACAGCCTGGCAGAAATCGGGAAAAACGGGTGTTGCCTTGAGGATTCTTCCCTTAATCACGGGGATTATAAAGACCACTTCGAAGGTGCCCGGAGCAATTTCCGTAAGCTGGAGTCGCGCAGGATACACAATATCTGCCCGGGCCTGAAACCCGGTCAGTAACAGGAATAACAACAGGCCTGCGCTCAGGTGCGACTTCGAAAGCTTATTCATTCACAATTTCTTTGGCCAGACCTCTGTAGGTCACGTCGTATTGCTGGATGAGCTCTGTGTAGAATTGTTCCCGGGCCGCATTCTTTTCTTCGTACTCCAGTTGATTGTAGATTTCATCCTGAACAGCCGGCAGGGGCATTGGGCTGGCGGGAAACAGGGTATCCAGATAGATGAGGTGCCATCCGAAAGCGGAGGAGACGGGACCACTCCACCCCCCGGGAGGCATTCCTTCCAGCGCTTTTGAGAATCCTTCTCCGAATTCCCGGTCAACCTGATCGGACCGCAGGTTTTCCATGCCGGATGGCAGCATGGTGGGCATGCCTTTCTGCTGGGCCTGTTCGAATCGAAGGCTGGTGGCGTTCCATGCCTCTTTCCATGTGGCGAGTGCTGCCGTGTCTATAGTTTCCCCGAAATATACCTGCCGGAACGAGAATCTGGGCGGGCTGACAAACTGGTCCTTCCTTAAATTGTAGTACGCCAGAATGTCTTCATCGGTGATTTCGCGTTGCGTTCCCTGTCCTTCGGCCAGCATGTCCATCTGGGTGATCAGGGCGCGCTTTACAACCGCATTTTTTTGGTCTAACCCCAGTTTCAGGGCTTCCTGGTACAGGACTTCTTCCCTGACATGGTTTTGCAGGATACCACTGAGCTCTTCCCGGGTGGGCAGCCGGTTCCAGGTGCTTTGCCAGGAGGCGATCAGTTGCGCGACATCGGCATCGTCCACCACAATCTTTCGGTCGGATTCACCCGGTACCTGTGGGCCCAGCAAAATAAGCAGGATGGTTCCCACCAGTATGCCGAGCAGCGCGATTTGAAACCACGGTTTCCGGAATGTCTTCATAGGTTACTCCTTTGAATCGAAGGTAAGAAATTGAAAACAGAATATTCCGGAAGGCCAATCGCGAATTAATGCCCAAAGACGTGTGTAAGGGTCAAAGGTTCAAAGTTCGTCGATCAGGCCGTGAGATCCTAAAGCACCACTGGCACTTCGGGTATTCAGATCAACACATTTTTATATTTTCAAAGTCGCGCAGGGTTGAAAATTCAGGGTTCAGGGAATCGCGTTAGCTCGTCGTTCCTGTTATTTCCGAGGTAATACTGGCCTTATCGACGCTTTTGATCACCCCCTTCAACCCGAACAAGGGCCTCAGCAGGCCGATCCTTCGAATGACGAGCTCATACAGGAGAAAGCAGCCGATCGCCGTAACTGCCAAGATGGCTAAAAACTTCAGAAAGACAGGTATCTCCAGGGGCAATATGAGCCGGGCCCCGGCGTACAGCACGAACATATGGATGATATACACCGGATATGCCGCCTGGCTCAGGTAACGCAGGGTGTTGCCGGGCCTGTTCAGGGTTTGGTGAGCCAGTCCGAAGAGCCCCAGGATCCAGCTGTTCGACTCCAGGGCCATAAGGGCGCCGGGCGCCTGGGTGTTGTATACCAACAGGCGGAAGGTGTACAAGGCGACCGCCAGGGCCAGGTAGCCCCACTTCCATTTCTGAACGGTCTGCCAGAAAGCCTTCCCGCCATAGACAAAGAGGAAGCCGAAGAGAAAGGCGAGCAGGCCAATGAAGAAACCATGCCAGGTTTCTGCGTACATTTCAAAAATTCCCGGATTGACCAGCAGTACTTCGGCGACAAAGAAACCAGTCAGGCTCAATGGGCCCAGCGGGTTGCCGAAAAAACGCGACAGGCCCCTGGCGAAACGCCCGTCTGCATTTTTCTTCAGGTAAAAGAAGAGGGGAAACAGAAGCAACACATACACAAAAATATTCCCCAGGAACCACAGATGCCCGGCATGTGGGTAATACCCCAGCGGCATTTTGTAATACGCCTGGAACAGGTACATGTGCAGGGGCGCGATGGCAAATATGCCGAAGACAAACGGCACGAGTATGCGCCGGGAACGTTCCTGCAGCAACTCCCGCCAGCTGCGCTTGCGAATGGCAAAGTACACCCCCATGCCCGAGACGTAAAACAGCAGGGGAATGCGCCATACATTGAGCAGGGTCATGGGCTTCCACAGTGACTCCATGGGCGCGTCGCTCCTGATAAAGCCCACGAACATGGCCCAGGGCTGGAATATGATGGCGATGTGATAGATCAACAGCAGGCCAATGGCGATTACCCTGAGCCAGTCAATGTCGTGTCTTCTTTCGGATGTCATGGTATGAATGTTTTCAGGGGTGTTATTGCAGCATTATGGCGATAACCGGCCGGGATTTTTCAAGTTCGGCCATGTCGAGCTGCAGGCCGAGCGATCCGAGTTGCTGTTGCATCATCTCATAGACGGGCTTTACTTCCTCGAAATTTCCTTCTACCGATTGGCGGGGGGTATGTCCGAAGTTGTTCCGAACCGTTTTATCGGCATGGGCCTCGAGCAGCATCTTCACGATTTCGATTCGGCCGAAGAAGGCCGCCGCATGCAGGGCGGTGGAGCCGTCGTTGTTTTTAACCGACAGGTCGGCCCCGGCATCGATCAGGGCCTTGGCGATTTCGGTTTTCCCGAAAGTTGCCGCTGTAACCAGGGGGGTCGATCCGCCGAAGACATCCTTTAAGTTGAGATCAGATCCCGCTTTTATATGTTGCTTCACGGCCTCCAGGTCGTTGTACAACACCGCAGTGTGAATATCCATGCCCGGTGTTTCAACTCCCTGCTTGGATTGTGAATTTTGGCAGGAGGCCATCCCGGAAGAAAGCAGTACGGCTACCACTGCCAGGTTCATTTTTGTTTTTAAAGATTTGATTGTCAGAGTTTTCATGATTTGATTATTTTAGAATTCAACTTTTGTTTTTGTTTGATACAAAGTTCCGGTACTCCGTGAAGCAGGGTTAATAAAGGTTGCGGCCAAATCCATAAAGTTTGGTCGGGGCAGGAAAACTATGGCGCAGCGATATAAATTATGGCGCAACGGGCGATTCAAACCCCATCATCGCCAATTGCGCTGCCGACTGTGCACATCCGATAAACTTTGTTAATTTCGGGTCAGTAAAAACCACTATGTCGGGAACTTCCTTACACGAAACTGAATTCATAAAGCAGGCAGAAAGCCTGATACAGGAGCAGCTCTCCAACGAGCAGTTCGGGGTGTCGGAACTGGCTGAAGCCATGCACATGAGTCGTTCAAGCCTGCTGCGAAAGATCAAAAAGCAGACCGGGTTCTCGGCCAGTCAGTTCATACGGCAGATAAGGCTAAGGGAAGCCATGGTTTTGTTGAAGCAGGGTTCCATGACGGTCTCTGAAATTTCGTACCGGGTGGGTTTCGGCAGCACCTCCTATTTTATCAAATGTTTCCGGGAATATTATGGCTATCCGCCGGGCGAGGCCGCCAAAAAAGGACGTGAAGACCAGCCTCTTCCGCCGCCTCGTCGAAAAAGGATACGATTACTGGTTATGACCTTACTACTGCTGGGGCTGGTTACGTCCGGAATTTTTATTTTCAAAAAACCATCCGTTTCAAAGACTTCCGCTGACCCGACCCTTGAAAAATCCATAGCCGTATTACCCTTTAAGAATGAGAGCGCCGATACCACCAATGTGTATTTCATAAACGGCCTGATGGAGTCGACCCTCAACAACCTGCAGAAGATCGAAGACCTGCGCGTGGTGAGCCGCACTTCAGTAGAGCAATACCGGAATACCGAGAAGGCCATCCCCGAAATAGCCAGGGAACTCAATGTAAATTACTTTGTGGAAGGCAGCGGGCAGAAGGTGGGCGACCAGGTGCTCCTTCACATCCAATTGATCGAGGCCGCCAGCGACCGGCCCATCTGGTCTGAGCAGTACAGCCGCAGGGTCGGCGACATCTTTGCCCTCCAGAATGAAGTGGCCCGGAAAATCGCCGATGCAATCGAAGCACTGGTAACCCCGGCCGAGCTCGAACAAATCGGAAAGGTACCCACCGAGAACCTGGTGGCCTACGACTACTACCTGCAGGCCCTGGAACACCTGAATGACTTTCCCCTGCCGGGGGCCGAGCGGGCCCTTCCCTTGTTAGAGAAGGCCGTGGAAGAAGACCCCCAGTTCTCCCTGGCTTACGCCAATATCGCCATTGCCTACTTTTTCATGGATCTTTATAAGGCCGATAAGCAGCATACCCAACAGATTAACGAGGCTGCCGACAAGGCCCTGCTCTACGATTCCCATTCGGCCGAAAGCCTCATCGCCAAGGCCCTCTACTATATGAATACCGAGGAATACCGACTGGCCCTGCCTCACCTGGAGAAGGCCCTGGAGTACAACCCGAACTCGGCAGCCGTAATTCAGATATTATCGGATTACTACGCCCGCATCATCCCCGATACCGGCAAGTACCTCGAATATGCGCTGATGGGTGTGCAACGCCGGGTGGGGGATAACGACTCAACCTCGCGCAGCTATACCTATTTGCACCTGAGCAATGCGCTTGTTCAGTCGGGCTTTGTGGACGAGGCACTTATCTACATCAACCAGTCCCTCGCATACGACCGGAACAATTACTACGCCCCCTTGCTGAAGGTTTTTATGAAATACGCCAAAGACCGCGACCTGGTGCGGGCCCGGGAGGGGCTCAGAAGGGAATGGCAGAAAGATACCACCCGCCTCGACATTCTGCAGGAAGTGGCCAAATTCCATTATTTTGAGAGGCAATACGATAGCGCCTATTACTATTACCACAAATTCGTCAGGGCACGCGAAAGCAATGGCCTCAATATTCTGCCGCAGGAAGATGCCAAGATCGGCTACGTTTATGAGAAAATGGGCTTTGACAGGCGGGCGGCCGACTTTTTTCGATCATACGCCGACTACTGCGAAAAGGATCAATCGATATACAAGGGCGCCAGCATGGCTGTAAAGCTGGCCCACGAAGGAAAGCCAGACCAGGCCATCGAACAGCTCAGGATTTTCTCCCGACAGGAAAACTACCAGTACTGGATTTTGCTGTTCATGGAAATGGATCCGATGATGGAACCGCTCAAAAGGCACCCTGATTATCCGGAAATCCTAAAGCAAATCAAGGATCGGTTCTGGGAGAATCAGGCGGAACTCAAAAAAACCCTTCAAGAGAAGGACCTGATGTGACCCCCTAATTTCGAGGCTCGGATCAGGAAAGAGGTTAGACTTCAAAATCAGAGATAAAAAAAAGCCGGCTCGAGCCGGCTTTTCAATTTTAATTCACCTGGTTCCCGGGAACCGGCGAGCCTAGTCGTCTAAAAGGTCTATATGCGATTTAATGGCTTCCCGGATAAGCTGGGCCAGGGCATTGTTGCCATCTTCATCCTTAGGGCTTATCTCGATGGTTCCATCCATGTTTCCATCGTTGGCCTGGGTAAGGTCTACCCCTGCAACACTGTCAAAAACCTGGCTCAGGTCAAATTCGATGACGATGCCCTCGGGTGTCTGAGTGATGGCGATGTCAAAAGTAGGATCTTCAAAATCCACTTCGACCTCATCTTCGAAATCGTGCCAAAAAATGAACGGGGTCCCCTGAATGGTACCCTTTATAAGTACTGACTTGCCGAACAAATCGCTGGAAGCATCGGTGCCGGCATCGAATTTGAATTTAACTTCCTCAAAATTCCCGACAGGGAGGGAAGCATTCATAAAGCTTACCTGCCCGGCCATCAGATCGAGTTCAAAAGGCCCGGCCAGCTTTATATCGTCTTCAAAATCATACAGGCCGTCATCATCCCAGTTATCGTTTTCATCATCCTGATAATCGTCTCCGGGGTCTTCGACATCCAATTCCAGTTTGAATTCCTTCAGGTTCATCCTGAAATCGGTAACATCTACATCTGCGCTAACGGCTTTACCCGTGGGGCTTTTGGCGCTGGTACTGCCAAATGTGCCCTTGGCACTTACGCTTAATGTTCCTGAATTGGGATTTGAATCGTTCTTGGAACAGCTGCCGAGAATGACAAGAAATAGAGAAGCTGCCAGTACGGTAATCTTTCTTTTAATCAATTGCATGGTATTCATAATAAAAATTTGGGTTTCTGCATAATAACAACTGAATGGGAAAATACCCTACAATTTTAAACGAGTCTTACGGGAATTATTGTTTTCAATTTTATTGTGGCAACATTATCAGGCATATACGCCTGATTTTGCAAAAATTGTTCGTCATACTCATAAGTCCTGTATGGATGGAGGCTTTCCGGGAAACGTAACTGATACTGGATTAAAGTGACAATTCATGGCCTGGCATCTGGTAGAGCAAGGGCATGGCTCATCTCAATCCACACGGTACCTCACCCCAAAAAACAGGCGTCTCCCCTGATTTGGGGCATACACATACGTGGGGTCGAAAGTCAGGGCATAAGGGTTATTTGGTGTGGCTATCGCGTTGCCGCTTTCATCAAATTGGACCTCGCGGTCAAAGGGATCTTCGGCCCGGGCGATAATGAAGGGATTTCCCCGATTGGGGGTCCAATCTAAAAGGTTCTTGATTCCAGCGTAAAACTCGAAATGAGACAGGCCGTTGAAAGTGAACTGCACATTTTGAATGCTCCAGATTGGCGATTCGGGCATTCTGGGGTCAAGTTCGCCCAAAAGGGGCAGTCGCATGGGCCCGTAGAGGTTGCCCGTATAGTCAACGGCGAAATGGTGCTTAAAATTTTTATACGACAGGGACCAGGTGCCTGAATAATTTTCTGTAAAAAACCGTTCAATGCGCACCCCGTTCCCCTGCTGCGATACATCTTGAACAGTTGCCCCTAGCAATGCCCTGAAATTACCCAAAAACATGGCATCTAAATTGATACTCAACCCTTTGCTGGTAGAAAATCCATTCAGGTTTCGATATATGACCTGATTCGGGTTGGTGTCGTAATCGGGCAATATGGCATTTGTAAAATAGGTGTACCAGGCAGACGCGTCGAGACCGATCAATACACCCGACCTTGTGTAGAATTTCCTGAGGTAATTCAGGTTGACGTTATAGGAGCGTTCAGGATCGAGCTGTTCTTCGATGACCACCTCGCGAGAACCGGTAAGTGCTGCGTGTTCTTCGGCGAACAAATTAACTACCCGGAAGCCTGTTCCGGCATTGAACCGTATAATGTCGTTGGCCTCGGAGGCATATTTGTAGGCCAAACGGGGGGTAAATATAGAACCATGCCGACGGTCGTAATCGTGGCGTATCCCGAGCAACAGTTTTTGTCGTGTACCCAGGGAGATCTCGTCCTGTGCGAAAATCGAGGGAACGAAAACCTGCTCTGCCTGCCGGGTAACCGGAGTGTTGTCATTGTAATAGCTGTACCGGCCGGTCAGGCCAAAAAGCCAGTCGTTTCCCGGGCTGGCAAAGTCCCAGGTCAGCTGTCCGAAGCCGATCCGCTGCCTGGCCAGGTAAAACGAATTGCCGTAGGCCGAGTTCTGGTCATGGTCCGAATACGAGAATTGGAACATCATGTGCTCGCGCACCGGCAATTGGTACTTACCGATAAGTTCGTAGCGCGCAGTGCGAATACTTTCTCCATAAATTTCAGAACCGCCCCTGTATTTGGGGGTCCACTGCATTTCCCCGCCCCAACGGTCTTCGTAGTAAAAACGGCCGGCCAGCGACAACACCCGGTTTGCTGACCGGTCAAAATCCCATTTTTGAAATAAGGAAAGCCGGTCCTGCAGGGCGAGGTCGGTAAAGTTGTCCCCGTTGTTGTCGATAGGGTTCGAATAGTTGAAATAATTTGCCCCAAAAAGCATACGGGAGGTTTCTCCCACTCGCGTTTTAAAACCGACATCCAAATTGAGCTCTCCCCAATCGGTCAGGTAACTGTCGGCGAAAACAAGATTTGCGTTTTCAGATTTTTTGGTGATTACATTGATCAGGCCGCCCACCGCTTCGCTGCCGTAGAGGGAGGAAGCCGGCCCTTTTACAATTTCTACCTGCTCGATCAGGGAAGACGGAATACCCGTTAATCCGTACACGGTAGACAACCCGCTGACAATGGGCATGCCGTCTATCAGCACCAGGGTATAGGGCCCCTCAAGCCCGTTGATATGGATGTCTCCGGTATTGCACACGCTGCAATTGATCTGAGGTCTTACCCCGTTTATTGTTTGCAGGGCTTCAAAGACATTCGGGGTCGGATTCTGACGAAAGAAGCTAGCCGAATATACTTCGACAGGAACCGGGCTTTCCAGTTTGCTTACCGCCTTCATGGTGCCCGAAACGACCACCTCGTCAAGCAAGGCGGCTTCTTCCAGCCTTATCGGGATAAGCAGGTTGTCGCCTGCTACTCGAATGTGCTGTTGGTAAGATTTGAAGCCTGAGTAGGAAGCCAACAGGGTGTAGTTGCCTTCCGGGACATGGTCGATTACAAAATCTCCGTTTTCATTGCTTGTTCCGCCCAGAGGGGTGCCCTTCAGGTAAACATGCACCAGGGGCAGGGGTTCGCTGCCCTGGTATACCGTACCCTGAATACTGAACGTCTGTTGCCCGGAAGCCAGGAAGGGAAGAAGGAGAAAGAGGCAGAGCATTCGAAACATGGCTGACGTGGCTGGTCCTTACAAAGATATAGTTTAAAATAAGTCTAAATAAACACAAATAGACAACATTCCCTTTATGAGCCAACTCCGGGGCTGGTTGTCTGCCAGGCACAGGCCCGGCCTGCAATGTTGCCAGGCTGTCCTTACATGCCACTTTGCAGATTGGGAAGAAAGTGGAACTTCCTGTACATTTCCCTATCTTAGAATGGCTAAAAAAGACCTGTCGGTCATATGAGAAGCCAGGTTATCATGATCGGACTAAAAAAGCTACCCCTGTTGTTCGCCTTGTTGGCAGTATTGACCCCATCTTACGGGCAGGCCGGCGAAGAGGCTGCCATTCGGCAGTTGCTCGAAAAGGAATCGGCTACCTGGCGCTCGGGCGACCGGGAGGGGCATGCCTCGTGCTGGGCCATAAGGCCTTATTCCAGGATTGTGTTCACCACCGCAGACGGTACCACCTACGACATCGCTCCCCAGGTGATGATCGACCCGCCCGAGGGGATGATGGGGCAGGGGGGCACCTCCAGCAATTCGGGGTACCGGTTTCAAATTAGCGGCCCTATGGCCTGGGTAAGCCACGATGAGGAATCCACGGCCCCGGATGGGACCAAAACATACACCCTCGAGTTCCGTTTTCTGGAAAAAGTGGACGGGCAATGGAAATTGGTAGGGCAATCGATCCATCCCAAAAAGCAGGAATAAAGTACCCCAGTTGGAAACAGGGGTTTTGCCTGAAATGTAACCGACGCCAAAATATGAACCGTGCAACCTTTTGGACCTGCCCAATTACGCGTGCCTTCCTGTGGGGGGGCACACTTTTATTGAGCTTGTTGGGGGCCTGTCAAAGAGGTGATAATGCGAATGGCGGGGTACCCGACACGGCCAGCCTGTTATCGGGGGAGGGAGCCCGTTTTTATCAGCTCTCCAGCGCCGATACAACTGGCGGGAATAACGACCGGATTAACATCCACCCCGGCCAGACTGCCACTATAGCTGATATAGAGGGCCCCGGTCTTATTTCGCGGGTATGGATAACCATCGATTCACGTGATCCGCATTTTTTAAGGCGTATGGTGCTGCGCATGTACTGGGACGATGAGCAAGAACCCTCGGTGGAGGTGCCCGTTGGCGATTTCTTCGGCAGTGCTTTTGCCTACAAGCACCATACCCCCAACCTGGTCGGGATGTCGAGCGGGGGGTACTACAGTTATTTCCCCATGCCTTTTGGAAAAAGGGCCCGCCTCGAGGTGGTGAATGAGACCGGGGAAGAAGTCTATGCCTTTTATTACCAGATTGGCTATTACCGACTCGATGAGCCCCTACCCGTTGGCACAGGCTACTTTCATGCGCAGTGGAGGCGTGATGACCGTACAGAAACGCCTGGAAACTATGTGGCCCTGGAGGCGAAAGGGCAGGGGCACTTCGTAGGGCTCCATTTCAACAGTCAGTCGTACGACCAGAGCCTCTTTTATCTGGAAGGCGACGAGATGATCTTCGTAGACGGGGAACAGCAGCCCTCGGTCCACGGCACCGGTCTGGAGGATTACTTCAACAGTGGCTGGTACTTTAAAGATGGTCCGTTCGATGCCGCCTACCACGGCCTGGTGCTCATGGATACCCTGGGCCGGATAACGGCCTACCGCCACCACTGGCCCGACCCCATCCCGTTCTCAGATTCGCTGAAGGTAACCCTGGAACATGGGCATGGGAACGAGGAAGCGGTGGATTTCAGCACTACCGCATTTTGGTATCAGGCTGAGCCCCACAAGCCCTTTCCGGCCCTCCTGAAGGCAGGGCTGAGGGTCCCCCTGCAACGACCGGTACCCAACGGGGCCCTGGAGGCCGAGCTTATGGCCCTGGAGGGTGCGGAAGGTGTGGTCGAAGATATGTCTGATTTCGGGAGCGATTGGAGTGGGGCGGACCAACTGGCCGTAACTGCCGCAAATGGTGATTCCTTCCGATTGAACATCCCCGATGCCCTGGAGAAAAAATACAACCTGGCCCTGTACATGACCCGCGGACCTGCCTACGGACCTGTGCGGATCCGGGCCAACGGAGGCGTCGAAACCTTCTTTAACGGTCACGCCGAACAGCTCGGGGCGGCCCCGCCCGTGGTACTGGTTGGGGTGGTGCCGGAGGACAACGCCATCGCACTTTCCTTCTCCCTGGCAGATAGTAGCCAGAAACCCGGCGTAACCAGGGTGGGCATCGACGCTGTGATACTCACTCCTGAAAGGACCTACATCCCGCAGTGGTACATGATTGGCCCCTTCCCGAACCCCAGGGAATCGGATGACCTGCGCTACGGCCTCGATAGCATCTATCCCCCGGAACGCGAAACGGACCTGACGGCTACCTATCGCGGGGTAGATGGTCAGGAAGTATCCTGGAAACGGGTATCTGGCGAAGGGGGTGGCTACGCCATGCGGCTGACGCGCCAATTTGATCCTTATGAGTTTATTGTCTCGTATTTCCTGACCTATGTCTATGCTCCAGAGGCCCGGCAGGTGCCCCTGCTGATCGGCAGTGACGACGGGGCCAAAGTGTTTTTGAACGACCGGGAGCTCTACCGCTTCCTGGCGGTCCGGATTGCAGCCCCCGATCAGGATACCGTACAGTTGCACCTCAAACCGGGGTGGAATAAACTTATGATCAAAGCCGAAAACAATTTTGGGGGCTATGCCTTCTACGCCCGGATTCTGGACCCGAATAACAACCTGAAGTTTGACATAAATGGGCCGGCGCAGTAACAAAGAAATGTTCCTCCCCGGAAGAAGCAAGTTCAGGATTGGGGTACTGGGGCTGCTGCTGGCCAGCTGTTTGCCCCTTTATACACAAGGCCTGAAATCAGCAGACATAGACCCCCGGTCTCTTTCGGTCCAAGCTTTCAACCAGCTCCTTATTCCCCAGGGATCACTCCCGCTGGTCTCCGCCCTGATTAACGGGAAGCCCTACCGCAGTAATGAGGCAGAAACGGCGCCAACTCTAAGGGTTTCCTGGCAAGGGCACGAATTTGGCCCCAAAGGCCTCGAGGGCCGGGTGCTCTTTTACAACACGGGCCCGGATACACTATCAATCAGCAACGTTGTGCCCTTCGGAGAAGATGCCACCCACCTGTATATTACCGGGCTGGGCGACCACCGCCTTTCCCGCACCCATTTGTTCCGGCCGGGACTGGCGCCCGTAAACGTGATCGTCCCCGACAATGCCTGGGAGCTGGGCTATTCGGACATTCCCCTGCAGCAGGGCACCTCGGTTTGCGCCCTGGTGCGGCGGGTGGAATGGGACCAGGCGGTGAAACGGCGGTTCGAAACCCTGCTGGCCCCGGGGGGCAGCGTTGCCTATGCGCTGTACGCCGACCTGTTTGCCGGGCCCTGGCAGGAGGGCTTGCGAAAGGTCTTTCAGGAGCGTTATCTGTACGATGTGGAAGACTTCGACAATGCCCTGTTTGAGCGGCCTGACCTGCAGTGGATCCGGAATGCGTACGTGATGCACCTGATGATGTCTTGGGACAAGGCCTTTTACGATGCCGAAAAGGGCGGTTACCAGCTGGGGGCTTTCCTCGACCGCGGCAAGCCCCTGTACGGGGGCGACGATGTAATAGGCCTCTGGCCCACCTGGCCCACCCTGGGGCTCGACCCGCGCAACCAGTTTGACCTGTTCCGCGACCTGCCCGGGGGGGTGGCGGGCATCCGGGAACTGGGCCGGGAGGCGCGTGAAAAAGGTACGGTTCTCTTTATGGCCTACAACCCCTGGGACGCCAGTACCCGGCCTGAAGACCACCTCTTGGGCATGGCCGGGCTGTTGCGAGATACCGGTGCCCAGGGGCTCATTCTCGATACCCGGGGCGATTCGAGCCGGGAATTCCAGGACGCAGCCGACGGGGTAAAGGCGGGGGTGGTCATGTACAGCGAGGGGATGGCGGTGCCCAAAGACATGCAGGGCATTGTGGCCGGGCGGGTGCACAACGCCCTCTACTATCCGCCGCTGCTGAACCTGAACAAGTTCATCAAACCGGAATTTGCCATTTTCCGGGTGGCCGAACTGTATAAAGAACCGATTCGCCGCGAGTTTGCCCTGGCCTTTTTCAATGGCTACGGCACAGAACTCAACATCTTTGCCCCCGGCCAGCCTGCCTGGGTGGACGCGCAATACCGGTACCTGGGGCAAACCACCCGCATACTGCGTGAGAACACGCATAACTTTAACTCCCGGGGCTTTACCCCCTTGCTCCCCACCACGCGCGACAGCGTATACGTGAACGAATGGCCCGCCGGCGATAAAACCCTCTATACCGTTTTGAGCCTGGTGCCGGAGGGCTTCAAGGGGCCGTTGTTCGCTGTGGAGCCATCGCCCGGCTACCATTTTATGGACCTCTGGCACCACCGGGAAATCGCCCCGGTAAAACAGGGCGACCGCTTCTGGCTGGAAGTGGAGACCGGGGCCTTTCCGCGCGCCGATTTGGGCACCAACAATGAAGGTGCGGTGACCTGCATGGCCCGCCTGCCCGAACTGCTGTCGGTTTTCCTGGACGGGGACGAGCTGCATCTGGAAGCCTCACGGGGCGATTCCCTGAGGGTATGGGCCGGCCTGCCTGGGTACGGCAGCCAACCGCTTTTGCTTTCCCCCGGGGTCCACAGCCTGCACTTACTGGATCGCTTTGGCCGGTATGAAGGGAAGTTCGTGGTGCAGTTGATGGAAGCAGGAATCCTGCTCGACGAGCGGGTCGTGGAATTTGCACCCGGTACCCCGCGACTTTCCAGCCGGGTAACCCGCACGGCCCCCGGTAAGCGACAGGCCGAAATGGTCCAAATCCCCCAGGGTTCCTTTACCTTCCGCACCACCCACGGGGATGCCTTTATTCCCTATCCCGAATACAGGCAGGGCCGGCAATACCAGATGGCTGCCTTCCTGATGGACCGGCACCCGGTAACGAATGCCCAGTTCAAGGCCTTTCTCGATCAGTCCGGGTACAGCCCTGTCGATCCGGCTAACTTCCTGCGGCATTGGCAAGGGGGGGACTATCCGGCAGGCCAGGCCGACTATCCGGTGGTATACGTGAGTTATGAAGATGCCCGGGCCTATGCTGCCTGGGCGGGTAAAAGGCTCCCTACCGAGGTGGAATGGCAGTACGCCGCCCAGACGTCTGACTTGCGGGAATGGCCCTGGGGTGGCCAGCCCGGGAAAATCTACAGGGAAGAAGAAAAGGTCACAGAAACGCTTACCCGTTTTACCATCAGGGGCCTCGACCCGGCATTCTGCAACGCCGGCAACGGCATTCCGGATCGGGTGGGTGCCTATCCCAAAGGGGTCAACCCCTATGGCCTCCAGGACCTGGTGGGCTCGGTCTGGCAACTGACCAACGATGTCTATAAAAGCGGCTCTTACGACTATATCATGCTCAAGGGGGGCTCGTATTACAACCCGTCGTCCAGCTGGTGGTACGTGCAGGGCGGGCCCCGGGAACTGCATTACAGCCAGCAACTGTTGCGGGTTTCCCAGGGCTTTGAACGGAATGCCACAGTTGGCTTCCGCTGTGTTAAAGATCAGTGATCCAGGTGAATGCTTTACAGAAAATCGCTGGTTTTTTTTTCGCAAATTTCGGACTAACGCTGTACCTTGTCGGGAACTAAGCCAACCAAACCGCAATGAAACTATCCGTCACCTCCGAGCGGCTGTACTCGCTCGACGCCCTGCGGGGCTTTGACATGTTCTGGATCATAGGGGCCGAAGAGCTCTTTCATCGAATGGCCGAAATTACACAGGCGCCTTTCTGGGTCTTCCTCTCGGGCCAGTTCCAGCACCCCGTGTGGGACGGCTTTACCTCATACGATCTCATTTTCCCGCTCTTTCTTTTCCTGGCCGGGGTGGCCACCCCATACTCCATCGGAAAACAGCTCGAGAAGGGGCAGAGCCGGCAGGAACTCCTGATAAGGGTGGTGAAACGGGGGCTTATCCTGGTTTTGCTGGGTATCGTCTACAACAATGGCCTGAGGATAATGCCCCTGGACGAAATCCGCTACGCCAGCGTCCTCGGGCGGATCGGCCTGGCTTATATGTTCGCCAACATCATTTACCTGTATACCACCCCCAGGGCCCGTTACTACTGGTTCGCGGGCCTGTTGCTGGGGTATTGGGCCCTGCTGTCGTTCTTTTCGGCCCCGGGCTTTCCGCGGGGCGACCTCAGTATTGAAGGGAATGTGGTATCCTACCTCGACCGCCTGCTGCTGCCCGGTCATTTCTACCGGGATATTCACGATCCCGAAGGCCTCTTCGCCACGCTTCCGGCCATTGGTACCGCCCTGCTCGGCATTTTCACCGGGGAGTTATTGCGGCACACCCCACCCGAAGGTAAAAAGGCCACCGCCCTCAGGCTGGTTATTATTGGTGTGATCCTCCTGGGCCTGGCCCAGGCCTGGAACCTGGTATTCCCGATCAACAAGAACCTCTGGACCAGCTCCTTTGTTTTGCAGTGCGGGGGCATCAGCATGCTGCTCATGGCGCTGTTTTACTACGTAATCGATATCCTGGGGTATAAGAAATGGGCCTTCTTTTTCAAGGTAATAGGCATGAATTCCATCCTTATCTACATGTCGGGGCAGTTCATAAACTGGTCGTATTCCACGAATGCCCTGCTGGGATGGTTGGGCCAACTGGTAGGCGAGCCCTATAATTCGGCGGTGATGGTACTATGTTTTCTGGCCGTTGAGTGGGCTTTTCTGTATTTCCTGTACCGGAAAAAGATTTTCCTGCGGGTCTAGCACGAGTCACATGCCATTAAGCACTGCACTCCCCAACGGGATTTTATGTAGATGGGTAAAACATAAGGCAATCCCTTGTATATTTAAAGGTGGCAGCAAGGCCGTCTGGTCTTTCCCGAAGTTTCCCGCAGGGAACGATGCCGGGTTAAGCGACCATCAGGCTTTCCTTAAATCTGCAGCAACATGAAAAAGCCCTTCAAAACCATGGTTCCCGAAAACCAGCACGCCGATATCCCTGGGAACCCGAGCACAGCTAAGAGCAGCCAGGTCAGGCTCAGGGAAGACGCCACCCCTGAAAGCCTGCGCGTTCTGAGCCCCGAACAATGGCAACACTGGAAAACCAATGGTTATGTGGTGATCAAAGGCGCCGTACCCAGGGAGCAGGCCCAAAAAACGGCTGACTTCCTGTGGGAATTCGAAGAAAAGGACCCAGGCAGGCCTGATACCTGGTATACAGCCCCCCGGGCCGAAATGCAGATGAAGGAACTGGCCGGTACCGGCATGGTGGAGGTGTACAACCACCAACGCCTGTGGGACAACCGCCAGACCCCTAGGGTCTATGAAGCCTTTGCCGACATCTGGGGCACCGATAGACTTTGGGTGACCATTGACCGGGCCAACCTGAATTTCCCCATGCGCCCGGGTTTTGAATACAAGGGCTTCATTCATTGGGACTACGACCCGGAGACCCGTCCCCAGAACGTGCAGGGCGTGCTGGCCCTGGCCGACCAGACAGACGAGCACATGGGCGGATTCCAGTGCATTCCCTGGCTTTTCCGGAATTACGACAGCTGGAAGCAGACCCAGCCGGCCGACCGCAACCCGTTTCAACCCGATATCCGGGGCCTGGAAGACAAGATTGTGAAGGTGCCCATGCAGGCCGGAGATTTATTGATTTTCCACAGTATGCAGCCCCACGGCATCCGGCCCAACCGCTCGGGAAGCAAAGTGCGCATT
Source organism: Robiginitalea sp. (assembly GCA_024642005.1). Taxonomy (GTDB): domain Bacteria; phylum Bacteroidota; class Bacteroidia; order Flavobacteriales; family Flavobacteriaceae; genus Robiginitalea. Next base: position 23,987 of record JAHECA010000026.1, on the reverse strand, counting down.
GCCCAGTATATCTCCATGATGCCGGCCCAGGAAGAAAACCAGTCCCTCAGGGAGTGGCGCATAAGTTCGTGGCGCGATCGCATCGCCCCGGAAGGATATGCGTTTCCCGGGGACCCGAGAAACTGGGAACAGACCCGTTACCAGACGGCCAGGCTGTCGCCCCTGGGCGAGAAGCTGCTGGGCCAGACCTCCTGGTGAATAGGCCCGTAAACTTTTATGCCGGAACAGCTGGGAAGGAGCGGGGCCTGGCAGGGAGATTGCAGGGAGCCGGGGTATCTTGATCGGGTGGCGGGTGGGGGCCCTCCGTTTAAACCAGCGCCCAATCCTCCTCCCCGGGCCGGAATGACCCAGGTCATTGGCTCGCAGCCCAACCCTCAATAGTTTTGGACCAAAATACGGTCCGATGAAAACGCTACTTTCCCTGTTGTTTGCCCTTGCTTTGTTTTCCTGCTCTTCCACGCGCTTTGCAGACAGTTGGAGCAACGAATCCCTGGCCCCCGGGTTCAGGTCAGAAAAAATGCTGGTATTGGCCATGACCGATAACCTGACCGCCCGCCAGGTTTTTGAGGACGAGCTCAGCAGCGCCCTTCAGAGACGATCCATGCAGGCCATGCAAGCCTATAACGCCCTCGAGACAGGCATAACCAGTGGTCCCCTGAGCGAAACGGAGCTCGACCGGATGGCCGATGACCTCTCAGGCCAGGGTTTCGACGCCGTAATGATTACCTCGGTAATAGGGGTCGAACAACACCACCAACACCTGACAGGAACCGGGTATACCTACGACTATTACGGCCGGTTCGGCCGCTACTATTACCGGTACCAGGACATCTACTACCAACCCCAGGCCGTGAGGGAATACCATGTATACCATGTGGAGACCGCGGTCTACCAGCTGCAGGTTGCAGATCAGAACCACCTGGTTTGGGTGGGATCCTTCGACATAACCGATCCGATCAACATCCGCAGGACCGTTGACGACTATGTGAAAAGCCTGATGAACCAACTGGAAAAGGCCGGAATTATTCGTGGCGAAGACTCCAAAGGCCTTGTCCTGTAGGGGATCGGAATGCATGCTGTAGGCTTCTTCAGTAGCCCAAGAGAACCCGCAGGAACAGCATCCCGGCCGGATGGGTAACGGTTCCGAATTCAAAGAAGCCCTGACCCAAATCATTTCGGGGTAGGGCCCGTTCCATTACCTTCCATTTAACCATAAAAACCGAATGCCATGACGACTACAGAACGCACTGACAAGGATAAAATAAATCAGTCAGACATGCTCGAACTGATCGCGACCAAAGATACCCACTGTATTTCCGTTTTTCTGCCGACGCATGCCAGGGGGGAAGAAGTACAGCATCGTCGCGACGCCCGTTCCCTCGATGCCGAATTGCGGCTGATCCGAAATGAATTAACAGCTGCCGGCCTGCCAGAGACAGCCCTCGAACAGCGGTTGTCACCCCTGTTTGAATTGACTGAAGACAGTGATTTCTGGAGGCATCAGGCCCAGGGCCTTGCCCTTTTTGCAACGGCCCGGAAACTGCTCACCTTCAGGTTGCCCTATGCCGTAAAACAGGAACATCGTCTGGCACCGTCGTTCCACTTGTTGCCCCTGATTCCGATGCTCACCGGCTCGGGAGCTTTTTATCTGCTGTCCCTGGAGTTGGAACGTATCCGCTTGTTTGAAGGAAATCGCGAATCGATGACCCAGTTGGATATACGGGAACTGATCCCCGAGCGGCTCGAAGAGCGCGTTGGGTACGACTACGAACAAAAAGTACTGCAATTCCGCAGCCAGCACCAGGCCTATGCAGGTGCCGGCTATCACGGGCACGACGGAGCCGACCGCGACCGACACGACGAAATTGCCCGCTATTTCCGCGGGGTCGACCAGGGCCTGCTCACCATTTTAGCTAAAAAACCCCGGCCTTTGCTCATCGCGTCCCAGGAATACCTTGCAGCCATATACAGGGAGGTAAGCGCCTACGGTTTAATCGAAGAGGAGCCCATCGTGTGCAACCTTTCTGAATCTCCCGATACGGAACTCCATAGGCTTTCGTGGCAGCGCATGAAACCGGTCTTTGAAAAGGAAGGGATCAGAAAATGGCAGAAATTCCTGCAGTACCACGGCAGCGGGAAGGCCTCGGCAGATCTGGCAGCCATCCTGCCTGCCCTGTACGAAGGGAAGGTCGACAGCCTTTTTGTAGATGCCGAAAACGACGTGTTAGGTAAGTTTGAAGCCGAAACAGGCCAGATCCGGTGGGAGGAAACCCCCACCCCGTTTAGTGCTTCCCTCCTGGATTGGGCAGTTTCGCAGGCCCTGCAGCACGGCGGCCGCGTGTATCGCAAAACAGCTGAAGAAATGCCTGCCGGGGCGAGTTGTGCCGCCTTGTTCAGATATGCATAAAACCGAGATCAGACTACATATAAATCAGTGATTAACCCTAAATCCGAAGCGACATGAGTGTATTAAAAGTTATTGAAATTCTTGGGAACTCTTCTGTGAGTTTTGAGGATGCCGTTCAGAACATTATCGATGATGCTGCCAAAACCGTCAAGGATATCAAGTCGGTATACATCCAGGATATGCAGGTAACTGTTAAGGACAACAAGATTTCCCAGTACCGCGTCAATGCCAAGTTAACCTTTGGCATCAAACATTAGACGACCCCAACCGGGCGCAGGCCGGCAGGCCAGCCCGACAAAACAGAATCGGGCCCGCCTGCCAGGCGGGCCAAAATCCCTGTGCCATGAAAACGATTAGCAAAAATGAAGTATTCGACCAACAGGTCGATGCCTATGAGGCCTGGTATGAAAAACATGCGGAGGTTTACACCGCTGAGCTGGAAGCGATCCGGGTGCACTTCAACCGCTTGCCCGAAGAACTCCACGGCATCGAGGTGGGCCTCGGAACGGGCCGGTTTGCCGCCCCCCTGGGAATACGTGAAGGCGTGGAGCCTTCGGTCCCCATGGGTGAAAAAGCCCGCAAACGGGGTATTGAAGTGATGGAAGCCCGGGCCGAGCAATTGCCCTATTCGGCCATGCAATTCGATTTCGTCCTCTTTGTGACCCTGTGTTTCCTCGACAGCCCGAAACGGGCTTTTCAGGAGGCTTACCGGGTTTTAAAACCCGGGGGGGCTTTAATCGCAGCATTCCTGCCTGAAGACCGGCCGATAGCCCGGTCCTATAGCGAGAGGGGACCCTGGTCAGATTTTTACAGCAAGGCCAGGTTCTATTCGGTAGCGCGCATTGCCGATCTGCTGAAAGAAACAGGATTTAAAAAACCGGAATACAACCAGACGCTTTTCGGGGCGCTGGATGACATACATGAAATTCAGATACCCGAAGCAGGGCACGATCGGGGCTCTTTCGTGGTGGTCAGTGCCTTGAAGGCTTAGCTGCCTGCCCGGGCAGCGACTCCCGGCTGCGGGCTGCCGCTTTCAAAGATCTGGATGGCCTCCGAGTCGCTTACCGGGCGGAAATCTTCGTAGAATTGCCCGACAGCGTAAAAATCGTACGGGGTTTCCAGGCAAATGACTTCCTGCACTTCGGGCATGGCTTCCAATTTTTCAACGGCCCCCCGGGGGGCTACCGGAATGGCGATTACAATGGCCTTAGGCGCCGATTCGGCAATCAGGGCCACGGTTACGCGCAGGGTATTGCCCGTGGCGATGCCGTCGTCGGTTACAAGTACCGTTTTTCCCTTCCAGTCGGCAGGGGCTTTTGTCCGGTAAAACTGGTCGAACCGCTCGCGAAGTGAGGCGCGCAGACGCCGGGTTTCGGCATCGAGGTAATCCTGGCTAACCCCTTCCGGTTTGCTGAGTACCAGCTGGTCGAGGCTCACAGCCCCGATGGCGTATTCTTTGTTCAGGGGATGGCCGATTTTTTTGGTCAGGGCTATATCGAGGGGTGCCTCCAGGGCCTTGGCCAGAATGGCCCCGATCGGCAGCCCGCCCCTGGGGATGGCCACCACAACAACCTGGGTTCCCTTGAGGTGCTCCACATGGGGTACGAGCAGGTACCCCGCTTCTGTCCTATCCCGAAACATAATCTTGTTTTTTAGCCATTTTTTGGAGGAACCAGTCGGCCGACTCCTCGGCTACCTGCTCCAGGGTGCCCGCTTCTTCAAAGAGATGGGTGGCCCCGGGAATCAGCACTACTTCATAGGGGCATTGCAGTTGCCGGGCCGCCTGGCGGTTGAGTTCAATCACTGCCCCGTCGAACCCGCCCACCAGCAGCAGGGTAGGGGCTTTTACCAGCGGCAGGGCGCCGCCTGCCAGGTCGGGCCGCCCTCCTCTCGACACCACAGCGGCAATTCGTTTTTTGAAGTAGGCGGCAGCTCTCAAAGCCGAGGCGGCCCCTGTGCTGGCCCCGAAATAGGCCAGGGGCAGGTTTTTCAGCAAGGGGTTCTTTACGGCCCATTCGGTCACGGCGATCAGGCGCCTTGTGAGCAAATCAATATCGAAGCGGTTTTCATAGGTTTGATCTTCTGCTTCGGTCAGCAGGTCGAACAACAGGGCGGCCAGGCCCCGCCGATAGAGTACCCGGGCTACATAATTGTTGCGGGTGCTGTATCGGCTGCTGCCGCTGCCGTGTGAAAAAAGTACAAGCCCGTGGGCTAAGGCAGGCAGATAGAGCAATCCGGGCAGCTCCAACCCGGGCAGGGGAATCTCAACAGACCCGGGAGCCATCTCCTCGCGTTTCATGATTTCAGGGTTTGAGTGAACAGCATGGCACTGGGCCAGCTTGGTTCAGGTAAGGTAAGGGCATATTCCCAGCCCGGAAATGACCTGTGTCAATGTAAATAACTGCCTGGTGATATGGCTTTTACTGATCAGGTAGCGGTCGAATGGCCCGCGGCAGTGCGCAGCAGGATAAACTCGCTGATGTTTTCACTGCTGATGGCCCCCAATAGCCGCCCGTCTTCCAGAACCGGCAGGAATTTCTGTTTTTCCCGGCTCATCAGCTGTATGGTTTCCGTAAGGCCGGCATCGGGACGTACCGATGGAAACTCCCCGAGCATAAGCTCCGATACCGGGGTATCGGGCCTTGTGGCGGCACGGGCGATCTCGGCGTTGTTCAGGATGCCGCATACACCTCCCTCCCGAACGACCAGGAAGTCTTTTTCGGTCCCTTTCAGGATCAGGTCAATGGCCTGTTGCAGGGTGGCATCACAGGGCAACAGGCTAATCTGGGTGAGCAGTGCCTCCCGAACCGTATGCCCTTTGAGCCGGTCTTCCTGCTGCACCATCTGGTTTTCCGCGTAAGCCCCGAAATACACAAAAATGGCAATGATCACCAGGAAGGGGTTCAGGAACAAACCCAGAAAGAGGAAGAGGAAGGCAACAGCCTGTCCCAGGCGGGCGGCAATTTCGGTGGCACGGGCCCGGGAGTAATAAAAACCCAGCAAGGCGCGCAGGACCCGTCCCCCGTCCATGGGGAAGGCCGGTATCAGGTTAAAGGCCACCAGCATGGCATTGGCCATAAACAAATAGATCAGGAAACCGGCCACCGAAGGTTGGCTGAAGAAGGTTTCCCAGTCTTCGGGTTCGAACCCCGCATAGTGCCTCAGGGGGAGCAGCAACAGAAGCACCAGGGCAATACCGGCGTTCACGGCGGGCCCGGCCAGGGCGACGGCCAGTTCTTCCTTTGGTTTTTCGGGGATCTTCTCGAGGGCAGCTACCCCGCCTATGGGGAGGAGGGTTATCGACCGGGTGGTGATCTGGTATTTGCGTGCCATCAGGGCATGGCCCAGTTCGTGAAGTACCACGCAGCCAAACAACACCAGCACCAGGGCCAGGCTGAACAGGGCGGAAACCCCGTCGCCCCCTTCCCTGAAGTTCGAGAACAACACCCAGAGCAACAGGAGCGTAAAGGTCCAGTGAACCTGGATCTTTATCCCTGCCACCTTGCCCAATACCCAGGATCCTTTCATATCAAACCTGGTTTATCAAAGGGGGGAATCCCCCTGCCGAACTGCCCTGCTGAAGGGCTATTACTTCCTGAAACCCAGTGTTTTCAGGTTATCGTAACTAATTTGGATGGCCTCCATGGGCTGCATCCCGTCAAAGGTCATGTCTTGCTCCACGATATAGTATTGCATGCCCGACTTTTCCTTCTCCGCGAGGATGCGTTTGAAGTCGATGTTGCCGGTTCCGGCCGGGGCGAAGCGACCCTGGTCGTCCATATCTTTTACGTGCCAGACTTTAAACCGGCCCGGGTATTTTTCGAAATAGGCCAGGGGGTCTGCCCCTGCCTTGGTCACCCAATACAGGTCCATCTGGAAATTGACCAGTTCGGGGTCTGTGTTTTCCAGCATGTAGTCGAGCAGTACCACCCCGTTTGCATCGGGCACAAACTCAAAGTTATGGTTGTGGTAGAGCAACTCCAGGCCGGCAGCCTTGCATTTGGCGGCCAGGGTATTGAGGATAGAGGTGATCGCTTCCGGGGTGCCTTCCATCGACATGGTCCGCGATTTCGTATCGTATTTGAACATGCCCATTGGAGGTACCGGAATAACGAAATATTTGAACCCGGCAGCCCTGGTGTCTGCGATATACTGATCGGCGTTTTCCAGGGTAACCCCGCCCTGGTGTACGCTCAGAGGCTCCAGGCCCAGGCTTTCCAAATAGGCCTTGAATTCGGCTGGCGCCATACCGTAGAATTTGCCATCCTGGTAGTTGGTCGCCTCAATGTTGACGTAGCCCAGGTCGGCGATTTGTTTGAGGACACCTTTTGCATCCTGATCCATCAGGTCGCGCACCGTATAAAGCGTGGCGCCGGGAGCCGGCATTTGGGATTCGGCTTTGCCTCCGGTCAGCAACAGGATGGCGAGCAATGCAAGGGAGTAAATACGGGACATTTTGGATTGGTTTACAAGGTTGAATAATAGCTCATCTGGCCCCCCGATTTGCAGGTTTCGGGAAAGCCGTTTAAAGATAGGGAATTTGGTTTCAGCATCCCTGATTAATCTCACCCTAAAAGTACAGCCTGAAACAGCTTTCGGCTATGATGGAAGTCATTTTAACTTTCGGTGCTTTCAAACGCACGGCCCGCTCTAAAACAGTTGTAATCGGCGGAAGGATCCTCCGGCGGCATCCCCGGAGCGGCTGCAGGCATTCGCATCATGGGGCGCCGAGCGACTTCAGGAATTCTTTGAATTCAGGAGTGTCGTAATCGCGCATGCCTACGTATCGATACATCACAGCTTGCCCGGGAGGAAAAAGGAATGTCGCCGGTAGGGAAGGGGTTTTGAACGCCTCGGGTTCGAACCCGTAAATCTGGTAAATAGGGAATGTAAATCCTTTTTGTTGCTTGAATTTTTTGGCCTTCTCAAAATCGGTATCGAAGGTAACCATCACGAAGCTGGCACTTTGACTATTACTGTCATAAAGTTTCTGGATACCGGGCATTTCGGCAATACAAGGGGCACACCAGGTGGCCCATTTGTTCATAAATAAGATGTCTGTATCCCAGTCTGTCAATTGGTGGATCACTCCGTTTTCATCAATCAACTGCAGGGCCTCTGCCGATGCGGGAAGCAGTTCCAACTGTTCGAAGTCAGATAATCCGATTTCTCGGGGTGTAATGATGCCCGCATTGAGTAATCGGAAATGCAGGGAGCGCAAGATTTTTTTGTGCATCCCGGTGGCCACCAGTACGGCGCACAGAAGCACCCCGGCAACGAGCAGTTTCCAAATCGACTTACGGCTTATTTTCATGGACAAGACTTCAGCGTTACAAAGGTATCGCGTTTCGTTAATAACGTTTAAACCGGGTTCATTCTTTCAGGCCACGGAGGAATTTTTCGATGTCTGGGTGGTCGTAATCGGCCATGCCGGTATGCGAAAAGGCCAGCCTGCCGTCGGGAGCAATCACAAAGGTGGCCGGGATGCCGTTGCTGGAAAGCTGGCGGGGCAATGGCCCCTGGGCATAGTAAATGGGCACTTCATAGCCCTTGCGCTGAACGAATACCCTGGATAACTCAAAATCGCGGTCGCGGGCTATCATGATGAAGACAACATCCTCTTTTGTTCGCTGGTACAACTTTTCGAGTCCGGGCATTTCGGCAATGCAGGGTGGACACCAGGTTGCCCATAGGTTCACCAGCACCACCTTGCCGCGGAATTCAGACAGGCGGTGCAGCTGCCCTCCGGAATCGGCCAGTACAAGGGAGTAAGCCTGCTCATCGAGGAATTCCCGTTCTGTCACAGGCGCTTCCACTGCCTGGGCGCTCATGAGGCCAGTGGCCAGCAAGCCGCGCTGCAGGAAGCCGAAAACCTCGGCCCGCGTCCCAGTCAGGTAAAGCACCAGGTAAACCAGGGCCAACAGCAGGTAGGGCCACCAACTTTTGTTAAAGCGAATTTTCAATGGCAGGCGATTTGCAGGCCAAGTTACGGGTTATCTGATTAAGGGTGTGTAACCTGCGTTACCCAGTTGCCGGCCTGACTTATGTCAAGGTGGGAGGGCTGCATGGAATTGCAGCCTGATATACATCATTTAGTAGTTGGGTCAGGTTGTGTAGCTTACTCCATGATATTTTAATTATATAAATCAGTAAAATCATGAAAACAGATGCTCAAATCAAACGGGATGTGCAGGATGAACTGATCTGGGAACCCAGCATTGATGAGGCCAAGATCGGAGTTTCTGTAGAAGAGGGCGTGGTTACCCTGAGCGGGGAGGTAGACAGCTATGCCAAAAAAATTGCCGCAGAAAAGGCAGCCAAGCGGGTTAAAGGTGTTAGGGCCGTTGCCGAAGATATTGTGGTAAGCTACGGCCTGGAAGATGAAAAAACGGATACCGATATCGCCAAGGCCGTTGTGAACGCCCTGGCCTGGCATGCTTCTGTTCCTGAAGACGCCATCATTCCCAAAGTTGAGAATGGGTGGGTATACCTGACCGGGCAGGTCCGCTGGGGCTACCAGAAGGAATCGGCCAAGAATGCCGTCAGAGACCTGGCTGGGGTAAAAGGGGTGATCAACAGCATCACCATCAGTCAGGGCATTGTACCCCTTGAAGTCAAAAAACGCATCAAGGAGGCCTTTGAAAGGTCAGCCGACCTGGAAGCAAAAGGCATTCGCGTGCTCACATCCGGTCATACGGTTACCCTCGAAGGCACCGTCCATTCCCTAAAAGAGAAAGAAGATGCAGAACGTGTGGCATTCAACGCCCCGGGCGTGTATGAGGTAAAGAATAACCTGATCGTCCGCTATACCGAGGCCCTGGTCTGACCCCCTGCCGCAACCAGGCCCTGCCCGACAAAAAAGAGGCACCATGAAAACAGATGCAACACTTAAAAAAGATGTATTGGAAGAGCTGAAATGGCAGCCCGACATAGACCAGACACAAATCGGCGTAATCGTGGAAGACGGGATCGTAACCCTCACGGGCACCCTGGATAGCTTTGCCAAAAAACTGGCCGCCGAGAAGGCCGTTAAAAAAGTAGCCGGAGTGCGTGGGCTGGCCATGGATGTGCAGGTGCTTTTCGGCGATGCCCTGAAAAGGACCGACCCCGAGATTGCCCGGGCTGCCGCCGATGCCCTTAAGTGGAATGCGACCGTCCCGGAAGGGCAGATGGCCTTTAAAGTGGAAGACGGTCATGTATACCTCTCCGGCAAATTCGAATGGGGTTACCAGAAATACGCAGCTATAAACGTGCTCAGGCACCTGCAGGGGGTGCGCGAGGTCCATGCCGAAGACCTGGTGGTCGAACCTAAAATACGGGTGGTAGACGTTCGGCACAAAATAGAAAAGGCCCTCGGGCGCCTGGCCGATGTCGATGCCACCTCCGTGGAGGTCGATGTGCACGGCGATACCGTATTTTTAAAAGGGTCGGTTCGCTCGGTGATCGAGAAGGAGGCTGTGGAACACGCTGCCTTCCGGGCTCCCGGGGTGCGCAAAGTAATCAACGAACTCAAGGTGCGTTACTATCCGGTAACCGCCTAAGCTTGAAATTGCACCGGCAGGAGGCGATATACCCCGGCGGATGTTCCGCCGGGGTGATGTATTTTTGCGCAAACCCTGTACCGTTATGAAGCTTGTATCCTGGAATGTAAATGGCCTTAGGGCCATTGCCGGCAAGAACTTCGAGGAAGCCTTGCGCGCCTTAAACCCTGACGTAATCTGCCTGCAGGAAACCAAGGCAGATCCCGGGATCGTGTCCGAAATCTGCTCGAACTTTTCGGATTATACCGTATTTGCCCATGCAGGCGAGAAAAAGGGTTATTCCGGTACCGCCATCCTCTGCCGCACCAAGCCGCTCTCGGTCGAAAATGGCCCCGACAGCGATCCCCTGGGCGGGGAAGGCCGTATTCAATGCGCCGATTTCGGAGCCTTTTACCTGGTGAACGTGTATGTGCCCAATTCCGGGCAGGGGCTCAAGCGCCTCGATTACCGCAAGCAATGGGATAGGGCTTTTCAGGGCTACCTCTCGGCCTTGCACAAAAAAAAGCCACTGGTCGTGTGTGGCGACCTCAATGTGGCCCACCGGCCGATCGACCTGAAAAACGACAAGGCCAATTACAACAAAACGGCCGGCTATACCCAGGTTGAAATCGATGGGATGGACAACTTGCTGCAAAGCGGTTTGCTGGATATTTACCGGGTCCGCAACCCGGAGCAGGAAATATTCACCTATTGGAGTTACCGCTTCCAGGCCCGCCAGCGCAACATCGGCTGGCGCATTGACTATTTCCTGCTGAGCCCCGAACTGGAAGCAACGGTGGCCCGGGCCGAGATTCATACAGCCATTACCGGTTCAGACCATTGTCCTATCTCCCTGCAACTGCAGGCATGAGCCATGCATCGGATGGGCCCAAACGGAAACAGGAGGCTTTCGCCTCCTGTTTCCTGTGAAAATTGTCAATCAGTAACGATCTGTCCCCTCTGCTTTGTACAGTCTTATTGCTAAAACTGCAAGCACCAAAGTCATTCAAAGTTACATTTTGAGAACTTCCACACGGCCCGCACTCCCCATAGGAAATAAGGGCCTTGCCGTATAAATCCTCAAAGAAGCCGATCCGCCGAGGCGGACCGGCTTCGGAGAAGGTGTTGATTTTGTGCGATAACCCCATGCGAGACCTTTTCAAACGCCCTGTTTCCAGTTAGTGTGAAAGGGCTTCCGGATCAAGGTACATCTTCGACACATTCTCAGGACAACCCTTTTCGCTAAGGATTATCCATTTCTTGATTTCACAGAACAGTTTCCTGAATGGAACGAAACGAAAGTAGCCGGCAAACAGGACTTGTGAAATGACCTGAGTCAGTTTCTAAAATTTTTATGTCAGCAGGGGTATACCAGCTGAAAGCCGCTCAGGCCCATTTGGGGTGGCGGTTGGTTTCGCCCAGCCACCAGCGCGACTTGATGGGTTTTTTGACCAGCCCGAATTTCCTGACGGCGTGTACCTCGAGGTGCGTGCGCATCTCGGCCACCGAATCGGTGAGAAAAAGCAAATCCATGTCTTCCTGGGCAATGCTTTCGTTGCTGGCCATAACCTGGATGTGGTGGTAGAGTTCCTGATGGTATTCACGGCCAAAGAGCACCACCGGGAAGTGCTTGATCATGCCGGTCTGTATCAGGGTCAGCGACTCAAAGAGCTCGTCAAGGGTGCCAATGCCCCCGGGCATTACGATAAAGGCATAGGAATATTTGAGCAGGAGGAATTTGCGCACGAAAAAATAAGGGATGTCGACCCATTTGTGCAGGTAGGGGTTCGGCTTTTGCTCTTTGGGCAAAACGATGTTGCAGCCGATGGAGTACCCCCCGTTGAGGTAGGCGCCTTTGTTGGCGGCTTCCATGATGCCGGGCCCCCCTCCGGTCATGACCGTAAAGCCCATTTCTGCCAGCGTTTTCCCCACCTCTTCGGCTTGTTTGTAGAACGGGTTGTCGGGCAGGAAACGCGCCGATCCGAAAACCGTCACGCAGGGTCCGATAAAGTGGAGTTTCCGGAATCCGCGAATGAAGTGATAGGCCACCTTCAGGGTAAACCAAAACTCTTTGAAGCGGTTGCGCGGGCCTTCGAGGTATTTCTTCTCAGCAATCAGGCTGTATGGGACCTGTGCCGTCCGCCCCGGGCGTGAATTTTTGCTATCCATATCGACTGGGATATTGCTTTTATTGAAGGTACGCATCATTTATTGATTCAGGTTATCCTTTGATCACAGCCAACGGTTTGAGCCGGGCCACCGGCACTGCAATACCGGCCTCCTGTACAGAACGCACCACCTGGTTTACATCCTTGTAAGCCATTGGGGCTTCCTCCGCAATACGTCTGAAAGGGGCTTCCAGATAAATGCCGGCTTCCTGCAACTCCTCCTTGAGAACCGGGGCATTCACCTGTTTTTTGGCAGCTGTACGCGAAAGCCTGCGACCAGCCCCATGACAGCAGGAGCCAAAGCTGAGCGCCGAACTGGAGGCGGTACCGGCCAGCACATAAGACGAGGTGCCCATGCTTCCCGGAATCAAAACGGGTTGCCCAAAGGCCCGGTAGGCATCCGGAATCTCCGGATGGCCCGGGCCGAAGGCCCGCGTCGCCCCTTTCCGGTGTACAATGAGCTGCTCTGTCTTGCCTGCCACCGTGTGGGTTTCGATCTTGGCGATGTTGTGGGCCACGTCGTACAGCAGCTCGGGCAGCCCGGCGGCTTTCCCGAATACGGCCGACCAGGCCTGGCGCACTTCCCAGCAGACCAGCTGCCGGTTACACCAGGCGAAATTGGCCCCGGCACACATGGCGCCGAAATAGGCCTGTCCTTCGGGTGAATCGAGGGGTACGCAGGCCAGTTCCCGGTCGGGCAGCTCAATGCCGTAAGCAGGCATGGCCTCCATGAGGATGCGGATGTAATCGGTGGCAATCTGGTGGCCCAGGCCCCGCGATCCGGTGTGGATGAGTACGGTTACCTGGCCTTCCCGAAGCCCGAACCCATGTGCGATCAGGGGATTAAGGATTTCGTCCACATAGCCGACCTCCACAAAATGGTTCCCGGAGCCTATGGTGCCCAACTGGTCACGGCCCCGTTGGCGCGCCCGTTCTGATACCCTGGACGGATCGGCTGCCGGCAGGCGGCCGTTGCTCTCGGTATAGACCAGGTCTCGGGGGGAGCCGTAACCCTGCCCGACGGCCCATTCGGCCCCGGTTGCCAATACCTGGTCGAGCTCTTGGTCGTTCAGCAGCAGGTGCCCCGGGGTGCCCATACCGGAAGGGATATGCTCGTTCAGGACCCGGATCAATTCCGGGAGGTACCGACGTGTTTCCCCCTCATTCAAATCGCTGACCAGCATCCGCACCCCGCAATTGATGTCGTACCCGATGCCTCCGGGTGAGATGGCCCCGTGCGGGTAGGAGGTGGCGGCCACCCCGCCAATCGGGAAACCGTAGCCTTCGTGCACGTCGGGCATTACGAAGGCTGCCTTCCTGATGCCGGGCAGGGTGGTTACGTTAACCAGTTGCTGGAGCGATCGGTCGTCCAAAATGTCGTCGAGCAGGGTTTCCGAGGCGATAATGCGCGCCGGCACCTGCATGTCGGGCCGGAATCCGACAGGGATTTCCCAGAGGTAGGGGTTGCGCTGCACAATGGCTTCTTTGGTTATCTTTTTCATTTACAGGTCGAATAGGAGGGGCGTTTCCCAAACGCCTTCCCGATTTTGACGCAGGTCGGCTGTGTGGAAGGTTACCGCCTTGATCTCGTTTTCGAGGCAACCGAAGCGGTGCCCGTACAACCGGGCCTGAAGCCGGGTTGGTTCCAGCTGGTCGAAGTGTACGAAACAGAAAAGGGTTTTGTGGATATAGGTCAGCGCCAGGCATTCAGACAGGAAATCGACCAACAGGGCGGTAGGGTCGGGAGCCTTGAGCGCCACATCCATACAGCAGTCGGCCTGCTTCGGGCTGAGGCAGCATTGCGGGGCCAGGATTTGATTCATAGCCTCCAGGCCGGAGGCAAAAACCCCGGTCAGCGTTTGGCCCGTTACACGTACCGCAACATCTGTGGTATGTTCCAGCAGGGTAGCCATTCTATCGCCTTTTGAGAGGGTTGTTTCCGATTTTTGCTTTCCGGCAAGATAACCCGGTTGCCGGTCTGGCACACTGACCCAGGTCATAACCAGAACGGGCGCTAAAGCCTAATTTTAGGGATCACCAACAACGCCAGTGGCCATGCTCGTCGTTTTGATGCCCACCGATTTCTCTGAAAATGCCCGCAATGCGGCCTATTTTGCTTCCCAGCTTTTTAAATACCGCCAGGCGCATTTCTACCTGGTGCACGCTGCCGAAGCGCGCTTGCCTGTGGCGGCAGGCTCCCCTGAGGAAGACGAGCTGCCCGGTCAGGAGGCAGAGCACCTGAAAGCCCTTGAAGATACCCTGCAGAACACCTGTTCTTCCCTTTCTGAAAAACTCTACAACCCCAGACACACTTTCGACAAGCGCTTGCTGCAAGCCTCCCTGAAGGAAGGCCTGAACCCGCTGGTACGCGAATTGGAGGCAGATATAGTGGTCATGGGCACCCAGGGCTGCAAGGCCCGGGCCGAACGCTCTTTCGGCAGCCGCACCCTGCGGGCATTGAAGGGGCTCGATTGCCCGGTGCTGGCCATTCCCTACAACTATGCCTACGAACCGCCCAGAAGGGTGGTATTCGCCACTGATTTCAGGGTGCCCTATAAGCGCCGGGAGCTCAAGCTGCTCTGTGAGGTGTCTGGTTCGTACCGCTCATTAATCGAATTGCTCTATGTCTCCGATTCAGACGCCCTGGACCCGGGTCAGCAAGACAACAAGAGGTTCCTGGAAGAGGCGCTCCACAAGGCACATATCGCTTTTTCAACTGTGTCGGGTACTGAACGGGCCGAGACCATCCTCGATTACCTGGGCCGCCGGGGTGCCCAGCTGCTGGTTATGGTAAATACGGGCCATGGCCTGGTAGATCGGTTCCTTGAGCAGTTTACCCTGGACTATGTGGGTCTGCACGTTAACATTCCCTTGCTGGTAATGCAAAACCGCGAGCGCCCTGTGGGCTGAAATCCATATCCCCATAGCTGGCCTGGTCCACGCCGGTGCGGCATGGTGGGCGCTATTGGGTATTTAGGGCAAGAAATTGCAGACAGGGGGTGTACCTTGTCTTTGGGGTTTTGGGGATTTACCCCCTTTTTTAATTCCGAGGCATGAGCAGTTCACACAAAGGGCAATAGAAACCAACCCGGGATAGTTTCCCGGGGCTTCCCTTTTTGGCAAATTGGCCGAGCAACAGGATGCCAGAACCCTGCTTTTTCAAATTGCCGGCTGATTGAATTTTCAGATCGGCAAAACCACCCACTTTCAATCATTTTTCCCCGTACCTGCGGGCAAACCCTTATATTAGGAGGGGAAAACACGAACGGCATGGAAGAGAAACAACAGCGGGCAACTGCCTATTGGAAAATCAATCTGAGGTACCTGCTCATCTTGCTCAGCATCTGGTTTGCCGTGTCGTACGGGGCAGGTATCCTCCTGGCAGACTGGCTCAATAGCTTTCGCTTGGGTGGTTTCCAGCTCGGTTTCTGGTTTGCCCAACAGGGCTCGATTTACGTGTTCGTGATCCTGATTTTTGTCTATGTCTTCCTGATGAACCGCCTGGACCGCAAATTCGGCTACCGGGAATAACCCTCCAAACCAACCTTCATGAGTGTACAAGTCTGGACGTACCTGCTGGTAGGGCTTTCATTTGCCCTCTATATCGGCATCGCCATCTGGTCAAGAGCGGGCTCCACCAAGGAATTTTATGTAGCCGGGGGCGGGGTTTCCCCCCTGGCCAACGGTATGGCCACAGCGGCCGACTGGATGTCGGCAGCCTCCTTCCTGTCGATGGCGGGCATTATCGCCTTTGCCGGCTATGACGGCTCGGTTTACCTCATGGGATGGACGGGTGGTTATGTGCTCCTGGCCCTGCTTTTGGCCCCTTACCTGCGAAAGTTCGGCAAGTTTACCGTGCCCGATTTCATTGGCGAACGCTATTACTCCAGAACAGCGCGCATCGTGGCGGTGCTCTGCGCCATCCTGGTGTCATTCACCTATGTGGCCGGACAGATGCGCGGGGTAGGGGTGGTTTTCTCGCGTTTTCTGGAAGTGGATATCGACACAGGGGTGGTCATCGGCATGGTAATCGTATTGTTCTACGCCGTGCTGGGCGGGATGAAAGGCATCACCTACACCCAGGTGGCCCAGTATTGCGTGCTTATTTTCGCCTTCATGGTACCCGCCATTTTTATCTCCCTGCAGATGACCGGCAATCCCGTTCCGCAGCTCGGCATGGGTTCCACCCTGGCAGACGGTTCGGGCACCTACCTCCTCGACAAGCTCGACGGCCTGTCGCGCGACCTGGGTTTTGCCGAATTCACCAGTGGGTCCAAAAGCATGATAGATGTTTTCGCCATTACCCTGGCACTGATGGTCGGCACGGCCGGCCTGCCCCACGTGATTGTCCGGTTTTTTACGGTAAAACGGGTGCGCGACGCCCGCAAATCGGCTGGTCTGGCCCTTTTGTTTATCGCCATCTTATACACGACGGCCCCGGCCGTGGCCGTTTTCGCCAAAACAAACCTGATCGAAACGGTGAGCGAGCGGCCCTATGCCGATCTGCCGGCCTGGTTCAAGAACTGGGAACGGACGGGCCTGCTGACCTATGACGACAAGAACAACGACGGCCTGGTGCAGTACGTGGCAGACCCGGCCCGCAACGAGGTGCGTGTAGACAACGACATCATGGTGCTGGCCAACCCCGAAATCGCCAACCTGCCCCCCTGGGTAATCGCCCTGGTTGCCGCCGGGGGCCTGGCGGCCGCCCTGTCGACGGCTGCCGGCCTGTTGCTGGTTATTTCGGCCTCCATCTCCCACGACCTGATCAAAAGCGTCTTCCGGCCCGACATCACCGAGAAGCAGGAATTGTGGGCCGCCCGGGTGGCAGCCACAGCCGCTGTGATCGTTGCCGGCTATTTTGGCATAAACCCGCCCGGCTTTGTTGCCGCGGTGGTGGCGCTGGCCTTTGGCCTGGCGGCAGCCTCCTTTTTCCCGGCCATTTTAATGGGGATTTTTTATAAGCGCATGAACAGCAAGGGGGCTGTTAGCGGGATGGTGGTCGGTATTTCCCTGATGCTGTTTTACATGCTCAAGTTCAAATTTGGGCTCTTCGACGGCGGAAAGGATGCTGTGGCCGGGCTTCAGAAATACTGGTGGTTCGGCATTTCCCCCGAGGGCTTCGGAACCGTGGCCATGGCCGTGAATTTTGCCGTCGCCCTGCTGGTGAATCGTTTTACAGCGCCTCCTCCCGAATCGGTGCAGCAGCTGGTGGAAGATATCCGCCTGCCGGCCGGGGCCCCTCCGGCATCGCAACACTGATGGTCACCGGGCCTGTATTGCATATCTTTTGTTACCTTTAGGAACTGCGCGAAGCCCCTGATGGCGTCGCCTCAGCTTTAACCGAACACCAAACAATGAGCAATTACCACATCAAGCATCTGGAGGAGTATTTTCAGGTGTACCGAAAGTCTGTGCGCGACCCTGAGGCTTTTTGGGAAGAGATCGCCGAAGAACATTTCGTCTGGAGGAATAAATGGGACCGGGTGCTCCGCTGGGATTTCAAAAAGCCCGAACTCGCCTGGTTCGAAGGGGCACGCCTGAATATCACCGAAAACTGCCTCGACCGGCACCTGCCTACCCGGGGCGATAAGACCGCTATCATCTTCGAGCCGAACGACCCGGGCGAAGAAGCCCAGCACATCAGCTACCGCCAATTGTACCAGCGGGTGTGCCGCATGGCCAATGTATTGCGCGACAAAGGGGTTTCCAAGGGCGACCGGGTATGTATTTACCTGCCCATGATCCCCGAACTGGCCGTAGCCGTACTGGCCTGCGCCCGTATCGGGGCCATCCACTCGGTGGTCTTTGCCGGGTTTTCGTCGACAGCCCTGGCCACGCGCATCAACGACTGCGACTGCAAACTGGTGATCACTTCCGACGGGTCCTATCGCGGTGGCAAAACCCTCGACCTGAAGGGCATTGTCGACACCGCCCTGCAGGGATGCCCGGGCGTGGAGACCGTGCTGGTAGTGAAGCGCACGGGGCAACAGGCCTCCATGCTTAAAGGCCGCGACCACTGGATTCAGCCCCTTCTCGACAAAGCTGGCGCCGATTGCGCCGTTGAAATCATGGATGCCGAAGACCCGCTCTTCATCCTCTATACCTCCGGCTCGACCGGGCGCCCCAAAGGCATGGTGCACACCTGCGCCGGATATATGGTTTACACGGCCTATACCTTCAAGAACATCTTCCAGTACCGCGAGAGCGACATCTACTGGTGCACGGCCGATATCGGCTGGATTACCGGGCATTCTTATATCGTTTACGGGCCCCTGGCCAACGGGGCCACCACCCTGATGTTCGAGGGCGTGCCCTCGTACCCCGACTTCGGCCGCTTTTGGGAAGTGGTCGAAAAACACCAGGTGACCCAGTTTTACACGGCACCTACCGCCATCCGTGCCCTTGCCAAGGAAAACCTGGAGTATGTGGAGCGATACGACCTGTCTTCCCTGAAGGTGCTCGGTTCGGTGGGAGAGCCCATCAACGAGGAAGCCTGGCACTGGTACAACAACAATGTGGGCAAGAACCATTGCCCGATAGTCGATACCTGGTGGCAGACCGAAACCGGGGGTATCATGATCAGCCCCATCCCCTTTGTGACGCCCACAACGCCTACCTTCGCCACCCTGCCCTTCATTGGCATCCAACCGGCCCTGATGGACGACACCGGACAGGAAATCAGGGGCAACCAGGTGGGCGGCCGCCTCTGCATCAAATTTCCGTGGCCCTCTATGGCCCGTACCATCTGGGGCGACCATGAGCGGTACCGCGACACCTATTTCTCGACATTCGAAGATAAATACTTTACAGGCGACGGAGCCCTGCGCGATGCGGTGGGTTACTACCGTATTACCGGCCGGGTAGACGACGTCATTATCGTCTCTGGTCATAACCTGGGCACGGCTCCTATCGAAGATTCCATCAACGAGCACCCGGCCGTGGCCGAATCGGCCATAGTCGGTTTCCCGCACGATGTAAAAGGGAATGCCCTCTACGGGTTTGTAATCCTCAAAGAAACAGGGGAAGACCGCAACCGGGAAAACCTGTTCAAAGAGATCAACCAGCAGATTACCGAACACATCGGCCCCATTGCGAAACTCGACAAGATCTTGTTCGTTTCAGGCCTGCCCAAGACGCGCAGCGGCAAGATCATGAGGCGCATTTTGCGCAAGATTGCCTGCGGCGATACCCGCGACCTGGGCGACATCAGCACCCTGCTGAACCCTGAGGTGGTGCAGGAGATTATCGACAACGCCCAGGATTAGAGCAGTTGTGCCAGCTGGTAACGTACCAGTACCAGTTGTTGCAGCTCGCGGGTAGCCCGCACGCAGCGTCGCAATTCGCCCCGTTCCCAGCTGCTCAGCTGTTTCAGGTCGATGTAGCGGCCAGAACGGCCCTGTTCCCGGCCAACCTGGGCACGCAGACCTGCCAGGAAGGCATATACGGTGCCGGCAGTGTGGAAGCGTTCTGCATTCTGTGGCTCGGAATTGGCAAGGGCCGCAAAGCGCTCCACGGTATTTTTCGGGTCTGCCTGGCCCGAAGGCAAGATCAGCAGGCGGGCGATGTCTGCCAACGGCATCAGCATTCGGGCCTTCAGGTCGAACATGCCCTGGTTTTCTCCCCGTCGTTCCCGTCGAAAGCGGCCTAACATACCCAGGGGTTCCGGGTTTTTCAGGGCATCCACCCCCAGGTAATTCAAGAAAAGGGGCTTAGGTGTCAGGTGTTCGTGTATGGCATCGGTCAGTACCTGTTCCAGGGCAGGGGGACCGTAAAGGCTCCGGAAATCAAAAAAGATGGTGCTGTGAAGCAGGCCCGAATCGTCAGGGGAGTCAATCCAGCGGCCGAATAAGTCCTGCCACTCCCGCACCGAGAGGCACCACTTCGGGTTGCCCCCCATCATCCCGGCCGGGCATTTCACAAAACCCAATGCCTCCAGGTCGTCGTTTACACGATTGGCCAACACCAGAAAGGCTCCCCGTACTTTTTCCAGGTCTGTCGCGGAAACATCGCCGAAAATTAAGGCATTGTCCTGGTCGGTGGGTATCAGTTGCTCACCCCGGCCCTGGCTTCCCAAAGCCAGCCAGGCAAAGGGCACTCCTTCCGGTAAGGCCAGGTCGCGTCTGGCCTGGTCCAGCAGGCGAACCGTAAGGGCGTCGTGCAAGGCAGTAAGCAGGCTGGCAACATGCGTAAATGGCAAACCCTGCTGCAGGTATTCATGCCCCAGGGCTGTTACTTTGCCTCTCAGTTCCTGAAGGGCCGGAAGGGTTTCGGCCTCCCTTATTTCCTGCATGAGCCTGGCCGGGCTCTGCCCACGGGTTACCAGCAGGTCGTGCTGGGAAACCACCCCCAGGGCCCGGGTGCGGGCGCTGCCGTCTTCGGTAATGACCAGGTGAGAGATGGCATGGCGCAACATGGCGGTCAGGGCTTCCGCTACCGGGATGCCGGCGTGCACAGTAACTACAGGGGCCGACATGTAATCCCTTACCTCCGTCGCTGCCGAATTGGCTCCCGTGGCCGCGGCACGCCTCAGGTCTTTGTCGGTGAGAATGCCTTCGGGCTTCCCGTCCATGCAAATAAGGATAGAACCTGCCCCGCGCTGCTGCATTTGCCGGGCGGCTTCCTGCAGCGAAAGATCAGGCCCGCAGCAAAGCGGGTTTTCAGAATGCGCGGCCAGTTGCAGTGGATACCCGTCTGAAAAATCTGGTTGCATGCCCTCAGGTTTCCCTAAAGGTAAGAAAATAGGGCCTTGTGGCCCGGTATCCCTTTCCGGATAAAAATTGGCGCAAAAGGGGGCAGGTTCGTATATTTGCCCCGCTTTACAAGCGTAAAACCGGTCGCGTAGCTCAGTTGGATAGAGCATCTGCCTTCTAAGCAGACGGTCCCAGGTTCGAATCCTGGCGCGATCGCTACAAGCACCAAGTCCAGCAACGATTCGTTGCTGGACTTTTTATTTGTGATTCCAAGCGCCAGGCTTGCCTGAGAGCTTGGATGCAAATAAAAAGTAGTAAAGCGTTTATACGCTTTGCAGACTTGGTATTTGCAAAGGGGATTGCTCTCAGGATCACGAGCGAAGCGAGTAATCCCCCCGCTTCTGACTTCTCATACTAGCCTTGCGGGCCATGTATATTCAGATGGGATTGCTCTCAGGATCACGAGCGAAGCGCGTAATCCCTCCGCCACTGAAATCCCAAATCCCAAATTCCAAATTCCAACTTGGTGCTTGGATTTTGGTGCTTGGGATTTATCCATGGGTCTGCGCAGCGCGTAATCCCTCTGCTGTCAGTAGGCAGTATGCTCAAGGTTCAAGAGTCCGCAGACAAGCATACTGACTTATTTAACAAATACGTACATTTAGGGTTGGACTAATATTCTGCCATGTCTCAATCCCGTCAGCTTGCAGCCATCATGTTCACTGATATTGTCGGGTTTACTGCATTGATGGGAAGAGACGAACATAGGACCTTTGAGATCCTGGAGAAGAACCGGCAACTCCATAAGCCCATCATCAGTGAATATGGAGGCCGATGGATTAAAGAGATGGGAGACGGGGTAATGGCAACTTTTAGCACGGTTTCCAATGCGGTAAATGCGGCGATTAAGATCATGGATGGTTGTCAGGCAGCAAATGAGTATCAACTTTGCATCGGCATAAACCTGGCGGAGGTGGTATTTGAAAATGATGACGTTTTTGGCGATGGGGTTAATGTCGCCGCCCGTGTCCAGTCTGCGGCCTTCCCGGGATCAATTTTCATTACAGAATCGGTCTATCGAAGTATTTCCAATAAAAGTGATATCAGGACGAATTTTGTGCGGGAAGAGCAGCTCAAGAATGTCAGTGAACCGGTACGATTGTATCAGGTTATCACCAAAGATGACGAACAGGTAAAACAAGAGGCCCTTAGGGATAAAACGATAGATGCCAAGAGCATTGCAGTATTGCCCTTCGCCAACATGAGCAATGACCCAGACCAGGAATATTTCAGTGATGGCATAAGCGAAGAGATCATTAATGTATTAGCGCAAGTGCCCGAAATGAAAGTTATTGGCCGCACTTCCTCTTTTGCATTCAAAGGAAAAAACCAGGACCTGAGAGAAATAGGCAAGCTGCTATCTGTTCGGTACGTACTGGAAGGCAGCGTGCGCAAGGCGGGGAACAAGCTTCGCATCACGGCCCAGTTGATTAACGTTGCCGATGGGTTTCACCTCTACTCAGAGAAATTTGACCGGGAATTGGAAGATGTATTCGCCATCCAGGACGAGATATCGTTGTCTATCCTGAATGCGATAAAGGTGAAACTGCTCGGGGAACAAAAAGACGCTACGCTCAGCAAAGGCACAACGAATCTTGGAGCTTATCAGCTCTTCTTGCAGGGACGGTATTGGTTCAACAAGTATCATCCTGAAGCATTTGCCAAAGCCATTGAATTTTACAAGGCAGCTATACAGGCAGATCCAAACTACGCGTTGGCCTATGCCGAGATGGCCATTTGTTATGCAGACACGGCTTATTTCAAATGGCTTCCCAGGGACCAGTGCATGCCCCATGCCATTGCTGCCGCTCACAAAGCCTTAGAACTTGATGATCGGTGTGTAGAAAGTCATATTGCACTGGGCAGGATCAAGTTGTGGCATGAGTATAGGTTATCAGAAGCCTTTAACAGTATTCAAGCGGCAAATCGTATCAATCCCAATCATGTGGAAGGGCTTAGACAATTGTGCGTTTACAATATGATCTTAGGAGATTTTTCAAAGGGATATCATTACATGCAAAAGGCGGAAGAGGTGGATCCATATTCCCTTTTAAATTTGTTTTACCTGGGATTGTATTGCTGGTGGGATGCCAATATTGTAAAGATGCATGAACTAGGTACTAAACTGAAGGCCTTGGAACCTCAATACAGTGCGGGCTATCTTTTAACAGGTATGGCCTATAATATTGGTCGGCAGTATGAGTTAGCCATACCTGAGCTTGAATGGGTTGCAAAGATGAATCCGGATATGCTCTGTCTGGAGTCGCTGGCACTTGCATATGCGAGGCAAGGGGATGAGTCAAAAGCGTCAAAAGTGTTGGAGCAAATGGAAAATAGCCCTCTGGCCAACGAGAGCCACATCTTTATTGGGACTGTTTATAGGTATCTTGAAAAATGGGATGAGGCGTTTGAACACTACAGCAAAGGAGTCGCAGGTCACGAAGCACATGCGATTGCAATCGGAACCTGGAAAATTATAACTCCTGGAATAATCAGCGATCCTAGGTATGCGGCACTTGCAAAAAAAGTCGGGGTGCCGTTAAATTAGGGGTGATCAACTTTCCTCGCCGGAGCACTCTCAGCATCAAGCCTCGGGCGTGCTCCCGGAGTGGGCAGTTTGCAGTTGCGGTAGGCAGTCAGGATCACGCGCATAGCGCCTAATCCCTCGCGGAGGGACTCTCCCGTTCAAGGTTCAAGGTTCAATTGCCAGACCCGCTTCTTTGCAAACAATTTGAAAACACCCTAAAATTTAAGAGTTTTTGACTCGAATCGGTTGATTTCAGTGGGGTTTCAATGGATAAGTACTCGAATAATTTCAGGGTCGGATTTTATCCCCATCCCGATATCTATCGGGGTTACCAAAACTTGCTTGCGAGGCCTATTTTACCCATCCAAAGTCATTTTCGAGTAAAATTTGAATTGATTATCAGGGCGTTAGAGCGTTTTTGAGTAAAAAACGTCTTTTTGGATCGGAAGGAAAGTAATATAATGCGCTAATAATAAGCGGATTATGAACTTGAAACCTGCGGGAGCAGGTTACCCTCTTGCTTCTCCGCTAAAAAGGAACCGGAGAACAAAATACACTTTTGACAAAGCGCTTTCCGAATGCGTTTATCCAGGTTCCTTTCGTGGGAAAAAG
>JAHECA010000007.1 GCA_024642005.1 Robiginitalea sp. | reverse complement strand
GAGAACTGGGGAAGGGGCATTTCGATCCATGAGTCCTTCGGGACCATTGTGGCCCAGGTGGCCGAGGTGGAGATTGTGGGGGATTCCGTTAAAGTACACCGGGTGGTCTGTGTGGCAGATCCCGGTTTTGCATTCCACCGGGACGGCTTCATTGCCCAGATGGAGAGCGGGGTGATTTACGGACTTACCGCCGCCTTATACGGGGAGATTACCATTGAGAACGGCGCTGTGAAACAGAGTAATTTCCACGATTATCAGATGCTGCGCATCGATGAATCCCCAACAATAGAAACCCATATCATCGAAAGTGACAATTGGCCGGGCGGGGCGGGGGAGCCCAGCACCCCGGGGATAGCCCCGGCTGTGGCCAACGCCATCTTCAATGCCAGTGGTATCCGGATCAGGGAATTGCCGATAAAGAACCACAGCCTTAAAGCAGGAAAGTCGCTTATTGGAAAGCTTGATGGGCAACACAGTGGGGACGCTAACGGCAAGGGTACCGGCTAGGTGGCTGGTTTCCGGCTTCCGGCCAGTGTATCCTGTCCAGCCCTGCAGTCTAGGTTTCTGATAGTTGCATATGCCCTATGACCCCTGACTCGAACAGGGTCATCTCCTGTTCGGTGCAGGGCGTGAAGAGAACCGCGCCGCACATGATCTTTTCCTTAAAATTGTAAATAAGGGTAATAAACGATTTGTTGGCTGCGATAATGTTTACCGCATAGATTTTATCGCCGACTTTCAGGCTGGTATAGGGTTCTTTTCCTTCAAGATCCTTAAAGGGCCCCGATAGCCATTTAAAATGGAAAAGGCCTTCTTTAAAAGCAACTGAAACACTACTTCCGTTGGCATATGTGTATTCCAGGGAGGTGCCTTCCAGCAACTGCCCCGGTTCCCTGTCATGCTTTAACATTGGGCTGTGGGTTTACCTCAATAAGATACGAAAAAACCGTAATGGCGGCCATCGAATGAAGTCAAACCTGTCGCTGCGGTTTAAACTTTGTGATCAATCGAAGCACCATCGCACACCTTATCCTAAAACCGGACCAGGAGCGAGATGCTGCGCTGTGGCATTCCCGATTCTATCCAGGCAGAATCGGTTCGTTGGTAGACGAGGGTTTCCGAGTCGCTAACCCCTTTGATGGCTACCCGTATTTCCAGTTCCTGGGCCGTCCAGGTACCCGCTTTGATTTCTTCCAGCATGAATTGCCCGATGGCCGGGTCTTTTACAAGCCGGTGCCATTCGGCATGCCCATCGGCGCTTAGCAAAAAGCGTTCACTCGCCTTTTTCGGGTCTTCTCCGTTGCCTTGTATCAGGTACTGGCCGGCATACTGCCTCATAAAGGGACTGGGCTCGGGGGCCTTTTTCTGTTCACATGAGCCCAAAAGGGCGATCGCCAAAAGAAATAACACAATTCGCATTATCCTAAGGTACCGAAATAATCAGATATGGGTATCGCAGGGCGGCTGATAAAGTAAATGGCCACCGGAAATCCGGTGGCCATCTGCATTTTCGAAAATGTTTTGGTATGTAGGGCCGATCAGGGCCCGGTTAGTCTCACGAAGGTAAATATAGGAAAAATCCGAACCGATTTTGCATTCTGCTACAATTTCACAAAATGCTAATCCTTTGTGGTTTTCTCGGGCGGGGGTTGCATCACGAAGGGTTCGGGCTGCGGGTCCATCGGCTCGAGCTCCCGGCCAGACAGGGCCGGGTGGTTAACAGGAACGAAGGTGGCCCGAAACACCCAGTATACCATGGGCATAATATTCATGGGGTCGCCGTTTAATTGCCGTTCCTGCCCCCGATACGGGTTCCAGTATTCCCAGACGATTTCTCCGGCTGGTGTGACTTCAAAAAAACGGCCGGCCGTGCCTGCATTGATAAAGGTGTTCCCGTTTTCCATGCGGTGGGCCCCGGAAATAAAACTGGCATAGAACGACAGGGTATCTGGTGCCATATACCTCCAGGAAGGCGCGTCGGGGCCAAAATGCCCGTCGGGTTCCTGGCGGTAGGTTCCGTCTGCCTGCAAGGGTGTTTCAATTTCAAGCACCGTGCTGTAACTCACGCTGTCAGGTAGGTTGGGGGCATTGTTGTTGAACACGGTCAGTCGCCCGGCCCCGGGCTTGCCGGGCTCGATCCACCGCACGTCGTGCTGGTACAGGAGTTTTTGGGCCGTGCTGTCGCCGTGCCTGTAATTCTGCGGGTTGCCCCAGCGGTAGAGCAGGTCGCCTCCCCGGCCGCTTTTGCCACCGTGGTGAGAAGCGGCCTCTTCTGTGGTGGTGCTCTGGTCCAGGATGAAGATCTCAGACATTTCGGGTGAGCTGATGGCAATTTGCCCGAGTGCGGGATTGTAGTTTATAGCGTTGAAATGGTACAGGTCGGAGCCCAGGCTATACCGGGTCTGGTTGAGCTCGTCCCTGCCGGCCGCGCGCAGGGCTTCCAGGCTGTCGAGGCTGATGGGTGCCGGAATGGTGTCCCCCAGGTTGTAATCGACCCGTTCGGGGTGCAGGGCCGGGTCGCCATAGTTCGCTTTGGCCTGGTCCCAGTCCTGTATCAGGTGGTCAGCCAGCCGCCATTCCCATACGATTTTGCCGCCCCGTTCCCCTTCGGGCTCAATCTCGATAACCTTTTCCATCCATGGGCCGCTCAGGGGCGTCAGGTGGGGTGCCCTGCCCAGCGCCATGGCTTCATCATACGAAATGACTTCGTATACCAGGGCCAAAATATTGCCATTTGGCTTTATCGCTATATCGTGGTGGAGGATCAGGCTGTCGTTGGCGAGCTCGTAGCTCCAGAGGATTTTGCCTTCCCAGCTTATCCGCTGGATGCGCCCGTAGGGCCCTGCGTCGTTGAAAACCGCAAAATCAGGGTCGTTTACCCCGACATACACAGATCCGTCATCCATGAGGTAGGGGAAAAAGGCAGAGAAGCTCGCCTTCCACTCGTGTACAACCTGCCCATCCCGGTCTACCAGGTAGGTAGATCCTGACCCGGGTACGACGTACATCACGTAACCCGGCGCCAGGCCTTCCGAGGTTTTGATCAGCCCCCTGGGCACGAAGCGTCCGAACATGTTCCGGCCGGGAGGTGCGGCCGGGGTCCCGGGCTTTTCGCTGCACTGGGAGAGGCCAGCCAGGGATAGGGCAGTCAGCAAAAACAAAATGGTCCGTCTCATTTTTTGATCGTATATGCGGTTTAAGGTTTAAGTGCTTAATGCTAGTTTGGCGCGCGGCCGACAGGCTGTGCCGGCCTTATTCCTTTTTCTTCTCCGGGGGCTTTTGCATCACATAAGGCTCCGGTTGCGGGTCGATCGGTACCAGCTCTTTTCCGGACAGGGCCGGGTGATCGGCCGGGATAAAAGTCGACCGGAAAGTGCTGTAGACCATGGGCATGGCATTGAGTGGGTCGCCATTGGGCTCCCGTACCTGCCCGTGATAGGGGTTCCAGTATTCCCATACGATTTCGCGCTCCGGTGTCACTTCAAAAAAGCGCCCGGCCGGCCCTGCATTGATAAACGTATTCCCGTTTTCCATGCGGTGGGCACCCGAAATGAAACTGGCAAAGAAGGATAGGGTATCGGGGGCCATATACATCCAGACGGGGGTTTCCGGCCCATAGCGGCCATCGGCACCCCGGGCGTAGGTCCCGTCTTCCTGCAAGGGCGTCACCAGTTCAAACACGGTGGTGTAATTCAGGCTGTCGGGCACGTTGGGCGCGTTGTTGTTGAACACGGTTAAATGCCCGGCACCGGGCTTGCCGGGCTCAATCCACCGCACGTCGTGCTGGTACATCAGCTTGCGGGCCGTGCTGTCGCCGTGCCGGTAGTTTTCGGGGTTGCCCCAGCGGTAGAGCACATCGCCCCCCCGGCCGCTTTTGCCTCCCTGTTGGGTGGCCGCTTCTTCCGTGGTGGTGCTCTGGTCGATGATCAGGATCTCAGACAGCTCGGGTGAACTGATGACGATCTGCTCCAACTCCGGGTTGTAGTTGATGGCGTTGAAGTGGAACAGGTCTGAACCCCGGTTGAACCGGGTGAGGTTCCGGTCTGCCTGTCCGGCTTTACGCCACGCATCCAGGGTATCCTGGGTCAGGGCAGGCGGTACCGAGTCGCCGTGGTTGAAATCAATCCGCTCGGGGTGCATGGCCAGGTCTCCGTAATTGAGCTTGTCCGGGTCGCTGTCCTGGATCAGGTGATCGATCAGGTTCCATTCCCAGACGATCTTGCCCCCGTGCTCCCCTTCAGGTTGTATCTCGACGATTTTTTCCATCCAGGGCCCGGAGAGGGGCGTCCGGTGAGGTTCACGCCCCAGCGCCATGGCCTCTTCATAGGAAATTGCGTCGTATACGATCGCCAGAATGTTGCCGTTGGGCTTTAGCGCAAAGTCGTGGTGCAGGATTTGTTTCTCGTCGGCAAGCTCATAGCTCCAGAGGATTTTACCGTCCCAGTCGATGTGCTGGATGCGCCCATAGGGTCCGCCGAAGCCGAATACCGGGTAGTCGGGGTCGTTTTGGCCCACGAAGATGGAGCCATCATCCATAATGTAGGGGTTAAAGGCAGGGTAGGTGCCTTTCCACTCATGTACCACCATCCCTGCCCGGTCGACCAGGTAGGTAGATCCGGAAGCGGGTACAGAAAACATCACATAACCCGGTGCCAGCCCTTCTGAGGTTTTGATCAGCCCCCTGGGCACAAAATGGCCGAACATGTTACGGCCCTCAGGCTTTTCGGGCGTTTCGGGGCTATCACTGCACCGGGAGAGGGCCCCGAGCAGCATAATGCCCAGCAAATAATACATGGTTTTTCTCATTGTCGATTGTTTGAAGTTGTTAAAGGTTTATTCAGGTTCATCAAGTTATTCTACGTGCAAAATTTTGAATTCAGCCCCCCGGAGGTTTTCCTGCGATCCACTCTCGGGCCGGCCCCAGCCAATCCGGCAAAGGCTGGTAGAGAAAGCCGTGGTCGAGGCCTGTATTAATTTCGAGCTGTTCGAAGGGCCGGGCATCGGGCGATCGATTTTTCCAGTAATCGTAATTCTTTCCGGCGATTTGGTCAGAGCGTTCATAAATGCCCAGAATACGGCCGTGGAGCTTCCAGGAGAAGCTTTTTTCGAGGCGGTCGCTGTTGGCCGCCAGCAAGATGTAATTAATGGGATTCGTGTTCTGGTCCGAGACCGCCATAGCCATTTGCGCCCCGGCAGAGGCACCGATTACCGTGATATCCCCGGCCTTTACGCCCTGGCCGATGAGTTCGTCGATCTGGCCGGAAACCTTCCGGGCATAGGCCTCGAATTGGGTTTCAGGGGGTCGGACTTCGCTGTGCACATCGTACCCCGAGGCTTTCAGGGAATCCACAATGTCTGTATACCGGTAAGGCCCGAAAGTATCGCTTACCGCGTTGATGCCCTGTACCTGTACGATCATGCCGTGCAGGTAGAAGACGTGTTTGCGGGGTTGCCCCTGCTGTGTGCATGCCAGACTGGCCACCATCAGGAAGAGGCCGGTAAACGTGCGGGCTTGAACGGTTTTCATAGGTGTTTATAATATCAGTTTCCAGATCCAGCCGGGAATCCTTCATAGCAATCCGTGGAGCCGGTTCAGCGCGGCAATTGCAATCGCGCTTCCCTGGCGTAGGCGTCCCAGGCCTGCAAAAGTTCTGCGAACTTTTCAGGAGCCTGGAGTTTCAGGTCGTGTTGCTCTCCCGTATCCCCCGAGAGGTCGTAGAGCTCGAAATTTGCCCGGTCAAAAGGCCGCGCCGTATTTGTGATTTTCCAATTTCCCTTGCGCACCATGCCGTATTCGGCGTGCTCCAGCGCAAAGACATAATCTTCGGGGTGTGCTGCCCCGGCCTCCCCGAGCAAGACAGGCAACAGGGAAGCCCCGCGCAGGGGGTATACGCGGCTGCCGTTCCATCGGTCTGGGTATTGCGTTCCCGAAAGGGCGTACGCAGTAGGGGCCAGGTCCATAACCGTGGCAAACTGGTCATTTATCGTCCCAGGAGATGCTACCCAGGGCGCTGAGATGATCAGGGGGGCAATCATCCCGCCGTTGGTGGCGTATTCCTTGTAGTAACGAAAGGCAGCCGTGCCGGCCTCGGCCCAGGGCGGGCCATAAGAAACAAAGGATTCGGGCCGCCCCATCTGATCGGTCTGGTCGTTGTAATACGGGTTGATGTAGGGCCTTATTTCGGGTTCGCTGTAATAGTCTTCCCCGGCCGCCCCGTTGTCAGACATGAAAACGATGAGGGTATTCTCGAACTGCCCGCTCGCTTTCAGGTAATCGAGCAGCCGTCCGATATTGCGGTCGAGATTTTCGACCATCCCAGCATAGAGTTCCATTTTGCGGGATTCCCGAAAGCGTTCTTCTGCTGAAAGCGAATCCCAGGGACGAATGCCCTCATGCCTTTCGGGAAGGGTGGCGTCTGCCGGCACCAGCCCTTGCCGTTTGAGGCCTTCCAGCCGCCGCGCGCGCAGGGCTTCATACCCATCGCGGTATCTGCCTTCGTATTTCTTCTGATACTCCTCCGGAACCTGCAGGGGCCAATGCGGGGCTGTAAAGGCTGCATAGGCAAAGAAGGGCTTGCCATCGGCCCGGCTCTCGCCAAGGTATTCCAGCAGTTTATCGGTGTACAGGTCGGTGGAAAAGCGACCCTCGGGCCAACGGGCAGGCCTGCCATCTTCGGTGTAGTGCGATTCGGCCCCATCCCCGAAAATGGCCTGGCCGTTGAAATGGTTGCCCACCCCTTCAAGCATCACAAAAGAGCGGTCAAAACCCATAGCGGACGGGTTTGCCTCCGGAAATCCGCCCAGGTGCCATTTCCCGGCCATGCAGGTGGCGTAGCCGTCGTGTTGCAGCAATTGGGGAAGGGTGGCCACGCGACCGGTCAGGTAACCTTCATACCCAAAGACATTCACCTCGGCGGCCTGACGCCCCATACCGGCTATGTGGTTGTCATTTCCGCTCAGCAGCATGGCTCGGGTGGGGGCGCACATGGGGGCAGTATGGAACCGGCTGAAGCGGATGCCCCGTTGTGCCAGGCTGTCGAGGTGGGGTGTGTGAATTTCCCCTCCGAAACATCCCAGGTCTGAATACCCCAGGTCGTCGGCTACCAGAAGGAGTATGTTGGGGCGCCGGTCCGGCTGCTTCTGCTCGGGCCGCCCCGTACAGGAAACAACCAGGATGCAGAAAGCCGAAAGGAATCGCCTTGCAGCGTTCCGGCCCTGTGAGCCGTTCCCGCCCCGGTGACCGGTGGAATCCGTCATTTCTCTTTCGTCCGAATCCATTGCGGTTCGGGGATTAGGGATTATTACGCACTCGCCTTGCGGGCGAAGGGAGACAACGACCTTAAGCCGTAGTACAGTCTGCCGCGAAGCCCTGCCTTGACAATATGGTTAAAGGTGCTCAAGGGCAGTTTTCGCATAATATCGTGAGCCAGTTCCACTTTTTTGCCAGGCCCGCGCAGGCGGAACTGGGTGGCCTGGGTAGGCCCGTACATCAGGTGGAGCCACATTTTCGGGTTTGTAAAGAAATAAGCCGTAATCGGCGGAAAGCAGCCCATGAGTTTCGCCATCCCGTTCATATAGCGGTGGTAGTCGACCAGGCTGCGGATCCGGGCCGCATTTTCTTCGAATTGCTGCAGATAAGCCGCTTCATCCTGTTGGGCCACCGCAATCATTTCCTCCCGCGGGGGTAGTTGCATTTCGCCCGAGAAAATCAGGGCGCAGTACCTGGCCTGCATTTCCATGATGGGGAACTGGCTGCCGAAACCGGGCCGGGCCCAGCCGATCCAGGCCAGGCGATCGCCCAGGTCGGGATGGAAAATATGCTTGAACATTTTACGCGGATCGCAGCTTTTCAGCCCCTCTGGCATAAATTCAGCCCGGTTCAGGTAGCCCGTGCTGAAGACCACGGCTTCTACCCCGTCCAGGATTTTGCCATCGGCCGTTTTCAGGGTACGCCCGCCGTCGGCTACTTCCGTGATACCCCCGACCACCTTGGCCCCGTGGTGGGCTACCGCCTTGGGCAGGGCCAGGGTCTTGGTGCCAAAGCTCCCCCAAATGCCGTTCTTCGAAGTTACTTTTTCATTCAGGTCGGCCAGCACATCGAAAACCGGGTCTTTTCGGGCGCGCTCCAGTTTCAGGACAAACGGGCTCAGTTTTCGGCCGTACTCCCTGGGGAGGTCCCAGATACCGCGGTGCGTGGAGACGTCTGCTGCGTGCCCGCCCCGCTTGCGGGGTACAATCCAGCCCGTTGTCCCCCGGAGGCTTATCCAGCACTTATTGGCCACCTGCGCTATTTCGTAGGCCACATCCGAACCCGATTCCCCTCCGCCAACCACCAGGACATTCTTTCCCCGGAAAGGTTCACCGTTCTTGAAATCGCGGGAGTGGTAACAGGCTATTTCGGTTACCTGTTCTTTCCAGTCGGGGTATTTCGGGATGTTGTTGTTTCCGATAGCCATAACCAGGTGCCGGCACATTAGCGCTTCGCCCCCCTCCAGGTGAATCTTCCAGTCTCCGGCATCGTCCCGCTCCACCAGGGTCACTTTGGCCCCAAACCGGATTCGGGGCGTAACCCCGTAATGATCAGCATAATCGCGCCAGTACTGCACGGCTTCCTCCTTGGTCCAGAAGTAGTGGCTCTTGCCTTCTCCAACCCAGAAATCGGAAAACATGCTGAAGGTCACCGAGGAGGTCAGGGTAAGGTTTTCATAGCTTTTGGCAAATACACCGCCAATTTCAGAAGCCTGCTCCAGGCAAAGGGTGTTTTTAAATCCCTTCTCGAGCAGTTCCTTGGTGGCTACTACGCCCCCGGGCCCTGCGCCGATAACGATACATTGATGCATAATTTAGTTGGTATAGCTTGGTTTTAAGTTGGCATAGTTAAGCAATTCCGCAACCTCCGGGCCAGAGCCCTGGGTCGGCAGATCTCCCGGAGTCATGCCGGTATAAACTTCCAGTGGGATGACTTCCAGTACCCGGGCATAGGGCCACTGTTGGCCGTTGTCGGTGCTCCTGACATAAATGTCGGAAAGCACGCCTGATGCGTGCTTTTCCCCCGATAGAAATACTTGGCTGAGCCAGCCGGGCAAGGCGAGCAGGAACCTGCTCCCGATCCGTTTTTCAAAATCGATTCCGGCTTCCAGCAGGGTGGCTCCCAGGGGGCTCCCGTCCAGGATCTTCCGGTGTACCTGGGCAATAGATTCATGGGGTGTGCCGTAGAATTTAACCACGCCAAGGGTGCGCGAGACACCGGTAGTGTCGCGCAGGTGAACCATCCGAAGCCCGTTCTCCTGGCGCACGATCTCCAGGTGTATCGGCCCATAACGCTCTTTTAGGTATTGGGTATGCAGTCTGAAAGGATTCAAGTAATACTAATTTGACGGGGCGATGGCTTATCCTTATAGACAGGCAATGCCTTACTGGTACATGGGAATTTTTTAATCGGCGGGGGAAGCTTTACGCGAAAAAATAAATATATGATATTTTGTTTAAAGTTGTAATACACCCCATTACAGGGAAGCAATCGGGCACAACTATCCTAATTATTTCCGGGAGGTCAGGTATTCAGAACATCCCGCAGGGCACTGGTAAAGGCCTGCACTTCTTCCATGCTCCCGGTGCTGATGCGGGCCCAATCGGTAAGGGGAGGGAATGGCCTGCCGATCTGGACATTCCTGTCGGCCATGCGCTCGATGAGCGGCCCTACCTCCATACCGCTTTTAAAAAAAACGAAGTTTGTATGCGATTTTATAAAAGGAAGCTTCATGGCTTCCAGTTCGCCGTATATGTGTGCTTTGGCCTTTTCGTTCTGGGCAATGCTGAACTGGTAGAATTCCTTGTCTTCAAGGGCCGCCTGCGCCGCAAGGATAGCCAGCATGTTGGTGTTTGCCATCAGGGCTTCCCGCAGGCGCGAGGCGATGTCTGGGCGGGCGATCAGGTACCCGATACGCAACCCGGCCAGGCCGTATACCTTCGAGAAGGTTTTTGAAACGATCACATTGCGTCCTTCCTTCACCAGCTCTACCATAGACGGATAGTCGGGAACCGTGATATAATCGTAATAGGCTTCATCGCTGAACACCACGGCACGCTGGTCGTTGGCGTAGATGAAGTCTTTCAGCTGCCCGGCATCGAGCAGGGTACCCGAAGGGTTGTTGGGGTTGCAGATGAAGATAAGCCGCGTTTTGGAAGTAATGTGCCTTTGCATGGCTTCCAGGTCGTGGTGCAGCGATTCGGTGAGCGGAACCCGATGCACATAGGCGCCGAAATACTCGGCATAGGTGAGCATTGACTGAAAAGTTGGGTCGGCGGCAATCAACTCGCCCCCCTGCAGCCCGTACACCAGTCCGGCAGCCTGCAGGCCTTCGGTAGACCCGCCGGTAACGACCACACTTGAGGCCGGCACTTCTTCTTTCGCCGCAATGATTTTTTCGAGGGCGTAAAGTTGCTGGAAGGGATACCTGCAACCCAGGTCCATTTGCCGGACCATGGCATTGCGAACCGCCTGAGACGGCCCGAAGGGGTTTTCGTTGGAATTGAGCTTAACGGGGCCTTCGGCCAAAATGCGGCGCAAGGGAGCCGGAGCCGGGGCTGCCATGGCAGACACCCCTCCCAGGAGGGTAAATCCCCCTCCGAGGGCAACGGTTCTCAGCCAGTTTCTGCGGTCGGTTGTATTCATATTCGTACCAGGTTTTGGAAAAGGTACGAATTAAAAGCAAATGTCTGCCGCAGCGTCGGTTTAGAATTTCTGGGTTGATTGGCTTACAGCCTGTACAGCGTATTGCTGACCAGGATGGCCACAATGAGCACCACCATGGCCAGGTTCACCGTTATGGCAATCACTTTCTTTTCCGAAAGCGGTTCGTGCATGCCGCGGATCATATAAACGGTGCCGAGCACGCCCAACAGGCCCGATACGACAATCGGCAGCCCGAAAAGGACTTTGGAGAGGGCAGGGCCAAAGTTGATCATGATGGTAAGAGCTGCAAAGGTGAGCAGCATCAGAATGAGCTGGCTCATGCGATACGAGCGTTCGGTAAAGTTGATTTCGGTGTCCATAGTGATTCAGTATTTGGGTTTAGCACCTTGAGGGTCGATTTGAGTCCTGCTATTATGCCCAGGATAATTTCAACCGTTTCATTCAGGTGCGACCTCACCAGAAAATGAGGGATGCGCAGGGTCGTAAACCCGTCGTGGTATACGTAAAAGGATTCGCCCAGTTCGGCTATGGCCTGCTCGAATGCAAGCGGTTCAAGGTCGAGGTCCATTTCGATGTTGAGCTTAACGCGAGACACGGCCAGGTCCACGGTTTTTGAACCGTCCCACCAGGCCAGCATAGCCTTTACACCAGCACGCTTGAGGCCGTAATAAAGGATGATGGCTTCTGCAGAAGCTTTATGGGATTTTATCAATCGTTCCATACGGGTGCGGTGGACCCCGCATAATTCCACATCAAAAAGCTCGATGGCTTTTCTGTGGTCCAGGTAACTGAGTTCTTTTTTGCATTCCAGACAAGTCATTGTCGCAGGTCGGTTTTGGGGGATTCGGGAAAATTATAACCGCCCCAGCTGTTGTTTAGTATAAGTTTTCGATGTACGACACCCTACTTTTAGACGAACGGCACCTTTTCCGACGAATGACATGGGGCCATGCCGCTGCGCACCTCTCGGAAACGGCCTGGGCCTTTGTTGGAATCCTGTATATTTACGGCTCACAGTAACCCGGATACATCATGTTTAAAAAGGGAGGGCCCGGCATGCTCATTGCGGCAGCCTTTATTGGCCCGGGTACGGTAACAACCTGCCTGCGGGCCGGGGTAGACCAGGGCTATACGTTGCTTTGGGCACTTGTACTTTCTGTGGTCGCCACCGTGGTCTTGCAGGAAATGGCCGGCAGGCTGGGGCTGGTAACGCACCAGGGGTTGCCCGACCTGGTCCGCAGCCATGTCGCGCGTAAACTGCCTCGGATTTTGTTTATTGGGATTATCCTGGCGGCCATAGTGGTGGGCAATGCCGCCTATGAGGCCGGGAATATCGCCGGCGCCACCCTCGGGCTCGAATCGGCATTTGGCCCCCGGTGGGCCCAATTTTATCCCTGGATTACCGGCCTGCTGGCCCTTTACCTGCTCTGGAAGGGTTCCTACCGGGCGCTGGAACGCATCTTTACGGGCCTGGTCGTGCTCATGAGCCTTTCCTTTGCCATTACTGCCTTCCTGGTAAAGCCCGACTGGGCAGCCGTACTGCATGGGCTGGTCGTTCCGACCGCCGATTCTGCATCTCTGCTCACGGTTATGGCCCTGATCGGCACCACGGTGGTCCCCTATAACCTGTTCCTTTATACTTCTCTGGTATCCGAAAAATGGGAGGGGGCCGAAAACCTGCGAACCATGCGGCGCGATATCGCCTTTTCCGTCCTGGTCGGGGGGGCCGTTTCCATGGCTATTCTCATCACGGCGGCCGGCTCCCGTCTCACCGCACTTGAAAATGTAATGGATTTAGCGGCATCCCTGGAGCCCGTTTACGGCAGCATGGCCCGCTACGGCCTGGGCGTTGGGCTTTTTGCCGCTGGAATCACCTCTTCCATAACCGCCCCCCTGGCTGCGGCCTATGTGGCCAGGCAGTGCTTCGGATGGCGGGCAGACCGTTCCGATGCCCGATTCAGGGCCGTATGGATTGGAGTGGTTGCCATTGGGGTTTTGTCGCATCTGCTTAAATTCCAGCCGCTGGAGGTCATTTATTTTGCACAGATAGCCAATGCCTTGTTGCTCCCGATTTTGGCTACCTTCCTCTGGTGGGCTATTCGGCACAGGGGCCTTATGGGCGCCTATAAAAACAAACCGTGGCACGACCTGCTGGCGGCGTTGGTCCTGCTCCTGGTTACCGGCCTTGCACTGAAAACCATCATCGGCTTATGGAATACCTGAATGTACCCTCACCCGGGATAGACCTCAATTGTGACACGGGGGAAGGAGTAGGCAATGAGGCCCGGCTATTGCCGCTGGTGAGTTCCTGTAATATTGCCTGTGGCGGACACGCCGGCGACCCTGCCTCCATGGAGTTGGTGGTATCCCTCGCCCTGCATCATGGGGTTCGCATCGGCGCCCATCCATCTTATCCAGACCGGGAACATTTTGGCCGGCGCAGCCTGAAATTGCCTGCTGAGGTGCTGGCCAAAGCGCTGCTACAACAGGTGGAGTCACTTGAAGTAATACTTGAGTCCCAGCAGGCAAAATTGCACCATATCAAGGCACATGGTGCCCTCTACAATGATTTGGCTAAAGATACCGGGCTGGGAGAAACCTACCTGACTGCCTTCAGCCCATACCGGCAGCGTGCGATCTTGTTTGCCCCATGTGGCTCCCGGTTTGCCGACCAGGCCCGGAGAGCCGGCTTTCAGGTATGGGAAGAGGCGTTTGCCGACCGCGCCTACCGCTCAGACGGGAGCCTCGCCGCCCGGCAATTACCGGGAGCCGTGCACAGCGAACCGGAACGGGTATGGCAACAATTGCGGCAAATGGTTTTTGACGGGAGTGTCAGCACCCTCGATGGCACTCGTTTCCCGATACAGGCACAAACGTTTTGCGTACATGGAGATACCCCCCGGGCATATGAAATATTGGCGTATCTTTCGGAGAAGTTACGTGAGGAATCAATTCCGTTTGCCAAGTGAACCCGCCCCCTTTCCGGATTAAACCTTTTGGCCCCAGGGCCGTCTTGCTGGAGTGGCCTTCCCGGCTCGAGCTGGAGATACTCTTCGATATTCTGGGTTTTGCCGCCTACTTGAAAAAAGGCCGCCTGGCAGAGACTCAGTGGGAATATGTGCCCATCTACCACAGCCTTACCCTGATTTCCCGCGACGCTCCCGTCGATCTCGATACCCTGGCCAAGGCATTAAGGTCGTGGTACGAAAGCTATCCCGGTCCTGAAAGCATTCGAACGCGCGAATGGGAGCTCCCTGTTTGTTACGATCCCGAATTCGGCCTCGATCTCGAGCAGGCGGCAGAAACACTCCAAATGAGCCCTGAAACCCTTATCCTGAAGCACGGAGCGGCTACATACCGTGTTTTTGGAATTGGCTTCCTCCCCGGATTTTTGTACCTGGGCGGGGTGCCCGAAGAGTTGCGCCTTCCCCGAAAGGCCTCTCCCAGGGCTCGGGTCCCGGGCGGCTCTGTGGGCCTTGCCGACCGGCAGACGGGTATTTATCCGCAAGATTCTCCCGGGGGCTGGAATATTCTGGGCAAATGCCCAATCCCGTTGTTCGATCCGCAAAGGGACCCCCCGAGTTTTATTGCCCTGGGCGACAGCATTCGTTTCCGGGCCGTGAGCCGTGCAGAATTCGACCTCCACAGAATCGAGGCCGAGGTGGGGGTATACGACCATTCAAAAAAATACGGCAATGCTAGAGGTTAAGGGAGCAGGATTCTTCACCAGTGTGCAAGACCTTGGGCGTTTCGGTTACAGGCATCTGGGCGTTCCGGTGGCCGGGGCGGCAGACCTTTTGTCGGCCAGGCGCGTAAACGGGCTTCTGGAAAACCCGGAATCGGCTGCCGTGCTGGAAATGACCATGCAGGGCCCGGTGCTGGCTTTCTCGGAACCTACTTATATTTCCTACAGCGGTGCACCCATGGATATTCGCCTCGGCGGGCAGGCGCTGGAGCCCGACCAGGTCTATGCGGTGCCAGCCGGGGGGGAAGTAAATTGCGGGCGTATCAAAAAGGGCTTCCGTTCCTATCTTGGCGTCAAAGGAGGGCTCCTGGCCCCGCTGGTGCTGGGAAGTCGCTCCTATTACAGCCCGGTAACCGAGCAGAGGAAGCTGAAGATCGGAGATGAAATCGGTTATACCCCATGCCCTGAGTATACGCCCAAAATCCTTAAATGGAGCCATGCAGATCATATCAAGGAGCACTTGCTCCAGGCCTTTCCGGGCCCGGAATACGACCTGCTCAGCCAGAAACAGCGGGAATTGCTGTTCAGCCAGGAGTTTAGCCTGGCCAAAGAACACGACCGGATGGCGTGCCAGCTCAATGAGCTCCTGCCTGCGCACACCATCAGCATGATTACTTCGGCCACCTTGCCCGGAACCGTGCAACTGGCTCCTTCCGGGAAAGTAATTATCCTGATGTGCGACGGTCAGACTACAGGGGGGTACCCCCGAATCCTGCAATTGGAGGAAAATGCCCTGAGCGTCCTGGCCCAGAAAAAAGCGGGAGACCGTATTCGTTTCCGTTCTTCGGGGTACTGAGGAATTGCTCCCCGCGCCCGGCTGCCACAGCCCTATATCGGGCCCTCCTGGAAGTTTTTCAATAACTTTCTTATCCCTAAAGCACTTGATTGAATATGGTAATTTTATCTATTTAACCTTTTGAAATACAGCAATATATAGCTTTTACCTTCCAAATGAGCCTGTATTGCGGGACTGGTGCGGCCTGCAGGGCTTGGGCAATCCCATATCTTTGAAATTGGATTAATTTGTCCGCATTTAGCATCTCATCTATGGAACTGAATAAATTCAGTAAAAATGTTACCCAGGACCCGACCCAGCCAGCCTCACAGGCTATGCTGTACGCACTGGGCCTCACCGAGGAAGATCTGAGAAAGCCCCAGGTAGGCATAGCCAGCACGGGTTACGAAGGAAACCCCTGCAATATGCACCTGAACCAGCTGGCAACCTATGTAAAGGAGGGTACAGAGCAGGAAGATCTCGTGGGCCTGATCTTCAATACCATCGGGGTAAGCGACGGCATATCCATGGGTACCTACGGGATGCGCTATTCGCTGCCTTCCCGCGATATTATCGCCGATTCCATGGAAACGGTGGTACAGGCCATGAATTACGACGGCCTGGTAACCGTGGTGGGATGCGACAAAAACATGCCCGGCGCCCTGATGGCCATGATTCGCCTGAACCGGCCTTCGGTAATGGTCTACGGGGGTACCATAGCTTCGGGCTGCCTGAATAACCAGAAGCTGGATGTGGTTTCGGCATTCGAAGCCTGGGGACAAAAAGTGGCCGGCAACCTGGATGAAAAACAATACAGGCAGGTTATTCAGCACGCCTGCCCGGGGGCAGGTGCCTGCGGGGGCATGTATACGGCCAATACCATGGCTTCTGCCATAGAAGCCCTCGGCATGTCGCTGCCTTACAGTTCTTCGCACCCGGCAGTCGGCCCCGATAAGAAAGGAGACTGTCAGCGCGCCGGACAGGTCCTGCGCCTGCTCCTCGAGAAGGACCTTAAGCCCCTCGACATCATTACCCGACGCTCCCTGGAGAACGCCATTCGGCTGGTGGTGATTTTGGGTGGTTCCACCAATGCCGTGCTTCACTTCCTGGCCATTGCCCGGGCAGCCGGTATCGATTTCACCCTCGACGACTTTCAGCGCATCAGCGACCAGACTCCCTTTTTGGCCGACCTGAAACCCAGCGGAAAATACCTGATGGAAGACGTACACAGCATCGGGGGCATACCTGCCGTAATGAAGTTCATGCTCGAAAACGGCATGCTGCATGGCGACTGCCTGACCGTAACCGGCAAAACGATTGCCGAAAACCTGGCCGACCTGCCGGGGCTGAAGGCCGGTCAAAAAGTATTGCGCCCCTTGTCTGACCCCATCAAAAAGACGGGCCACCTGCGTATCCTTTATGGAAACCTGGCGCCGACCGGGGCTGTGGCCAAAATCACAGGCAAGGAGGGGCTGCGCTTCGAAGGCCCTGCCCGGGTCTTTGAAGGGGAATTTGAGGCGAACAAGGGAATTGGTGCCGGCAAGGTAAAGAAAGGCGATGTTGTGGTGATCCGCTACGAGGGCCCCCGGGGTGGACCCGGCATGCCGGAAATGCTGAAGCCCACAAGTGCCATTATGGGGGCTGGCCTGGGCAAGGAAGTGGCATTGATCACCGATGGCAGGTTTTCGGGTGGCACACACGGCTTTGTAGTGGGCCACGTTACCCCGGAAGCCCAGGTTGGAGGACCTATTGCGCTGCTGAAGGATGGCGACATGATTACCATTGATGCCGAGACCAACGAACTTTCGGTGGCCCTTTCGCCAAAAGAAATGGAGGCCCGTCAGAAGGCCTGGAAGGAGCCACCCCTGAAGGTGAGCAAGGGCTCCCTTTATAAATATGCCAAAACGGTCTCTTCCGCTTCTGAAGGTTGCGTGACCGACGAAATCTAATCCGAATTAAATCAGGTTGCACGTTATGGAACCAGTCAAAGAATTGAAAAAGCAACAGACCCAGGAAAAAGCCCTGAAGATTACCGGAGCCGAGGCCATTATCCATTGCCTGCTGGCCGAAGGGGTCAACACCCTTTACGGCTATCCGGGGGGCGCCATTATGCCCGTGTATGACGAGCTCTACAAATTCAGGGATCAGTTGCACCATGTGCTCACACGCCACGAGCAGGGGGCCGTTCATGCCGCCCAGGGTTTTGCCAGGGCAAGCGGCCGGGTAGGGGTGGCCATTGCCACCTCGGGCCCCGGGGCCACCAACCTGGTAACCGGTCTGGCCGATGCCCAGATCGATTCAACTCCCGTGGTCTGTATTACAGGCCAGGTGCCGCGCCACCTGCTGGGGTCTGATGCCTTTCAGGAAACCGATATCATCGGGATTTCCACCCCGGTAACCAAGTGGAACTACCAAATTACCCGGGCCGAAGAAATCCCCGAGATCCTGGCCAAGGCCTTTTATATTGCACGCAGCGGCCGTCCGGGCCCCGTGTTGGTAGACATTACCAAGAACGCCCAGTTCGACAGCCTCGATTTTACTTACAAGCCCTGCAAGGGGGTGCGCAGTTATAAGCCGGTGCCTCAGCCCGATTTGGCAGCGATCGAAGCTGCCGCCCACCTGATCAACCAGGCCAAAAAACCGTATATCGTTTTCGGGCAGGGCATTATCCTGGGGAAGGCAGAGGCCGAACTGAAAGCTTTTGTCGAAAAGTCGGGCATCCCTGCCGCCTGGACCATCCTGGGCCTTTCGGCCCTGGATTCGGACCATCCGCTGAATGTAGGCATGGTGGGCATGCACGGCAATTATGGCCCCAACGTGCTCACCAACGAGTGCGATTTGCTACTGGCCATCGGCATGCGCTT
Source organism: Robiginitalea sp. (assembly GCA_024642005.1). Taxonomy (GTDB): domain Bacteria; phylum Bacteroidota; class Bacteroidia; order Flavobacteriales; family Flavobacteriaceae; genus Robiginitalea. The sequence continues at coordinate 114,724 of JAHECA010000007.1, read as the reverse complement.
CGACGACCGTGTAACGGGCAATCTGGCCACATACGCCAAACAGGCCAAAGTCATCCATTTTGAAATCGACCCGGCCGAGGTAAACAAAAATGTGAAGGTAGACCTGGCCTTGCTGGGTAATGCGAAAGAAACCCTCGCTCTGTTGCTGCCCAAAATCGAGAAAAAATCGCACGGGGCATGGCTCGGGGAATTCCACAAGAAATATGAGGAGGAGTACGAAGCGGTCATACGCCGCGACATGAAGCCCGATAAACCTGGCCTGACCATGGCCGAGGTAATTGCCGAGATCAACAAGGCCACCGACCACAACGCCATTATTGTAACCGACGTGGGCCAGCACCAGATGGTCGCCTGCCGCTATGCCAAATTCAGGCAGTCGAAGAGCAACATCACTTCAGGTGGGCTGGGCACCATGGGCTTTGCCCTACCGGCCGCCATTGGCGCAAAAATGGGCGCCATGGACCGGGAAGTGATTGCCATAGCGGGCGACGGGGGCTACCAGATGAACATACAGGAGCTGGGGACTATTTTCCAGACACGTACCCCGGTGAAAATCGTGGTGCTCAACAACGATTTCCTCGGTATGGTGCGCCAATGGCAGGAGCTGTTTTTCGACAAGCGCTATGCCTCGACGGTTATGACCAACCCCGACTTTGTTAAGATCGCCGAGGGCTACCACATCAAGGCCTGCCGCGTTTCGGAGCGAGCCGACCTGGCAGGGGCCGTGGCCGAGATGATCGCCTGCCCCGATGCCTACTTCCTGGAAGTTAAGGTCGAAAAAGAAGATAATGTATTTCCGATGATCCCCTCCGGGGCTTCGGTTTCAGATATCCGTTTGAAATAGGAACACAAAAACCGGGCGGCGCAGGTTGCCCACAAGAAGTATGGAAAATCAGTGGTTTACCATTTCGGTTTATTCGGAAAACCAGGTTGGGTTGCTCAACCGCATCTCCGGAATATTCTTAAAGAGACACATTAATGTTGAAAGTTTAAACGTCTCTAAATCAGAAATTGAAGGCATTTCAAAATTCACCATTGTGGTGAATACCACCGAAGACTGGACCCGGCATATCGTCTCCCAGATCGAAAAACAGATCGAAGTGATCAAGGCGTTTTACCATACCGACGACGAGACCATATACCAGGAATCGGCCCTGTTCAAGATCGGCTCTCACCTCTTGTTCGATGAGCGTCAGATTCAGAATATCATAAAAGACAGCCATGCACAGATCGTGACCGTAAGCCGCGAATTCTTTGTTCTGGCCAAAACGGGCCGCCGTCATGAAATAGACCAGATGTACCACGAACTGGAGCCTTTCGGCATCATGCAGTTCGTGCGCAGCGGCCGTATTGCCGTTACCAAGGCCGAGATGCCCATCTCGGCTCTGCTGGCCGAATTCCAACAAGCATAAACCAATTAAAGCACAACCAGAACACTGTATTATGAGCAATTATTTCAATACGCTTTCCCTTCGTGAACAACTCCAGCAACTGGGAAAATGCCGCTTTATGGAGGCTGCCGAATTCTCCGACGGGGTAGAGGCCCTCAAAGGCAAGAAGGTAGTTATTATAGGATGCGGGGCCCAGGGGCTCAACCAGGGGCTGAACATGCGCGATTCCGGCCTGGATATCTCCTATACCCTGCGCGAGGCTGCCATCAAGGAAAAAAGGGCTTCGTACGTCAATGCCACTGAAAATGGTTTCAAGGTGGGAACCTACGAAGAGCTGATCCCCAGCGCCGATCTGGTCATTAACCTCACCCCCGACAAACAACACACCAAAGTGGTGGGCAGTGTAATGCCGCTTATGAAAAAAGGCTCCACCCTCTCGTATTCGCACGGATTCAATATCGTGGAAGAAGGCATGCAGGTGCGCAAAGACATAACCGTTATTATGGTGGCCCCGAAGAGCCCGGGCTCTGAGGTGCGCGAAGAATACAAGCGCGGTTTCGGAGTGCCGACCCTGATCGCCGTACACCCCGAGAACGATCCGGAAGGGAAGGGTCTCGCCCAGGCCAAGGCGTATGCCGTGGCTACGGGAGGCGACAAGGCCGGAGTGCTGGAATCTTCCTTTGTGGCCGAGGTGAAATCGGACCTGATGGGCGAGCAGACCATTCTCTGCGGGTTGCTGCAAACGGGTTCCATCCTCTGTTTTGACAAAATGATCGAAAAAGGGGTAGACCCGGGGTTTGCCTCCAAGCTGATCCAGTACGGGTGGGAAACCATTACCGAAGGACTCAAGTACGGGGGCATCACCAATATGATGGACCGGCTTTCCAACCCGGCCAAGATCAAGGCTTTTGAATTGTCGGAAGAGCTGAAAGACATCATGCGTCCCTTGTTCCGCAAGCATATGGACGACATCATGAGCGGGCACTTCTCCAAAACCATGATGGCAGACTGGGCCAATGGCGACAAGAACCTGCTCGACTGGCGTGCCGCCACGGCTGAGACCCGATTTGAGAAGACCCCTGCCGGTGCGATGAAAATCAAGGAACAGGAATACTACGACAAGGGTGTACTTATGGTTGCCCTTGTGCGGGCCGGGGTAGAGCTGGCCTATGAATCGATGATCGAGTCGGGCATTATCGGCGAATCGGCTTATTACGAGTCGCTGCATGAAACCCCGCTCATCGCCAATACCATTGCACGCAAGAAGCTGTTCGAAATGAACCGTGTCATCTCGGATACGGCTGAATACGGCTGTTACCTTTTCGACCACGCCTGTAAACCGCTTCTGGCCGATTTCATGAAGAATATCGGCACCGACGTAATCGGGGAAGCTTTTGGGGCAGGCCGCGACAACGGGGTAGACAACGCAAAGCTCATCACCGTAAACAAGGCGCTGCGCAAGCACCCTGTCGAGGTAGTCGGAACCCGCCTGCGGGAATCGATGACCGCCATGAAGCCCATCGTTTAAGCCCCTGCCTATGAAACCTGAATTTCCAATACCCGAGGCGCACCGGCTCCAGGCGCCCATCGACCAGCGCACCTACCTTTCCGGGGGCGAATTGCACAAATGGGAGGGGCCTGTTACCCAGGTATATTCCACCATTTCGGCTACTGAAAACTATGCCCCCACGCATTTAGGGAGCATCCCCGACATGGACGAAGCTGCCGCCCTGAAAGCCCTGCAAGCGGCCCAGGATGCCTATGACGAGGGCCGGGGGACCTGGCCTACCATGAAGGTGCGCGACCGCATTGCCAGTATGGAAAAATTCGTGCGGCAGATGGAGGCGAAACGGGAAGAAGTGGTCAGGTTGCTGATGTGGGAGATCGGTAAATCGCTTCCAGACTCTGAAAAGGAGTTCGACCGGACTGTCGAATACATCTACGATACCATTGAGGAGTACAAAACCCTCGACCGCAATTGCGCCAAGTTCAGCAAGCACGACGGGGTGTATGCGCACATCCGCAGGGGACCCCTTGGGGTGGTGCTCTGTCTGGGGCCGTATAATTACCCGCTTAACGAGACCTTTGCCCTGCTGATCCCGGCCATAATTATGGGGAATACCACCCTGTTCAAACCGGCCAAGCACGGGGTGCTGCTCATCACCCCCCTGCTGGAGGCCTTTCAGACCAGTTTCCCAAAAGGGGTGGTAAATATTCTGTTTGGCCGCGGGCGCGCCGTTGCGGCGCCGATCATAAAAACCGGCAAGGTAGACGTGCTGGCCCTGATCGGGAACAGCAAATCGGCCAATGCCCTGCAGGAACAACACCCCAAAAGCAACCGTTTGCGCCTGGTACTTGGGCTGGAGGCCAAAAACCCGGCCATCATTTTGCCCGATGCCGATATGGATCTGACGGTGCAGGAGTGCCTTACCGGGACCCTTTCCTTCAACGGCCAGCGCTGTACAGCCCTGAAGGTAGTCTATGTGCACGAGCAGGTAAGGGAGGCCTTTTTGGAACGTTTTTGCAATGGAGTTGATGCCCTGACATTCGGCAACCCTTGGGACCCGGGTGTTAAGCTTACCCCCCTTCCGGAGGCCGACAAACCCGACTACATCCAGGAGCTGATAGACGATGCCCTGGCCAAGGGGGCCCGCATTCTGAATGCGAAAGGCGGGCAGCGCACCGAGAACTATATCTGGCCGGCTGTACTCTATCCGGTTACCAAAGACATGCGGGTGTACCGGGAAGAACAATTCGGGCCGATAATCCCCGTGCTTTCTTTCACGGATATTGAGCAACCCCTCGACGACATGTCTCAGAGCAATTACGGCCAACAGGTGAGCCTTTTTGGCAAAGACGTCTATACGCTGGCTCCCCTGATCGATACGCTGGTGAACCTGGTGTGCCGGGTGAACCTGAATTCATCCTGTCAGCGCGGCCCCGACGTGTATCCATTCACCGGCCGCAAAGATTCTGCCCAGTCGACCCTGAGTGTCCACGACGCCCTGCGCTCGTTCTCGATCAGGACCTTTGTCGCCTTCAAGGACAATGCGCTGAACAATGCCACTGTAGAACACCTGCTCGACACCAAGGCTTCCAATTTCATCAGTACCGATTACATATTATAAAAGCCTTGCCCCGTTGCATGGCGTATTAGATACATCTTGCCGCCTGCCCGGCAGGTAGCCTTACCCAACTGCTATGCACGCTAGACAAGCGCAGACCAAAGCCCTGATTGCCCTGGCCATGGGAGCTTTCGGGATAGCGCTGACCGAATTTGTGATCATGGGCATCTTACCCAGGGTGGCCGGGTCGCTCCAGGTAAGCATTCCCCAGGCCGGACATTTTATTTCGGCCTATGCACTTGGGGTGGTCATCGGGGCGCCTTTGCTGGCAGGCATAAGCCACCGCTGGACATCAAGGCGCGCCCTTCTGGCCCTCATGGTGTGGTTTACCGTTTTCAATGCCCTATCGGGCCTGGCCACCAACTATGGCCTGATGCTGGTGTTGCGTTTTCTATCCGGCCTGCCTCATGGGGCTTTCTTTGGGATCGGGGCGGTTATTGCCTCAAAACTGGCCCGGGAAGGGCGCGAAGCCCAGGGTATTGCCAAAATGTTCGTGGGTTTTACCCTGGCCAACGTAATTGGGGTACCCCTGGGTACTTATATCGGGAATGTGTTCCATTGGAGCCTGTCATTTGCCCTGATCGGCGGGGTGGGCATGCTCACCGTTGCCAGCCTGTATGCCTGGATGCCCGAAGTCTCGACCCGCCCGTCACCGACCGAAAAGCAGGGCCTGAGCCGGTTGCAGAAACGCGATCTCCTGGCATTGCTCGCCCTTACAGCCATAGGCACCGGGGGATTCTTTGCCTGGTACAGCTATATTGCCCCCTTGCTCATCGAAGTGACCGGCCTGGCGCCTGCACAGGTCAGCTATGCCATGATCCTGGCCGGCCTGGGCATGGTAGTGGGCAACATGCTCGGGGCGAAAATGGTGGAGTGGTTCAGCCCGGTACGGGCTATTGTGGTTGGCATGAGTGCGATGAGTGCCATGCTGCTGCTCAATTCGTACCTGGTCACAGACCCGGCCTGGGCCTTATTCCTGTGCTTCGCCATCGGCCTGGTTACCTTTACCCTGGCCGCGCCCATCCAGATGGCCATTATAGATGCTTCCCGGGGGGCAGAAATGCTGGCATCGTCATGGAACCAAAGTGCCTTCAACATTGCCAACGCCAATGGGGCTTACCTGGCTGGCCTGCCAATTGCCTATGGGTACGGGGTGGTCGCGGCGGGCAGGGTAGGGGCTTTCCTGGCAGCCCTGGGTGCTGCAATTGCACTCGGAATCTGGCTGCACAAGCGGCGCAGGCGAAGCTGAGGCCCGATCACCTTGCCATGCAGGGTGTACCCCAAAAGGGATTTCTGGAAATACAAAGCCCCGGCTGGGTTCAGCAGAGGTTAAGCATTTTTTCAGTGGCCTTGATGGCCGATACGGTCTGGTCTGAATCGAGGCCCCGGGTGATGAATTCCCGGTCGTTGAACCGCCAGGTAATCAGGGTCTCACAAAGGGCGTCTGAATGGGAACCCGGGGGGATACGCACCGCATAGTCGGTCAGGAGGGGCAAGGGTGCCTTCAGGCCCTTGTACACCTTGCGGAGTGCGTTCATAAAGGCGTCGAACTGCCCGTCGCCCTGAGCGTGCGCCTCGTACAAGGCTCCTTCGATTTCCAGGGCCACCGTGGTAGACGGCTGCAGGCCCTTCGCGTGGGTGAGCACGTAAGAGCGGATAAACACTTTCTGGGCATGGCTGTCGCTGCCCAGTACATCCGAAATGATGTACGGGAGGTCTTCCCGGGTCACTTTTTCCTTCTTGTCGCCCAACTCAATAATCCGGGCCGTTACCTTCTGGAGATCTTCTTCATTCAGGGTAAGGCCGAGTTCCTGCAGGTTTTTCTGGATATTGGCCTTGCCGGAAGTTTTTCCCAGGGCGTACTTGCGCTTCCTCCCGAAGCGCTCGGGCATCAGGTCATTGAAATAGAGGTTCTTTTTATTGTCGCCGTCGGCGTGGATGCCCGCGGTCTGGGTAAACACATTGTCGCCCACGATGGGCTTGTTGGCCGGGATGCCGATTCCCGTAAAGGCCGAAACCAGCTTGCTGACTTTATAAAGGGAACTCTCGTTTACCCCGATCTGTACTTCGGGCATGAAATCGTTGAGTACCGCCACCACACTGGCTAACGGGGCGTTGCCGGCCCGTTCGCCCATACCGTTTACGGTGAGGTGCAGGCCCCTGACACCGGCCCGCACCGCTTCCATCACGTTGGCCACGCTCAGGTCGTAGTCGTTGTGGCCGTGGAAGTCGAAATGCAGGGCGGGATAGCGTTTTACGATTTGGTCGAGGAAGGCAAAGGTTTCCCCAGGGGTGAGCACCCCGAGGGTATCGGGCAGCAAGATGCGCGCAACGGGCTGGGTACCCAGAAAATCCAGGAATTCAAAGACATATTCGGGGGAATTCCGCATGCCGTTGCTCCAATCTTCCAGGTATACATTCGAGGTAACGCCTTGTTTAACAGCCTGTGCCAAAACTCCCGAAATATCTTTGAAGTGCTGTTGCGGGGTTTTCCGCAGTTGGTAGGTGAGGTGGTTCAGCGAGCCTTTGGTAAGCAGGTTCTGTACCACGGCCCCCGACTTTTGCATCCATTCCAGGGAGGCGCCCCCGTCTACGAAGGTCAGGACTTCTACCTGGGCTATCCTGCCGGCCGATTCGGCCCAGGCTGTGATTTGCCGAACCGATTCGAACTCCCCTTCCGAAACCCGGGCAGAGGCAACCTCGATGCGGTCTACCTGCAGTTCTTCAAGCAACAGTTTGGCAAGGGTGAGTTTCTCAGGTGCCGTAAAGGAAACCCCCGAGGTTTGTTCCCCGTCCCTCAGGGTGGTGTCCATGATTTCGATCCGTCGCTTTTCCATGATTCCGGGTGGCACAAATGCGCCGGGGGCTTAAAGCGGGGTATTCCCCGCGAAGATTTTGATGTCCGATTTGATGTTCAGCAGGTAATCGATATCGTCGAAGCCGTTCAGCAGGTTATCTTTCTTATACGCGTTGATGTCGAACGCTTCTTTTTGACCGGTGGCCACCACGGTAATGGTCTGGGCGGGCAGGTCGACTACCAGTTCGGTTTTGGGGTCGGCTTCGATCGCCTCGAAAATCTGCTCCAAAAATGCAGGGCTCACCTGTACCGGCAGCACGCCTACATTGAGGCAGTTGTTGCGGAAGATGTCGGCGAAAAAGCTCGATACCACGCAGCGGAACCCGTAATCGTAAACCGCCCAGGCTGCATGTTCACGGGAAGAGCCCGAGCCGAAGTTCTTGCCACCAACCAGAATCTTACCTTGATAAATGGGGTTGTTCAGCACAAATTGCTCCTTGGGGGTATTGTCTGCATTGTAGCGCCAGTCGCGGAAAAGGTTGTCTCCAAACCCTTTGCGTTCGGTGGCTTTTAAAAAGCGGGCAGGGATGATCTGGTCGGTATCTACATTTTCGATGGGCATCGGCACGGCGGTGCTTTTCAGAACTTTAAACTTATCGTATGCCATGATGTGTCTTTCTATGTGATGGTTTTGGAATTTTACCCTACCGACAGCTTTTGGGGTCGATCCGGGTAGCATTGCACTGATAAATTACGCTGTTTCCAAGGTGAGCAATTCCCTGGGATCGGTTACCTTACCGGTTACGGCAGCAGCCGCAGCCACAAGCGGGCTGGCCAGCAGGGTGCGGGCACCGGGGCCCTGACGTCCTTCAAAATTGCGGTTAGAGGTGCTCACTGCGTATTTGCCTGCCGGAATTTTGTCATCATTCATAGCCAGACAAGCCGAACAACCGGGTTCCCTGAGCTCGAAGCCGGCTTCATGCAAAATGTCAAGCAGGCCTTCTTCCTTTATGGCAGCTTCGACCTGGTGTGAGCCGGGTACCAGCCAGGCAGTTACGTTATCGGCCTTTTTACGGCCTTTGACCATTTGTGTAAAAGCCCGGAAGTCTTCGATGCGCCCATTGGTACAGCTTCCCAGGAAAACGAAATCGATCTTCTTGCCCAGCATGGGTTCTCCCTCGTGAAAGGCCATATAGTCAAGCGACTTCCGGTAGGTGGCCACCCCGCCTTCCACAGCTTCGGCTAGCGGTATGCTCTGCCCGATTCCCATACCCATGCCCGGGTTGGTCCCGTAGGTAATCATGGGCTCGATTTCCGACCCGTCGAAACGCAATTCCTTGTCGAAAACGGCGTCCGGGTCGGTATGCAGGGTTTGCCAGTAGGCCATGGCTGCATCCCAGGCTGCCCCTTTGGGGGCAAATTCCCGGCCTTTCACATAGGCGAAGGTCTTGGCGTCGGGGGCAACCATGCCGCCCCGCGCGCCCATTTCAATACTCAGGTTGCAGACGGTCATGCGGCCTTCCATCGACATATCGCGGAAAACCTCCCCCGAGTACTCCACAAAATAGCCGGTAGCCCCCGAGGTGGTCAGTTTTGCGATAATGAACAAAGCCACGTCTTTTGGTGTAACAGCCGGGCTTAGCTTGCCGTTGATGCTGATGCGCATCCGCTTGGGCTTGGGCTGCATAATGCACTGGGTAGCCAGAACCATTTCCACTTCAGAGGTGCCGATCCCGAAGGCGATGGCCCCGAATGCCCCGTGGGTGGAGGTGTGCGAATCGCCGCAGACGATGGTGGCCCCTGGCAGGGTAATGCCGTTCTCAGGGCCGATGACGTGTACAATTCCATTCTTTTCGTGACCCAGCCCCCAATAGGGTATGCCGTGATCCCTGGCATTCTTTTCGAGCGCCCTGAGCTGGTTGGCAGACAGCGGGTCCTGCACCGGCAGGTGCTGGTTGCGTGTCGGGGTATTGTGATCGGCCGTGGCGAAGGTGCGCTCGGGGTAGAGCACCGGTATGTTGCGGTTGCTCAGGCCCAGGAAGGCCACAGGGCTGGTAACCTCATGCACCAGATGGCGATCGATGAAAAGTACATCCGGACCGTTCTCGATCTTACGTACCACATGGGAGTCCCATACTTTGTCGAATAGTGTTTTGCTCATGGTTTAAATAACTGAAATGGATTCCAGAATAGCGGTAACAAAAATAGCCTACACCTCTCCATCCTGAAAATGATGCCCCGTTAAATTACGATGCCCAAAATGCCCGCGCTGGCAGGGCCATTTAGCTTATGTAGTCCCATTTCTGACGGAAGACCTCCATACGGGCCATTTTGTCCCGCACAATTTTGTGGTCGGAGGCTCCCAGTTCAGGGTCGGCTTTAAGCAATTGCTGGGCATAGTGGCGGGCCGTGCGCAACAGGTCCTGATCGCGCACCACGTCTGCAATGCGAAGGCTCAGCAGGCCGCTTTGCTGGGTGCCCATCAGGTCGCCGGGCCCGCGTAATTTCAGGTCTACTTCGGCAATTTCGAACCCGTCATTGGTACGCACCATGGTCTCCAGGCGGGTACGGGCATCATCTGAAAGTGCTTTGCCACTCATCAGAATACAGTAACTCTGCTCGGCCCCCCGCCCGACACGGCCCCTGAGTTGATGCAACTGCGAGAGGCCGAATCGCTCGGCGCTTTCGATCACCATCACGCTTGCGTTAGGTACGTCTACGCCTACTTCAATTACCGTGGTGGCCACCATAATCTGGGTTTGACCCTTCACGAAACGCTGCATTTCGAATTCCTTGTCTTCGGGCTTCATCTGTCCGTGAACTATGGAAACCTGGTATTCCGGTTGCGGAAATTCGCGGCTGATGCTTTCAAAACCGTCCATAAGGTCTTTGTAGTCCAGGGCCTCCGATTCCTGGATGAGGGGATACACCACATATACCTGCCGGCCGCGTGCGATTTCTTCGCGCAGGAAGGCAAAGACCCTCAGGCGGTCTGCATCGGAACGGTGTACCGTACGCACCGGTTTGCGGCCGGGCGGGAGGGCATCGATCACGCTTACGTCCAGATCGCCATAAAGGCTCATGGCCAGGGTGCGCGGAATAGGGGTAGCTGTCATCACCAAAATGTGGGGTGGGCTCTCGTTCTTTTTCCAGAGGCGGGCACGCTGGGCCACCCCGAAGCGGTGCTGTTCGTCAATGATGGCCAGGCCCAGGTTTTGGAACCTGACCCGTTGTTCCAAAATGGCATGCGTGCCTATCAGCATGCTCATTTCTCCGTTTTCCAGCGCTTCCAGCATGGGTTTGCGATCTTTTTCGCGAACCGAACCCGTTAGCAGCCCCACGCGTATGCCCAGGGGATCTACCAGCGCTTTGACAGCCTGATAGTGTTGCTGGGCCAGGATCTCGGTTGGCGCCACCAGGCAGCTCTGGTACCCGTTGTCAAGGGCCAGCAACATGCAGAGCACGGCAACGATGGTTTTGCCCGAACCCACATCACCCTGGAGCAGCCGGTTCATCTGGGCACGGCTGCCCAAATCGGCGCGGATTTCCTTCACGACCCGCTTCTGGGCGTCGGTAAGCTCAAAGGGGAGGTGGTTTTCGTAGAAGGCATTGAAATAGTCACCTACATTTTCGAAGGCAAAGCCCCTGATCTTGCGCTTGCGCTGTTGTTGCTTGAGCAGCAGGGCCATCTGGATGTAAAACAGCTCCTCGAATTTGAGGCGGGCCTGGGCCCGGGCCAGTTTATGCTGGGAATCGGGAAAATGGACTTGTATCAGGGCTTCTTGCTTACCGACAAGGCCCAGTTCTTCCCTGAGGCTGGCCGGTAGTGTTTCGGCGATCTGGTCGCTTACTTCCTTCAGGAGTTGCGCTATCCACTGGATGATCAGGCGGTTGGTCACGCCCTGTTGCCCCAGTTTTTCGGTGGACGGATAAACGGGCTGCATGTGCAGGCGCGCCTGCTGTTCGAAGCGGCTGAGCAATTCCATTTCGGGATGCGCCATGGAAAACTGCCCGTTGTACCAATTGGCCCGGCCAAATATCACATAGGGCTCTCCCAGTTTCAGCCGGTCGCGGAACCATTGCTGGCTGCGGAACCAGACCAGTTCCATCTCGCCGGTTTCGTCGCGGAAGGTCGCCACCAGGCGCTTGCCCCGCTTTTGTTCAACCGTTTTCAGGTGGATGATCTTGCCCACCACCTGTACGTCGGCCCCGCTGCGTTCCAGTTCGGCGATGGTGTAGAACCTCGATTTGTCGATGTAGCGGTTCGGAAAGCAGTAAAGCAGGTCCTGGTAGGTGGCTATTCCCAGTTCGCGCCCCAGCAGCTGGGCCCTTCCGGGCCCCACTCCCTTCAGGTAGGTGATGTCCGTATGAAGTTCCCGGGCCTGCATCCGACTAAATTACATTCATAGCCTGAGAACTGCAACCCGGCAATTGCCTAAATTTGATCAGATACCTGGCTGAGCCTTCATGATGCGCATTGTACTTTCCTGTTTCTTTCTTTCTTGCAGCATGTATACCCATGCGCAATCGGCAAACGTCGATTTTAAAAAAGGGACGATTCAGATCTTTCCCGACCCGCAGCGCGGGAGCATCGAAGGGGAGGTGGTCTACGAATTTGAAAAGGGCAGGGGTGCAGACTCACTCTGGCTCGATGCCGTTGCCATGGAAGTGGGCGCTGTGGTGCTGAACGGCCGGCAGGTTGCGGTTGACTATGACGGCAAACGGCTGGGGGTAAAGGCCCCGCGCCAGGGCGGCAGCCACACCCTCACGATCCGCTATCGCACACAGCCCGGTCAAACCGTCTATTTTTTGGGCTGGAACGATGCGGTAGAAGGGAACGAGCAGATCTGGACCCAGGGCCAGGGAAAGTACAGCAGCCATTGGGTACCCAGTTTCGACGACATGCGGGAAAAGGTGGCTTTCGACCTGAATATTGGTTTCCGCAAGGGATTTACGGTCATTGCCAACGGCCAGCTGGCCTCCCTGGGCCGGGCCGATTCGCTCAATCTGTGGAAGTACGAGATGCAAAAACCCATGAGCAGCTACCTGCTTGCCTTTGCCGTCGGGCGTTTCGACAGTATTGCCCTGCAATCGGCCTCCAGGGTGCCCCTGCTGCTCTATTACCCCCCGGAGGCTCGGGATAAAGCCCCCTTCACCTATGCATACAGCCGGGAAATCTTTGACTACCTGGAACGGGAAATCGGCCGGCCCTATCCGTGGGAAGCCTATCAGCAGGTGCCGTTGCGCGACTTTTTGTATGCCGGTATGGAAAACACCGCAGCCACTTTTTTCGACGAGGGCTACCTGGTAGACTCCCTGGGGTACAACGACCGGAATTACATTAACGTAAACGCCCACGAGCTGGCCCATCAGTGGTTCGGGAACCTGGTCACCGAGACCGACGGGGGGCAGCACTGGCTGCACGAGGGCATTGCCACTTATTATGCCTACCTGACTGAGGAACACCTCTTTGGCCCTTCTCACCTCGATTGGAAGTTGTTGCAAACAGCCCGCATTTTGGAAGACCTCGATCAAACGGGAGCAGGAGCGGCCTTGCTGGACCCACAGGCCGGCAGCCTTATCTTTTACGAAAAAGGAGCCTGGGCCCTGTTTGTGTTGCGCCGGCAGGTGGGAGAGGCAGCCTTTCGCAAGGCCATAGCATCCTTTCTTGACACATACGCTTATGCCAATGCAACGGTTGCCGATTTTATGCGGGTCCTTGAAGCGGCTTCCGGAATCCCCCTGCAAGATTTCCAGGCCCGGTGGCTCGTGCCCGACACCTTCCCGATTGCAGAGGCCCTGGCCTTTCTGAGGAACAGATCCCCGCTAATGGCCTCATTCCTGGACCTGCGCGAGCAAACCCGGGCCCCTGACAGCCTGGCCGCAGAGGTATTGTCTCAGGCTTGGGCAGATTCGGAAGACCCGGGTTACCGGGCTGCCCTGCTGCGCGAATACCGCCCATCCTTTCTGGAAGAACACCTGAAAAAAGCGTTGGAATGCTCTCAGGTCGAAGTGCAAAAAGCCGCGCTGGCGGGTTTGGAACAGACCCAGCCCTGGATGATACCACACCTGGAAACCCTCCTCGATGCCCCCAGTTATGAAGTGCGGGAGGCGGCCCTGTTCCGGTTGTGGACCGCGTTACCCGACTCGCGGGCCGGGTACCTGACCCGGACCGAAGGGAATGGCAGCCTGTCAGACCTTAAATTTCGACAGCTGTGGTGGGTACTTGCCCTTTTTACAGACACTTATGCGACCCTGCAGCAGCGGGCGGCGTACCTGGAAGAATTGCAGGAAACCACCGCCCCGTCATTCCCGCGGGAAGCGCGGGAGAACGGGTTCAGCCTGCTGCGCCAGATCGATGCCCTGGCGGAGCAGAACATCCGCGACCTGATCGGCGCCACCGAACACCACAGCTGGCAATTCAGGAACTACACGCGGCGCCTGCTGGACTCCCTGATGGCGGAGCGGCCCGATCGGGCGTATTGGGAAGCCTGGGGCAGGAGTTTTCCCGAAGCTTCCTTTCCGTACTTTTATACCAAATTAAACGCATTATGAGAGCCATGGTCATTTCAGGGGGAGGGAGCAAAGGTGCCTTTGCGGGGGGCGTCGCCCAATACCTCCTCGAACAGCGGCAGAATGGGTATGACCTGTTCCTGGGCACTTCTACCGGAAGCCTGCTGATCACGCATTTGGCCCTGAACAAGATCGAGAAAATAAGACAGGTCTACACCTCGGTGAACCAGCACAGCATCTTCAGCCTCTGCCCCTTTACCATTCACCGGCAGCACGGGGGGGCAAACATCGGGATCAACCACTGGAACGTGGTGCGGAATTTCCTGCGCGGCAGCAAGACTTTTGGCGAGAGCCACCACCTGCATACCCTGATCCGCAATACGATTACCCCGGAAGAGTTCGGAGCGCTTAAGAACGGCCCCATAGACCTGGTGGTTACCGTGGCCAACCTGTCACTGAACCAGGTCGAGTACAAGTCGATCAACGAGTTCGATTACGACGACTTCTGCGAGTGGATCTGGATTTCTTGCAATTACATCCCTTTTATGAGCCTGGTGCGCAAGAACGGGTGCGAATACGCCGACGGGGGACTGGGAAGCATGGTGCCCATCGAGGAGGCCATCAGGAGGGGGGCAAGGGAAGTAGACGCCATTATCCTGCATACCGAAATGACCCACCTGAACCGCATGCCTTCGCGCAACCCTTTTTCCCTGCTCACCAATATGGGGGCTTTCATGCTCGACCGCATCGAGCAGCAGAACATCCGAATCGGGAAATTCGTAGCCACCAACAACGACGCCATTATCAACTTTTACTACACCCCCGCGGTGCTCACCACCAACTCCCTGGTTTTCGACAGGGAACAAATGACCAAATGGTGGCAAAGCGGCTATATATACGCTTCCGGGAAAGGGGAGGAGCTCAGCCCGCTCAAACAGGAATAACCGTTACCAGAGTTCCCCGATCTCCTTTTTTACATAAGAGAGGGCTGTGGCTGAGGGTGACGGCTTGTCCATGGTATCGTTGAGGATGTCTTCGCGCAGTTTTTCGGCCGAATCGGAAGAGCTCATGCCAGACCTGCGGATGGCCTGAATAGTAGCATTCTTGGCTGCCTTGATCACGTTCCAGCATTCGTCGGTCATGTAGATCTGCTGGGAGAGGTTGTGTTCGAATTCGTTCTCGATGTGGCGCACCAGCAAGTTTTCATAATCGTTCTTGTCAGCCGATTTGGGGGCAACCCGCACCACCAGGCTGGGGATGGAGATGCGCTCCAGGAAAAGGGCCAGGCGTTCGTAGGCCTGCAGGCGGATAGGGAGGGCGTTTTTCTGGCTTTCCTTTTGCAGCAGAAAGCGTCTGCGCCCCTCTTCGTTGCGGGTGTGCAGGCGGAAAAAGTAAAAGGCAACAGCCCCGGTCACTACGGCCGGCAGCAAATAGGCAAAAAGTTGAAAGATTCCGTCTCCGGTCATGTGTTTGTCAGATTGGTTCGAAAAACAGAACGGCCGATTCCCATAAAAAGTATGTTACCGCGCCGGGTTTTACCCCCGGTTCCGGCAATGGCCATCTTAGCCGGGTTCAGTGCTTCATCTCCTCCTTTACCAGCTGGTAAAAGGCCCGGTAGTCGGGATGCAGCAAAATGTCGACCCCTTCACTGAAATTGCCATCGCGCCCCCGGGCGCTCAGCGCGGTGCTTTGCAGCCCAGGCTCCCCGCGCAGGGCGTTCATAACGGTGGTGGCCTGAAGGGCCGCCAATGGCAGGTCGCCGGTCATGGAAAGCCCCTCAACCGTAACGCCAAGCGATGGGTGTGCCTGTATGAGTTTGCCTATTCCGGCAATCCAGGGTGCGGCGTTAGAACTCAGGGTTGAGCCTGTGTCACTGCCGAACAGTTCTTCCAGCCCGCCTGAGATCACCAGGCTGCCCGCGGCTACCTTAAGCCTGGCATCGGGGCCCAGGGTTAGTTTGGCATCGGTGAGCAGGGCAATGATAATAGAGTCGTTCCGACTCAGGGTTTCGACAATTTCCTTGAGCTCCCCTTCCCGGTTGGCCAATGATGACAGCGCCTGGTTAAGGGCGGCCGTATTTTTGTTGGAAACCTCTGCAAAACTGCCCAGGTTCTTAAGCAGGGTGGCATTGGCCTCCTTAAGGTCGTTTACCTGCACTTCGTACGACTCGGAAATGGCCTCGCTGGCCTTTTGCTGTTTCTGGGCCTGGGCCAGTTCTGTCTCGGTTTTCGAGAGTCGGGCCTGCAGGGTGTCAATTTTGGTCAGCAGTTCGCTGCGTTTCTGCCCCAGGGCTGGGGCAGCCTGCATAATAAAGAGAATCAGCAAGCACAGGGGCAGACTGTCAGGGAATAACTTTTTCATGATCGGGCATGGGTTTGAGGGGCAAAGATAAGCCCCCTGCATCAAAACAGGTTAATAAGAAAGCCCGGCAAGGCTTTATTTTGTCAATTTCCGGCCGTCAGGTAATCGAGGGTGAGTTCCGTTATCGCCTTTACCCCCAGCAGCATGCCGGCATCGTCTATCATAAAGTCTGGGGTATGGTGCGGGAAGGACTCCGCGGTGCCGGGCGTCATACCACCCAAAAAGAAAAAGAAGCCCGGTACTTCACGCTGGAAATAAGAAAAGTCTTCAGCCCCAGTGATGGCCTTTGAATTTTTTACGTTTTCGGCCCCTGCAACCCGTTGCAGGGTTGGCAGCATTTGTTCGACAAGGGCCGGATTGTTGTAGGTGATGTCAGTGGCATCCTTTATGGAAATGGTGGCTTCCCCTCCATAAGCTTTGGCAATGGCAGGCACCATTTCCATCATCCGGCGGTTGATCAGTTCCTTCATCCCGTAATCGAGGGTGCGGATGGTGCCGAGCATTTCCGCATCCTCAGGAATGATATTAAACCGCACCCCGCTTTTTATCTTGCCCACGGTAATTACAGCAGCTTCATTGGTCAGGTCGGTTTCCCGGCTGATTATCGTCTGAAGGCCATCGATGATTTTGGCGCTGATCAAAATGGGGTCTACCCCTGACCAGGGCTGGGAGCCGTGCGATTGCTTTCCTTTAACGTTGATGGTGAATTCCTGGGCGGCTGCCATGGCCCCTCCCGATTTATAGCGCAACACGCCCACAGGGGTCTGCGAATTGATATGCAGTCCGAAAATGGCGTCCACATCGGGGTTTTTGAGCACCCCTTCCTTTACCATCAGCAGGGCGCCCCCTTCTTCCCCGGGGGGCGGGCCTTCTTCGGAAGGCTGGAAGATGAATTTTACCGTGCCTTTGATTTTATCCCGGTTTTGTGAGAGCAGTTCGGCAACCCCCATGAGGATGGCCGTATGGGTGTCATGCCCGCAGGCGTGCATTACCCCAACTTTTTCTCCGAGGAATTCGCTGGTCACTTCCGAGCGAAAAGCAAGGTCGTTCCGTTCCGTTACCGGCAACGCATCGATGTCGGCCCGCAGGGCCACCACTTTGCCAGGTTGTTCACCTTTCAGCACGCCCACCACGCCGGTATGGGCCACGCCGGTTTGCACCTCAAGGCCAAGATTGCGCAGGTGTGCCGCGATTTTCTCGGCTGTCTTGAATTCCCGGTTCCCGAGTTCGGGGTGCTGGTGGAAGTCGTGCCTCCATGCGATCACCTTGCTTTCGATTGCCTGGTACTGCGCGTCGTTCATGTTCTGCTGGGCTCCCAGGAACAGGGGAAACAACAGCATGGGGAGGTAAAGCGTTTTTTTCATTTGGTTTTCAATATTTAATTAGCTGATACCCCAGGTCCTGAAACTGGATGAGGGCCGTCATGGCTGAAAGGGCCAGTTTTACGCCGGGTACCGTTTTTTCTATGGGAACGTCTCTGGCCAGGGACGACTGCCCGCATAGCACCACCTCTACGCCGGCATCCATCAGGGCCCGAAGCATGGCGGTATTCGGGTTGCTCTGCCCGAAACGCTTCTGGTATTCGGTGTCGGTGAGCAAATCGGGGGTGGCCTCGTTGTGCACCACCAGCACGGCGTAAAGCTGTTCGGGCGGAACGCCTGCCTGTGCATGCATGTTCAGGTAGCGCGCCACGCTTTCTATATAGGGGTTGCGCTGGGCTATATCGCCGGCCCCATGCATCACGTCAAACACAGCCCGGAAGGTATGCGCGGTGTCGGTGGGCAGGCCCGGGTGGGGTACCAGGAATACTTCCCCGTAATCGGGGATTATGGGCCCTGCGGTTTTTTCCTGTGCCCGAAGCCCGGTTCCCAGCGGTAAGAGCAACAGCAGCAGAATGGTTCTCAAAGGTATTTCTAGCACGATATATATTTAGCTGCCGGTAAATATATTCAAATTGGTATAACCATCCGGGAGTTGTTTATAAATCCAGCTTAAGGCTGTTTGAGGATGCGGTGAATTATAGCTAACTTCCGACCCTCTAAAGTCGCAGACCTGCATGTTTTTGGATGAATTGAACGAGGCGCAGAAAGCCCCGGCGTTGCATAAGGACGGTCCGCTCATGGTTATTGCCGGTGCCGGTTCGGGCAAAACCCGGGTGCTCACTTACCGCATCGCCCACCTGATGAACCAGGGCGTAGATGCCTTCAACATCTTAGCCCTGACCTTTACCAACAAGGCCGCCCGCGAAATGAAAAAGCGGATTGCCGATATCGTGGGGCCCTCCGAAGCGAAAAACCTGTGGATGGGCACCTTCCATTCCATATTCGCCCGCCTGCTCCGTTTCGACGGCGACAAACTGGGTTTCCCCAGCAATTTTACCATATACGACACCCAGGATTCCCAGCGCCTGATTGCTTCCATCATCAAGGAAATGGGGCTCGACAAAGATGTGTACAAGTACAAGCAGATACAGCAGCGCATCTCCTCTTACAAAAACAGCCTCATTACGGTAAAGGCCTATTTCCAGAACCCGGAATTGCAGGAAGCAGACGCCATGGCCAAGAAGCCCCGCCTGGGGGAAATTTACCACCAGTATGTAGACCGCTGTTTCAAAGCGGGGGCCATGGACTTTGACGACCTCCTTTTGCGAACCAACGAATTGCTAACGCGCTTCCCTGAGGTGCTTATGAAATACCAGGAGCGTTTCCGGTATATCCTGGTAGATGAGTACCAGGATACCAACCATTCCCAGTACCTGATCGTACGGGCCCTGGCAGATCGCTACCAGAATATTTGCGTGGTGGGCGACGACGCCCAGAGCATCTACTCCTTTCGGGGCGCCAACATCACCAATATCCTGAATTTTCAGCGCGATTACGACGATGTGGCCGTATACCGCCTGGAGCAGAACTACCGGTCTACCCAGAATATCGTGAATGCTGCCAACAGCATCATAGCCCGAAATAAGAACCAGCTGAAAAAAGTGGTCTGGACCGCCAACGAGGAGGGGACCCGCATCAGGCTGCACCGCAGCCCCACCGATGCCGAAGAAGGCCGGTTTGTGGCCTCGTCCATTTTTGAGCACAAAATGCAGCAGCAGCTGCCTAACGGTGAATTTGCCGTGCTGTATCGAACCAATTCCCAGTCGCGGGCCATCGAAGACGCCCTGAGAAAGCGCGACATCCCGTACCGGATCTATGGGGGGCTTTCCTTTTACCAGCGCAAGGAGATCAAAGACGTACTGGCCTACCTGAGGCTTGTGGTGAACCCGGGCGACGAGGAGGCGCTGAAACGGGTGATCAATTTCCCGGCCCGCGGTATTGGCGATACCACGGTAGACAAGCTTTCCATTGCAGCCAACGAAACCGGCCTGACCATTTTCCAGTTAATCGAGAACCTGGAGGCGCAACCCCTCGGCCTGCACGGGGGAACGCGCCGCAAGCTCACCGATTTTGCCAACATGATCAGGAGCTTCCAGATTGTGAACAAACAGGCCGATGCCTTTGTGCTGGCCGAGCAGGTGGCGCGGAAATCAGGGCTGTTGCTCGAATTCAAAAAGGATGGCACCCCCGAGGGGATAGCCCGGATGGAGAACATCGAAGAACTGCTGAACGGGATCAAGGATTTCGTGGAAGGACAGAAGGAGCTGGCCGATGCCCGTGGCGACCTGAGCGAATTCCTGGAAGATGTTGCCCTTGCCACCGACCTCGACCGCGAACAGGGAGACGAAGACCGGGTGGCGCTGATGACCATACACCTGGCCAAGGGCCTGGAGTTTCCTTACGTCTACATCGTGGGCATGGAAGAAGACCTGTTTCCCTCGGCCATGAGCATGAATACCCGGAGTGAGCTGGAAGAGGAAAGACGCTTGTTTTATGTGGCCCTTACCCGGGCAGAGAAACAGGCCTACCTGACCTATACCCAGAACCGCTATCGCTGGGGCAAGCTCATCGACGCCGAGCCCAGCCGCTTTATCGAGGAGATCGACGAGCAATACCTGGAAAACCTGACGCCAGTCGAGACCTACCGGTTTCGCCCCCTGCTCGACAGCGACCTTTTTGGGGAAGTCGACAAAAGCCGGCTCAGGCAGGAGAAACCGAGCCCGGGCACGCCGCCCTCACGGGTGGGCCCCAGTCAGGACCAACTCCGCAAACTCCGAAAAATCAAGCCCCAACTGGGCCAGCCCGTTGGGGCCGATACCCACCAGCCTGATCTGCAGGAAGGGAGCCTGGTAGACCATTCGCGTTTCGGCAGGGGCACGGTACTGAAAATCGAAGGGGCAGGGCAGGACAAAAAAGCGGAAATCCGTTTTGAGCAGGGCGATGTAAAGAAATTATTGCTCCGTTTTGCCAAACTCAGGTTGCTGAATTAAGCGACTCGCCCCAGGGCTCGGATGTCCAAATAGTCGTATCTTGAGGGCGCCTTAACCAATTCACACACATAAATATGGTAAAGATTCCCAGCCGTTGCTCCCGCCCGTTTTTCCTGATTGCCTTATGGATTCCGATGGGCATTGCGTCTTGTCAGAATTCGTCTGATCCGCAAGAAGATTCTGGGGTCGATGAAACCCCGACTTCAGAACTGCCCAATGTTCAGGACCCTGCCTACTGGGAGGCCGCCGAACTGGTGTGGAGCGACGAATTCGACGGCAATGCCCTCAACGCCGATAACTGGAGCTTTGAAACCGGTGCCCATGGCTGGGGCAATAACGAGTGGCAGAACTATGTCGAAACGGGCGTAACCGAGGTCAGTGACGGAACACTCAAGATTACCGCCCATAAAACCGGCCCGGGGCAGCATGTGGGCGATTACGAGTCTGCAAGGCTGAACAGCAGAAAATCCTTCACATACGGGCGCCTTGAAATAAGGGCCCGCATCCCGGAACACAAGGGGAATGGTATCTGGCCGGCCTTATGGATGTTGGGCAATAATATAGGTTCCGTGGGCTGGCCGGGCTGCGGGGAGATCGACATCATGGAATATGTGAGTTATGAGCCCGATCAGGTACATTTTTCACTGCACAGCACAGCCAATAACCACCAGATCGGCACCCAGATCACCACGGGACCGGTACGCCTTGAGACCATTGAAGAGGCCTTCCACAATTACGGGGTGCTTTGGACGCGCGACTACATAAAATTCTATCTCGACGACCCGGCCAATGTACAGCTTGCTTTTGTGCGTCCCTCACCTACTTCGGCCGAAAACTGGCCGTTTGGCCAACCCTTTTATTTTTTGATGAATATCGCCGTAGGTGGAAACTGGGGCGGTCTTCAGGGGGTTGACGACACCATTTTTCCGGCCGTTATGGAGGTCGATTACGTGCGGGTGTACCAGGTTAAATAGGAATATTTCCCTGTATCGGGCCGTAACGCAGACAAGTCCAAAATCATGTCGCAACTTATCAAGATATACGAAGAAAACCCAAACCCCAGGGCTGTTGGCCAGGTGGTGGAGGTACTGCGTAATGGGGGGTTGGTTATCTACCCGACTGATACGGTGTACGGCCTGGGTTGCGACCTGACCAATTCCAGGGCCCTGGAACGCCTGGCCCGTCTCAAAGGGGTTAAGCTCGATAAGGCCAACTGGTCTTTTATCTGTGCCGACCTGAGCAATCTATCCGACTACGTGCGACAGATCGATACACGCACTTTTAAAATCCTGAAACGAGCACTACCGGGCCCCTATACCTTTATATTGCCGGGCGGAAACAACCTGCCCAAAGATTTTAAAAGGAAAAAGACGGTGGGTATCCGCATCCCTGACAATGCTATTGCACAGGCACTCGTGCGGGCGCTTGGAAGCCCCATCGTCTCCACTTCCATCCGCGACGACGACGACGTAATCGAGTACACGACCGATCCCGAGCTCATCTACGAAAAGTGGCAGAACCTGGTAGATGTCGTGGTCGATGGCGGATACGGCGGCAATGTGGCCTCGACCGTGATCGACCTTTCCGGGCCTGAACCCGAAGTGGTGCGAGAAGGCAAGGGCGACCTGAACATCCTGTAAAACAAAAACCCCGCCATATGGCGGGGTTTTCTTTTCGACCGAGGCCGATTATTTGTTGATGGCAGGATCTTTCATCCCCTCCTCGATCATGGAGTAGAACTGATCCAGTTTGGGCAGCACCACGATACGGGTCCGGCGGTTTCTGCCGCGGTTTTCTGAAGTATCGTTAGATACCAAAGGAATGTAATAGCTTCTTCCGGCAGCAGTCATGCGGGCAGGATCTACGCCGAAATCATTCTGAAGGATACGAACCACTGAAGTGGCGCGCTTGGCGCTCAGGTCCCAGTTGTCGAGCAGTACGCCACTGCGGTAGGGTACGTTATCGGTATGTCCTTCTACCATGAATTCAAAGTCAGGCTTGTTATTCACCACCTGAGCGACCTTGCCCAGAACCTGCTTGGCGGCGTCGGTTACGGTGTAGCTGCCGCTACGGAACAACAGTTTATCAGAGATAGAGACAAATACCACGCCTTTCTCCACGCTGATTTCGATGTCTGAATCGTCCAGGTTGCCCAGCACCCCTTTCAGGCTCTGTACAAGGGCGAGGTTCACGGAGTCGCGACGGGTAATTGCATCTTGCAGTTTGCGGATTGTAAGGTCTTTCTCCTTGAGGCTCTCAAGCGATTTCTCTAGGTTGTCTGCGCCCTTGGCAGTCAGGGTGGTCAGGTTCCCCATATTGTTGATGAGTTCCTGGTTGTTAGCCTTCAGAAAGGAGTTTTGCTCTTCCAGAGTTCTCATCCGGGCCTCCGCAGTGGCCTTGTCTTCCAAGCAGCCGTTCAGTTTAACAGTAGCTGAGTTGAGCAGGTCTTGGGTTTCTTTTTGCTTGGCTTCCAGTTCGGCGTATTTCTTTTGCGATACGCAGGAAGAAAGGGCTAGGGCCAGTCCCAGAAAGCCGATCATGATTCTTTTCATAATTGGTATTATTTGTTAAGGATTTGAAGTTTGCTTTAGTTACGAATTCAAAACAAAATTAGATAAAAGGCCAAGTGGTATAAGCACCCATCCGTTAATCTTTTACTAAAATGTTAAAATTCTTTACTCCATTTACGTAATAAGACCATACTATGGATGTTGTCGCATAATATTTTTGTACGAAACGCACCTTTTCGCGTTTGCGGAGCATCTTCCCGACCTGGCGGTAGTAACTGAAATGGGCCCGGATTATGGCTGTTGCATGCCTGCCCCTTCCCTGGAAGATAAAGCGGGCAGCTGCCAGGGCGTCGAGAAGCAGTCTGGCCAGTACGATGGGGAAAGCCTTTTTGCGGGGGAGGTTTTTGGTGATGGAGAACAGGGAATTGCGAAAATTGAGGTAGGTCTTCTTGGGGTTCATGTTGCTCAGGGTAGAGCCCCCAAGATGGTAAACCGTGGAGTGCCCTGTGTACATAACCTTGTAACCGTGGTTGTGCGCCCTCCAGCAGAGGTCTACCTCTTCCTGATGGGCGAAGTAGTCGGGGTCGAACCCGCCCAGGGCCGTAAACACCTCTTTCCGGATAAACATACAGGCGCCCGTGGCCCAAAAAATTTCGCGCATATCGTCGTACTGGCCGGTATCGGTTTCCAGACTCTGGAATATACGCCCCCGGCAAAACGGGTAGCCAAACAGGTCGACGAACCCGCCGGCCGCCCCGGCGTACTCGAAGGAGTCGGGTCGCAACAGGTCTTTGATTTTGGGCTGCACTATGCCCACTCCGGGAGTCGAGTCAAAAAGCCGGATGACGGGTGCGAGCCACCCTTCTGTTACCTGGACATCTGAATTGAGCAGGCACCAGAGGTCTTCCTCCACCGACTGCAGGGCCCGGTTATAGCCACCGGCAAAGCCTTCATTTACCGAATTGCGGATGATGCGCACCTGCGGATAGGCCGACTCCAGAAAGGAAATGGAGTCGTCTTCTGAAGCGTTGTCGGCCACGTATACGGTTGCTCCATGGCTGAATTGTAACACCGAAGGCAGAAAACGCTCCAGCAGTTGCCTGCCGTTCCAGTTTAGAATCACAATGGCGATTGATGGCATCCGGGTTGGGATTGGCACCGGGAATTGCCCGGTGGCAGAAAGGGGACAAAGTAAACAATAATTTTCGGAAGCGAGCGGGAATGGTGCCGGTTTTGGCTAGCCTTTTTCAGGGTTTGCCCCGGCCCCGAACGCGGGCAGGTCTTCGAGGAAGACGTAACGCTGCCGTCTGTAATCCATCTGGCAAAAAATATGCTGCAGGCCATTGCTAACCATCAGGTAGCGGGCTTGGGCCTCCATATTATAACGGGCTATCTGATCGAAAACCTCCTGGTCAATGGACACGTCAGGGGCCTTGCATTCGACGAGCACCTCTATCTGGCCGCGGGCGTCGCAAACCGCCAGGTCGAGACGCTTGGTTAGCCCGTGCACCTCGAGTTTGCGTTCCACCAAAACCCGTCCCGGCGGGTAGCCCTTGTCGGTGACCAAAAAATGCAGACAGTGCTGCCGCACCCATTCCTCAGGTTGCAGCGACACGTACTTTTTGCGGATCATGTCAAAGACAAGGAGTTTATTTTCCCTACTTTTGAAACGGAAGGGATACCTCGGAAAATTGAGATCCATCATACTGCAAATGTCCGTTATTTTTCCCTATGGATGAAGTGAAACAACTGGTCGACGACATCCGCGCACGGCGGCTGGTGCCCCTTTATTTTCTGATGGGGGAGGAGCCTTACTACATCGACCGCATTTCCGAATTCATTGCCAACAACGTCCTTACGGAGGAAGAGCGGGGGTTTAACCAGATGGTCCTGTACGGGAAAGACACTTCCCTGGACGATGTTATCGGCCAGGCCAAGCGGTATCCGATGATGTCGGACTACCAGGTAGTCATTGTTCGCGAGGCACAACACCTGAGCCGCACCATCGAGCAATTGGCAGATTACGCCGCAAATCCGCAGCCCTCCACCATTCTGGTTATCTGTTATAAATACAAGACCCTAGACAAGCGCAAAAAGCTGATCAAGACCCTGAAGTCCGGAAATGCCGTGGTGTTTGAAAGCAAAAAGCTTTACGAGAGCCAGGTAGCCGACTGGATCCGGCGGGTTTTATCTGGGAACGACCTGAAAATATCGCATAAGGCGGCAGCCATGCTGGTGGAGTACCTGGGCACCGATCTGAGCCGCATCTCTAATGAACTCGACAAGCTGAAAATTGTTTTGCCGGTAGGGGCCGAAATTACCCCCCAGACCATCGAGGACCATATCGGCATCAGCAAGGACTTCAATAATTTCGAGCTCAAAAAGGCCATTGCCGAGCGCGATATCCCGCGCGCCACCCAAATCATCAAATACTTCGTCCAGAACCCAAAGGAAAACCCGTTTGTGCTTACTGTGGCCCTGTTGCATACCTTTTTCACCCAATTGTTGCAATACCATGGCCTGGGCGATCACAGTCCGAAACACGTGGCCCAGGCCCTGCGCATCAATCCCTATTTCGTAAGCGAATACCAGACCGCTGCGCGCAATTACCCGATGAAGCAGGTTAGCCGCATAGTGGGGGTGCTCCGCGAAATGGACCTGAAGGGAAAAGGGGTTGGTTCTTCCTCCCTTTCGCAACAAGACCTGCTTCAGGAACTCCTGTTTAAAATAGTCTGAAAGATCTTACTTCCGGTCGAGGCTGTACCTCCCGGGCCCCATCAGGAAAATGCTGATGAAAATGGCCGCGAATAACAAGGATTTTTCCCGGGCACCGATCGGGTCGGCGGCATGTGCGATAAAGGCGGCCACCAGCATGTCGATAACTACCGGTATGGCAGCCCAGCGGGTTTTTAAGCCGATCAGGACCAGAAATGCACAGAATACTTCGGCGAACATGACCAGGAAGTGGGAAGGCCCTGAGCCGATGCCGATGGGGTTGCCGAACTGGATGGGCTCTTCCCCGAAATAATTCATAAGCTTCGGGACGCCATGGGTAAGCATTAAACCAGAACCCGCTATGCGGAGCAAGAGCAGGCCGAGGTCATTTTTTGGGGAACTCTTCATAGGTTGATTGTCTAAGGTTACCGCTAAAATATTAATAATCCATCAAATAAATGGGATTTCTTTTATTATAACCTCAATTTTATCCAGTAATTCATCACAATTATGCCGGTCGAAGGGTAGTGGGGGTTTAATTTTCAACACGTTGTCATAAGGCCCGTCTGTTCCAATCAGAACCTGGCGCTCTCTCAACCCCTCTTTAAGGGCCTTTGCCCAATGGGTGGCCGGTGCGCCACGGGAGTCGGCAAGCTCCACCCCAAGGAACAGGCCCGTGCCGCGAACGTCGGCAAGGTGGGGGTAGTTTCCCTGCAGTTGGCACAGCCCGTCTGCCAGATACCGTCCGACCTCGCGGGCATGTGCGGCCAGTCCTTCACGGTCCATGACGTCCAGGACGGCCTCTCCTATGGTACAGGAAACCGGGTTGCCGCCAAAAGAGCTGAAAAATTCGGGCCCCCGGGCAAAAGCCTCTGCTATGGGTTCGGTGCAAACCACAGCGCCAATCGGGTGGCCATTCCCCATGGGCTTGCCCAGTACCACGATGTCGGGTACCACGCCCTGCATTTCAAATCCCCAGAAGTGTTGCCCCAGCCTGCCAAAGCCCACCTGCACCTCGTCGCTGATACAGAC
The DNA here is from genome assembly GCA_024642005.1 of Robiginitalea sp. Lineage (GTDB taxonomy): Bacteria > Bacteroidota > Bacteroidia > Flavobacteriales > Flavobacteriaceae > Robiginitalea. Next base: position 87,908 of record JAHECA010000007.1, on the reverse strand, counting down.
GCCCCCCATGGCCCGAATAGCCGGATAGAGGGTTTGTAAATAACCTTCCGGAAGCGGTACCTGCCCCCCGCAGCCCACGACGGGTTCGGCAATAAAAGCAGCCAGCGACTCCGTCTCTTTTTTCAGGAGCTCACAACACCCTGTCCCAAAACGGACACCAGCGCTGCCGTCGTCGGGCAGGCCCGACCCAAATACCTTGGGGAGGGGGCAAACCAGGGTGTCAGGGTAAACCGTCCCGCCCCGGTGCTTGTAAGGGCTCACCGCAAGGGCCGCTTCGGTGTTGCCGTGGTAACCGCTTTCAAGGGCCGCAACTTTGCGGTTTCCGGTATACCAGCGCGCCAGCCGCAGCGCCAGGTCGGTGGCCGCGCTTCCCGAATTCACAAAAAAGACCTTCGAAAGCTGTGGCGGAAAACGGGCAAGGAGGCGCTCGGCGTAGGAAAGCAGGGCTTCATAATGGTAGCGCGTATTGGTGTTGAGCCGTCTCAGGGCGGCACAGCCCTGCTCCACTACATGGGGGTGGGCATGCCCGACCAGCATGATGTTGTTATAGGCATCCAGAAAGGTGGCCCCGTCTGCGGCGTACATATACTGGAAGGCAGCCCGTTCCATTACGATTGGATTGCGGTAGCTCAGACTCAGGGCCGGGCTGAAATGGCGTTGGCGACGCTCCCGGAAAGAAGCACCGTCGACTGGTTCGGGTACAGGCAGGCCAGCTGCCTGCCTGAAAAGGCGGGAAGCAGACCTGGGGTTTATTTTCAACCAGGCATAGAGGAGATTCCTTGCGGGTGCTTCACTGATTGAGATATAACCCGAATCGGGCTGGTGGCTTTTGGCTTTTGCCGAATTGCACAAACTCATACACAGGCGTCCGGCAATCAGGTAGTATAGCAGGTCGGCTTCAAGGGGCAAAAGGTCGCTTTCGCTGCAGTAGGCCTCAACAAACGTCCGGGCTGTTTCCAGAGGGTCGGGCTGGTCCATAAGTGCGTAGGCCAGGCCAACGGCCAGGTCGTTCACAAGCCAGGAATAACAACTGTCTCCGAAATCGATCAGGCCGGTTATTTCACCGTTTTGAAGCAGGATATTCCACTCGTTGGCGTCGTTGTATATGAACCCTTTGCGCAGCTCAAATCGGTGCGGTTCCACCTCGGCATCGTATTGACCGAAGAAATAGGCGATTAAGGCAGCCAGGTGCGGGTCCTTCACATGGGCCTTCAGGGAAGCCCTATGCATGGCCAGGTGTTGGAGGTCCCAGGGGAGGGGTTCAGGCTCCCGGGTCACCGGGCCGGTAAAGTCCTGAGCTTTTCGGGCGAGTACACCCAGGAGCCGCCCCCAGGAAGCAATGGGTCGATCGGCCGGCGGCAGCTCACCCATAAAAGTGCCTTTCAGGTAGCTCAATACACGGTAAACCCGGTTTTCGACCACCAGGGCTTCCTGCCCGGAGTGGGTAAGGAGGTGCTTCGGAAATGAGTAAGTATCAGTTGAATCAAAATGGCTCATAAGCCTTTCTTCCAGAGATATACGTTCTGTAAGTCCGGGTGCGGGGAGGTGCTCTTTCAAAATCCAGCTGTCTTTCCCGGCTGCCATGAGGTAGGTCTTGTCTTCATAACCCTCAAGGGGTTTAAGGCTAATGTTTTCCAGGCCGTAATGTTCCCGTATAAGCTTGCGGATTTCTTTCATGGATGGGTGCGTTGTGAGCCTGCTTCAAACTTACTTAAAATACAGCAGCCTGACAGGGTTTTCATCGGCAGGCAACTGAGATAAAGCGATAGAATTTCACTAAACGGAACTTGACCTGAAGAATTAACTTTCAGGTTATCCTGAAATAAAGCCCGCCCTATTTGGGGCAGGTATTTTTTTGATGGGAAGAGGGCAAGTTTAAATCAGGGGCGGGAATTCCCCGGGGTCTGTCTCGTGCATCATTGCATAGACCTTCTCGAAAACATCTTCGGTGCTGGGTTTGGAGAAGTAGTCGCCGTCGCTGGAATAGGCCGGGCGGTGGTCCCTGGCGGAGAGGGTCTGGGGCGCCGAATCGAGATATCGGTAGCCTCCCTGAACTTCCGTGATCTGCTGCAGCAGGTAGGCCGAACAGCCTCCTGGAACATCCTCGTCAACCACGAGCAGCCGGTTAGTTTTGCGAAGACTTTCGCAAACGGCGTGGTCCAGGTCGAAGGGAAGCAGCGACTGTGCATCGATCACTTCGGCTGAGATTCCAACCTCTTCGAGTTCCTCGGCAGCCTGAATAACGATCCGAAGGGTGGAACCGTAAGATACCAGGGTGATGTCGGTACCGCTGCGTACGGTCTCAACACGCCCGATAGGGGTACAGATTTCCCCGAGGTTTTTCGGAACCGGTTCTTTCAGTCGATACCCGTTCAGGCATTCGATAATCAGGGCCGGCTCATCGCTTTTCATAAGGGTGTTGTAAAAACCGGCTGCCCTGGTCATATCGCGGGGAACCAGAATGTACATGCCGCGCAACAGGTGAATCAGCCCGCCCATTTGCGAGCCCGAATGCCAGATCCCCTCCAGGCGGTGCCCGCGGGTGCGCACAATCAGGGGGGCCTTTTGCTTCCCGACGGTGCGATAGAGCAGGGTGGCCAGGTCATCGCTCAGGGTTTGCAGGCCGTAGAGGATGTAGTCCAGGTACTGAATCTCGGCGATTGGCCTTAGCCCTCGGAGTGCCATGCCGATCCCCTGGCCGATAATGGTGGTCTCGCGAATGCCGGTGTCGGCAATGCGCAAGGGGCCGAATTTCTTCTGCAGGCCCTCAAGCCCCTGGTTCACGTCGCCGATGGTGCCGCTGTCTTCCCCAAAGATGAGGGCCTGCGGATAGCGTTCAAAAAGGCGTTCGAAATTGTCGCGCAAGATGATGCGTCCGTCGGCCTGCTCCGGGTTGTTTCCGAAGATTGGCTTTACTTCCGGAACCTCGGTTGCTTTGCCGGGCAGTTCCGAGTAAAGGTGTGAGCTGAAGTGAGGTTCTGATTCAACCATGAAGCGCTGTACCCAGTTCTGGAGTGCGCGTTGCTCCGGGGAGTTTTCGCCAATCAGGTACCGAAGGGCCTTGCGGGCTTTTGAAATAATATCGCGCTTGAGTGGCTCTTCTACCGCGATCAGGTCGTTTTTCAGCTTGCTGAGAAAACGGCTGTTCGGGCTGTTTTTTGACGCTGCATCGAGCAGGGCCTGTAATTCTTTCTTAAGCTGACGGTGGGGTTCGAGGAATTCGGTCCAGGCTGCTTTCTTGGCTGCCCGCACTTCTTTTTTGACCTCCTTTTCCAGCTCTTCCAATTCAGGTTCCTCCACGATCCGGTTGCTCAGTATCCACTGCCTGAACTTCAGGTTACAGTCGTGCTCCTTTTCCCAGAGCAGCCTTTTTTCTGATTTATACCGTTCATGCGAGCCTGAGGTGGAATGCCCCTGGGGCTGTGTGAGCTCCATCACATGGATCAGCACGGGCACGTGCTGTTCTCGGGCGATATCGGCCGCGTTTTCATAGGTGTGGATAAGCGCCGTGTAATCCCAGCCTTGCACCCGGAGTATTTCGTACCCCGGGGAATCATCGGTGCGTTGGAATCCCTTAAGTATTTCCGAGATATTCTCTTTGGTGGTCTGGTATTTGGCAGGCACCGAAATGCCGTATGCATCGTCCCATACACTTATGATCATAGGCACCTGCAATACGCCACCGGCATTGAGGGTCTCAAAAAAATGCCCTTCACTGGTGGAGGCGTTGCCGATGGTGCCCCATGCCACTTCATTCCCGTGGTCAGAAAACCCTTCTGAAGGGATCTGAGGAAGTTTCCGGTAAATTTTGGAGGCCTGAGCCAAACCGAGTAATCGGGGCATCTGGCCTGCGGTGCAGGAAATATCCGGGCTGCTGTTTGGCTGGTTGGTAAGGTCTTTCCAGCTCCCGTCTTCATTCAGGCTGTAGGTGCCGAAATGCCCGCCCATCTGGCGCCCGGCGCTCATGGGTTCGAGGGTGATATCGGTCGTGGCGTACAACCCGTGGAAGAAATTTTTTGGGGTAAGCAGGCCCATGGCCATCATGAAGGTCTGGTCGCGGTAATAGCCGCTGCGGAAATCGCCATTGCGGAAGGCACGGGCCATGGCCAGTTGCGGAAGTTCCTTGCCGTCGCCGAAGATGCCGAATTTGGCCTTGCCTGTCAGCACTTCACGTCGGCCGAGCAGGCTGCATTCCCGGCTCAACAGAGCGGTTCGGTAATCCTGGAGAATCTGTTCTCTGAAATCGCTGAAGGAGATGTCCTTTTCGGGATCGAGATGAACTTTCATAGATGAGGCCGGTCTGGAGGCTAAAATACCAAAGTCGGGGCATTTTTCCAATCACCTCCCGCTTTTTATTCTAACGATTTTTCAACAGAATTGTTATAAAACGCATTCAAACTAAAAAACCATCAAAAAACAGATGATATTTTGACGATTTGATAATTTTAAAACCATTTTCGTGTAAATAAGCCGGTTAGCGTACGCGGGCTCAGGGTAACGATAAAACGTATGCGCTGGCTGTAGCTGGGAAGGCCCATTTCCCACCCGTTGTTGGAATATACAGGTAAATACAATTCAAAATAATCGGTAACCAGATTGAGCCGTATCCCCGAATCGTACACAAAGCGGGCATCGCTGCCCCGGTTTTGCATCAGGCCCACATCTCCGTAAAGTTCGATCCAGCGCCACAGGTTAATGCTCGCGTTGCCGGTTACCATCCAGGCATTGGCAAAGGGGTTTTCAAGCTTTGATTTAAACCCACCTTCGGCAATGATGATCTGCTGGCTGAACAGGCCTGTGTCTTCTGAACGCCCCAGGTAGTTGTAGTCAAAAAGGTAGTCGGTGGGGCGGTCCAGGGCAAAACTGAAGTAGTCGGAGTCGGTTTGGTTGCGCAGGAATACACCCCCGAAGAGCCGGAGGTTAATCTGGCGGTTGCTTTCCAGGAGCCGACGGTACTCAATGTTTACTGCAAGTTTGCTGAAATTGGAGGCGTACTGGGCGTCGGCAAACCAGGACAGGTAATTGATGATGTTGTTATTCAGGTAATTATAGCGCAAGTCGAGCACACTGTAATCGGGGTCGGTTTCCAGGTCGCCTAAGGTGGGGTCGATAGTCCTGAAAACATTCACATGGCGCAATAGCAGAGACGAGCGGATATTGGAAATAAGGTCTGCCGGGCGCCAGCCGAAAGCGATGGAGGGGGTTAGGGTCGAATAGCGGGAATTGGCCTGGAAGTGGCTGGTAGAACCCCTGATGCTGTAATTGGTCAGGTAAAACCCGCTTTTTCCATGGTAGTGCTGGTAACTCAGGCGCCCGTATCCCACCAGGGCCCGTTCCTTGATGGCATAGGTGGGTGCAAAATCAAATATCAGGGGTCTTTGAAGGAACGTCTTGTTGGTAAACCGCATGCCGGGGGAGAGGCCATCGTAAAGGTTATAATTGAGTACCGGCATGTAGAAAACCTGGTTGTAGTACGGATTTTCCGAATCTTTGAAGAACTGCAATTTTAATTTTTTGTTGCTGGAAAAGAACCCGCCGAGCGACTTCCAGTTATCACGCTGATTAAATTCCGGTATGTTCTGGTCGTAATTGAGAACAAGCCTGCGCTCCCCAAGGCGGGGGATGTCAAAGGTGCGGGTTCCTTTAACGTGCTCAAACCAATATTTCGACACAACAGAGTCGCCAACAACGCCGAATAAGGAGATGGGCACATCGGCTCCGGTCTTGTTCTTGATGGTTACCCGCAGGGAATCTTCGCTCCTGCCTACCGATTTGATTTTGAAATCGATCCGGCGGTCTGTACCCACATAGGTATCAAAAAACCAGCTAATATCCTTTTCTGCATATTTTTCAAACGAGCTCCTGAAACCCTGGGGGTCAGCCTGCTGCAGGCGGTAGGTCTCATAAAAATCCCGGATGGCGCGGTTAACCGGGTCGGCACCCTGGTAATCGGCCATATAGGCCAGTCCGAGCCCCGCCTTGTAGGTGTTGGCGATTTTCTGGTTGAATTTGATCAGGGAGTCGTTTGGGGTGGTAAGGGGTTGGTCGAGGTTTTGACGCGCCGTGAGCATGTACAGGAAGGGGTACTGCTCGTTGAAATCCATCTGTGCAAGGTGGGTTTTGCGCACCAGCCAGAAATCTGAAAGCTTCCCGAGCATTTTCTGGTCGGGATAGAATTCCTCAACATAGCGGATCATGAGGTAATTGATGATGGCATCCGAGATCCATTTGTCTTTACGAGGGTTCAGGAAAATGCTTTCCCGCAGGTAGCTGATGAGGGCCGTTTTGAGGAATTTCATTTCGAATTGAAACTGTTCCTCGTAGGGGCGTATGAACGACGGCAACTGATTAAGGCCGTAGAGCGGGTTTTTGTTGAAGTCGATTTCACTCACCAGCAATTGTTCATACGGAAAGGCTCCCAGGTTTTCATGGATAAACCCGGCAATGCGGTCGATGGAAATCCCCTGTAAAACCGCCTCATATTTTTGTGAGCGGATATCGGTTACCACAAACAGAAAGGGGGTAAGGTGCTTTTCGAAGGGGTGGTCCAGGTTAAGGATAATATCGCAGCTTTTCCGATGGGTGCCGCGCAGGGTGGCATACTGGCGCCCGGGCACACGGCTCAGGTTGATGTCCACATAATTAGTACCCAGGTATAGGGAATCGGGGAACGACAGCTCAATGCGGGTATCGGTGATATCCGTATACAGGTCTTCCAGGTTTTTGTTGGAATACAACTTCCAGTCTCCGTCATAGACGGCCGGGGTCAGGTACCAGTCTTTTAAGTAGTAGCTCCCGTCTGGGCCATAGCCGTAAGGGGTGTAGCGGTTGGGGGGGAGTTTAACGATATAGGTGATGAACAGGCGGGTTGAGTCGCCCGGGGCGAGCGGCTCGCTCAGATTGAATTGCACGAGGTCTTTCCCCGGAAGCCGCTTCCAGCTCAGGCCCCGGTATACTTCATCGACCACGGTGAGGATATCGGTAGCCCCCCGGTCTTCATCTTTGGCCAGGTGCAGGTTTTTGCGGAACTCTTCGGCGAAGCGGCGGGCCAGTGCGGTGTTTTTATCAGAATAGGCATTGGCCCAGTCATTGAACACCAGGGTGGGGAGCGAGTCGGGGGAAGAATTTATGTAGGTGAATTCCTGTTGGATTTCCAGGGTATGGTTTTCAGAGACGAGATTGGCCCGCAGCGTATTCCTGTGCTGGGCCTGGGTGGTCGCCAGAACACACCAGAACAGCAGGAATTTAGCAAAGCCAAAGCGAATTGGAAAACCGGCCATACAATCAGAAATTGGGGCTAAGGGTGTGGCCCCGGTAAAAGCCATCGATTATTTCGACTACCTCCTCGGCCGTATCGGCCATTCGCACCAGTTCCAGGTCTTCCTCATTGATGTTGCCGGCCTGCAGCATGGTGTCGCGTATCCAGTTAAAAAGGCCCTCCCAGTACGCCGATCCCACCAGCACAATGGGGAAGGTGCCAATTTTGTGGGTCTGAATAAGGGTGATGGCCTCAAAAAGCTCGTCGAGGGTACCGAACCCTCCCGGTAAAACCACAAAGCCCTGGGCGTACTTGACGAACATTACCTTGCGAACGAAGAAATAATCGAAATCGAGGCTCTTATCCTCGTCTATAAAGGGGTTGTTGTGCTGCTCGAAGGGCAGGTCGATGTTCAGGCCAACCGAAGTGCCACCGGCCAGGTTTGCGCCTTTGTTTCCAGCCTCCATGATACCCGGGCCGCCCCCGGTAATTACCCCGTAACCTGAAACGGCGAGCTGCCGGCAGATCTCAACGGCCAGTTTGTAGTAGTCGTTGTCGGGTCGGGTTCGGGCCGAGCCGAAAATACTGACGCACGGGCCAATCAGGCTCATTTTTTCGAAGCCGTTGACGAATTCGCCCATGATTTTGAAGAGGGCCCACGAATCGTTTGCCTTTATTTCGTTCCAGCCCTTTGGGTGTTGTTCTTTTCTCATACTGATACTAACGGCGTTTTTCCGATTTTTAATGCGTTACGGACCACTTAGGCGCCTACGGTTTCGTTCGGGTAGAGTTCCTTTCTCAGGTAGCGGGCGGTATGGCTTTTAGCATCGCGGCACACCTCTTCCGGGCTGCCGTGAGCAACGATTTCGCCCCCGCCGCGGCCTCCCTCATAGCCCAGGTCAATTATGTGGTCCACCATTTTAATCACGTCAAGGTTGTGTTCAATCACCAGAACGGTATTCCCTTTGTCGGCCAGTTTTCCGAGCACCTCCATCAACACCCTGATATCTTCGAAATGCAGGCCCGTAGTGGGCTCATCAAGAATGTAAAAGGTGTTGCCCGTGTCCCGTTTGGATAGTTCTGTGGCCAGTTTAACCCGTTGCGCTTCTCCTCCCGAAAGGGTTGTGGATTGTTGACCCAGGGATATATAACCGAGGCCCACATCCTGAATGGTTTTAAGCTTGCGGTAGATTTTCGGGATATGCTCGAAGAAGTCCACTGCCTCGTCCACCGTCATTTCCAGCACATCGGCAATTGACCTGCCCTTGTACCGGATCTCCAGGGTCTCCCGGTTAAAGCGCTTGCCATTGCAGGTTTCACAATCGACGTACACATCGGGAAGGAAATTCATCTCGATTACCCGCAGGCCACCCCCCTGACAGGTTTCGCAACGCCCGCCTGCCACGTTAAAGCTGAAACGTCCCGGTTTATAACCTCGTATAGCGGCTTCGGTGGTTTTGGAAAACAAGGAGCGGATTTCTCCGAAGACTCCGGTATAGGTGGCCGGGTTCGAACGCGGCGTTCTGCCGATCGGGGCCTGGTTGATGTCGATTACCTTGTCTATGTGTTCCAACCCCTCGATAGAGGAGTAGGGTTTTGGTTTTTTGACCCCGTTAAAATAGTGGGCATTCATGATGGGGTAAAGGGTCTCGTTGATGAGGGTCGACTTCCCGCTGCCCGATACACCGGTAACCCCGATCATTTTGCCGAGCGGAAAAACAGCTGTAACGTCTTTCAGGTTGTGCCCCGTGCAGTTTTTTAAGACAATGGCGTGGCCATTCCCCGGCCGACGCTGCTCTGGCACCGGTATTTGACGGGAGCCGCTCAGGTAAGCAGCCGTGAGCGTGTTGTGCTGTTTCAGTTCTTCAGGGGAGCCTTCCGAAATGATCTCTCCCCCGTGTTTGCCGGCCCGTGGGCCGATGTCGATTACGTAGTCGGCATGTTCGATCATGTCGCGGTCGTGCTCTACGACCAAGACCGAATTGCCCAGGTCGCGCAGTGCCTTAAGGGAATGGATCAGCCGGTTGTTGTCCCGTTGGTGCAGGCCGATCGAGGGCTCATCCAGGATATAGAGCACCCCCACCAGCTGGGATCCTATCTGGGTGGCCAGCCGAATGCGCTGTGCCTCACCTCCGGAGAGGGTCTTGGAGCCCCTGCTCAGCGACAAATAATCGAGGCCCACATCGAGCAGGAATTGCAGGCGGGTGCCTATTTCCTTGACGATCTCTTCGGAGATCACCTGCTGATCGCCTTCCAGTTCCGCGGGCAATTTCGAAAAGAATCCGGCCAGTTGCCTGATGTCCATGGCCGCCAGTTCGGCAATATTGCGCCCGGCCACCCTGAAGTACAGCGATTCCTTTTTGAGGCGCGACCCCTCGCAAGCGGGGCAGGATACCTTGTCCATGTACTCTTTTGCCCAGCGCTGGATGTTTGCCGAATCGCTTTCCTGGAACTGATTTTTGATAAAATTGGCTATGCCCTCGTATTCGATCCGGTACTGCCGGCTCACGCCAAGGGAGGCGGAGTCTACATCGAACCGTTCGTTGCCGCCGTTGAGGATGACTTCCATGGCCTCTCCGGGAATCTGCCCGATAGGGTCGTCCAGCTCGAAGCCATAACGCAGGGCAATGGTTTCGAGCTGCCGGAATGCCCACGATTTCTTGAAGGGCCCCAGGGGGGCAAGCCCCCCCGCTTTAATGGATTGGCTTTTGTCGGGAACGATCTTGCCGGTGTTTACCTCGTAGACGTGCCCCAGCCCGTTGCATTCAGGGCACATCCCTTTCGGGGAGTTGAAGGAAAAGGTGTTGGGCTCCGGCACCGGATACGAAATGCCGGTTTCCGGGCACATGAGTTCGCGGCTGAAAAAGCGGGGTTGCTGCTGGCCTTCTTCGAGGACCATCATTACATTGTCGCCCGAATACATGGCTGTGCGTATGCTTTCATCCAGGCGGGAGACCGCGTCAGAGAGTTCTCCTACCTGCAGACGGTCCACCACGATTTCGATATCATGGGTCTTGTAACGGTCTACTTTCATGCCTTTCTCCAGGTCCCTGATAACCCCGTCTACGCGCACCTTGACAAATCCCTGTTTCGCGATTTGCTCGAACAATTCCCTGTAGTGGCCCTTGCGCGAGCGCACAACGGGGGCCAGCATGTTAATGCGTTTGCCGGAGAAATCCTGTAAAATCAGGTTTCGGATCTGCTGGTCACTGTAACTGACCATCTTTTTACCCGTATTGTAGCTGTAGGCATCCGAGGCCCGGGCAAAAAGCAACCTCAGAAAGTCGTAAACCTCGGTAATGGTGCCCACAGTAGACCGGGGCGAGCGGGAAGTGGTTTTCTGCTCGATTGCGATAACGGGCGAAAGGCCGTCAATCTTATCAACATCGGGCCGCTCCAGGCCGCCCAGAAATTGACGTGCGTAAGCCGAAAAAGTTTCGATATAACGCCTCTGGCCCTCTGCGTAGATGGTGTCGAAGGCAAGGGACGATTTGCCGCTTCCCGACAAACCGGTAATGACCACCAGTTTTTCGCGGGGGATGCACAGGTCGATATTCTTCAGGTTGTGCACCCGTGCTCCCTGTACTTCAATACGTTCTTCCTTCTCGTTCATCCCAGAATCGCAAGTTGCAAAATTACGGATTTAGCAGCTAATTCGGAAGGCGATGCCATCTCCAAATTTGTTATTTCCCCCAGCTGTCCTAATTTAGCCTGGGTAATTTAAAATTGTCATTATGCAACTACTCGGCATCGGCTCACGCCTTCAACATCCAGAACTCGGCAAGGGAGTCGTGGTAAACGTAAGCCCCAAATTTTACTGGGTTTCATTCCTGGATTCGGGTTTGGAAACCATCGACCTGGATTCAGAATTTGAAGTGATTGAAGCCCTGCACGACGAGGTAGATACCATCAGCTTCACCGAAGTCGAAACCACCCTGATCCGCATCCTGCGCAAATGGAGCGACATAAACCCTATGGTGCCCATTGCCGATAAGTGGAAAGGGGGTAACCTGCTCCTCCAGCCCGGCGACACCAACCTGGCCAATAAGGAAATCCCCATTGACAGCTTTTTTCATAAGGTTGTGATGGTGCGCGACAGGTTGCGCGTTATGGAGCAAAAGATAAATGCGCACAATGGGCTTTCCGATCAGGACAAGGTGGAACTGCAACAATACATTACCCGGATTTATGGCAGTCTTACGACCTTCAACATCCTGTTCAAAAACAAAAGTGACCAGTTTGTGGGCGAAAAATCTTCAGACTAAGCTCCTTCAACCGGGTTTAGACCGCGCTCCGGACAGGGAGCGTGGTGTTTGAGGCGCCCGACAGGGAGCCCTCCAGTACTTTTGGGAGCAGAAGCGACCGCAGACTGCCCATTTTGAAATTCGGCTCATGTCCCGACCGAACCCGGGTGGCCTGTGCAGACTGGGCAGGCAAGGCCTGTGGACGTAACCCAATCAGTTCCAGCTGGCCGCAGCGCCAGTATATTCCATAATTCCTCTTGGAATCGTAAATCATCCAGGCCTGCCCGGCAAAGCGCGACTTAAAGTAGCGGGTCAACAGGGGAAGCACGTTGGCAGACGGGCTGGCAAATGCACAGGGTATGCCTTCTGCAGAAGGCGTAAAGAGCAGGCTGCGCTCCAATTCCCTTTTTTCGGATTCCACCTTTCTGGCCAACCCCTCCAGGCGTTGTCGCCACTCCGACAAGACGTCTTCTTCCACATTATTTATATTAAATAATGCATTGATATAATTGTATAAAAGCAATTCAACACCAGATACTTCAGACATAAACGAAAAATAAATAAGACGGGAAAGGGCCGGGCTTCTTCTTTCCAACTTTTGCCATAGCCTTTCTGCGCGGTGCCTGTGTGTTAAGACACGCCTGGTTTTGACGAACAGGGGAGGTTGCTCTGTGCTGGCCTTGCCAATGCCTTCAACCGGAGTTGCCATTTCAAGGGCTTCGCCTGCGGCCGTTAGGAATCCCTGAAAGCTGCCATCGTACATGTAAAAGTTAGTGGTCTCCATAACACTTAACATTTATTCTTTAAAGTGGATATATTCCAAATACATGGATATATTCCAAAAATAAATAATATTTCCATATTTTGGATATATTCCCAAAATTATTTTGGAATATTTCCAATTATACTATCTTTGAAGGGCGACACGACCCTTTAACCTGAGGTAAAAGGCAAAACCTATGGAACAAGATCTGAGTACCAAACGATTTACGGACCTGAGGCGGGAGCTGGGGTTCACCCAGTCAGAATTCGCTGAAAAACTCGGTATTCCCAATACCACTGCCGATATTGAACGGGGCCGCACCAAGCTATCCGGACGCGTGATTGCCGAATTGCTTAAACAATTCAAGATAAACCCGCTGTGGGTATTCGGCGAGAGCGAACAAAAGCACCTTGAAACCTCGCGGGTTAGCATATTGCCAAAGGTGGTAACGGTCGATTCTGCAGACCAGGAAAACATCGTGCTGGTCAATGCCAAGGCGGCCGCCGGCTATCCGCAAAACATCCACGATACCAGCTGGTACCGCCAGCTGCCGGCTTTCGACCTGCCTATTCCCCAGTTCCGCAATGCCACCTACCGGGGTTTCCAGGTAGAGGGAGATAGTATGATGCCCAACCTGAGGTCGGGCGATTGGGTACTCGGGCGCGCAGTGGACGACTGGAAAGGTGTAAGCGCCAACCGGATATACGTGGTTGTACTGTACGATTCCGTGTTGGTGAAGAAGATTGAAAAATTGCCCGGCACGGGCAAATTCCGCCTGGTATCCCTGAACGATACGTACGCCCCCTATGAGATCGAGGAGGGCCAGCTCCAGGAATTGTGGGAGGTGGGCAGTAAAATCACTTTTGGGGTGGACGCCACAACCGACAGCGGTCTGCTACGGCAGTTGCAGCAATCGATGGAAGAGCTTAAGAAGAAGCTTTCTGTAGACTAACCCCTGATAAAACCTCACCGGTTCAGAATCCTACGGCGGTATCGTCGCCCCGATGGTCTGCCCCGCCTTCGAGCCTGCCGTCAGGGAGCACCCGAATCGCGTCTACCTTTCCTATAATGGGCGTAAGGCCCTCGTTAATCGGATAGCCCAGCAGCCGCAGACTGTCTTTCATGGCTGGGCTGAATCCCTCGGGTTCGAATACCAGCATATCGGGCAGCCATTGGTGGTGGAACCGCGGCGCATCTACGGCCTGTTGCATGCTCAGGTCAAATTCGTGAACATTTAGAATGGTCTGGGTAACCGCCGTAATTATTGTCGACCCGCCGGGGGTCCCCACGACCAGCCAAAGGTCGCCGTCGCGCTCCACGATGGTGGGGGTCATGCTGCTGAGCATGCGCTTTTCGGGAGCAATGCTGTTGGCTTCGGCCCCAATAAGCCCGAACATATTCGGCACTCCGGCCTTCAGGCTAAAATCGTCCATCTCATTGTTCAGGAAAAACCCGAGGGGAGTGCAATACAGTTTGGAACCATATGCCCCGTTGAGGGTGGTGGTAACCGACACCGCATTGCCCTGAGTATCTACAATCGAATAATGGGTGGTCTCGGCGCTCTCGTACACCTGCAGCGACCCTTCCCGTACGGCATTGGAGGGCGTTGCCTTTTCAAAGGAAAAATCAGCCATGCGTTGCTTCAGATATTCGTCGTCTACCAGGGTTTCCCGGGGAATTTCCACGAAATCGGGGTCGCCCAAATAATAATTGCGATCGGCATAGGCGCGGCGGGCCGCCTCTGTAAACAGCTGGATGGCCCTGGCGGAATGCATCCCCATCTCGCGCAGGTCATAGGGCTCCATCATCTTCAGAATCTGGTTCATGGTTACCCCGCCGCTGCTGGGAGGAGCCATTGAGATAATTTTCAAATCTTTGTACCCGAACACCACCGGGTCCCGCCAGACCGCCTGGTAGCGCTTCAGGTCTTCGAGGGTAATGAATCCGCCCCGGGCCTGCACAAAGTCGGCCAGTACCTTTCCGGTATGTCCCCCGTAGAATTCGTCGCGCCCATTGGCGGCCAGCCGTTTCAGGGTTTGGGCCAGGGCCGGGTATTTGAGCGTATCGCCTTCCAGGCTTTCTGCAGCAAAAGGAATGCTGTCGCCGTTGATCGTTATGAGGTCATTTCGCACGCCCCCCAGCCGCTCGGCCTGTTTAGCGGTTACCCGTACCCCCTTTTCGGCCAGGGCTATCACAGGAGCCAGCAATTCTTCCATGGGCAGGGTTCCGAATTTCTCATGAACGGCAAAAATGCCTGCAACGGTTCCGGGTACCCCGGCAGCGGTAGCCCCTTTCCGACTAAGGTCGGGCAGGGGGTTGCCCAGGGAATCGAGGTACATATCCCTGTGGGCCGCCAAGGGGGCCTTTTCCCGGTAATCGAGGCTGCCTACGGTGCCGTCATTCAGGCGGTATACCATAAAACCGCCCCCGCCCAGGTTCCCGGCAAAGGGATAGGCCACAGCCAGGGCCATCTCGGTAGCCACCATGGCGTCGAAGGCGTTGCCACCCCTGGCAAGCACTTCTGCCCCTATGCGCGAAGCCTCTTCCCGTGCCGAAACCACCATGGCCCGTTCGGCAACGAGGCCGGTGGGGGTTGGGGCAGCTTGCCGGCACCGGGTCAGCAAAAGGAAAGTGGGCAGCAAGACAAAAAGGGCCGCCTGGCGTGCCCGAACCGGTAAAAGGACCTGTTTCAAAGTAGCTCGATTTTAGATCGGGAAAAGATAATTAATTCTTCAAAGAATGCTTCGAATTCGTTTTCAAAGCTTTCGTAATGTTCCTGCAGATCATGGATGGCGTGCTGCATGCCCGATTTATTGCCGGTACGGCGGTTCATTCCTTCCAGCACCCGGCCGATGCCTTCCAGGTGCGCATAGCTGACCAGCCAGTTGTCTCTGATCATATGCGGCATCAACCGGCGCACCTCGGCAGGCAGCCATTCCCGCTGCTCCTGCAGCAGGGCGTAAAACTCAGATACAAATGCCGAAAGGGGCTCGGGGTGGTACCGGTTCCAGTGCACGGCCAGAAAATGGTCGTAATAGATGTCGACAATTACCCGGCTGTAATGGGAGTAACCGCTGTGCAGGCGCTTGCTGCTTTTCCTTGGGATGGGATGGGTGTCGGTAAAAGTATCGATGGAGCGGTGCAGCAAAATGCCCTCCTGCATGCGCTGCGGGAGGTGCCCGTAATCACGCCCGCGGATGCTGTCGGCCATGAAATTGCCCAGTGCCAGCTGCGGGTCATTGAAAGAGAGGTAGATGTGGGCCAGGAAGTTCAATCAGAGGTTTTGCCGGATCGATCAAATTTACAAATTCGTCCGGTTTGCCGCGTAATCCCTTTATATTTGCCGCATATCTTTACGCATATGACCCTCATTAAATCCATTTCAGGCATACGGGGCACCATTGGCGGTGTTCCCGGTGAAAACCTTACTCCCCTGGATGCAGTTAAATTTGCCGCAGCCTATGGCACCTGGCTCAGCGACTATCGGGGCAGGGATAAACTGCAGGTGGTCATTGGCCGTGATGCCCGACTCTCGGGAGCCATGATACAGCAACTTGTGGTTTCGACCCTGCTCGGCATGGGCATTGACGTCATCGATCTTGGCCTTTCGACAACCCCGACCGTCGAGATCGCGGTACCGCTTGAAAAGGCCGATGGCGGCATTATTTTGACGGCCAGCCATAACCCGAAACAATGGAATGCCCTGAAATTGCTGAACGAGCGGGGTGAATTCCTGAATGCCCTGGAAGGGGCGCGCATTCTCGAAATTGCCGAAGGTGAGCAATTTTCATTTGCCCCGGTAGACGCTTTGGGCGAACACAAGATTAATGACGCTTACCTCGATATCCATGTAGATGAAGTGCTGGGCCTGGAGCTGGTAGACGCCGAGGCCATCAAGCCCAGAAAATTCAAGGTCGTGGTAGACGGGGTCTGCTCAACCGGAGGAATAGCCATCCCCAAGCTCCTCGACGCCCTGGGGGTAAATGTGGTAAAACTGTATTGCGAGCCCACCGGGCACTTTCCGCACAACCCCGAGCCACTGCGCGAGCACCTGGGAGCTATCTGCCGCAAGGTGGTCGAGGCCGGGGCCGATTTTGGCATTGTGGTCGACCCCGATGTAGACCGCCTGGCCTTCATAGACGAAAAAGGGGAGATGTTTGGGGAGGAATATACCCTTGTGGCCTGCGCCGATTACGTGCTGGGAAAAACCCCGGGAAATACGGTGTCTAACCTTTCCTCGACACGCGCCCTGCGCGACGTTACCGAAAAGCACGGGGGTGCCTACCGGGCTGCAGCTGTAGGCGAGGTAAATGTGGTATCGGCCATGAAAGATAGCAATGCCGTGATTGGGGGGGAAGGCAACGGAGGCATCATCTACCCGGCCAGCCATTATGGGCGCGACGCCCTGGTGGGGACGGCCCTGTTCCTGATGCTGCTCACCGAGCGCGGCGGAACGGTAAGCCAGCTTCGCAAAAGTTATCCGGCCTATTTTATGAGTAAGAAGAAAATTGAACTAACCCCCGAACTCGACGTGGATGCCTTACTCGAAAAGCTGACCCTGAAGCACCAGAAAGAGGAGCACAGCACGGTTGACGGTTTGAAAATTGATTTTCCCGACAGCTGGGTGCACCTGCGCAAATCGAACACCGAACCGATCATACGAATCTATACCGAAGCCCAGTCGCAGCAAGGTGCCGATGACCTGGCAGACCGGTTTATAGGTGAAATCAGCGGGTTGGCGGGGCTTTAAACCCGGGATTCATCACTTAGATTAAGTTGGGCTAACCGTGGCTGGTTTCTTATTCCGGTGTTTCCACCGTTTGTGGGTCCAGAAATAGTATTCGGGTGCTTCGCGAATCGCGCGTTCCGTTTCCCGGAAAAAGGCGTCTGTTATGCCGTAATCGGGCATGGAGGAAGGGTTTTCGCACAAGAGGATGATTTCTCCCTTATAATACCCCCTTCTTAATTTGCTTACCTTGAGAAAGACCACCGGCAGGTCCATGGCTTTGGCCAATACCTCCGCCCCGGTATGCATGGGTACCTCAATCCCCATGAAGTGCCCCCAATAGTAAGCTTTTTTGAGTTGAGGGGATTGATCGCTGATGATCCCGTAGGTGGCCAGGCGGCCTTCCTTCCTGTTTTTGGTGATGATTTCCCGGGTTTCCTTGGTGGTGATTAGGGCAGCACCGAATTTACCCCGTATGTGCCTGACCAGTTTATCGAAATACTTGTTACTCAGGGGCTGATAAATGCCATAACCCCTGGATTTGAGCCGGTAATTCAGCGAAATGGCCCATTCCCAACTCGCATAGTGCGGCATCCAGAGCATTAGGCTCTGCCCGCGGTCCTCAAATTTTTGGAGTAGCTCCGTATTGGCAAAGGTGAAACGTTCCTGCATGGCCTTCACAGACATCCCCATGGTCTTGATCATTTCAAGGAACATGTCGCACATATGTGCATAAAAGGCTCGTTCGATTTGCTTTCGTTCCGCGATGGGTTTCTCCGGAAAAACCAGGGCCAGGTTCTGCCGAACCACTTTGCGCCTGTAGCGCACCACATAAAAAATCAGCACGAAAACCCCGTCTGATATCAAATACAGGATCGGGAAGGGAGTGTGAGCCAGGAGCCAGAGAAAAGGGTAGGCGAGAAGGTACAGGGCGCGTTGCATGCTCAGAATTATGGGCAAATATAGCTATATTTACCCCCCGAATTAAGGCGTTTTATGAATTTACACCTGACTACTATCCTCCTTATAGCCACTAATGTGCTGGTAAGCCTCAGGGGGTTTAACGACCTGAGCTTCTTTGACCGGTACAAGTTCAACATCAGTGCCATCAGGGCAGGTCAGCGTGAGCGTACGCTTACCTCGGGCTTTTTGCACGTAGACGTGGCCCACTTGTTCCTGAATATGTTTACCCTTTATTTTTTTGCAGAGGTGGTAATCAGCTGGTTTGGCCCGGGCAGGTTTTTGATCATCTATTTTATCAGCTTGCTTTCCGGCAGCCTGCTGGCACTTTATTTTCACCGGCAGGAACCCTATTACACGGCGGTCGGGGCAAGCGGGGCTGTAACCGGAATCCTTTATGCCGCCATTCTGCTGCAGCCCGACATGCGGCTGGCCCTGATGTTTATCCCCATCCCGTTCCCCGCCTATGTGCTGGGCATAGCCTACCTGTTGTATTCCATTTACGGGATGAAAAGCCGGGTAGGGAATATCGGGCATTCGGCCCATTTCGGCGGCGCGGTGGGCGGATATTTGGTTACGCTCTTGTTCAAGCCCGACATCCTGGTCAGCCATCCTTCCATGGTGGCCCTGCTGGCCCTGCCGATTATCCTGCTCTTCGTCCTTCAAAAACTGGGCAAGATTTAGGCTGTTTATCCGAAAACCTCCCTTTTTCCTTAAAAAACGGACCGTCGATACACGATTGGGTCGGTTTGTTCGTTTTGGAATTACCCGAAGAACCTACTTATTGCCGTTATGGTTAAATCATTATGCCCTTATATAGCCTTGTTCGCACTGGCCTTCGTGAGTTGCAGCGACGAGACTACGGTTTTTAAAGACGATCTGGAAAGTAACCTCGTCCTGGAAGAAAACAGTGCGGTTTTGCAAAGTGCCGTAAGTTTTGGGGAAGCAGGGGTCCTTGATATCTACGAAGAGAATGTCCTTGCCGGCAAAGCCGGGGATGTGGCCGGAGATTATCCCCTGACCCTGGTAGCCAGTGTTCCACCTCCGTCCTATCAGAGCGGCGACCTCCTGACCGCCTCCCATGTAGACCTGGCAGGTGACTTTGCTTTTGTGGCCTACAACACTGTGGGTGAACTCTTTTATGGAGGTATTGATGTAGTCGATGTTTCCGACCCGCACAATCCCCGGGTTACCTCCCGCCTGTTTTACCTGAACGCCGACATCAATGCCCTGCTATACGACAACGGCTATCTGTATGCTGCCGGCGGGGTAAATGCAGAGACCTCGGTTCTCGCCACATCCAATTCCTTTCTGGCGCGTATCCCGGTTAGCGGGGGTCATTTGAATACAGACTTGATCGCATACGGGTTCCAACAAGGTCATAACGCCACGGATATTTTGGTGCAAACCGACCGGATACTGGTGAGCTCAGGAAAGGAAGGCAGCATAACAGCCTACGGAAAGTCAGACCTGGCCATTGTTGGAGAAACCTATGTGGCCGATGCCCGCTCCCTGGCTGGAGGCCCGGGCAGCCTGGCGGTCCTCGATGCCGGAACAGGGGTGCGCCTGCTCGATGCCAATTTTAACGAAACCATGCTGATTCCCATCGCCACCGATCTGGGAGAGGCCACAAAGAAGACCATTGCCTGGCGCGAAACGACCGTCCTGGTATCGGAAGCCGGAGCGGGGGTGGGTATGTACGACGCCACGACCGGCCAACTGCTGGAATACCTACCTATTCCCATCCATCCCAACGGCATTGAACAAACCGATGTGGTGACCAATGCCGTGGCAGCCAATGAAAGGGCTGTATTTATGGCCAACGGAGGGGCCGGCATGAGCCTTTCCGAGAAGCGTGCCACAGGTGCCGACCTGGTAGGCATTATTGAACTGAGTGGTTCGGTTAACTATGTTGCCTCGAAAGGCGACTATGTCTTTGCCGCTTCCGGCAAGGGGGGGCTTCAGATCATTAAATTGAACCGGCCTGATGACAGCCTGGCGAGCCAATGTGCAGGGTTGCCTGAATACGATGGGTCGAACCAGGTGGTGGTCAATGAGACGGAAGATGTTGCCTACAGCGGTTCAAAGCGCCTGAACAGCGTGGTTGTGGGCGGCAGCTTGTTGCTCTGTGGCTCCTGGACCGTTTCGAACCACGTCAACCTGCAGCCCGGGGGAACCCTGGAGTTGTACGGTTCTCTAGCCGTAGGGCAATTCAAGCGCCGGCGCAACATAATCGTAAATGCAGGGAGCACGCTGCGCATTGAAGGCGACATTACCCTGTACGGAGACCTGGTATTAAACGAAGGCGCATCGGTGGAGTTCCTCGGCTCCGGATCGGTTGCCGATATTTTCGGTGAGGTAAAACGCAATGGCAATGTTACCATTACGGGCAGTTTCCGCGACGTGCGCGGCAAGTTTTAGCACAACCGAATACCGTAAAGCAAAAAAGCCCCTTCGTTTTTGGAGGGGCTTTTTAATTCCTGATTTTCAGCTTTAGGGGAGCATCTCGGCAATTTTGGCCTCGAGGGCAGGGCCCCTCAGGTCTTTGGCCACAATAATACCGTTCTCGTCCAGTACAAAGCTGGCCGGGATGGCCCTGATGTTGTACAAACGGGCGATTTCGTCTTCGAAGTAGGCGATGTGTGAAACATGCTCCCAAACCAGGCCGTCGTCGGCGATGGCTCGTTTCCATTCGTCAGCGTTCCGGTCGAGGGAAACCCCCAGCACTTTGAAGCCCTTATCCTTGTACTTGTTGTAAACCGCCACGATATTCGGGTTTTCAGCGCGGCATGGGCGACACCAGCCGGCCCAGAAATCGACCAGTGTTACCTTACCCAGCGCATCGCGCAGGGCCAGTTCGCTACCGTCGGGCCTCGGGCCACTGAAATCGGGGGCCTTGGCACCTATGGCTGTGCGCTTGGCAGTTTCCAGTTTTTCCCCGATGCTTTTGCCCAGGGCAGAATTTTTTAACGTATCTGAAAACCCCTGGTACAAATTGTCGATATCTGCTATGGCCACGGCACCGCTCTCGAGCAGGCGGTCGACGATCAGGGCTGTGATCAGGGCATCGGGGTGTTCGCCGGCAAATTCCTTTTCAAAATTCGTCATGCGGTCCTGCAATTCAAAAAATTCATCCCGCAGCGCCAAAATCATGACGCTGTCCTGGGTCATCATGGCGGCGCGAAGGTCATTATTAATGGAAGTACGCTGCTCCGCAAGGGCTCGGGCTCCTTCGAGGTATTCTGAATAGGCCTCATTCTGGGGAGTGCCGCTGATGGCTACCAGTTGCAGGCTGTCTTTATGGGCATTCACCGAAATGGTTCCGTTCTCGACGATTAGCGGTATGCCGCCGCGCAGCCCCTCGATGTATACGTAATGCAGCTCGGGCTCTGCCACGTTGCCTTCAAAGACAAACAGACCGCCGGTAACCGTAGCGGTGTCTATATCAACGGTCTGAAATTGCGCATCGCTTTTGCGCAAGATTACCTGAGTGCCGTCGGCCACGTCGCCGCGCAGGCTTCCGGCTATTTGGAACCCGCCCGAACCGCCCCGGTTGCAGGAGGCCAGGGCAAGTATTACGGCTGTGGCATAAAATAGGGTTTTCATAGGAGTGAATTTGGAGGCTCAAAGGTAGACAGAACATCCAGAAAAAGAAAAGCCCTTAACAAAAGGTTTGGTCAAGGGCCTTAAAAGTTCCTGAGGTTAAAGTTCAGAACTGGTACCGGATACCCAGGGCGATGTCGAAGTTCAGATTGTCGGAGAAGCCGCTGTAGCCCACCAAGCCCAGTTCCGGTCTGAAATCGAGGGAAAGGAGCAGGGGGATGTCGAAGTTGTACTCCACCCCAATGTCTCCGGCAGCAAATACAAACAGGCCGCCGTTGTCATCCGTTGCGTAGTCTGGGGCGAAGTCGACGTTGCCCAGTCCGCCACCCACGCCGTAATACCAGTTGAAATTGCCATCGAGAGGCCTTACCCAGTGAAATACACCGGTGAGTTTGAAGGCATCATAGTTCCGGGAATCGCGCCAGCCCAGGTCAAATTCAAGGCGGTTGTCGCTGGCGATGGACTTCTGATAGGATATTTCTGCTCCAAACCCGTCGCTGTCTCCCAGGCGAAGCCCGAGCGCGTGGTCAGAGATCCGTTGGGCAAACAACCCGCCGGTAGACATCAGAAACAGTACAGTTAACATTCGCAGTATGCTCATAAGGTGAAGATTTTGGTTTAAAAACAAAATTAAAGCTTCCGCCGGAAGTGATTAGCGTTAAAAACTTAATTTAGCCTTGAAAATTGTCCGGAATTGAATAAAAAAGACCTCCGAGAACTGGCCGGGCGGCTTGCCGGCACCCTCCACTGGGACCGCCTGCACAAAAGCCTGTATGCGACAGATGCTTCCGTGTACCGGATGACACCCCTGGCAGTGGCCTTTCCAAAACACAGCGAAGACCTGCGCCAGCTGATTGCCTTTGCCGGGCAGCACGGGTGCGGCCTTATTCCGCGTACGGCAGGGACCTCCCTGGCCGGGCAGTGCGTGGGCCCGGGCATTGTGGTGGATGTTTCCCGCCATTTTACTGAAATCATCGACCTGGATGTTGCCCGCAGGCAGGTTCGGGTACAGCCCGGGGTTATTCGCGACGAGCTGAATACTTACCTGAAACCCCACGGCCTGTTTTTCGGCCCGAATACCTCAACCAGCAACCGCTGCATGATCGGTGGGATGGTCGGGAACAATTCGAGCGGGACCACCTCCATTCGCTACGGGGTAACCCGTGACAAGGTGATTGCCCTGCAGGTGCTTTTGTCGGATGGCAGCCAGGCCGACGTACGGGCGCTGTCAGCAGAAGAATTTCATGCGAAAATGCGAGGCGAAAACCTTGAAGCAAATATTTATAAAAATATATATAAAGAATTATCTAACAAGATAATACAAGAAGAAATAAGGGCCGAATTTCCCAACCCTGAAATACACCGCCGCAACACCGGTTATGCGGTAGACGCCCTGTTGGAGTCGGCTGTGTTCTCCGCGTCAGACACCTCCTTTAACCTGGCCAAATTGCTGTGCGGCAGTGAGGGCACCCTGGCCTTTACCACTGAAATTACCCTTGCCCTGGATGCCTTGCCCCCTGCCCATGCCGCAATGGTTACCCCCCAGTACCAAACCCTTGAGTCCTGCCTGGCCGACGTGGTTCCGGCGATGACGCACACGCTCTACGCATGTGAGATGATGGACAAGGTAATCCTGGATTGCACCAAGAGCAACAGGGAGCAGCGCGAGAACCGGTTTTTTGTGGAAGGCGACCCGGCGGCACTGCTTATGCTGGAGGTTCGGGACGAAGATCCGGATTTGCTCAGGAAAAAGGTTGAGGCCCTGCAGCAAACCCTGCGGCAATCGGGTCTTGCCTACGCAGCTCCTGTCTTGTGGGGGGAAGACACCGTGAAGGCCGAAAACCTGCGCAAAGCCGGATTGGGCTTGCTGGGGAATATGGTGGGCGACCGCAAGGCTGTTGCCTGCATCGAAGATACCGCAGTGGCCTTGCCAGACCTGAAAGACTTTATCGGCGAATTTTCCGGCATTATGAGGCGCTACGGCCAGAAGGCCGTTTATTATGCCCATGCCGGTGCCGGCGAACTGCACCTGCGCCCCATCCTGGACTTGAAAAAGACTGAAGATGTGCGCTTGTTCCGAAGCATCACCACTGAGGTAGCCGAGCTCACCAAAAAATACAAAGGTTCCTTCAGCGGAGAACATGGCGACGGTATCGTGAGGGCCGAATTCATACCGCTGATGATCGGGGAGAAAAATTACCAGCTGTTGCGACGGGTCAAATCGGCTTTCGATCCTGCGGGCATTTTCAACCCCGGGAAAATCGTCGACGCCTTTCCCATGGATCAATCCCTGAGATACGAACCCGATAGAAATGAGCCTGAAATTGCCACCCTTTTTGACTTCTCAGACAGCCAGGGCATTCTGAGGGCGGCGGAAAAGTGCAACGGCAGTGGTGATTGCCGCAAATCGCATGCCATGCCCGGTGCCATGTGCCCGAGCTACCAGGCCACGCGTAACGAAAAGGACACCACCCGGGGGCGAGCCAATACCCTCAGGGAAATGTTAACCAATCCGAAAGGCGCAAATGCTTTTGATCAGCCCGAGCTGAAACAGGTCTTCGATCTTTGTCTGAGCTGCAAGGCCTGTGCGCGGGAATGCCCGAGCAATGTAGATGTGGCCACCCTCAAAGCAGAATTCAGCTACCAGTATCAAAAAGTACACGGATTCGCACTCAGAAACAAGTTGTTTGCATACAATACGCGAATTAATGCCCTGACCAGTAAAATAGCCTGGCTGGCCAATGGTTTCCAGGCGTTTCCACCTACGGGCAGCCTGGTTAAACGGCTGATTGGCGTGGCACCCCGGCGCCGCATGCCCAGGGTGCACCGGTTCGATTTCGACCGGCATTTGAAAGAATTGCAGGTGGGAAACAAGGTTGCGGGGCCGGCTGTGGCCCTCTACATCGATGAGTTTACACGCTACCTCGACATACAGCAGGCCCAGGATGCCATGGAACTCCTTCACGGGCTCGGTTACACGGTGCGCCTGCACTATGCCGAAAGTGGCCGGACCTTTATTTCAAAAGGGTTTCTGGAGCAGGCAAGGGCCCTGGCGCTTGAAAATGCTCCTTCCCTGGAGGCCCTTGCCCGGGAAGGCGTGCCGCTCCTTGGGCTGGAACCTTCGGCAGTACTGACCTTCCGGGATGAATACCGCCGATTCGGCCTTCCCGAATCTCAGTCTGAAGCCATAGCAGACAACGCCTTTTTGATCGAAGAATTCCTGGCACGAGAGGCGTCTGCAGGCCGCATACGCCCCGAGCAGTTTACCCGTGAAAGGCGGGAGGTTAAAATTCACAACCATTGCTACCAAAAAGCCCTTTCCGACCAGAAGGTAACCTTTGATGTGCTGAACCTGCCCGAGAATTACCAGGTGACCATTATCCCATCCGGATGCTGTGGCATGGCCGGTTCTTTTGGATATGAGCGGGAGCATTATGAGGTGAGTATGCAGGTGGGTGGCCTAAAGTTGTTCCCTGCCATTGCCAAGAGTGACCCGGCAATGCTACTGGCGGCCAATGGCACCAGTTGCCGGCACCAGATCCAGGACGGAACCGGAAGGCAGGCGCGCCATCCGGTGAGCATACTGCGGGAGGCGCTGCTCCCCTTGAGTCCTGGAAGGGATTAAGAAGGAGGGTTGGAGGTTTGCCGGTTTGCTATCGATGCAATTAGCTCCTCGATGTTCATTTCCTTGAGCTCCTCGTCGGCAAAGAAGGGAGAAAGCTTGTCTTCGCTGTATCGGTAGAGCTTCCAGCGCTTGAAGGCGTATTCCAGGGCCGTAAGGTGTTCCAGCCAGTCACCTGAATTCATATAGAGTACCCGTCCCTTCGAGGTTTCCACCCATTCCTTCTTGGGATGGTGGATATGGCCGCAAATCACGTATTCGTAACGATTTTCGATAGCCAGGTCGGCTGCCGTTTTTTCAAAGCTGCGCACCTGCCGATCGCCTGGGAATTTCAGGTTTTTAATCTGTCCGGCTCTGGAGAATCTGGGGCGGCCTAGCAGGGTCAGTAACCCATTGATAAGCCGGTTGCCCCTGAGCAGCAAGCCATATCCGAAACCACCCAGGCGGGTAAGCCACTTTGCGGGTCGGGTAGCGTGGTCAAACACATCTCCGTGAAAAATCCAGGCTTGTTTCCCGTCTAGCTGCAGGAGCAGCTTATTGACTACCTGGAAATTCCCGAGGTTGGTGCCCTTAAATCGGCGGAGCTTTTCGTCGTGATTGCCGGTAATATAATAGACCTGGGTACCGGTGGCAGCCATGCCCAGGATTTTTTTGAGCACCCTGGTATGGGCTGTTGGAAAGTGACTTTTTTTGAGATGCCACAGGTCGATGATATCGCCGTTGAGCACCAGGGTAGCTGGATTAATGCTGCTCAGATAGGCAAGGAGTTCCTCGGCGTGGCAACCGGTTGTTCCCAGGTGCACATCAGATATTACAGCAATGTCTATCTTCCGTTTTTTCAAAGTAGGGGAATAAGCTGCGACAAAATTAATACCAAGCGGTAGCATGCAAATGCCAGCGTGTTTAACATTTGGCTATGCTTGGGTTAAGCAGGGATTAAGCAACCTTCCGGTTTGTTAAGCCATTATTAGCCTGGGGAGCCTTGCTTTGGAAAGCGATTCGGGGTACCTTTGATTTTCTGAAAAATATCAGGCAATCACTTTAATCCACGTGTCATGGCGGGAAATACGTTTGGGACAGTACTCAGATTGACCACCTTCGGGGAATCGCATGGGAAGGGGCTTGGAGGGGTGCTCGACGGCTGCCCGGCGGGTCTTCGGCTCGATTTGGAAGCCATTCAGCACCAACTGGACAGGCGGCGACCGGGGCAGTCGGCCATAGTAACCCAGCGCAAGGAAGCCGACCAGGTGGAGTTCTTCTCCGGCCTGTTCGAAGGGGTAACCACCGGAACGCCCATCGGTTTCCTGGTAAGTAACCAGGACCAGAAGTCACACGACTACTCACATATCGCAGATTCCTACCGCCCATCGCACGCCGATTATGTCTATGATCAGAAATACGGCTTTCGCGATTATCGGGGCGGGGGCCGAAGCTCGGCCCGCGAAACCGTAAGCCGGGTAGTAGGGGGGAGCATTGCCCGACAACTCCTGCCCGGGGTTACTTTTCAGGCCTATGTTTCCCAGGTCGGGAATTTGCGGCTTGAAAAACCGCACTCCGAGCTCGACTTATCCCTGACCGAAACAAACGACGTGCGTTGCCCCGACCCTGAGATGGCTGCCCGCATGGAGGCCTATATCAGGCAGGTGCGCAAGGAGGGCGACACCATCGGTGGGGTGGTGAGCTGCGTGATACGAAATGTCCCGGTCGGGCTGGGCGAACCCGTATTTGACAAGCTGCACGCCCGCCTGGGGCAGGCTATGCTGTCGATTAACGCCGTAAAGGGCTTCGAGTACGGCAGCGGCTTTGACGGCGTTTGTATGAAGGGAAGCGAGCATAACGATGCCTATAATGCCGACGGCACCACCAAAACGAATCACAGCGGAGGTGTACAGGGGGGCATCAGTAATGGCATGGACGTCTATTTCAGGGTTGCCTTCAAACCCGTGGCTACTTTGCTGCAGGCCTATGAGTCAATCGACAAAGCGGGCAACCCCGTTCAGGTGCAGGGAAAAGGCAGGCACGACCCCTGTGTGGTGCCGCGGGCCGTCCCGATCGTGGAAGCCATGGCTGCCCTGACATTGGCAGATCTGGCCCTGCTGGCCCGGCTTTCCAAATTATAGACAGCCCGGCTTGGGGGTTTTAAGGCCAAAATAGTATCTTCCCCCTTAAAACCATTCCTTATGAAGAAAATCGAATTGCACTGGCAAATCCTCATCGGCATGTTGCTGGGCATCGTTTTCGGCTTTGTGATGACCTACCCGTCCTGGGGGTCCGGATTCGTCCAGGAATGGATTAACCCCTTCGGGACCATCTTCGTGAAACTCCTTAAACTGATTGCCATCCCGCTTATCCTGGCGTCGTTGATCAAAGGAATATCAGACCTGAAAGATATCAGTAAGTTCCGCAAAATCGGTTTGCGCACCATTGCCATCTATATCATTACCACCATTATTGCCATCAGTATCGGCCTGTTGCTGGTAAACATCCTGAAGCCGGGTGTGGGCATTTCCCAGGAAACCATCGCAGAGCTTACCTCCACATATGCTTCCGACGCGGGGGTTACGTCCAAAATAGAAGAGGCAGGGCGCCAGACTCAAAGTGGCCGGCTCCAGTTTCTGGTAGACATGGTTCCCGACAACGCTTTCAGGGCCGTAAGTGACAATGGCCTCATGCTGCAGGTGATCTTTTTCACCATCTTTTTCGGAATCTCCATGCTGCTCATTGGGGAGCAATACGCCAAACCGCTCAAGGACTTTTTTGATGCCCTGAATGATGTCGTCCTCAAAATGGTAGACCTGATTATGCTTACCGCCCCCATAGCCGTTTTTGCGTTGCTGGCCAACGTGGTTGTCTCTTCCGGAGACCCCGACCTCCTTCTGGCATTGCTCAAATATGCCGGGGTGGTGGTGCTCGGCCTGTTGCTCATGATCGTTTTTTACAGTGTGGTGGTATATACCTTTACCCGTTATAATCCTTTTTCATTCCTCAGCCGCATCAGCCCTGCTCAACTGCTGGCCTTCTCGACCAGCTCGAGTGCAGCCACGCTGCCGGTTACCATGGAGCGGGTAGAGGAGCACATTGGGGTAGATAAGGAAGTATCGAGCTTCGTGTTGCCGGTGGGTGCCACCATCAATATGGACGGGACCAGCCTGTATCAGGGGGTCGCAGCCGTTTTTATTTCGCAGGCACTTGGCTTCGAATTGACTTTTGGCGACCAACTCACGATAATCCTTACAGCCCTGCTGGCATCTATCGGCTCGGCGGCGGTACCGGGCGCCGGCATGGTGATGCTGGTAATTGTGCTGGAATCGATTGGCTTTCCCCCCGACAAACTGGCCATCGGCCTGGCGCTAATCTTTGCTGTCGACCGCCCGCTTGACATGTGCCGTACCGTTGTGAATGTTACCGGCGATGCCACAGTCTCGATGTTGGTTGCCAAATCGGTAGGTAAGCTGGGCAAACCCCACCCTAGGCATTGGGATGATCACCTGGACGAAGTTAAGGGTGCGAAGGACTAGAGAAATTTTTTCCCGATCTCGGGGGTAGGCACCATACACTGGTCTTTTTTGCCGAACCAACGGTACCGGTTTCGGGCTACCAGGTCGTAAAGCGCATCGCGCAATCCGCGCGGTACCCACCCGAATAACACGGTAAGCCAACCGTATCCGTTCAGGTTTCGGGCGATCTCCAGGGCCGCGTCTGATTTAATGTAGTAGGCCTTGCCTGGGTCGATCAGGACGATGGAATCGACCTGGTTGGTATCGATGTGCCGCTCCCGGCAAAGATGCTGCCCTAAATCGCTCTGGAGGGCCACAAATCGGAATCGGTCGCGCCGGTCGCGCCGTATTACGAATTGTACGGCTCCGTTGCAGAGGTTGCAAACCCCATCGAAGAGGATGATTTTTTTGCCCGGTTCCAGGTCCATGGCGGCAAAGATAGCGCTGAATCGGCGAACTTTCGCAACGGCGAAACCCAGTTTGCTCCAAATACTCCGGGGGCTGATGCCTTGTGTTACCCTTTTGCGGCTTCTACCAGCTCCAGCTGGTCTACGCTAACCTGGGTTGTGAAAATGCCGTAATTTACAACGGCCCTGTTTTTTTCCAGGCTGTCGATGGTGCCTACAGCCTTTCCTTCGGACAGGCGCACCCGGTCGCCCACCCGCAAAACCGGTTTTGGTTTTTTCTTTTCTTTGACGGTTTCCTTCTTCCTGGCAGCAGCCTTCTGTTTGCGGACCACATTAACTTCCTGCTGCAGTTCCTTCGCAATGGCGGCCTTTCGGGTTTTCTCCTCCTGCACCTTTATGGGAGCCTGCTGCTTGCGCTTGCTGTTCTCGGTTTCCACGATGCGGATAAGCTCTGAGATGAGGGGGCGTTTCTTCTTGTCGCGGAAGTACTGCTCGGCCACCTGGTCTATTTTGGTGCCCAGGTGAATCATGCGCTGGTGGTAGTCGTAGAGTTCCTGATAACCGCTCAGTTTATTGCGCATTTTTTCATTGAGTACCTCCAGTCGCTGGGCCTCTTCCCGGGCCTTGCCCTCTTCTTCCTGCAGGCGGTTGCCCGTTTCGGCCATTTGCCGCCGCTGCTTCTGGAGCTTGGCAATGCTTTCATCGAAACGAATCTTGGCGCGGGCCACCTTCTTCTTTGCCCGGTTGATCAGATTAAAAGGAATCCCGTTTTTCTGAGCCACCTCAAAGGTGAACGAACTTCCCGGCTGTCCGATTTCGAGTTGAAAGGTCGGTTCCAGGGTCTGCGAATTGAATAACATGTTGGCATTGGTGGCAGAGGGCAATTCGTCTGCCAGGGCCTTCAGGTTGGCGTAATGGGTAGTTACCACACCGAACGATTTCCGTTCATAAAAGGTCTCCAAGAACGTCTCGGCCAGGGCCCCGCCCAATTCCGGATCGCTACCGGTGCCAAACTCGTCTATAAGGAATAAAGTGCCGGGGCCGCATTTGCGCAGGAACCGGTTCATATTCTGCAACCGGTAGGAGTACGTGCTCAAATGGTTTTCAATTGACTGGTTGTCGCCAATATCGGTAAGAATCTGGTCAAACAAACAACAACTGCTTCGCTCGTGCACCGGGATGAGCATGCCGCTTTGCAGCATAACCTGCAGCAGGCCGATGGTTTTCAGGGTAATGCTTTTTCCCCCTGCGTTGGGCCCTGAAATAACAATGATGCGGTGCTCCGGGCTGAGCTCAATGGTTTGAGGCCAGGTTTTTTGAGACCGGGCCCGGTTGCTGAGCAACAGCAGCGGGTGGTACGCCTCCCGGAGATAGAGCCGTCGCTGCTGATTGATTTCGGGCAAAACAGCCCCCATGTCTTTTCCATACCGCGCTTTGGCGGCCGTCAGGTCCATTTCGGTCAGGACGGATTGATAAGTCTCAAAGTCACCTATATAAGGCCTTAGGTTGTTGCCCAGGGTTCGCAATATTTTGCGGATTTCTTCCTGTTCTTCCAGTTCCAGCAGCTGGAGCTCGCGACTGTGCTGCAGGGCAGCTTCCGGTTCGATGAAGACGATGCTTCCGGTTTTGGAGGTTCCCATCACACTCCCTTTAACCCTGCGCCTGTACATGGCCTTTACGGCTAGTACCCGCCGGTTTTCAACCACAGATTCCCTGATCTCATCGAGGTAATCGGCCTTTTGGCATGAAGCCAGGGACGCGTTGAAGCTCTGGGTAATGGCGCCGCGCACTTTTTGCATGGCTCTGCGTATGCTGAGCAGGTTGTTGGAGGCATCGTCGCGCATCGCACCGAAGCGGTCGATTACGGCCCCGATGAGGGTCGGAATTGCTTCGTGATAAATGGCCTGCTGCACCCAGGCCTCCAGGTTCGGGAAGTACTCTTTGTATTTGGTGAAGTACTGCTGTTGTTCCCCAATGCGCTGGGCCAGGGCTGAAAGGTCGCGGAAAGCTTCAAGGGGCAAAATGCTGTTCTCGATGCGCAGCAGGCTCAGCGTTTCGGTTACCGGTTCGAACACGTGGTTCGGAATACGGTTGTCCTGTTCGAGTGACCCCAGGTATTCCCGGGTCCTGCCCAAAGAAGCCATCAGGGTGGCTTCACTGCGGAACGGGACAATTTCGAGAGCCGCCTCTTTTCCGGGCTCGGTGAGGCCATAACCACTCAGTTGCCGGAGGACTTCCGGGAACTCTAAATCTTCCAGTGTTTTCGGGCTTAATTTTCTCACGGCCAAAGCAACCGGGCAAAGGTACGCAATGTGTCCGATTTCAGGATACAGGCCGTTATTTCATCTGTTGGGATAATAGAGGCGCGTATCGAGCAAAATTCGTAACTTGTACAAGGGGCCATATGTGCTCCCGGATATCTGCTATCCTATGGAAATTAGCGAGAAATACGCCCCTGAAATCTGGGGTAAAATTTGCCGGCTGCCATTTATGGTCGCCATTGGCATGGAAGGGGCGGGCCGCAGTGGTCTGGCAGGCTCGGTTCGCGAACGCAATGCTACCCTGCACAGCATTCTGGAAGCCCGAACAACATTTCCCGGAAATCCGTTGGTGTACGCCATTGTACCTGACCAGGAAGATGAGAAGGCTATGTCTGCAGTCTTGCAAAAGCACGATGCAGCCCTGGAATTCCTCGCCGGCTCCGGGATCAAATCCTCTGCTATCCTTTGGGAGCGCATCCTGGACTGTATCGAGGAAGTGTTTCCCGTTATCGCAAAACGAGAAGCCGGGCATACCATTACCGATTATAAGACCTGGCTTGTCCAGATTGCGGAACGGGTTGCAGGTGCCGCCAAAGAAGGCGATTTTTTGGGCATAGGAGGCACCAGGATCAGCGAACAGGAGAAAGCCCATATCAAGCGCCTGGAGGCCGCCCTGATAGAATTTGACAGCAAATCCTGAAAGGGACAGACAGCATCATGGAAGTCCGGATCGACCCATCCTGGAAACACTTGCTTCAGGAAGAATTTGACAAGCCCTATTTCGGGCAGCTCGCCGAATTTGTGCGGGGAGAATATGTCCGGAACCCCTGTTATCCCAAGGGTTCAGAAATTTTTGCAGCATTTTCCCACTGCAGCCCCCGGGAGCTCAAAGCAGTGCTGATCGGGCAAGATCCGTATCACGGACCGGGCCAGGCCCATGGCCTGTGTTTTTCAGTTCGGGATGGCCTTGCGCACCCGCCTTCCCTGATCAATATTTTCAAGGAAATAGAAGCAGATACGGGGTCTGCTTATCCCGAAAGCGGGAACCTGGAGCGTTGGGCAAAACAGGGGGTACTTTTGCTCAATGCCACCCTCACGGTGCGTGCCAGTGAGGCGGGGAGTCACCAGAACAAAGGGTGGGAAACCTTCACAGATGCCGTAATCAGCCGTTTAAGCGAAACCCGGAGTGGGTTGGTTTTTTTGCTTTGGGGAGGCTTTGCCAAACGCAAAGCCGGGTTGATTCACAAGGGTCGCCATCATATACTGCAATCGGGTCACCCCTCGCCCCTGAGCGCCAACCGGGGCCTTTGGTTCGGTAACCGGCATTTCAGCCAGGCCAACCACATCCTGGAGGGACAGGGCAAGCAACCTATTCGCTGGTAACAATCAGGGGAGACAGGCGTCTGTGGCCCTTACCCTCTTGTTTAAAAGCTTTAACTCCAGTAGTGTATCAGACACTTTATCAATGTCTTTTGTTTTAATCTGTGTTTGGCTCCATCGGGTGACCTCCAGCCATTCCCGTACGGCCTGGAGCTGCTGTCCATAACGATTGGCAAGGGTGCGGTCAATACTGGGAATCTCCCGGAATTCGGCCGTGAACTGGTTGATGATTTGCAGAACATGGCCCACCAGCCTGGTATGCTCCTGGTAAAAGTCGCTTCGGCAGGCTATCACGAAACAGGGCCATGGGGTCGGGCATATTTCCAGCCTCCTGAAAGTACCGCTGTCTACCAGGGGCTGGGTGGTAAAGCGCTCCCACAGGAAGTAATCGGCCGAGCCATCCTCCAAGGCCTTCACTGCTCCGTCAATCGTCCCCACGCCATGAAAGCGCAGGGCCGACAGGTCCCAGTTTCGGTTTCTGCCGTGCACATAGGCCATCAGGTGGCTGCCGCTCCCATACCTGCTTATGGCCGCGGTGCGCCCCGCCAGGTCTTCCGGGTTTTGAAAATTACTTTTTGCTGCCACGTGCACGCCCCACAGCAGGGGAGTGGCAATAAAACCCTGCACAATGCCGGCCGGCAGGCCTTCCGCAATGGCTTTCACAACCCCCTCTGTGAGGATTACCGCCAGATCGGCCTTGCCCTGCCTGAGCAACTCGCACATTTTGCCGGTACCTTCCGGTACATCGGCCCATTGCAAGTCTATGCCCCGATCGTCAAAGGCACCTTCTTCAAGTGCCATCAGCCAGGGAAAATTGAAGTGCTCTGGCACTCCGCATATGCGTACGGTTACAGGCATATTTCCAATGGGTTTTATGAACCGACCAGACGCTCCAGTGCATAGCTGATCATCCGGTCGATGGTTTGGGTAGGGTGTTTGGAAAAAGCGCCCTGGGCACGGTTGGCAATAATGCAATTCAGGGAAGCCGCGGCATGGCCCATCAGAGAAGCCAGGCCGAAAATACCAGCGGTTTCCATTTCCATATTGGTGATGCGCATGTCTTCAAAGCGAAAAGCGGTAAGCCGGTTCAACAGTTGGGGGTCTTCAGGGGCAATACGCAACCGGCGGCCTTGAGGGGCATAAAATCCCGGATTGGTGGCTGTAAACCCGCGAACCACCTGCTCAGAATCAAGGCGCTCATTCAGCTGCATGTCGGCAGCCACTACATAAGGTACTGCCTTCATTACCGACCAGTGTGTCTGGTCCAGAAAGGCCAACTGGATATCGGCGCGTTGCACCCACTCGCTTTCGTAATAATGCAGCAAACCGTCCAGGCCTATAGCGTAATCGCTTAAAACCAGGCTGTCGACAGCGACTTCGGGCTGAAGGGAACCAGAGGTGCCGAGCCTGATGAGTTCGAGTTTCCCGGGATGTGCCAGAAACTGGCGGTTTTCCAGGTCTACGCTCACCAATGCATCCAGTTCGTTGAGGACGATGTCGATGTTGTCGGTGCCGATCCCCGTCGAGATTACGCTAATTCGCTTGCCTTCCAGGGTTCCCGTATGGGTAATGAATTCCCGTTTCGATTTGGCGACCTCCAGGGTATCGAAGTGCCTGGAAACCATCGGCACGCGTCCCGGGTCGCCGACAAGCAAGACGGTCGGGGCCAGGTCTTCCGGTTTAATATTGAGGTGGTAAATGGAACCGTCCTTGTTCAGGATGAGTTCGGAGGGTTCAAAAGACATGTCAGAGCTTTAGGATCCGACCTGCTTCCGTGTTGTAGAGGAAGTTGTATTTCAGGGCTCCGCCCAGGTAGGCTTCGCTGTCGCGCAGGGTGGAATAGTAACTGGTTTCGTTTTTCAGGATTTCCTGGCCCTTCTTGTTGAGCCGCGTGGGGCTGTAGGAGCTGAACAGCGGCCTGAGCGAGGTCAGGATCCGCTGATATTGCGAATCGCCGAAGCCATACCAGCCCTGGTTGTCGATTAGCGCCTGCATCAATGCTTTCTTGGAAGCAGGTTTTTCTTCGGCGGCAATTTGCAGCACCCGGTTTTCCACGGCATTCAGCCCGTTTTTGATTGTCGGGAATCGCTTCAGGTGGGCCTTTATGGAAGGTTCCAGGTACCGGAACTGATAATTTTTGAAATCTGAAAGGTTCTCGAGACGTATCGGGTTGTCGCTGCAATACAGCTGCCAGACATAGTCTGCAAATTCAATATCGTCCTGGCTTAGTTGAATGCGGTTGCGGTACAGGTCGTTTAGTTGTTGGTCGGTAAGGTCTCCGAGACTGTGATAAAGACCGTCCCCGGACTGGTCTCCACTGCAGGCCAGGGTAATCTGCGCATGGCGGCGGTGGGTCTTAAGCCAGCTGATAACCGCCAGCATATTGATCTGACAAAAAAGATCGTACTCAAACCAGAGCACGATCTCGTCTTGTTGTTTGTGGTTGCAGAGGGAACGGTACTCCTTCAGCGTCTTCTCGATAAACCACGATTTGCTTACATTATAGTTTTTATGGAGGAATTCGAATCGGGTCTTCCAGAAAGACTCGCTGCCCACGTTCGTTTCGGTCTTCCCTTCACACAGCATTTCGCGCCAGGTAATGATATCTCCCTTGTACTTCAGTGTTTGGAGTCGTTGGGTAAACGCATCCCCATTTGTGATATGCAGCTGGGAACTCATTGGGCTTAGTCGTTTGGGTTTGGACCTCCTAAGGTAACATTTCACCGATATATTACCAAAAATAATTAGGGTGCCTGGAGCGCCAGGATCATGTTAACCGCCCACACGCTTAACCGTAAACCCCATTTCCTTAAGCAAATGCATAATTCGGTCGCGATAATCGCCCTGAATGATAACTTGTTCCTTCTTGAAGCTGCCGCCCACCCCCAGTTCTTTTTTGATCTTACGGCTCAGCTTGGCAAAATCGGCGTCTGCCCCGGTATATCCTTCCAGGATGGTCACGGGCTTGCCCCGGCGTTTTTCGTACCTGCAAAGGATGGGGGCGTCCTGCATCCAGACTTCCGGCTCCGGATTTTCAGGTCCCGGGTCTTCGGGGACATAATCGGGAAAGAGGTTTTTGAGTTGGTCTTGCAGGTCCATATGCGATTATTTTTTTACCAGCCCGAGCTCAATAAGCCTTTCGTGAAGGAATTCACCGGCGGTAATGTCGTCGTAAAGCCTGGGATGCTTTTCGTCCACGCAGTGCTCCAGGCAGTTCAGGGGCATAGAGCTGATCGGGTGCATGAAGAAGGGGACGGAATAGCGGGACGAACCCCAGAGTTCCCGGGGCGGATTCACAACCCTGTGGATGGTCGATTTGAGCCGGTTGTTCGTCAGGCGCGACAGCATGTC
Source organism: Robiginitalea sp. (assembly GCA_024642005.1). GTDB lineage: Bacteria > Bacteroidota > Bacteroidia > Flavobacteriales > Flavobacteriaceae > Robiginitalea. The sequence continues at coordinate 51,836 of JAHECA010000007.1, read as the reverse complement.
TCCCACATTGATCATCAATTGGTCGGGAGCAGCTATGGCATCGATCCAATCGCCTTCGTGATTCTGCACCTGCAGGCCGCGACCGTGGGCCCCCATGAGCAAGGTTATCAGGTTAATATCGCCGTGTGCGGCTGCCCGAACCGCGTCTTTGGGCTCTTCCAAAATGGGTGGGTAGTGAATCGGCCTTAAGATGGAGTTGCCGTTCCTGATATAGCCGTCGAAATAGGTTTCGGGCAATTCGAGGCGCAGGGCGAGGGCCCGCAAGACGTACAGGGCTGTTTTTTCCAGCATCTTATAGGTTTCCCTGCCCACTTCATTAAAATCAGGGAGCTCAGAGACCATAACGTTTTCAGGGTATTCCCGGGCGAGGGCAGGGTCGTTTTCCACGTACTGGCCAAAATGCCAGAACTCTTTGAGGTCTCCGGCTTTCCGGCCCTTGGCGTGCTCTTTGCCGAAGGAGGTATAACCCCGTTGCCCGCCAATCCCGGCAATCTGGTATTGCTCCTTAACTTCAAGCGGCAAATCAAAGAATTGCTTCACCTGGGCATATAACGACGCTACCAGGGAATCAGACAGGAAATGCCCGCGCAGGGCTACAAAGCCGATAGCTTCGAAGGCCCCTCCAAGCTGCGATACAAACCGGGCTTTCCGTTGCGGATCGCCGGAAAGGAAGTCGCGCAGGTCTACACTGGGAATTTGGCTCATAAGTTGAAATTTTGTGAAGGCTTCAAAGTTAAAAATTATTGGCCACCTTGGCCGCTTATATGTAGATTTGTGCCACAAAACGCAAGCCGTTATCCCCTATGTCAGAACCTGTTCTTGATTTTGAAAGCTACAAGCTGCCCTTGCAGGAATCACTGATGCTCTACAAGCGCATGATGCTGCCCCGGCTCATTGAAGAGAAAATGCTGATCTTGCTTCGCCAGGGCAAAATTTCCAAATGGTTCAGCGGCATCGGACAGGAAGCCATCTCGGTTGGGGTGACTTCTGCCCTGAAACCGGATGAGTACATTTTACCCATGCACCGCAACCTGGGGGTCTTTACTACCCGTGAAGTGCCGCTGCACCGGTTGTTTGCGCAGTGGCAGGGCAAGGAGAGCGGGTATACCCACGGCCGCGACCGCAGCTTCCATTTCGGGACGCAGGAGCACCGCATCGTGGGCATGATCTCCCACCTTGGCCCCCAATTGGGGGTGGCAGACGGGATCGCCCTGGGCGATCAGCTTCAGGGCCGTAAAAAAGTAACAGCAGTGTTTACCGGAGAAGGGGCTACCAGTGAAGGCGATTTCCACGAGGCCCTCAATATTGCCGCCGTATGGGACCTGCCGGTGCTATTCTGTATTGAGAATAACGGCTACGGCCTGTCGACGCCCGTTTCCGAACAATTCCGATGCGAAAACCTGGCCGACAAAGGTATCGGCTACGGCATGGAGGCGCATATAATTGACGGAAACAATGTAATGGAAGTCTATACCCGCGTCAGCGAATTGTGCGACAGCATGCGACGCAACCCCAGGCCGGTTCTGGTCGAGTTCAAGACTTTCCGGATGCGCGGGCACGAAGAGGCCAGCGGCACCAAGTATGTGCCTTCTGAACTTATGGAGTATTGGGCCCTGCGCGACCCGGTTGAAAATTACGCCGCCTTTTTGCGCGAAAGCGGGCAGCTTAGCGAGGTGCGCGAAGTAGCATACAAGAAAGAACTAATCGGTCAGATTAGCGCTGCACTCGACACAGCCTTTGCCGAGGAGCCGGTTTCATTTGATGAAATCAAAGAATTAAATAGTGTTTACAAAGAATTTGTATATCAAGATGTTATACCTTCTGATAAATCATCAGAAATTCGACTCGTAGACGCCATTTCTCAGGGTCTTTCCCAATCTATGGAGCGACACGGGAACCTGGTAATTCTGGGGCAGGACATTGCCGACTACGGGGGCGTATTCAAGGTAACCGAAGGCTTTACCGAGAAGTTTGGCGGGGAGCGTGTGCGCAATACCCCCATTTGCGAATCTGCCGTGGTTTCTGCAGCCATGGGCCTGTCCATCAACGGTATGAAGGCCGTGGTGGAAATGCAATTTGCAGATTTCGTCAGTTCAGGCTTTAACCCGGTGGTAAATTACCTGGCCAAAGTGTATTACCGATGGGGACAGGAAGCCGATGTGGTGGTGCGCATGCCTTGCGGGGCAGGGGTGGGGGCCGGGCCTTTCCACTCCCAGACCAACGAGGCCTGGTTTACCAAAGTACCCGGCCTGAAGGTGGCTTACCCTGCCTTTCCGGCCGATGCCAAAGGCTTGCTGGCCACGGCGATCAATGATCCGAACCCCGTGCTTTTCTTTGAGCACAAGGCCCTTTACCGTTCCGTCTACGGGGCGGTGCCAGAAGATTACTTTACCCTGCCGTTCGGAAAGGCAGCCCGCCTGCGCGAAGGCAACGCCATGAGCCTGATCACCTTCGGGGCCGGGGTGCACTGGGCGCTGGAAGCCCTCGACAAACTGGGGATGACCGACGTTGACTTGCTCGACCTGCGCACCCTGAGCCCGCTCGACTGGGAGGCGGTTTTCGCCTCGGTGCGCAAGACCGGCAAGGTGCTTCTGTTGCAGGAAGACACCCTGTTCGGGGGGGTCTGCGCCGATCTTGCGGCTCAGATTGCCGAACACTGTTTCGAGTCGCTGGATGCCCCGGTACGACGTGTGGCTGCCCTCGAAACCCCGGTGCCTTTTGCGCGTAACCTGGAAGCTGGTTACCTGCCCCAGAAAAGGCTGCTGGAGGCCTTGCAGGAACTGATGCGGTATTAAGTCGAAGGGCCTGCGGGAATACAAGAAAAAGACCTTTAATACGGCCCGGCAAAAGGCGGGAATTGGGCAATCTGCCAGCCCGTTGAAACTAAAAATCCCGGGCTTTGCCGGGATTTTTTATTGCGGGAGCTTGCATCCTTGAATCAGGTGCGGTTTTTTAGTTTGTCTTTGCGTTTGCGCAGCTGGCGTTCCAGATCTTCGCAGGCTTCCGCGATGGAAGCCTCGAACCCTCCATGGCTGGCCTCTGAAAAGAGCAGCGGCCCGGGCACGCTCAGGCGAATGTTGCATATCATACCGGTTTCGGGGCTGGAGGTATTTTCCTTTTTGAAAAGGACCTCAGCCCTGATAATGAAATCATATTTATCGGCAATTTTATTGAGTTTCTGGACGGCTAAGGATTCCAGGCGCTCACTGGCCTTTACCTGGTCGTAGTCAAAATGGATATCCATGGTAAGTTCTTTTTCTTAAAGATACGCCGGGTGCAGTCAAATTCCAAATAAACCGGGGGCACCATTGGGTCTGCCCTGAGCTGCCGCAGGGTGGGCCCAAAAGTTAATAAAAGCTTATAATTTGGAAATCCGCGGGTTAAGGCATCCGTAATCCCCGTAATAGTCGTAAATTACTTACAGATCCACTGTAAATTGCCGCATCATGACTGCCATGTTTCACGAAAACACCTCCAGGCGGGGCCGGGTTGTGGCCATCGAACGGCTTAAGCGCCTGCTCAGCGAGACAGACAATCTGCGCAGAATGCTGATCTCGTACCGATATGAACCCACTACCGAGCGTTTTTTTAACCTGCGTGAGACCCTTTGGGAGCGCCTCAACTCCCTTGAAGGGCGATGCAGGCAGGTATTGGGGAAGTCATCCAGGGAAAGTGAATTAGCCGGGCTGGCTGGCTCCAAGGCCCAGGAATTGTATTCCGAATACAACCGGCTGGAAGGGGACACCTGGAAGTACCTCAAGGAGGTGCGGAGTTAATTAAGCCTGCGCATCCGTGTCTTCCGGGCCGCCATCAACTTTTTCAGGCAGCAGGAGAGAAGCGATTATTCCCCCTGCCAGAGACACTACAATTACCGTCAGGGAAATCCATTCCTCGACGGGCACTTTATGAGAAAACAGCATCTTCAAGCCTACAAAAGCCAGGATAATGACCAGGCTGTAATTGATGTAGCGGAATTTTTGCAGCATCCTGGAAATCAGAAAATACATGGAACGGAGGCCCAGAATGGCCAGGATGTTGGAGCTGAAGACGATAAAAGGGTCTGCTGTGATCGCGAGAATGGCCGGGATGCTGTCGAGTGCAAAGAGGATGTCGGTGAGTTCGATCACGATCAGGGCGACAAACAGTGGGGTGGCCATATTCACCCCCAACCGCCTGACAAAAAAGGCATGGCCCTCGGTATAGCTGGTAAGGGGGAATATTTTTTTTAGTTGCCTGAAAACCCAGGATTTGTGCGGGTTGAATAAATGCTCATCCGAACGCGACATACGGTAGGCCGTATAGAGCAAAAATGCCCCGAAAACGTAGATAATCCAGTCGAACTGGTTTATGAGCGCCACCCCGAAAAGGATCATCAGCCCCCGGAAAATGATGGCCCCCAATATGCCCCAGAACAAGACCCGGTGCTGGTAAAGGGGTGGAATGGCAAAGGCCGAGAAAACCACGGCAATTACAAAAACGTTGTCGATGCTGAGGGAAAGCTCGATAAGGTAGCCCGTTATATACTTCAGGGTGGCATTGCCGGGGGTGAGGCCGGTCGGGTTTTCGGTGAGCCCCGAGGCGAACAACCAATAGATAATGCCGCTAAAACTCAGGGCCACCGTGACCCATACTGCGGTCCAGGTGGCCGCTTCCTTGGAGCGGATTACATGGTCGTGTTTATGAAATACGCCCAGGTCGAGAGCCAGGAATACGATTATGATAGCAATAAATACAACCCAAATCCACATGGGCATTTCCTAATTTGGAGCAAATATAAGCATACGAGTCATTCGCTTGGTTAGAACTTGAGCAGGGTTTTTTCAAAAAGCCAGGTTCGTATATAATTCATGACGTCAGACTCTAAAGTTTCGCTTGCGCAGCCGGTACTGGCTATAAGCCAACAGCGCCAGTGAAACAAGTCCGCAGCACAGAAAGCCAATAAAAAGGGGCAGGGCAGAATCGGTTACATAATGGCCGATCCAGGTGCTCAGCGGCACCGACATAACCGTGGCTATAAAAAGGGTTATGGCGGCCCCAAGGCCTGCAATATGCCCCAGAGGTTCCATGGCCATGGAACGCAGGTTTCCAAAGAGGAAACCCACGGCAAAGAACTGCAGCCCCAGGAATACCATGAGCACGCCCACCGGCGGATTCTGCCCATTGCTGAAAAGCCCCACGTAAAGCATTGAATTCAGCGTGAAGGCAACCAGGGCCCAGCTGATGAGTCGTTTCATCCCGTACTTCAGCACCAGGCTTCCATTGAGGAAGGTAGCTGTACCAATGGTTATGGCCAGGCCAGAGAACAAATAAGGGAAAGCTTCGGTAAGGCCGTACTGCAAATCAAAGATCTGCTGGGAAGTGCTCAGGTAAACGAGGAAAGACCCGTTAATCAGGCCCCAGATAAAGGTGAAAACCATGGCGCGTTTGTATCCGACCACTTCTTTGAAGCCATGGATTATCATGAGCGCCTTAAAACCACTGCGCCGCTCCTGGGGCAGGGTTTCCGGTTGTCGTTTCCAGAACCAGTAACAGACCAGGAGGCCGAAAACCACCTGTCCGTAAAAAATGGCTTTCCAACCCCAGATATCGAGAATGAGTTTTCCGATTGCCGGGGCCACTACGGGTACCAGAATGAATACCACGGTAACAAAAGACATGACGCGGGCCATGTAATCGCCGCTGAACCGGTCTCGTATCATGGCCACACTAATAGTCCTTGGGGCCGAAAGGGATGCTCCCTGCAGCAAGCGCCCGATCAGCATCCACTCCATGTTGCTGGCCAGGACACAAATGGCGCTGGCGGCTATAAACAGCCCGAAACCGATATACACAATGGGTTTGCGGCCCACACTGTCCGAAATCGGCCCAAACAGGAGGGGCCCCGTCCCCATGCCCAGAAAGAACGAAATAATCAGCAGCTGGTTCGTTTCGGGGTTCCGGTTGCCCATGGCCACACCTATAACCTCCAGGGCGGGCAAAAGAGCATCGAGCGACAGGGCCACGATCGACATCAGGGCCGCCATCAGGGCAATAAATTCGGTGTGGCTCTGGGGTTTTTGGTTCACCTTCCAAAAGTAGCGGATTCTGAGAAAGCCCCTGTTGTCGGGGGGCATGAAATACAGGGTTCACGCCTGCTTAAAATGCGTTAAATACGTAGCCCAGAAGCCAATAGAGGATGATAAATACGACAATAGTGCCAATGCACCCGCATTTCCCACCGCCGATCTTTTTGGCGCCAAGGCCGGCTATTAAGGCGCGGACCAGGTTTTTCATACTGTAGTGTTTTACCGAAAGATACGCGAAAATTAGGTCAGATCGCGCCAAGGCTTGCAAGCTTCACTTCCAGGGCCTGATGCCCGATAATGTAGGGCATTGTCGTATCTTTCCTGAAAAGTTCTCGCGCCATGAAAATTCGAATCGAAGGGAATACCATACGACTGCGCCTGCGCAAATCGGAGGTTGAACAGCTGGCTGCAGATGGTTATGTAGAAGAAACCACGCTTTTTCCCGAAGGCACGTTCCGGTACCGTTTGCAATTACTTCCCGGCCAGGCAGGCATGACCGCCTGGCACGGCCCGCACGGGATTACGGTAAGCCTGCCCAATGCCTGGGGAGCAGCCTGGCCCGAAGAATCGCGGGTGGGTTTTGAAGGCAGCCTGCCACTGCAAGGAGGCCAAGCCCTTCAGTTGTTGGTCGAAAAGGATTTTATCTGTCTCGACCGAGACCCCGCCAACCAGCAAGACCAGTATCCGCACCCCAGCATGGGGAAAAAATAGCAGCACTTACTATTTGGATTATGCGCAGGGCGCTAGTTCGCCGCCCCGGGCAGGGAATAGCGGTACACCAGGCGAAAACTGAAAAATGTCCCGTCCTTCACGGATTCGTTCAGGGGTGTTCTCGGGTCGTTGAAGAAGATATTCATGAATGAAAAATGAACCGTGTCTTCGGCGTCGTAGATGCGGAAGCTGCGGAAAAAAGAATAACCGCCCCGTACCGCAAAGAGCAGGGAAGGGGTAAGCGGGTATTGCAGGTAAATGCTGAGGTCGTTGGAAGCCCGCTGCACATACGACTTCCCGTAAGGCGCCATATCCATAGCAAATGAATTGCCGAGCCCGTCAAACGCCAGGCCCCCGCTTAATTTGTGGTGGAATCGGATATTGAGGTCGGCCCGGGAGGGCAACAGGGCATTCAATTCCCATTTTCCGTCGGGCGAACGGTAGAAATACGAAAACACGGGTACCAAGAGCGGCCCCTGTTCTTCGGTGTTGAGGTAAACCCCGAAACCCCAGCTGCGGGTGGGGCTGGCCTTGTACTGGATTAATTGGGCCGTGCCGATCTGGAAAGCCCTGCGGTCTTGCTTAAAGGCAGAAGACACCCGGGGAAAGAGCACATGGGTCGAGCTCCAGCCATTTCCGTAGTCAAAGCTGACACCGGCCTGAAGGGCGTAAGTGTACAGCCCGATCTGCTCCGACTGAGGGGCTGGTTCCAGTCGGTTGATTAAGCCCGTCAGCCCAGTCAATATAGCTACATTATCACTTAAAGGAACAGGGAGTAACAAATTCATTTCCAATGTAGAAAGTTGCGTGGAGCCAACACCCGAATCGTACCCGGCAGAAGGAGTCCGGCCATAGATCAGGGTCAGCAGGTCGAGATAGTCCTGGGAATGGGCCATCGGGGTTGCCAGCAAAAACAGGGCGGTCAGGTATCCTTTCATCGACGGGTTGGAATGCGGCCGGAAGATACGATTATTCCTTTTTCAAATGCCAGGCTTACCCGGCAGGGTTGCCTTGCCTTAAAGCACCCGAACACACTAAGTCGGTAATATCGGATGTTCATCCGGGAATCATTTGGCATCTTTTCCGGAACCCGTACATTTCGGGCGAGTGCATTTATTTGAACATGAAACGAATCTTATTTGTAGGTTTGTGTTGTATCGGCCTGTCGGCCTGGAGCCAGGAAACCCCGCAGCTCGACGCTCTGGTGGCGGCACAGCAGAACCCGCCTCCCGCATTGCCGTCGTACGCACCCCATTTCCAGGACCAGGAAGCAAAACGCCGCAACCGGCTTGAATGGCTCAAGGCACAGGTAGATACCCTGGACATCCCGGAATCAAAACGGTATCGCATTATGCGCGACCTGTATCGGGGAAGGGAGGCGCAATGGCTGGAAAAATACCGTTTATCGGCTCAGCCGCCGGCCGACTCCCTGCAGGGCAATCTGTAATCTGTTTTCACAATAATTTTGCATTGTAATGGTCTATTTGGCGCAATCTTTGAGGTATTCTTCCGAAAGTGAGGAAGTTATGTTGAAACGTAATCGCAAGTGGCTCTGGCTGATCGTTTACGGCAGCTGGATAACTTTGGTGATTCTGCTGCTTGGGGGTTGTAAAGCAACCCAGGAACCGATTAGCCCGGAGCAGCAGGCTCAATTGCAATCCCTTGCTGAGGGCCGCAATTTTACTTTTGAAGCAGAATATGCCAATCCGCAGACCTCCAAAGCCTACATGAGCGCTGCCAATGCCACGGTGGCAAGGGCAGGTGGCAATACCCTGAGCAGGATCAGCCTGCAGGGGGAGGGGTATTACCTGAAAATAAGCGGTGATTCGGTAGCGAGCTACCTGCCGTATTACGGCGTGCGCGATAATTTCTCGGAGCCCGGCCGCCCCGACGGCATCGATCTGGATACCGAAATCGAAGACCTTAAAATCAGCCAGAAAAAATCTGGCGCCTACCAGCTGACCTTTTATGCCCGCCGCAAAACGGAGCGATTTCAGCTAAACCTTGAACTACTGGCTAATGGCAAGGCCAACCTGGCGGTATACAGCGGGCAGCGTGACGCCATTCGTTTCGAAGGAAGAAGTGTCCCGAACGAATAGTTGCATGCCATGGTTCTCGCATTTAATTGAGGTTTAGGTGTTTAAGTTTGTTTTTTGTATTTTTATTAAAACAAGCAGCCTTATGAAGCCTGTATACTTCCTGTTATTGGCATGCGCACTGATAGGGCTTTATTCCTGCCAGGCAACCCAGGTGGCCGTAAATTCGACTAATCAGGACGCAGCTGCCAAGAGTTATCCGCTGAAAATCAACTTCCAGCCGCAATTCGCCGAATCGTTGCCGCAACAGGGATCCATAACCGCCGGCCGGGCCGGCTACTGGCAACCGTGGGATAGCGGAAAAAACATGAACGGGGATGGCTATTATTTGATTTTATCCGGCAATTCGGTAAAGGCCGATCTTCCTTATTATGGCCAGCGCGACCTGTTTCGTGATGTTTATGAGAAACCGGGAATACTAATCGACAATAAGACCATTGAGAATATCACGTATGGGCGTTCGGCCGATAATAAGGTTATTGCCCTGGAATTCGACGTACGACGCCTTACGGAGCGTTTCCACGTGCGATTGGTCATCATGCCCGATAAACGGGCAACCCTAATCTTAAGAAGCCCACAGCGCCAGGCCATACGTTACGAGGGCACTGTCGCGGCGCTATAAGGTAAGCTGGGCAGGGGAGAATTCTTGCGTTGTCCATATTTTCTATTTGACATAATATAAATTATAGAACAATCAGGGATTTTTCGGAATAGCGCGCATGGCGCCATTTGCACATAAAACCAGATACAGGTTGCCCGCCGTATATCGGCAGGTTTTACGCCCCTGAAACATTGGGGTTTCAGCATTCTTGTGTAGGTCAGGAAATTCTTGTGGACACAATCGCGTCCACTTCAATTTCAATAAGCCATTCCGGATTGATAAAACGGGATACCTCGACAATTGTGTCAACCGGTTTAATGTCCTTAAAATAGTAAGCCCGTACTTCGGCGGCCTTTTTCCAGTTATTGATATCGGTCAACATCATCCGGGTTCTCACGACGTCCTGTAAGCCAGCCCCGGCCTTTTCCAGGGCTTTCCGGATAATTTCAAAACACTGCCTGGTTTGCGTTTCGATGTTCCCGATGCCCGCTGTCGTGCCATTGGGATCCAGGGGTGCGGTTCCGCCCACTGAGATATACGGCCCGACGCGCACGGCGCGGCTGAATCCGACTAGGTCTTCATAGGGACTCCCTCCTGAAATCAGTTCCCGTTTCATCTTTTATAAGGGTTTTGAGGGCCTGGCCCCAGGCTTAACCGTTGTTGAGCTTGTGCCATTGCCGGTTGGCTTTTTCGAACATTTCGCGAATCCGGTCCCCGTTGGAAGGCTCCTCGAGGAGTGTCTCCGGATCCCATTGACTGCGCTCGGTGGCAAAGAAATCGCCCCCGTAGATGTGTATGCCCCCGGTGAATTTCGGGAGCGGATTGGTTACGGAATGGATCGCATTTGTATGCAGGGCCGCCACATCGCCAGGAAACAGGCACCTGGCTTCTTTGGCTTCAAGGCTGCCCTTTCGACGCTCCCAAAGGATATTGTCTTCCCGACCGGTGTAAATGCCAATGTTAGCCCACATCTTGTGGTTGTGCGGCATGAGATTCATTTGCGGGGTCCACGAAGCGGCGAAGATCGTCAGGTCTTTGGAGCGCAGGAACACCTTCAGGCCGGCCTCAATGGGGTCGCCGACCGCTTTGAGCATGGCTTTGTGATCTGAGACTCCGCGCGCCAAAACTTCCTGTACCGCTTGCTGTGGATCGGATTCCCGGTTGGCCGCCAAGCAATCTTCAATGAACTGCTCAATAGCATTCAGGTCCTTTTCGGTTACCGGTATTAGCCGTTCTCCATGATCCAGAGTGTCCTGGTCAATTTCGGTCATCCCGGCCGACACAAAGGCCGGCAGGTTGGCCAGGGTCAGCCCCAGCCCGAGTGTTTTGATAATCCTTCTCCGGGATCGGCTCCCCGATGGGTTTGTTGGCAGCTCCATAGGTTTTCAAGTCGGCCATACACGTTTTATCATATGGCTATTCATGACGGTATTCATTGTAAAACCTTTTATTAAGAGGTGTTTCTTGAAGTGAAGCTTCAATAGCATCCAGGTGTTTCATAATGGCGAGGTCATGGCCCATTAGCTTTAAAATGGCTTTTTCGCAGGCGTCCCAGATGTGCTCCAGGTCAGGAAGAAGCCGATGGGATTTCTCGGTAAGGAGAATGTTCTGTTTTCTTTTATCGTGTGGGTCGCGTTGTGAACTTATATAGCCTTTGGCCGTCATTTTTTTAAGCATGGCCACCATGGAAGGATGCGTATAGCCTAACCTATCGGAAATTTCCACCATAGTAAGTGTTTCATTTTCTTTTAAGAGCTTAAAAACCAAATGCCAGCTGGGCTCCACATCCAGGTCAAGTAACTTGAAAAATTTACGGGTGTCATGCGACATTCTGTCGCTTATCCTCTTTAATCGGTTGTCCAGTGCCTTATAACCCTGCTCTGCGATAAAGTCCCTTTCCATATTTTAAATTTTCACTCCAATATAAGAAAATAAATGTAGATAACTACATAGAAGACTAAGTATTTAGTCAACCCTAATGGATAGCTTTCCTTGAATTTTTTCTTGATTGCAGCTTACATGGCCTGCAGAGAAACTAAAATAGCGCCCGGAGGCGCTATTCGCATTTAGTTCCAAAAAAGGAAGCGGTTATCAATTGGGCACCAGAGCGCGAATTAGTTGCCATTGACTAAACGACCCGATCCCTTTATGGTAGCGTCTACAACCGGATTGCCCAGGTAATAGACATTTCCGCTGCCTTCAATGGACACCCGGAGTGTATCGGAGCACTCAATTTCCAGATTGCCGGAGCCTATCATGGTGGCATTGCATTGAAGCACCTTGAAGCCAAACGCGTTTATATCGCCGGAACCCTCATTGAATACCTCCAGGGAACTGGCACTTCCCTCCACCGATACAGGTCCCGATCCGGAGTTGCGCAGATCGAATTTGCCCGGCTCAGCTACGCCAAAGACATGGATTTCGCCTGTTCCATAGTTTTTCAGGCCATTTAACCGGGTTACGGTGATTTTTGCCTGCAGATGCATCTCCCCATAGTTGTAGTCATTGTCGAGATATAAGCGCAACTCGCCACCGGTTACTTGCGTCCTCACTTTTCCGAGGATGTTGTTGTCTCCAGTGATTTCAACAGATTGTACTTCGCCCTGGGTGATGGTAACCATAAATACCCCCTCGCTCCGCACTTTGTTGAAAGCGCTTACCTGCCTCAGTTCAGTGGTGATTTCCCCCGATCCTGAAATTGTTTCCTTGGTGCACGACCAAAATGTGGTCATGGCCAGAATACCGAAAAAATAAAGAGTTGTTTTCATGCCTAAAATTGATTTTGATTGATACTACAATTTTAAGGCACGGGAATCATTTTAACGTTGATCCAGATCAAGGATTTTTCGCCTTAACCGCGATAATGTCTCAGGGGTTACATCCAGGAATGAGGCGATGATGTGATGGGGAATCCGATTGAACAATTCCAGTCGGTCCAGGCAAAACTCCCGAAGCCTGTCTTCGGCATTTTTGGTCAACAGAGCGATTTCCTTCCGGTGTTTTTCCAGGATGAATCGAATATGCTGCTGGTTGCTGAAGGCGGCCAATGCCGGATATTCTGTGAACAAAGCTTCCAATCCTTGCCTCTCCCAGCAAAGTAGCTCACAGGCTGTGAGGCACTGACAATAAATGTAGCTGGGCTCGTTACTGAAATAGCTCACTATGGAACTGTAGAAAAAGTCGTTTTCCTTTGAGAGACGGATGGTCTTTTCAAGTCCTTCCGGGGTAATTACATAATGCCGTACAACGCCTTTTTTAATTAAGTAAACCCTTTCCGATCGCTCCCCTTGCTGAATTAGAAATTCCTTTTTCTCAAATTGCCGGGGAACGGCATGGCTTATTAACAAGGCGATCGCTTCTTTCATTCCCAGGATATTGAGCTTTACCTCCCAGACAAAAAGATAAGCATTATCCCTGAAAAAAGACTTGCCGGCCGCTGCGGATCTTTTTTGAACAAACAGTTAGGGGGTCCACATGGACCTACCACCCACTCTCCGTATCGTAATACTTCATGAGCTCTTCCAGGGTGCTGAGCTTCTCGTCAAACAATTTGCGGAACGGCTGAATGAAATCTGAGATTTCCCGGAATTTTTCAGGATTCAGGCGGTAAAAAATCTGCCTGCCGCTTTTTTTCTGCTGCAACAGCTCGCAGTCGACCAAAATTTGGATATGGCGGGAAACGGTCTGGCGGGTGGCGTTGAAGTGAACGGCTAACGCCCCGGGGGTCATGGCCCTGCCGGCTACAAGGGCAAGGATATCCCTGCGGGTCGGGTCGGCAATGGCCTGAAAAACATCTCTTCTAAGCTCCATACGCTTGTAATGGGACATTAAATTTATGCGAAGCCAGGTGTTTGCGCATGCATTTTTGGATAAACAGTGCAGTTTTCTGTTTAAAAGGTCATTTTTTCCCTTCCGAGACCAGATCCGGGCCTGATGCGAACACGTCTTCGTCTTACCGGAACGCGCAGTTACCTGACTTCATATAATTGACAGGGATTTTTCGATGAAATCGCGCTATCCGCAATCGAATGCAGCCGTCATCCGAGGCTTTCTATCACAGTTAATGCCTTGTCTATCTCATCTCTGGAATTGTAGATATGCACCGAATGCCTGATTGCGTCAGGGCCCACCGAACGAGGCTGGAGCCGCTCCCTTTCCCACATGGTGAGCTGCAGCTCTGGCCCCGAAATTCCCGCCACAGCATAGGTTGTTATGCCTGCGGCCAGCGCTTCGTTGGTTGAAGAAAGAATGGTGACGTTTGGCAGTGCTTTCAGGCCGTTGCGAAGGTACATCCCCAGTTCCTTGATACGGCCGATCCAGGCGTCATGGCCTATCGTATTGAAAAAATCTACCGCGGCCTCATAGCCGGTCATCAGGGCCGGGTTGCCGGTGCCGTATTGCATCAGCCGAAAACCGGGGTCTTCCTGGTTATCCCACTGGTAGCTGGCCAGGGTGGTCCAGATCTCACTTACCACATTTTTGTTCACATAAAGCAGGCCGCTTCCCGGGGGCGCCAGCAGCCATTTGTGCAGGCTGGAGTAATAGGCGTCGCAACCAATTTCCTTTACGTCGACCTTGACCTGGCCCACGCATTGTGCCCCGTCGAGTACGGTGAAAATTCCACGCTTGCGAGCCTCGGCGCAGATCTCCTTCACCGGCATTACCGTGCCGAAGCCCGAAATGATATGAGGCACGGCAATTACCCGGGTTTTGGGGGTAACCTCCCTGAAAATAGCAGCAACAATTTCCTGGGGGTCGTTGGCCGGTTCGGGCATGGTGGCCTGTTTGTACACACAACCTTTCCGCTTGGCAAGCACCTGCCATGCGCCAAACCCGCCGCCGTGTTCCTGGTTGGTGTTCAGCAGCTCGTCTCCGGCCTGAAGTTCGAGCCCCATCCCAACCATGTTCATCCCGAAGGTGGCATTCTGGACGAGCGATATTTCCCGGTAGTCGGCATTGATGATCTGGCCCAGTTTCTCACGCAATTCCGCATAGGGGAAATAGCCGCTGAGCAACTCGGGGCCCGAGCCGTCCTTATAATCAATCGCAGCAGCCTCGGTATTCCAGTGCATCATGTGATCGACCATCTTGTCGAGCACATAGCCTGGGGTTGGCCCCATGGTGCCGTTGTTGAAATAGGTCTGGCCGGCCCTGAGGGGGAATTGTTTTCGCACCAGGCGCCAGTACTCCTCCCCTTGCGGCGCGCTTGCTTTCAGGTGGTCCAGCGACCAGTCCTTTTTTTTGTCAAACGCCATCATGGGCATGGCCAGAGCGGCCAGCGAGCTGTTTCGGAGGAATTCTCTGCGGTGGGTCATGTCGGTTGGTTTGGTGTTGCGATTCCAAGGTACGCAAAACGACCAGAATCACAGCGGTTTGCCCGGCTTCAAAAAAAAGGCCCTGTTAGCCTTTTGAGCTACAGGGCCGGGAAAGATACTTCAAACCGAAAATAGCCGGTTACAGCGCTTTATTTCTGCACCAGGCGCTGCTGTATGTTGTCGGGGACTACCTCGTAAGACGAAAAAGTCGACTGGAAGGTTGACTTGCCCTGCGTAAGCGACCGCAGGTTGGTCGAATACCCATACAATTCAGCTTCAGGGGTGGCACATTTCAACACCTGGTAGTTGTCCATGCTGTTGATGCCCAGAATGATGGACCGGCGCGACTGCAGGTCGGTCATCACGTTGCCCACCATGTCTTCGGGTACCTTCACGGTGAGCTCCCTGATGGGCTCCAGCAGACGCGGGCCCGCATTTAGGAAGGCGGCCCTGAAGGCCTGTGCCCCGGCAATCTTAAAGGAAATGTCGTTGGAGTCTACCGTGTGCATCTTCCCATCGTAAACCATAACCCGTACGTCGCGTATATACGATCCGGTGAGCGGGCCCGACTCCATCACTTCCAGGATACCCTTCTTGATGGATGGCAAAAAGCGCAAATCGATTACGCCCCCTACAATACAATTGTAGAATACCAGTTTGCCGCCCCAGGCCAGGTCGATTTCATCCTTTCCCCTCAGGCTGAAGCCCTCCGGTTCCGGTATACCTTCATACCAGGGTTCAATTTTCAGGTGCACCTCGGCAAACTGCCCGGCACCGCCCGATTGTTTCTTGTGCCTGTAATTGGCAGTAGACGAGCGGTTTATAGTCTCCCTATAGGCAATGCGGGGCTGCTCGAATTTGGCCTTGATGCCGTATACGCGTTCCAGCATCCAGTCAATCGTGGCCAAATGCAGTTCGCCCTGGCAGCCTAAAATCTGTTGCTTCAGTTCGTTGGAAAAGTTCACCACCACCGTGGGGTCCTGGCTGTGCAGTTTCCGCAGGGCTTCGCTGAGTTTTTCCTCCTCGTTCTGCTGCTCGGCAGAAACCGCCTTTTTGGTACGGGGCTCGGGAAAAGCGATCGGCCTGATGGTAACCTCGTGGTTCTCGGCCCTCAGGGTGTCGTTGGTTTCGGTGTGCTTCAGCTTCAGGGTGGCCCCTATATCGCCCACTACCAGTTGGTTTACCGGGGTTCGGTTTTTGCCGTCCATGATAAAGAGCTGATGCAGGCTTTCCAGCTCACCGGTGCGGGAATTGACCAGTTTGTCATTGGCCCTGACCACGCCAGATTTTACCTTAAAAAAGGTAATCTGGCCCACATTTGGCTGGTGCAGGGTCTTGAATACGAACAACGTTGTAGGGGCCTCCGGGGTGGGCTCGATCAGGGTGCCTTCCACGCTTTGCTCGGGTTTCAGGTCGCCTGCCGCCGGGGCTACATTGTCGATAAAGCCCATGAGCCGGCCGCTGCCCATGTCTTGCAGGGCAGAAACGCAAAAGACCGGGAACAACTCGTGGTGCAGCATGCCGGCCTTGATGCCGCGCCGCATTTCGTCCTCTGAAAGGGTGCCTTTATCAAAATAGAGTTCCATGAGGGCTTCGTCGTTCTCGGCAGCTTTCTCGACCAGCTCGTTGTGGAGCTTCTCGGCCAGTTCTTTCTGGTCATCCGGGATGGGGAGCTTTTCAGGTTTCCCTCCTTCGGGCGGGAATTTATAGAGTTTCATCTTCAGCACATCGACGATACCCTGTGCCCCTTTTATCTTTATCGGGTATTGCACTTTCACGGCATTGTTGCCCACCAGTCCCTTGATTTCCCGGAACGTTTCGTCGAAACGCGCACTGGGGTGGTCTATCTGGTTAACCACAAACAGCGTGGGTTTGTTGTACTTGTCAATATAGTTCCAGATAATTTCGGTGCCCACCTCCACCCCGTTTCGTGCGTTCAGCACCGTTACGATGGTGTCGGCCACGCGAATCGACGAGAGGATCTCCCCGATAAAATCGTCAAGGCCGGGGGTGTCAATGATGTTGATTTTGTAGTTGCGCCATTCCGTATGCAGCGGGGTGGCAAAAACAGAGGTACTCCGCTCCTGCTCCAACTCGTGGTAATCGGAAACGGTGTTTTTGCCTTCTATGGTTCCACGCCGGTTGATAAGGCCTGCCTCAAAAAGCATGGTTTCGGCAAGAGTGGTCTTGCCGCTTTCGTGGGCGCCGACTAATACGATATTTTTAATGTGTTTCTCGTCGTATACTTTCATGATCTGTGCTGGTCTAGGTTATGGAAATGAAAAACGTATATGCTGGAGGTAAATTTAACCGTCCCCATGCTCCAAAAACATGATATTTTACCATGTTCAGTCCAAACGGCCTGTGGCTTTCGGGCAAATCCTTACGCCCCGGGGGTACCGGGTGGCGCATAGGTAACCCGGTAGATCGCATGGGCCACATCGTCTGAAATCAACAGGGAGCCGTCGCTAAGAAACAGCAGGTCTACCGGGCGGCCAAAGGCCTCCTGGGTTTCTTCGTCGAGCCAACCCTCTATAAAAGGGCCATAGCCCACCGAGTTGTTTCCGTCGAGCTCTACCCGGGCTATCCGGTAACCCGACTTTTTGGCACGGTTCCAGGAACCGTGCTCGGCCAGCAGGGCATCGCCCCGGTATTCTTCCGGAAACATAGCTCCGGTGGGAAAGCGCACCCCCAAAGGTGCGACATGGGCCCCGAGGGCCTGTACGGGGGGCACAAATTCGTCGCAGGAATGCTGCTCGCCGTATTCGGGGTCCTTGATGATGCCGCCATGGCAGAACGGATAGCCAAAATGCTGCCCGGCTTCGCTCACCCGGTTCAGCTCGCAGGGGGGGATGTCGTCGCCCATCAGATCGCGTCCGTTGTCGGTGAACCATAATTCCCCAGTCTGGGGGTGCCAGGTAAAGCCCACTGAATTCCGTACCCCACGCGCCACAATTTCGCGGTTGCTGCCGTCGGGATCCATACGGGTAATGGAGGCGTAGCGCTCGTCTACTGCGGCCGAATCGCAAATATTGCAAGGGGCTCCGACCGGGACGTACAATTTATCGTCGGGCCCGAAGGCGATATACTTCCAACCGTGGTGGAACTCGGTCGGGTAGTCGTCATACACCACCACCGGGGCCGGGGGGTTGTCAAGCTTCGTTTCGATACTGTCGTACCGCAGCAGCCGCCCTACCTGGGCCACATAGAGCGAACCTTTGCGAAAGGCCACCCCGTTGGGTACCTCCAGAGTGGAATCGAGAACAGTAATATGGTCGGCTCTGAAATCTTTGTCCAGGTCCTGGATCGCATAAACCGTTTTTTTATTTCGGGTACTTACGAACAGAGTGCCATTGTCTCCCAGTGCCATGGAGCGGGCACCTTCCACGCTGTCTGCAAAGACCTCGATGCGGAACCCGGGGGGCAGATTCAGGCGGTCGACGGGCAACAGGCTGGCCGCTTCTTCATATTGGATTAACTCGGGTTCGGGTTCGGCCGTGGCACTTTGCTTGCATGAGGATAGCATGAGGAGGAAGACTGCAAGGGCCAGTGCCTGAGTAAGGGATGTTTTCAGTGTCATTTCGGAGGGTTTAAGGTATGGTCGTTAAAAATACAGAAACACAAGGCAATTACGCCTGGCACGTTGCTTAAATTAAATAATTTTTAAAGGCCATATCCCCGGTGGCGCTTTGCCTGCCCAAATATCCATTTAAACAGTATATTGCGTCCGACCAAACCAACGTGCTGCATGAAACTAGGAGCCACCCCCCTGATGGTTTTCTTTGGGATGCTAATGGCCATTTCGCTGCATTCCCAGCAATCCTCCCAATCAGATACTGTTGCCGGCCGGCCTCATTACCAGGCGGTATGGCTTGAGGCAGACCCGGTTGTAGACGGGGATGTCCTGGGCGATGCCGTCTGGCAGGTGGTGCCAGCCATCGATAAGTTGGTGCAATTCCAGCCCAACTACGGCAAGCCCGCCTCAGAGAAGACACTGATTCGCGTGGGTTACACGAAAACCACCTTTTACGTGGCCGTGGTATGCTACGATTCCGAGCCCGACAAAATCGTTATTTCCGACTCACGCCGCGATGCCGACCTGAACGACGAAGACAGCTTTCTCTTCATTATAGACACCTACAACGACCGGCAGAACGGCTTTCTTTTCGGTACCAATGCACAGGGCATGGAATATGATGCCCAGATAAACAACGAAGGGGTGGGCACCATGAACGCCAACCGGCAGCAGGGAGGCGTAATTGGGGGCACCAACCTGAACTGGGATGCTTCCTGGACCGTACGGACCGAGGTCAAGGAGTACGGCTGGAGTGCCGAATTCGCCATCCCCATGCGATCCATCCGGTTTTCCGCGGGGCAGAATAAAACCTGGGGGCTGAACTTTCAGCGCAACATCAGCAAACGCACCGAAACCGCCTACTGGGCTTCCCTCCCGCTCCGCTTCGATATGAAACGGGTGTCTCAGGCCGGGAAACTCACCGGGCTAAACCTGGAATCGCCCGGCAACCTTACCCTGATTCCTTACGTGCTCGGGCGCGGAGTCAACAACCGTGCGGTTGACCCTGCCGAAACCGAAACCGATTTCGAAGCCGGGGCTGATGTAAAATACAGTGTTACCCCGAGCCTCACCTTAGATCTGACGTACAATACCGACTTTGCCCAGGTAGAGGTAGACGACCAGCAGATTAACCTCGACAGGTTTAACCTCTTTTTTCCTGAAAAAAGGGCCTTTTTCCTCGAGAACGCAGGGCAGTTCAGCGTGGGAAGCCCCGGGGAAGTCGATCTTTTCTTCAGCCGGCGTATCGGGATAGGCGAAGACGGGAGCGTGGTGCCCATTATCGGGGGTGCCCGCCTCTCGGGAAAGGTGGGCCAGACCAATGTGGGCCTGCTCAGCATGTTTACCGACGCTGTTGAAGAAGCCGGTATCATTGAAAATAATTATTCGGTGGCCCGGGTAAACCACGATTTCCGGGGTACCCGCTCTTCACTGGGCGGCATTTACATCAGTCGGTCCGGGCTCGACGGCAGCGGGGACGATTACAACCGGGTGTATGCCATGGACGGGAAATGGGGCATCGGGAACAAGGCCACCATAACGGGCTTCATGGCCAAAAGCAATACCCCCGGCCTGAGCGGGCAGGATCATGCGTTCAAGCTTTTGTCTAACTACAACTGGAATGGGTGGGACATCAGTGCCGGATATACCGAGGTAGCCGAAAATTTCAATCCGGAAGTGGGCTTTTTGCAGCGAACAGCCTTCAGGAAACCTGAATTCTTGCTGCTTAAGGCACACCGTTTCAAAAATGACGGGCTGCTTATGGAAATACGCCCACACGCTTCATATCGGGGCTTCTGGAACTTCGACGACCAGCTGGTGACCGGCTTTCTGCACGTAGACAACCACTGGGTGTTCCCCAGCGGCCTGGAGGTGCATACCGGCGTCAATTTTACCACCGAACGCGTGCTGGAGCCCTTTACGATTTCAGATATTACTGTGCCTGTTGGCTTTTATAAAAACGAAGAATTACAGCTAGTTATCATTACCAACCCAAACAATGCCTTTAACTTAAGTACCCGCACCTTTATAGGGGGGTATTTCGACGGCAAGCGCATCACGAATACGGGTACAGCCAACTACCGGATCGGCGACCGATTCAACACCTCCCTGACGTTCAGCCACAGCGACATCTCCCTGCAAGATGGAGACCTGTCGGCCTTCGTGGGCGGGTTGCGCCTCTCCTACTCCTTCACCCCCCGGATTTTTGTGCAAAGCCTGCTCCAGCGCAACAACGTGTCGAATATTACCTCGGTAAACGCGCGCTTTGGCTGGCTGCAGAATGCCAATACCGGCCTGTTTGTTGTGTTCAATGTAGTGAAGGACGATGATTTTACGGACGCCCTCAACAACCAGGTGCTCACCATCAAGTACACCCACCGCTTCGACCTGTTGCGCTAGGCCTCAGATGCCCTTGCGCCTGAAACGCACAAACTGACGCCAGGTTTTGTTGGTGCTGATGAAGTAGACTCCGGTAAGCAAGATCACCGCGGCGATGATGGATTGCAGGCTTACGGGCTCGCCGAGAAAGTAATGGCCGAGCAGCATGGCTACTATGGGATTAACATAGGTGTTGGTCGATACTTTCTCGGGAGAGACCGTCTTGAGCAGGAAATTGAAGGCAGTAAAAGCCACGATGCTTCCAAAAATGACGAGCAGTACCATGCACCAGAGGGTGTCGGTTCGCCATTCGAGCGGGCTGCTCCAGGGTTCCCTGAAAGCCAGGCTCATTAGCGCAAGCATGAGCCCTCCGGTAAGCATTTGGTAACCGGTACTTACAAAGTAATTCTTGGGCAGGTCGGCATTGCCGACAAAAACACTGCCGTACCCCCATGCGACCAGGGCGGCAAAAATCATGGCTACCCCCAGCCAGGCATGCTCGTCCTGCAGCAGGTTGTCCTGGCTAACCAGCAAATAAATGCCGACTACGCCCAAAAGCACCCCGAGCAGCGACATGGGCCGCAGTTGTTGTCCCTGTAAGAGCCACATCAACAGCATGACCACCAGGGGCTGGGCCGAAATGATCAGTGCAGCGAAATTGCTGTCGACAAACTTCAGGGCCCAGACCACTATTCCGTTGCCAAAACTCAAAAACAGGAACCCCAGCACCAGGGAATTCCACAATTGCTTTCGCGTAATACGCAGGCTTTTGCCCATCAGGGCCGCCATACCGAAGATCAGGCCGCCGGCAATAACAAAGCGTATGGCCGCCAGCATGAACGGGGGCAGCTCGTTTACCGCTACCTTGTTGAGCATATAGGTAGAGCCCCAAATCACATAAATGGCCACAAAAGCGGCTATGATCAGGGGTAGTTGCTTACGCGATTCCATGGGCCGGGAGGCTGAGTTTAAAGCGCAATATTAAGTGTTTCCGACGCAGAACAGAAAGTGCATCGGAATTCTTTTTCAACAACCCCTGTCTCACAAAGCCGGCTGATCGGGAGTGCGGTGAAACTCACGCCAAAGCGGCCGCCAGGCTTATTTCGGCTTTCAGCAAATTGGAAATCGGACAGGTTTGCTTGGCAGTCTCGGCGGCTCGTTTGAAGTCGCCGGCTTCCATGCCCGGCACCTTTCCGACCAGGTCGAGATGGATCTTGGTAACGGCGCCGTCTTCGAAGGTTACCGTGGCCTTGACGTCAAGGCTTTCAGGCGTAAAGCCTGCCTCACCAATCAAAAAGCTCAATTTCATGGCAAAACAGCCCGCATGGGCTGCTCCGACCAGTTCTTCGGGGTTGGTGCCTTTCTCATCGGTAAAACGGGTGTTAAACGAATAGGGGGTCTTTTCCAGGACCCCGCTGGCGGTGGTAAGGGTACCGTTGCCTTCCTTCCCTGATCCTTTCCAGAGGGCGCTTGCTTTACGGGTGAATTTCATAAGATTGCAGTTAAAACGTTTCGAGAAGCCAAATTGCAGGCCTCCTTTACAAAGATAACCCTTGAATCATTCCTATTAAAGACCGGCCTGCAAAATAAACGCCATGGCTTCAAGTGATGGGCATGCTCCGGGCCCTGCCGTAACAATTCGGCAGCCATGTCGTCTGTTAAATAAAGGCATAACACATGGAATCACTCAATATGAATCGCGACACCAGGCTGCTTTCCTACGACCGGGATGCCGGTTGGAAAGTGGGGCGCCGGTTCGAGGTGGCCGGTAGGTAACTTCTTGGAAACCAGCGGGGGATTCTGGCCCAACAGCAATAAAAAACCGCCCTGTTCAGGGCGGTTTTCCTATTTGTTGTCAGTCCTTTCAATCAGACATCGACGGTTCCTTTTATCAGGCGTTTTTCCACCTTGCGTTTTATGGCAGTCAAACGCTTCATTACGTCCATCAGATGCTGGTCGCGCGACTTTTTATACACTTCGTTGATGTCCAGGATCAGTTTCTTGAGGTCCCGGGAGGCCTGAATGCGATCGCTGGTAGTGATTCCAGACCACTTCCGGCCTTCGAATTCGATAGCTTTTTGTAATAAATCCATAGGTTTCAAATAATACTGTATACCGAATTAGATGCAGCCCTTCTTCCATCGCTACGCGCTACCGGTCACGGAAGGACTCACGATTCCAAAATACATATTCCCTGGATTTTCCCTTAAGGAATTAACAAAAGTTTAAGCGAACAATGGCGCGAGTTGCAGCCCATTGTTTCGCGGTGCCTCCAACCCTTCAGTGCATGTAGCTCCCGGCGTTGATGTCGATTACCGTGCCGGTGGCATGGTCAAGTTGGCCACTGCAGATAAAAGCTACCAGCGGGGCTATATGTTCGGGCCTGGTAAGCTCCTTTAAGGCAGTCTCCTCGAGCAGGGCCTGCCCCATTTCGGCAATTGCCTGCTCGGCCATCGCAGTATGGGTGAAGCCCGGGGCGATGGTAAAAGCCTTGATGCCCTCTT
Source organism: Robiginitalea sp. (assembly GCA_024642005.1). Classification (GTDB taxonomy): domain Bacteria; phylum Bacteroidota; class Bacteroidia; order Flavobacteriales; family Flavobacteriaceae; genus Robiginitalea. The sequence goes on along the minus strand of JAHECA010000007.1, from coordinate 28,591 downwards.
TCCCATAAGACCGGGCCACCGAACGTGCCAGGGATGTTAATCCCCCTTTCGAGGCGGCATAGCCCAGGTTGTCTGCGGTTTCACCTCTGAACGCCGCCCTGCTGCCGATATAGACTAACCGTCCTCCGGCTCGCTGGCGAAAGTGTTCGATTGCCAGACGGGTCAACAGGCCGGGCGCATCCAGGTTTACCGCCTGGATCTGCCTCCAGGTGCGCCACCACGAATCAAGGGGCTCACTTACCGGGTGCGGTGTAAAAATACCGGCATTCAACACCAGGGCATCAAGGTGCCCCAGGGCATCGAGGCTTTGCCTGAAAAGGCCCTCGACCGCACCGGGGTCTTCCAGATTGGCACCCAGGGCCACCGATGCCGAGGTGTTGTTCGCGGCGAGGAGGGCCTCGGCCCTGGCCCTGTTGCTGTTGTAATGTACTGCCACTCGGGCGCCACCGGCCATGAGCTGGCTGGCGATCGCTGCCCCTATGCCCTGGGAGGCCCCGGTTACCAGAATATGCATGCCTTTAAGATCCATACGTCAAATTTTAAGGGGAAAGTAGGGTGTTGTCTCAAGATTACCAAGCTCAGACGAAATGTTGCGCCAAAAAGCGGTGGCCGTTCCCTGAAAAGAGCCGGCCGATGATTTCGTCAGGAGCCAGGTGGTTTTTGGCCTGAGTTAAATTCGGCTGCTGCATGTAGTTATGTGCATGGCGTTCCAGGAAATCTGCCAGGAAAGGCAGTTGTTCGGCGGTCCAGAACCCATTCAGCGAATCGATAATACCATCGAAATCGGAGCCGATCGCCATACAGTCCCAGGCAAACAGCCCGGCCCGGTCTAGGGTTTCGGCAATGTGGCGTACCTGGTTCCAGAGCAATTCCGAGCGGTAATGCATGATTTTGTGGCGCAACAGGGAATGTTTTACCCTCTTGCGGGCTTCTGCCGAGACAATACGGCGCTCGTCGAGCTGCAGGCCGATAAGACCGCCGCTGCGGGCTACCGCTATAATTTCCTCGTCGTACAGGTTGATGGGAACAGGATTCAGTACGGCAGCGGTTTGCAGGTCGCCCGGTACCTGCTCTTCAAAAGATTTTAAGCCATTGCAGGCGGCATGGCTGAACAAGAGGGGGAAATCGGTGCTGCCAAGCTTTCCCCCGCGGCGCAGTTCATAGAATTCCTGGCGGGCCAGCGGGCTCATATGCTTCAGGTCGGGCAGAATCCGTGGGCCGTTATTTTGCGAAAGCATTTGCCGCAAAACGGTTCTTCCTAGGCTCGTGATGCCCCTGCCCAGGCCCTCAGACTGATCGATATGCCCCGACACGGTTTTGGTAAGGCTTGGGGAGTGCCCGCAGAGGTGGTTCCAGAAATGGTGGGCCACCGTAATGAAAAAAGGTGGGTGCTCCCATTGTTTGAGCGTTTTCAGGCACGACAGAAACCCAGCCTGGGTGGGCGGGGCATCCAGGTCAGCATTCAGCACGTGCAGCCCTTCGATGGTGGGAATGATACAGATGGTTTCGACGGCATCTCCCGTCGCCTTTAGCGCTTGTATTTCTGCGTAATTCCTGACCAGCTTATAGCGAAAGCGCCCCCCAGGGAGCCGTTGCACAACGCCGTCTCCCTGACGGTAGAAATCGTACTCGGCCTGCAAATCAGCAAAATAGTTGGTAAGGGCCTGCAGGTGATCTATCCTTTTTTTACCGATCCCGAGGGCAAGGTTGGAAAGCAGGTCGCGCAGGAAACCGGTAGGAATAGCATTGCGGACAAAGGGGCGCTCCAGCGGATACAGGGAAGCGCATACGACATTAACCCCGCCACGGGCCAGGCTGCCGGCATCGGCCTGGGAGAACTTGGTCAGCCCGCCGATAAAGTTCAGCAATTTGTCTGTAACAGATGGTCGATCGTACTTCCACAGGCTGCTTCGGTGCGCCTGGTTCAGGCTCTGCCTGCCCCCCGGGGTCTTGTCAAAACTGCGCCCGTAGGGCTTTAGCGCCGGGTGACAGTGTAAATCTAGGTAGTCGTTCCTGAATACCATATCCTGAAAAGCTGCCAAGAAATTACGCAATTCGACGGGATCGAACATGAAAAACGTTGTAAATAAATAGGCCGGGGGCCCATCCCCTCCTACTCAGGCTAGAGTACCGCTTATGAAAATCTTAAAAAATGTTAAAGATAGTACCTTATTATACATAGTACTGTAACATTTTAAATACAGCTTCGTCTTATAGTTGTAATCGCCTCGAAAGCGCCGGGCTAATCACCCAAAAGCGGCCTGGTAAGAATAGGAACGAGTGAGGCCAAATTTCAAGGCGAGATACAAGAAGAAACACAATCAGAAAACAACATCAAAAAACAACAGTCATGATCAAAACAGCAAACAACCTGCCCACTGAGTCCAAACGCTTCAGTTACTTCTCAACCTTCAAGAGCAGCAAGCGGGTGCGTTGGTCCGAAGCGAGAAACTACGTGTATTAAGGCAGTAACGCATCAATCTATCAATCAAAAAGCAAGTATCATCAAAAAACAACAGTCATGAAACTCTTCAGCAACCACACCCCGACCGAATCCAGAAGGTTTGCCGTCTTCTCCAACTTCAAGGAGTGCAAACGCGTCCGATGGACCGAATCACGGCACTACGTACACTAAAAAGACAGGTCTGATCCTGCCTTCCCGGAACAGAAAAGGCCCGCGATCAGCGGGCCCTTCTTTTTTTATCGCAGTGCTGCCGTTCAGAGCAACAGCTCTTCTTTGGCACCGTTCGGATAGGTGATAATTACCTTGTTGTCGCAGGAACCGTCGCCAAAATCAACTTCAATTTCCAGCCCGTTCTTGCTCAGCTCCATGATACCGCTCACCAGATGGGTGCAGTCGAAAGTGCCAGACAGCGCACTGGTCACGATTGCGGAATAGGCGTTTTCGCCAATGGTCAGATTCCAGGAGCCTTGTATGGTGAATGTGCTTGCTGTAAGGGAGGCGCCGAGGGTTACCTCCACGGTTTTGATCCCAGCTTCGGTAATCAGTGTGCCGTCGCCCATCAGGGCACTCATTTCGCTGCTCACTTCGAAGGCTATTGCATTTTGGGTCGAGCCGGATCCCAGGGTAAAGGTACGGGTGCCGTTCAGCTCGATGTCACCTACGTAAAACCCTTCAAAGGTAGCTGTAAAACTGGTAGTTTCGGCGGCAATATTGTAAACCACTACCAGGGTGCCGTTTACATTGTCTGTGCCGTTGAGTACACAATTTTTGAAGGTGGCCGAAAAGCCTGTATCGCCGTAAATAACGTCATAACATCCGTCTAAGGCTGTTTTGCCCGACATGCCGATCCCTGCCTGATAGATCTCGGCCAGGGTGGCATCGACCGCGCCGGTCCATTCATCGGCTCCCATAACGGCCTGAAACTCTGTCTGGGTAAGTTTGGCATCCTGAGGGATCACTTGCTCATCTGCATCGGTGCTGCACCCCTGCAGGCCGAGAATCAGGGTTCCCAGGGCAAACAGAAGCAGCGCTCGCATAATTTCGATCTTTTTCATCCTTTAGCTAAATAGGTTTTACTCCTACTTAACGCGGGATGAGACCATTTAGTGCAACCGTTTATCGAATCGCGGGTTTCAGGCCGATTTTTCGATCAAACGCACTACTCTGGAAAAAGGGAACGGTCAATGCCGGGCAAAAGCTTCAGTGCATTGAGGTAGTAAACCTTCCTCAAAACGCCATCGGGAAGGTCCATGCCGTACATGGCCCAGAAGGCATGGTATTTTTTGTGATAGGGAAAGTATTCGTCGGCTGATTCCAGCACCCTGAAATAGGTAGCGTATTCGGCAGGTTGCCAGCTGTCTTTCCCGAATAGGATCCGGTCCTGATACCTTACAAAAAAGGCATGCGCCCTGCGCGGCTGACGGCCGAGTTCAGCAATTATGGCGCCAATTTCCACATACATATTGGGCATTTCGTCCAGGAGCCGGCCGAGTTTATCCAGATCGTTCGGATACCAGCCCATGTGCGCATTGATAAAGGTAGTTTGCGGGTGGCGGCGGAACAGGCGGTGCTGTTCGTCTATGATCTGTTGCCAGGGAGCCGGGTCGGTATCGCCCCGCTTGCGGTTGGGGCGCAATTTGAGTTCGAGCCAACGTTCGTTCAGGGAATCCATGGGGTCCCAGAACGAGCGCGGGTCGGCCGAGTGTATCAGCACCGGGATCCGGAGCGCTGCGCATTTGGCCCAGACCGGGTCGAGGCGCGGATCGTCTACGGCAATTCGGTTACCCTCACTATCTTTATCGCGAAGCCCCAGGCTTTTGTAAATTTTCAATCCCATTGCCCCGTTGTGCACATCCGCTTCCAGTTGGGCGGCGGCCTGCCTCCCCCACCCTTCGCTGCCAACGCCGCTGAAATCGACATTTGCGAAAACCACAAAACGGTTCGGATAATGTGCTTTTACATTGTCTGTGGCCCCTTTGAGGTGTTCTCCCGACCCGCCGCTCAGATTCACCATTACGGCCATGTTCAGGGTATCCATGGCTACGATTAGCTCGCCCAGGTCTTGGGTGGGCATCCGGAATTGGTGGTTGTGGATGTCTACGAAGGGGTAGCGCGCCCTGTAAACCGGTTGCCCCGGAACCACCAGGGTCGGGGCAGGATTGTACGCTTCAAAGCTGAGTTCCTGACCGAACAGGTTTGCGGTGAGGGCAATACATATAAGCAGCAGGCTGGTTTTTCTCATGACTGTATCAATTCCGGAGGAAGGGATCATTTTGGATTTTTAACGCTTCATAGGCCTCGGGGGTGTCCATATCGCTGCCTTTAGGACCTGGATCCAGGCAAATAACCCGATCTGACGCCGAATCAAGCAGGGCCTTTGCTCCTTTTTCGGGGGGAAGTCCTTTCAGGGCATCGAAATAGGAGCTCCCGAACAGAGCGGGAACCCCGCAGGCTTTACCATACCGGGTTGCGACCAGGCAATCGGGTTTCCCCGTAAATTGCCGGCATAGTGCATTCAGATAGGCCGCATCGACCAGGGGTTGGTCTGCCAGCAGGATAAGCACGCCCCGGCATGTGGGAAAACGGTTCAGAACCTGGTTGAGCCCGGTTCGGATGCTCGTTCCCATGCCCGATGCCCATTGCGGATTTTCAACAAATAAATCGGGCTTAAAGGCTGTCTTTTCACAAATTTCAGCATGGCTTGCGCCGGTGACCACCACCACCTGGTTGAGATCTGCCTGTTCGGCCTGCCCGACCAGGTGCTCCAGCACGGTTTTACCATTCCAGGGCAGCAGGGCTTTGGTGCGGCCCATCCGGCTTGAGGCCCCTGCGGCCAGGATCAGTACCACAACATCCTCACTCACCATGTGCAATTTTCTCTTCGTAATGCTCTGAAGGACAAACTGGAAAGCCTGGGCATGAAACCACTTTGATGCATGGTTACTTTATGTATTGCTGGGGGTTGTTTTCAAATGCCAATTTACAGCCATCGCAGCAAAAATAAACCGTTTGCCCCTTATACTCAATAACGTGTTTTGGGTTCTTCTTTGAAACGGGAACCTGGCAAACCGGATTTATGTAGTACTCTTCTTCGAAGGCCACACCCGCTGCCGGCGCGGGGGTGGCATTGGTTTCCGATGTCTCCCCGGTCCGACCCAGCATCTCGGAGCCCCTTCCGTTTCTGAAATGATCAATGATTTCGGCAAGGATACTGATGGCCACCTCCCCGGCCAGCTTGGCATTGATGTCGAGCCCAACCGGGCTTTTGAGTTGCGCGGTCCGTTCTCCGGAAACACCCTCCCTGCGCAGGTACTCCTGTATATCCACGGCTTTTTTAGCGCTTGCGACAAATCCGACGTACCTGGCCTCGGTCTGCAGCGATTTTTTTACGCATAGGTCATCTTCCTCCCCCTGGGTGGCAACAATGATGTAGGCATTAGACAAGTTGTCGAATGCGGAAAAATCAACTTGGTCGAGTACTCGGTGTGCCGTTGGGAACAGGTGTGGGTCGGCATCGGTAGCCATTACGCTTACCCGGAAATCAGATGCTGCAGCCAGGACCGAGAGTTTTCTGCCAATATTCGATTTCCCCACGATTATGATCTCCGGATGCGGAATTACCGGTTCAATGAGGAGCTCCACGGTCCCCTTGCTTTGACATGCCATAACATACTCTTTAAAATGCTCAGTTTCGCGCGATCCTCCCCCTGGAGAAATGCGTACCCTGCGGTAGCGCTTGGTCCGGATGACTTCCAGGGCCTCCTTGATTACAATGCCGCGCACGCATCCGCCCCCTACCCAACCAATCATCTCTCCGGTTTCCAGAATAATGGCCTTGTCGCCCACTTTGCCCGAGCTCGGCGCAATACGGTCGACAACCTGCGCAATAGCGAAGTTTGAGCCCCGGGCCAAATGCTTTTCTATATTTAATACCAGTTCGTTAAACATTCATCAGTAATTTTTCCAATTTCAGTAAACTGTCCAGGTTATGGGCCGATTCAAAGGCATCCAGATGGGGCATAACATTTACAATGCCTTTCTGAATGGGCTGGTAATCTTTCATGCCCTTGAGCGGATTCAGCCAGATCAGGGTTTTGCATTTTCGCCTTATGGTGCCTACCGCTTCTTTGAGCTGGGTTACGTTACCGGTTTCCAGGCCATCGCTTAAAATTACGACAATGTGCTTTTGACTCAGAAATTTATTGCCGTAGGTATTCAGGAATTCCACAAGGCATTCCCCGATTTTGGTGCCGCTTGACCAGGACTGCACGTTTCGGCCCACCTGCCTGAGTACCTCCTGTTCGTTATGCGCGCGCAACATAGGTGTAACATGGGTCAGGTGGGTGCTGAATGTGAAGAATTCCAATGTTTTGAAATACTTTCTCAGCACCATCACATATCTCAAAAGGTAATAGCTGTAGGTATCCATAGAACCGCTTACATCGAGCAGAAAAACCACCTTACGTTTTTCCTTTTTTTTCTTTTTATGGGCCAGGTCGAGCATCAGGCCCCCGGTCGATAGGCTATGCCGGATGGTTTTGCGGACATCAATAGTACCCCGGTTCGCGCTTTCCAGCCGTCTTTTGAAACGCATGCTCATTTGGTGAAAGAGTTCTTCGGCCAATTCTTCGAGGCGTTCCCTGTCTACCACATCGACCTTCGAGAAATCGGTAAAGCGCAACCTCAGGCTCTCATTGGCGCCCCTGGTCTGCCTGGCCTCCTGCTCTTCCTTTTCCTTTCTGGGCTTGTTGAACTTGGCGCCCATAAAAATCAAGGTGTCCGTTTCGGATTCCTTTCGCAGCTGCTTTATCACCTTTTTCCGCTCCTCGAGATTTTCCTCGTAATAGCGGCTCCAGAAGCGGTCAAACATCTCGTCGAACCTGTCAAAATGTTCTTTGCGCCTGCAGAATATAGCCTTCAGGCTGTATTGGAATACTTTGCGGTCTAGCCCGTAGCCCCGCGAGGCGATTTCGAATGCCTCCCGCGTGTCTTGCGGACCAAGGATGAATTGTCGCTCCCTACAATAAAAGGTAAAGTCGATCAGCTTTTCTTTAAATGTCTTATCTATTTCAACCACCGCAACTAATGTTCTTACAGGTTTTTAGCTAACGGGCATTAGGAACTCTTCCACGGTCCGGTTCCTGACGAAATCAACATCGTCTTTGTGCTTGAGCACGCATCCGATGGTATTTTGCACCAGTTCATCCGTGATATTTCCGGCATTGAGGACAAGCAGGGTTTTGGCCCAATCCAGGGTCTCTGCAATGCCGGGAGGCTTGTGCAGGCTAGATTTCCGGAGGTTATGAATGAAGGTGACTACCTGGGCAGCCAGCACTTCGTCTATCTCGGGTAGTTTCCTGGCAATGATATCTATTTCACGGGTTTTGGTCGGGAAATCAATCCAGTGGTAGAGGCAGCGCCTGCGAAGGGCATCACTCAATTCTCTCGTCCGGTTCGAGGTCAGAATTACCAGGGGTTTTGTTTTTGCGCGGATGGTCCCCAATTCTGGAATGCTGATCTGGAAATCTGAGAGCAATTCCAGGAGGTAGGCCTCAAACTCCTCGTCGGCCCGGTCGATTTCATCGATCAGCAATACCACCGGGACTTCAGACTTGATGGCCCTCAACAGCGGTCGTTCGAGCAGATACTCCATCCCGAAGATCTCCTCCCCCAGGGTTTTCTTGTCCTTTTCCTGTTCAAAAAGCTTGATGTGAAGCAATTGTTTCTGGTAATTCCATTCATAAATCGTGGTTCCGACATCAAGCCCCTCATAGCACTGCAAGCGTATCATTTGGGTATTGAGGGAAGCTGCCAGGGTTCCGGCCAGGGAGGTTTTTCCCACCCCGGGGTCGCCTTCGAGCAAGAGGGGTTTTCCCAGGTTTTTCAGCAGGAAAACACTTGTGGCCAGGGCATCGTCCAGGATGTAGCCGTGTTCATAAAACTTCTTGACGAGGGCGTCGATGTCTTTTTTCAAAAGCGTAAACTTAGCATATGTATAAAGCTATGCCCTTTGGGCATAGCTTTTCGAATTCGAAGTCGTAAAAGATGGCTATGCCGATACTTCGGCCTTAGCAAGCTTTTTCGAGAAGTTGGTAACAAACTGATTGAACAGCTGGTTTGATACTGTGGTGATCAACCGGGCCCCGAATTGGGCAATTTTACCGTTGATGGTCACATCCATAACGGCATCCAGTTTTGAACCGCCTTCTTCTTTGTCGGTTATGTTCATGGTCATGGTCATGTCGGCGCTGCCCTGCCCCTTCACATCAACACCTTTACCGGTAATTATGATCTTTTTGTTGGCAACATCAATTTCATCGTAAAAAATATCGGCATCGTATTTGGCACCTATGGGCCCGAATTTCATCCCGACTTTTCCCTTGTAATGGTTTTCGCCAACCTTTTCATCGATGGAAACCCCGGGCACGCAGTCCATTACCTTGTTTGGGTCTATCAGGTGTTCCCAAACCAGATCGCTTCCCTGAGGTACTTCAAATGTTTTTTCCAATTGTGCTTTCATAGCTTTTCTCTTTCTTTTAAAAGGCTGCCCGAAAACCGGGCAGCCTTTTGTTCGTGATTCTTAAGAATGCGCCTGTATCGCTTCCCAGACCTTGTCAGGAGATATGGGAATGTCGAGGTGTTGGATCCCAAGCGGCGAGAGGGCGTCTATAATGGCATTGGCAATGGCCGGGGGCGCCCCAACCGTGGGCGATTCGGCAACGCCCTTAGCCCCCAGTGGGTGGTGGGGCGAGGGGGTGATGGTGTGGCCGGTTTCCCAATGCGGAGATTCCACGGCGGTGGGCACGAGGTAGTCCATTAAGGTACCGTTGAGCACGTTCCCTTCCTCGTCGTACTGAATGGCTTCGTACATGGCCGGGGCGATACCCTGGGTAAGCCCGCCGTGAATCTGACCTTCCACGATCATGGGGTTAATGATGTTGCCGCAGTCATCGATGGCAACAAAGCGCTTAACGTCGATTACCCCGGTTTCCTTGTCGATTTCGACCACGCAGATGTAAGCGCCGTTCGGAAAGGTCAGGTTAGGCGGATCGTAATAGTGGGTGGCCTCAAAGCCCGGTTCCATGCCGGGAGGGATGTTCGTGTAGGCTGCGAACACCACATCCTGAATGGTCTTCGATTTATCGGGGGCCCCCTTGACGAAATATTTGCCAACCTCCCATTCAATATCCTCTTCGCTTACTTCCAACAGGTACGCCGCTATCTTTTTGCCTTTGTCACGAAGTTTACGGGCAGCAATGGCAGCGGCAGCTCCGGCGGTTGGTGTGCTTCGGCTGGCATAGGTTCCCAGGCCGTATGGCGCTGTATCCGTATCGCCCTCTTCGATCTCAATGTCGGTATAGGGTATGCCGAGTTCTTCAGCAAGAATCTGGGCATAGGTGGTTTCATGTCCCTGTCCCTGAGACTTGGTTCCAAAACGGGCCAGTGCCTTTCCTGTTGGGTGTACCCGTATTTCGGCACTATCGAACATGGCGATACCCAGAATATCGAAATCCTTGGACGGGCCCGCACCGACTACTTCAGTAAAGGTGCAAATGCCAATGCCCATAAGTTTACCCTGCTTCCGTTTTTCGGCCTGTTCCTTTTTGAAATCATCATAGCCGACCATTTCCATGGCCTTTTTAAGGGTAGCCTCATAATCCCCGCTGTCGTAGCTCCACCCCAGGGGTGAGGCGTAGGGGAATTGATCCTTTTTGATGAAATTATTCAGACGCAGCATGGCCGGGTCCATATCGAGCTTATGGGCCAGTTTGTCTACCATCCGTTCAATGGCATGTACCGCTTCCGTTACACGGAACGAGCAGCGGTAGGCCACTCCTCCTGGTGCTTTATTGGTGTATACCGCATCCAATTCGGCAAATGCGTGCTCATAATCATAGGAGCCTGTGCAGATGGAGAACATCCCCGTCGGGTATTTCGAGGGGTTTGCGGAGGAATCGGTATATCCGTGATCGGCCAGCGTTTTTACCTTGAATGCCTGAATCTTGCCATCCTTGCTGGCGGCCAGGGTGCAGTCCATATGGTAATCGCGGGCAAAGCCGTTGGTCAGGTTCTCCGACCGGTCTTCGATCCACTTGACGGGTTTCCCGATCAGGAAGGTCGCGGCAATTGCGACTACATAGGCCGGGTATACCGGCACCTTTCCTCCGAATCCGCCTCCGATATCAGGTGAAATGATGCGGATCTTCTCTTCCGAAAGCCCTACATGCCCGGCAACCAGGGCTACCACAGTGCGGATGGCGTGTGGTGCCTGAGTGGTCAGGTATACCAGGAGCTTTTCGGTGTCTTTGTCGTAGGAAGCCACGCAGCCACAGGTTTCAATGGAAGCCACGTGAATGCGGGGCAGGTAGATGCGCTCTGTAACAACCACATCTGCCTTGGCAATAGCGGCGTCGGTCTTTTCCCGGTTGCCCCTTTCCCAGTGATAAATATGGTTGTCTTTCTGGCCTTCCTTGTCGGGGCGCAGCAGGGGCGCATCCTTATCCAGTGCCTTGAACGGGTCCACGATAGCCGTCATGGGCTCGTATTCTATCTCAATGGCATCTGCACCGTCGGCAGCCGCATAGCGGTCTGTGGCGATGATTGCACAAACTTCCTGGTTCTGGTGCATAACGGTATCTGTAGGCAACACCATCTGGGTATCGGACAGCAGGGTGGGCATCCAGTGCAGGTTGTACTGGGCCAGATCCTGACCGGTAATGACGGCCAGCACCCCCGGCACCGCCAGGGCTGAATCCTTATTAATACTCGTTATCTTGGCATAGGCGTACGGACTGCGTACCATGACCATGTGGAGCATGCCCGGCAGTTTTACGTCGTCTACATATTTGCCCTTCCCGTGAAGGAATCGGGCGTCTTCTTTCCTTTTTACAGAGTGACCCATTCCGCCAACCTCTGCTGATGTTTTGCATTTAAACATGGTTTCTTGCTTTTTTGAGGTTAGACTGCAGGTTGTTTTTCTTTTGCCATTTCCTTGGCTGCCTGCTGTATCGCTTTAACTATATTGTTGTAACCGGTACAACGACAGAGGTTTCCGGAAATTCCCCATCGTATTTCTGATTCCGTCGGGTTGGGGTTGTGCTTCAGCAAATCGACCGTACGCAGTATCATGCCCGGGGTGCAGAACCCGCAATGCAAGCCGTGTTGATCGTGGAAGGCCTGCTGTATGGGATGGTTGGTTCCCTCTGGCGAAAGGCCTTCGATGGTGGTAATTTCCGCTCCGTCGGCGCGAACGGCCAAATAGGTACAAGATTTTACCGACTTACCGTTTAAGAGCACTGTGCAAGCCCCGCAGTTACTCGTGTCACAGCCAATGTGGGTGCCGGTCATGCTCAGGTGCTCCCTGATGAAATGCACCAGGAGCATCCGGGAGTCCACTTCCGCAGATACGGATTGACCATTGATCTTTAAGGTGATATTGTGTTTCATGGGTAGTTGGTTTATTGCCCTGCTCTTTCCAAAGCCTTGTTCAACATTCGTTTTGTAAGGGTATGCACGAGCGATCTTTTGTAGGCTTCCGAGCCTCTCAGATCTGAAGTGGGTTCACAATCCTCAGCGGCCAGGGCCCCTGCCTGATCTATCAGGTCGGGCGTAATTTTTTTGCCCCTTAACAGGTCTTCTGCCCGATCTACCCGCATGGGAACCGCACTCACATTGGTAAGGCCAATACCTGCTTCGCTGCAGGTCCCGTTCCCGTCCAGCTGCACATAAACAGCCACACCTGCCGTGGCATAATCTCCTACCTTGCGCTCCATTTTATAGTAAGCGCCCCCGCAGCCTTTTTTTGCTTTGGGCACATGGATCTCCACAAGCACGTCGGCAGGCTCCAGTGCCGTCATGTAAAATCCGTGAAAAAATTCATCGATCGGGATGGATTTCCGGCCATTGGGCCCTTCCGCTATAATGGTCGCACGCATGGCCAGCATCAGTGCCGGCTGATCATTTGCGGCGTCTCCGTGGGCGATATTGCCCCCGATGGTTCCCACATTGCGCACCGATGGGTCTGCCGTGAGTTTGATCGCATCTAAAAAAATCGGGTAATTCCGGCGGATCAGCTCTGAATACTCCATTTCGGACTGGGTCGTTAATCCGCCAATTTTCAACAAATCTCCTTCCTCCCGGATGAAGGAAAGTCCTTCTATTTTGCTGATGTCAACAATATGTTCGGGGGTGGCGAACCGAAGCTTCATCATGGGAAGCAGGCTGTGCCCTCCGGACATAAATTTGGCCTCTTCCCCAAGCGATTCAACGAGAGAGATCGCCTCTTTGAGGGAATTTGCCCTGTGATACGTGAAATTGGCTGGTATCATAATTGTGTTATTGGATTTTGTTACAGGATTACCTTTAAATATACTGTAATTATTGGGATTTGACAATACTGTGCGTCGTCTGTTGAGGATTTAACAATACATTAAGGAACACCTCTTGGGATTCTCGGGTGAACTTCTGAAATTCGATTGCTTTACGGCTAATAGCTGTACTTTTAATTTCGCAGCCCCCCAATAAAACGGCGATGGATTCCAGGCTATACCTAGACTATAATGCCACCACTCCCTGTGCCCGCGAAGTGGTCGAGGCCATGCTGCCTTATTTTCAGGAACACTTTGGCAACCCTTCCAGCGGTCATTCCCATGGCTGGCTGGCCCGCACGGCCGTGGAAGACGCTGCCTGCGAAATTGGCAATTTGCTGGGCGTTTCGCCCGAAGACCTTGTCTTTACCTCCGGATCGACCGAAAGCATCAATACCATCCTGAAAGGCGTTGCCCGCAAAAGGACTTCAGCCGGGGGGCATATCCTTACCACGAAGGCTGAACACAAAGCCGTTCTGGACACCTGTGCCGCGCTGGAAGAGGATGGCCTGGAGGTCACCTATCTGGATGTGGGCCCTGATGGCCTGGTCTCGTTGGAGGCATTCCGCCAGGCCCTAAGGCCTGAGACCATTCTGGCAGCGGTTATGTACGCAAACAACGAGACCGGGGTCATCCAACCCTTGGAACAAATAGCCGCACTTACCAGGTCGAACGGCACCCTGCTGTTCTCAGATACCACCCAGGCTCTTGGCAAGGTTCCGCTGGAGGGTGTTCTCGGGCTCGTGGATTTCGCCTGTTTCTCCGGGCACAAAGTATACGGACCAAAGGGTATCGGCCTTACCTACATCAGGAACAATGCAGATAAAGCTGCACTGCCTGCCCTGATCCACGGGGGAGGTCAGCAGAAAAGACAGCGGGGTGGCACCATCAATACGCCTCTTATCGTGGGCCTGGCACGTGCCATACGCCTGTCGGTTGAGTGCATGGAGGAAGATCAGAAGCGGATTAATGAGTTAAGGGACCGCCTTGAAGCGGGGCTCCTGGCCATCGAACTCGCAGTTTCGAACAACCGGGCGGGTAATCGCCTGCCCAATACGGCGCATCTGTCCTTTCCCTATGTGGATGGGGCCGGGCTTCTGACGGCCCTGAACAGTAAAATGGCCGTATCCAATGGTTCGGCCTGCAATTCGGCTGCTGTGGAACCGTCCCACGTGCTCCTGGCGATGGGGGTCGAACGCAACCTTGCCTATGCCTCACTGCGTTTAAGCCTGGGCAGGTTCACCACGGCTCAGGATGTCGAAAAGGCAATCGCCCTAATCACTGAGAGCGTGCGTCGGCTCAGGGAAAGCAACATCCTCTGGGAACGCCGCAGCTAACCCCGGCTGGCCTATTCCCTTTCGTGAATCGGACCTGTTTTATCCCTGAGCCTGCCCCCCGACTTACCGGCAAATACCCCCAGGATTTCCGCAAAGATGCTGGCGGCAATTTCTTCCGGGGTATTGGCGCCGATTTCCAACCCGCACGGGGCATAAAGCCGCTCTATGTACGGCCCGGAAAGTTTGATTCCGCCCGTTTCGAACGCGCCCAGCATTTTTTCAAAGCGTTTCCGGGGTCCTAGGCAGGCGATATACGGAGCCTGGCCCTTGAGCACGGCGAGCAAATTGGCCGAATCGGTCTTAAAATCGTGGGCCATAAGCAATACCGCAGTGCGACGGTCCAGTTCGGGCCTTTCGTCCAAATCCTTCGGGTAGAGGTTTGCAACGGAATGGAGCTTGTCTTTTTTGAGCTTTTGGATATTGCCCACCAGGCTAACCTCCCAATCCATGACCCGGGCCATATCGATGATCGGGTACACGTCGTAATTATCGCCGTACACGGCCAGATGGATCTGTGGCGGGATCAATTCGATAAAGACATCGGCCTGAAGGCCCGCTGCATCATAGGTATAGGTCCTGGATTTTTTATGCGTTAGCACCTCGGCAATCCGGCCCAGGGTAAATTCGCGGAAAGCCCCTTCCGGAGCCTGCTCGATAACCCCGCTGCCCGTATCGTAGTAGAAGCTTTGGCCGAGCGTGAGCGAATCGGAACTGCCGGTTAATGAGGTTACAGTGGCAATCAGGTGTTCATCCCTTCTGGCCACACATTTCTCCAGCATGGGAATCAGTGGGGAATCTTCGGTAATGGGGGAAATCAGCACATCGATGATCCCGTTGCACCCAAGGCCCACACCGATCTCCTTTTCCCTTGACGTATCGTAGGTAACAATGGAAGGCTGCTGTTTGAGGATGGCGATCTGCGAGCGTTGCAGCGCATCGCCTTCCAGGCACCCGCCACTGATACCCCCCTCGAAAACACCGGATTCAAAAACAAGCATGCGGGCCCCCTCGCGCCTGTAGGAGGACTCCTCGACACGCACCACCTGTGCAATGGCGCACCTTTCTCCAGATCCCTTCAGGGTGTTGTACAATTTCAGGATCGACTTAATTTCCTTCATCTCATTTAATGCTTAAGTTCATTCGCTGCGGCAAATGTGCCCGGCCATAGCCGGCTAACGTGTATTTGTGGCAAGGGTTCAAGTTGCCGATGACCTGTACGATATCCGGGGAAACCGCCGGGACTGGCTGGTCATTCCGTTCGGGAAGGGCCTTGTGCCCGGTGCCAGGGTTTAGCATTTTCATTTCCCAAAAAGTACTCCGAATATATCCAATTATCCTTATTTTCACTGTCAGGACCTCCCGGCCGTTCGGCATGCGTACCCTTACAAATTTATTAAACAATTATCGGATCGGGGCACTGGCAAACCGGGTAAGTGGTACCGCCCTTGTAGTGAGGCAGGTGCCTATAAGTTAATACACATGGACAAGACTTTCGTAACCTATGAAGAGGCACTTTCGATTCTCGGAGCTCATGCAGCCCAATTTCCGCTCGAAGCCAGGGAACTGAAAGACTGCATCGGCCTATGTCTCGCCGAAGACCTCATTGCCGACCGGGATTTCCCCCCTTTCGACCGGGTTACCATGGATGGCATTGCCATCAGTTTTGAAGCATTCGCCAGTGGGGCCCGCGAATTTTCCATGGAGGGGATAGCACCCGCCGGAAGCCCGCGTCAAATCCTGCAACACCCCCGGCATTGCCTCGAGGTAATGACCGGGGCAATTCTGCCTGAGCATACCGATACGGTGATCCGGTATGAAGATCTGGAAATAAGCGGAAACAAGGCCAGGCTGCTCACAGATGCCGTTAAACCCAGGCAGAATGTGCATTTTCAAGCCATTGATATGGCCAGCGGAGCCCTTATCGTTCCTCAGGGACGACTGCTTTCCAGCGCCGAAATCAATATTGCTGCTGCTGTAGGCAAGTCTTCACTGAAGATAAGGAAACTGCCCCGCACCGCCATTATTTCGACAGGCGACGAACTGGTTGCGATAGACCAGACTCCCGAGCTGCACCAGATACGCCGTTCGAACGTGTACGGCATACAGAGCACCCTGAAGACCTGGGGCATGCCATCAGACCTGCACCATTTGCCGGACGACCCCGAGGCCATGACCCGTGACATTTCCCTCCTGTTGGAATCTTACGATCTCCTTATTTTTACGGGAGGGGTCTCAAAAGGCAAGTTCGATTACCTACCTGAGGTGCTCACTGCCCTGGGGATCAGAAAGCACTTCCACAAAATCCAGCAAAGACCGGGCAAACCCTTTTGGTTCGGGAGCGGCGCTGATGGAACCGTGATTTTTGCCCTGCCAGGGAACCCGGTTTCTTCATTCGTCTGCGTTGCCGTCTATTTGAAATACTGGTTAAACAAATGCCTGGGCATTACCCCTCCGCCCCTTTATGCGAGGCTCAGGAATGATGTGCGGTTTGAACCCAATCTGGTCTATTTTCTGGAGGCCCGTCTTGCGAGTACCCCCGAAGGCGTATTGGAGGCAGATCCGGTATTGGGGAATGGCTCGGGAGATTTTGCCAACCTGGTACAAACCGATGGTTTTCTGGTACTTCCCCAAAATAAAATGGAGTTTAAGAAAGGGGAATCGTATCTTTTTGTACCTTATAGGATGCCTTTTTGATGGCTCAAAAATGGAATCTGCCACTTCCAAATGTTGTAAGACCAAAATCGGCCCGCGGCAAATTGCCGGTGGGGCCAATGGCTCGATGTCTTTCCTGTCGACCCTGCTGTTGATCCTGATTCCGAAGTGCCCGTTATGCCTTACCGCCTATATGAGCGCCGTGGTGATGTTCTTCGATATCGAAAACGAGCAGCTTATTCCCATGTTAATGCATGCGAAACCTGTTATGGGAGCGATCATTTTGCTGATGATTTTGTTAAACCGGAGGGGAAAAAGAACCGTTATCTCGCTGGGGATTGCAGCCGTTGCAATGACTTTCCTGCTCCTGAAAACCTATTATGCCACCTATGTCCTTCCCGATTGGCTCCTGTATACGATCTTCATCTTTGCCATTTGGTATAACGGGAACTTCCAGTACTTCTACCGGTTTATCCGTTCCGGAAGGCAAAAAGATTTTGCCTGAGCGTTGCTTTCGGATTGATTTCTCAGGGCTGCCCGGCCTGTATGTCGCGCATGCCCCCCTGTATCCAATAGATGGTAGCCGTTTTTAAACGCCCGTTGAGCTTACGGAAGGCCTGCGAGCTGCGGCTGCCCGTATGACAGATGAAGTAAAGTTCACGGGGTACATCCAGGGATTCCAGGGCATGCTCAAGTTCAATGAGCGGAATGTTTACGGCTTCAGGCAAATGGTTTGTCTCAAATTCATGTGGCTCCCTGACATCGACCAAAAGAGGCGGCCTGCCTTTCCGGGCTTTCTCCCGGTACTGAGATAACGTAACCCCTCCCCCGGCCTCGCACAAATCAGGGGCGTAATGGGCGTCGTCGCGAATTTTTCGGGCATCTTGTGAAAGGTCCCGTCCAAAATTAATAAGCTGGGTTTGCTGGTCCAGGGCATTATACAGCAAGAGCTTTCCGGAAAGCACCGTGCCCAGGCCGCAGACGACTTTTACCGCTTCCAGGGCCTGCAAACTACCCACGATGCCCGGAAGAATGCCCAGGGTTCCCAATTGATTGCAATCAGGGATTTCGCCTTGTTTCGGAATTCGCGGAAAAAGACAGCGGTAGGTCGGACCTTCCCGGTAGTTGAAGACGCTTACTTGTCCTTCAAAGCCGTGCAGGGCTCCGTATACCCATGGGATATTCCGAATGACACAGGCATCATCGAGCAGGTAGCGGGTGGGTATCCGGTCGGTGGCGTCTACCACCAGATCGTAGGGCTCGAGAAGCTCCAGGGCGTTGGCAGGGCCCAGGAACTCACGATGTGTCCGGATTAAAGAAGCCGGGTTTTGTTTTTTAAGTACCTGCGCCAGAACGGAAACCTTAGGCTTGCCCACGTCTTCCGGCCCGTAGGCCGGCTGGCGGTGCAGGTTGGTCTGGTCGATGGTGTCCCCGTCAACGATTCCGAGGGTGCCCACTCCCATGGCATTGAGATAGGTACAAAT
Organism: Robiginitalea sp.; assembly: GCA_024642005.1. Taxonomy (GTDB): domain Bacteria; phylum Bacteroidota; class Bacteroidia; order Flavobacteriales; family Flavobacteriaceae; genus Robiginitalea. The sequence continues at coordinate 10,287 of JAHECA010000007.1, read as the reverse complement.
CGGCACGCCCAGTCCCCCGGCGCCCACGACCAGGATCCGGGCGTTCCCGAGAAGTTCCTGACCCTTGATCCCGAACCCTTCAAGCCGGGTCTGCCGGTCGTATCTGTGCTTGCTCATGAGCGGTGTAACTTTTCCATCAGGATTTCATAATCCTCAGGGGCATTGGCGTTCGCCAGCCAACTATCATCTTCCGGATAAACCAGCCGGGTGCTTGTGTTGATCAGAAATTTACGGGGGCAGGTGCTATTGCCTGATTCCAGGTACGCAATGGCCTGCTCCAGGGCCTGCGGTTCCCAAAGGGCCGCCAGGGGTTCCGGAAGACCCGATTGACGGGTAGCGTAAGCGGTTGCCATGGCGCCCGGGTCGCGCTGTTCCATCAAAAAGCGCAAAGCCCGGGTATCCATCAAGGGCAGGTCGCAAGCGACCACCAGCCAGGCAGCATTGGGAAATTGCCTGTGGGCCGATAAGAGCCCATTAAAAGGGCCCCTGTACCTGTTTTCATCCAAAATGTACGGCATTCCCTTGGGCAGGGCCTGCTCCTGTTCGCTGCGAATGCTGATATAAACCCTTTCACACAGCGGTGCCAGCTGCTCGTACAGGTATTCCCTCTGGGGTTTTCCGTGGTAGTCAAGCAGACCTTTGTCCTGGCCCATGCGGCGGCTCTGCCCTCCGGCCAGTACCAAACCCAAAACAGTTGCCTGTGAATTCATAAAAATAACCTGGTGAGCAGCACCGTTCACCCCCCGATAGAGGTCATCGAACTTCCAAATATGGGGCCGAACTGGTCTTGAGCCTCAAAGCCATCCCTGGCCCGTGAGCCTACCGCCTGTACGAGGATATCCTCTACGATGCGGTCTTCGCCGGCGAAACGCAAGGGAGAACGCAAATTGGCAACCGGCTTCCCATAGAGGCAGGTAATCAGATCGCCGGTGGCAGTTACCCGCAGGCGGTTGCAACTGCCGCAAAAGGTTCGGCTGAAGGAAGGGATTATTCCGAAAGATCCCCTGTGACCGGGAATTTTGTAATTCACGGATGTAGAGGTTAGCGGGGCCGGTAATTTCTCAAAATCCGGATACCGTTCACTGATGTGTTCGAGGATGCGACGGTGATCCCAATGGAGCTTGGTAAAATCGCGGCTTCCCCCGTTAAAGGGCATTTCCTCCAGAAAGCGGACAGATACCGGATACTCCTTCTGGAACTCGATCATGGGGTAGATGTCTTCCTCGTTCTGGCCTTTCAGCACGATAAAATTAATTCGCACGTCAATTTTCGAGTCAATAAGCCGCATCAGGTTGCCGTATACCGTATGGAAATGATCTCTGCGGGTAATCCTGGCAAAAGTATCTGGGCGTATGGCATCCAGACTCAGGTTTACCGAGCGGATTCCCAGCTTTTCAAGCGTGCCGATATGCGGGCCGATCAGTGTTGCATTGGTGGTGATGGAAATTTCACGGAGACCTTCCAGGGATGCCTGATATTCCAAAAGGCTCATCAGATCTTTGCGTACAAAGGGTTCACCTCCGGTAATCCGGATCTTATCGACACCTTTTGCGACGAGCAGGCGGCTCAATCGTTTCAACTCCGGGATACTCAGAAGGTGGTCCTTCCGGGCAAAGGCGATGCCTTCTTCCGGCATGCAGTAGTTGCAGCGCAGGTTACATCGGTCCGTAACGGCCAACCGCACATAATTGATTACCCTATTGTGGTTGTCTATCAGCATTCCCAAACATTTAACCTCCGCTAACCGGAGGAATCAGCGCAATTTCATCCATCCTGTCGATCGGATCGGTGTCCCGGGCATAGGTCTTGTTAACTGCCACTGCCAGTGAACTGAGCTCTCCCAGGGGCGGATAAACTTGCTTCAGGTAAGCCTTTAGCTCACCGACCGTATCCAGGTTGCCGGCCTTTGAAAAGGGAATGGAAAGGCTGCCATTGCCTACAATATCTCGAGTTACCCCAAATAATAGTACAGTCATATAACTTCCCTATTTTTGAATGCGATCCATAGTGGGCTGCAATTCCGGGCCGGCAAAGGGACACGGACTAAAAATACAAAATTTTAAAGAGCCCCCCACGCTTTAACACATTGTTCGGAGAATGCCCTGCAGGTTGCCGCCATTGCGATAACATAACCGGGAAGCAATGTTATGTTACCCTTGTTACTGACTGCCCGGCTGGAATTCCTAAATTTCATCAATTGAAAATTTGACCCTCGTGAAGATTCCGAAAAACAAGCGATCAGAAATTGACTCCATGCGATATCTGGCTCGCAAAATCACGGGACTGTTTTTGGTCCTGTTTGGGCTGCTGGCACTCCTGTTTCTTGGGTTGTTAACCTACCGCCCACCTGCTATCCCCTTGCAGGATCTGACGCCGGTTCCGGAAACCAAACCCTGGCATCCGCGCGATATTAACGCAGCAGGGGTTTCTGCCTCCCCTTTGGTCAGACAGGGCTACCTGTACTTATCTGAAAGCGCAGCACAGATGGGCCCGGGGGCAGAAAACCCGGACATGCGCTTCTCGGGCAACAACCTTTCGTGCACCAATTGCCACCTGAAAGGAGGAACCCAGGCCGGATCGGCATCGTGGGTGGGGGTCAGTGCCCGCTTTCCACAGTTTGGCGGGCGTTCGAACCGCATCGGCACTCTGGAAGACCGGATAAACGGCTGCATGGAGCGCAGTATGAACGGCCGTAAGCTCCCTGCTGGTTCAGAGGCGATGCGGGCCATGGTTGCCTACATGGAATGGCTGGGCGAAGACCTGCCAGCCGAACGGGAAGCCGAATACGAAGGTTATCCCCCAATTGCCCTACCCGAAGCAGCCGTAAACCTGGAAGCCGGCAAAGCGGTTTACCTGCGCGAATGCACAGTATGTCACGGGGCAGACGGGCAGGGAATACCCAAACCGGGCGCGGGATATCTCTATCCGCCCCTGTGGGGACCCGACAGCTACAATGACGGGGCCGGCATGTACCGGGTCATTACGGCTGCCGAATTCATCCGCAGCAATATGCCCTTCGGCCTGGCCTCCCGCGACAATCCCAAACTGAGCGACCAGGAGGCTTTCGACGTGGCCGGGTATGTCAACAGTTTCGACCGGCCACATAAGACCGGCACCGAAGCAGATTACCCGGACCGGACCCTGAAACCCGTTTCCACGCCATACGGGCCCTGGGCAGACGATTTTTCGGCCGAAGCCCATAAATATGGCCCCTTCCCCCCTATTATCGCTTACTATAAAGAAAAGTATCAACTGGTAAAAAACAAATAGCCTTGCGTTTCAAGCTGCGTATTCTCCTGTATGTGATTCTCGCTCCCGGACTGACCCTGTCACAGCAACTGGAAGACCGCATGACCGGGGCGTTTTCGGGACAGTGGCGCACGTTTTACATGACTACCGTGAACAAGGGCGAACTAACCGATTACCATGCCCTGGCCACCGGAGGCCACCTCAAATACCTGTTCCGGTTTAACAGTTCATGGGAAATAGGCGGGGCCCTCTATAACGCGACGAACCTGAACATACAGGACCTGACGGTCCCCGACCCGCTTACCGGACGGTACAGCCGCTATGAGGAAGGGCTTTTTGACCGTCTGAACCCTTCTAAAGACGTGGTGGTATTGCTCGGGGAACTTTACCTGTCCTACTCCCGGGCAGGACACGGCTTCAAGCTGGGCCGTATGAAGGTCAATACCCCCCAGATCAACCCTGAAGACGGCCGGATGATTCCCACCCTGGTGCAGGGGTTGTGGTATACCTATCAGGGGAAAGAAGCACAGGGGATGCAGTTCGGCCTGCTAAACAGGGTAGCCCCGCGATCTACCGGGTCTTTTATGCGCATAGGCGAGAGCATTGGGGCTTACCCGGCCGGGCGCGACCCGGATGGGCGAACCAGCCTTTACCCCGGCAACACCCACTCCGACTTTGTGCTGGTGGCCAACGGGAACCTGAAGCTCACCCCCGGCCTTCGCGTGAATGTGTGGAACTATTATGCCGATAACGTCTCCAACACGCTGTATCTTAAACCGCAACTCGAATTGGGCGCCAACTGGGGCCTGGAGCTGGAATGGCTGCACCAGGATCGCGTGGGAGCGGGAGGAAACCCTGTCGATTCCCTGCGTTATTTTGACCAGAAAGGAGCCGATGTACTGGGGGTGCTTCTGAGGTATGGAACCCCCAAATCGGGGGTTTCCCTGGCTTACGACCGCATCCTGCCCCGGGGCCGCTTCCTTTTCCCGAGGGAATGGGGACGGGAGTATTTTTTCAGTTTCCAGAAACTCGAACGGAGCGAGGGCTCTTCCGACAACCATGCCCTGGTGGTGAGCTATCAAACCCCTGTTGGACTGAGCAAAACGATACAGATGCAGTCGATCTTCAGCCTTGGCAGGCACTGGAAGCCCCCGGCCCTTGACGCCGAACGCAACAAATACGCCTTTCCCGATTACACCCACCTGAACCTGGATTTTTTCTTCGAGTTCGAAAAGCTCCCGAAATTCAGGCCGGAGCTGCTGCTCACCTACAAGGCGGCAAACGGGGAGGTGCCCGACAATCCGAATATATATTTCAACAAGGTAGACATGTTTCACATCAGCCTGATTGTCAATTACAATTTTTAATGCCCGGCTCTTGGGCACGGTATGTAGCCAACCTTACCGCCTCCTATCTGCAGCCGTATGGCTGCGTAAAATATTTGGGGCCATATACTAGAATGCAGGAATCTCCGTTTTCCATGAAAATTATCAGAACCATGAAAATGAAAACGCTTAGAATTGTCCTGGCGGGAATTGCCCTCGGGATGATGGCCTCTTGTGGCAGTGCCGACGACGATGTGTCGCTGAACCTTAATCTGGACGGAGACCTGGGCCTGGGCAAGCCTGCCGACAATTGCCTTAACTTCGGTTCCAACGACCTTATTTTATCGATACAGGACCAATATACCACCCTTCCCGGCAAGGTTTCCGTATTTTTCCGGGTATCAGACGCCACGGGAAACCCGGTGGCCGGCCTGACTGCAGACCAGTTTACCATTTACGAACAGGGCCGCAACGACGCCTGTTTCAATACCATTTCCGCATCGGAATCGCAGGCCCGTATTTCCTCCAATTCTCAGATTTTCACGAACCATACCCTATTGGTGCTCGACCTGAGCAATAGTGTGCTGAGCACCAGCCTCAACGAATTGAAGTCGGCCTCTGCCAGTTTTATCGACAATGTGATGCCGGCGGTGGCTTCGGAGTCCTACCAGATGGGTATTTACTGGTTTGACGGGGAAGACAAACTGCACGAACTGCACCCGCTTACTGCTTCCAAAGCAGATCTGCAGGCTGCCATTGCATCCATAACGACCGGTATTAGCAATGACCCCTCAACCGATCTCTATGGAGCGGTGATTAAAAGCACCGACAAGGCCACCGCCCTTATCGAGGCAAGCGCCAAGAATAATACCATTGGCGGGGCCTCGGTGGTTATCTTCACCGACGGCACCGACCAGGCTTCCCGCTATACCGAGGACAAGGCTCTAGAAAAGGTCGACAAGGCAAATTCCAACATCTCCTTTTTCACTATCGGGCTGGGCTCTGAAATCGACAGCGCCGTCTTGGAGGCAATCGGGAAAACGTACAGCGTTTTTGCCGGGAACAAGGAAGAACTGGAAGTAACCTTCAATCAGTTGTCACAAAAGGTTTCCGAGCGGGCCAACAGCTACTACCTCTTTGAGTATTGCAGCCCAAAGCGCGACGGCAGCGGCGAAAGCAACCTGGTGATACAGGTAAACCGCGGTGCCCAGCAGGGGGCGGTTCAGACGCGTTTCAACGCTACCGGATTTACGGGCGGCTGCCAGTAATCCTGACGCATTCCAAAACAGAAGCCCCGTCCCCGGGGCTTTTTGTATTCCTGGCCAATGGCTGCACCCGTGTCGGGATGTTTGTTTCCCTGCTGCTATTGTGCAGCGAAAACTGTGCCCGGTTCGGGTATGGAATTCCTTGCCCCTACTTGATTAGCATACCATTATGGACGGCCCCCCGGCGGTTGGCCACATCCAGTAAAAAGCCATTAATGACCGCATAAGATGGTTTTCCGTCTTTCCATAGCACAAAGGTGGGGTTGTCGCCCACATCCCATTTGCTGGCAGGCCCTTTGTAGGTGGCCGAAACCAGGTTTACCGGATAGGGGGAAGCCTTAAGCCCCTTAGGGAATTGGGCAACGCGCACATAGGTAATGCCCTTGTCCAGCAAGGCCCAAAAATCAAGTTTGGCAACGGCCTGTATGTCGGGGAGCACCTCGGGGTATACCTGGCCCACTTTCAGGGTATGGCCCCGGGCATCGAGTGTTTCGTACCCGTAATAGGTGGAGAGGTCGCCCATATCTCCTATGCGGCTGCTGTTCCAGAATTCACGGTATCCCTCCCGTTCCACCTCATGGTGAAAAATCCCGAAATCCATGACAAATTCGGTGCCCAGCAAGGGATAGCTCACTCCTTCGATCTTGAGGTCGAAAAGCATCCGGTCATTTTCAGGGATGGTGTAATAATCCTCCAGGGGAAGTTCCCTATAGCTCCCTGAACCAATGGCATATATGGCAGAGAGGATGGAGACGTAATTCAGTTTCCTAATTTCCTGCTTTTCCAGGTCTTCGGGGTATCCCCCCGACTCGATCAGTATCAGGCTGGTACCCCACTTCTGGATGTTGTCGCCAAAAGCCCTGGGCTCAAAATCGTCGTTGTACCGCCCTACCTGTCCCGGGGCGTATTGTTGCAAGATGCGATTCATATAGCCGATTACCCGCATGGCATTGCCCCGCACTTCATTGACCTCTTTCTCGTAGTTATAGGCCGGGGCCAGGTAGGAAATCGTAGCCGGTTTGGGGGTACGCATGGCGTTGTAGTACCGGCTCTGATCGTGCAGGTTGAAGCCGAACTCCGCATTGAGGCTGTCCCGGACGCGCTTCAGGGTCTGCCCTTCTGAAGATTGCAGCCTCAGGGCGTCGCGGTTGATGTCGATGCCCAGGGTATTGCGTCTTTGGAAGACTTCGGCCCCGTCCGGGTTTAGCATGGGCAGGAAATGGATGCGCACCTGGCTGAGCAATTGCTGCTTCTCTTCGGCAAAGTCGTCTGACGCCAGGAAATTGAGGATATCGAAAATTGCCTGAGTGGCCGTGGGCTCGTCTCCGTGCATCTGAGACCAAAGGAAAATATCGGTTTCTCCCTGGCCCGCGCTGATCAGGCGCAGGGGGCGCCCCTGGAGGGAAGCCCCTACGGTATGTACTTCAAAACCTGGCCTGGCCGCCACGGCATCGATAAGGGGCTGCAGGTCGTTATGCTTGATGCGGCGTTTGCCCAGGGATGGTTCGTGGTAGGAGTCGTAGGTTTCATAAAACCGTTGGGTAAATGATTCCGTTTGGGCAGGTACCTGACAGGCCCAAAAGGCCAGCAGGGAAGCCAACAACACTTTTTTCATAAAGAGGCGTGTTTGGGTGCGGTTTGTAAATTCAGGTCTGAGAGCGACCTTCTTATCTTTTTCATGAAGGCCTTGCCGGGGTCTGTTTTTTCGGTTCGGTAGGCACTGTCTTTTTCGAGCCAGAGCGGGTGGCCTTCGAAGGCCGTGTATTCGTAATGCCCGATTACATAGCGTATCGGGTACTTTGCGGCCAATTGGCGCACAAGCCATTCATCGGCCTTGCGTTGCCGGGTTGTGAGCGGCGTTTCTTCGGTTCCTCCGACATTTTCAATGCCGATGGCACAGTGGTTCAGGCCTATTGTGTGACGGGCCATCAGGGTATCGGGCATGAGTTGATAGATGGTGCCGTCGCGGTCTACCAGGAAGTGGGCAGAGACGTTCAGATCGCCTGCCGTGGCAATGTCGGCCCGGGCATTGGGGAGTTTGGAGGGGTAGAAAGCCCGGAACGAGTCCTCAAGGGTGGGGATCGCCGTCCAGTGGAGCACTACCATTTGGGGGGCGATACGGGCATTGTCCTGCGGCAGGCCATAGCGGGTTTCCAGGTAAGCCTCGGTAAGTTGCAGCCGGTCCTGGTCCCAGGTAATGGGCCGCTGCACCACTGCCGGGCGGGAGGCGCTGCATCCGATAGCCTGGTTCAGGACTACCCCCAGGGCAAGCCCTATGAATATTTTTTTCATGGCTGCTGTTTTTCTTGTGTTTGAAGGCTATCTGCACCACCTGATTTGGGAACCCGGTAGGCAATTTTCAACCGGCAGCGCCCAAATTCACGCGCTTTGAATAAATCTTTCCCCATATAAATATCGATGTGCCGTTTAAACCGCGCATTCATTTTATCCTTCACCAGGAAGGTATCGGTAAACCCTTCGATGAGCACCGGAGTATTGCGTTTCAGCCCGAGTTTGACCAGGTCGCGCGACACCGCAACGCTGGGCCGATCGGGCCGCAGCGTATCTCCCCAGGCCGCTATTGCAGGGTTTCCCTCTGTTTGCCAGGAAAGGGAATTATAAGCTGTGGTCATAACCTCCATTTCTTTCCACTCATAGGCGTCGGCCGTGTCGCGCCCCGTGCAGGAGCAGGCCAGCAACAGCAGGGCCAGGGTTGCCCGGGTAGCAGATTTCAGAGCATGCATGCCACGAATGTAATTTTTTCTTGCCGAAATCCCAATGCACGGGCCCTGGGGCCAATGTAAAAAGCATATCCCCAACCATCCTTTCGGCTTTCAGCAAATGCGTAAATTAGCCTGTATAACCCTTTAACTGATTTTAAATCATGAGAATCCTGAAACGGGTAGGCCTGTTGCTGGTGCTCGCCGCGGGGATCGCCGTTGCCTTTCAATATCCCAAGCTCACTATCATCAGCGGATATGCCGCCAAGAATATGGCTTCGACAGTGATATTGGCCGGACGAAACCCCGAATCCGTAATTTCCGAGGACCACGATGTGCCCCTGATATCCCTGGCCCGATCGGAATACCTGCCCGAGGAACTTGGGGCTCACGCCAGCGTTTGGGGCATGCAGGAACGCAGGGCCATCTGTCGGGATGGGGTGGGCTGTGCCCTGTTGCCCAAAACCGGCGCGACTGGCCCCTACTCCGGCCTGAAACCCCAACGCACGCTTTCTCGCGATGCAACCCCCTATCCTATCGGGCAGGGAGCCCCCCGCGATACGGTTTTTCCGGAAGTGAATTACGTCAAACTACGAGAGGCGCTGGACCAGGCCTTCCGAGACCCGGAGGTACAGCGAACCCGAACCGTGGCCGTGCTCTATAAAGACCGCCTGCTTGCCGAACGCTATGTCGAAGGCTTCGATGCAGATACCCGAATCTTGGGATGGTCCATGACCAAAAGTATTATGGCAACCCTCTATGGCATACAGGTTTACAACGGTCGGGTGAAGCTGGAAGATGCTGTGGCCTGGGAGGCCTGGAAAGACGATGCGCGCAGCGCAATCACCTACGGCGACCTGCTTCGCATGCAAAGCGGGCTTGCCTGGGACGAAGATTACGGCGGCATTTCGGATGTTACGCGAATGCTTTTTTTGAGCGAGGACATGGCCTCAGTGCAACCTGCCAAAGAGGCTGCGGCGGCTCCCGGGGCCGTCTGGAATTATTCCTCGGGCACGAGCAATTTCCTGTCGGGCCTCCTGCGCAGGGCCCTTGACAGCGATCAGGAATACCTGAATTTCCCCTACCGGGAACTCATCGACCGCATCGGGATGGGCAGCATGCTCATAGAGACCGACCTGTCGGGCAATTTCGTAGGCTCTTCCTACGGGTGGGCCTCCACGCGCGACTGGGCCCGATTCGGCCTGTTGTACCTTCGAAGGGGCAATTGGGCAGGCCAGCAGCTCTTCGACCCGTCCTGGGTCGATTACGTAACCCGGCCAACAGACCACGCTGATCTCCAATACGGAGCGCATTTCTGGCTCAATGCCGGCGGCAAGTACCCCGATGCGCCGAAAGACCTGTATTCGGCGAATGGCTACCAGGGGCAGTTCGTGTTTATAATTCCTTCCAAAGACCTGGTGGTGGTTCGTACGGGCCTGGCAGAATCGCCCGATTTTGATGTGAATGCGTTTTTGGGGAAGCTTGTCGACGCTATCCGGTAAACCCGACCTGCCCTTTAACCGAATCGGGGCTTGCATTTTATCGAGAAAACACGACCCCCTGGCTGGTTCGCAACACCCAGGGGCGCTTTCACAACAAAAAATTCATCGGGACGGCAAAGGGTCGTATGTTTACATCGTCTTACTAAAACAACGGAGTTAATTTTTTTCATTTTCATATAGTGTTCTCGTAAAAGGGCCCTGGTAGCAATAGCAGGGCTCTTTTTTT
>JAHECA010000043.1 GCA_024642005.1 Robiginitalea sp. | reverse complement strand
ACGAAACGGCCAGTATTCTGGGGTGCCGTTTTATTACCGCCTTTAGGGCCGTGGTGGAGCAGGGCCAGACCCGGGGCGGGCAATTCGTGGCCGTGCACGGGTGCGGGGGCGTGGGCCTGTCGGCTATTTTAATCGCCACCGCCCTGGGGGCGCAGGTAGTGGCCGTAGATATTAACGACGCCACCCTGCAGCTGGCCCGGGAGCTGGGGGCCACAGCCGTGGTAAACAGCCGACAGTCGGCAGATGTAGTGGCCGAAATCAGGGAACTCACCCGGGGCGGGGCCCATGTTTCCCTCGACGCCCTGGGCCACCCTGAAACGTGCTTCAACTCCGTCGCCAACCTGCGCAAACGGGGCAAACACGTGCAGGTGGGGCTTATGACGGGGGCAGACAGCCACCCGCGCATCCCCATGGACCGGGTAATCGCCCACGAGCTGGAAATTCTGGGCAGCCACGGCATGCAGGCCCATAAATACCCCCAGATGCTGGAGATGATTCGCGCCGGCCAACTGCGCCCGGAGCGCTTGCTGGAAAAAACGGTCTCCCTGCAGGAGGCGGTGCAGCTGCTGCCCGAAATGCATACCTTTAAGGGGAGGGGCGTAACCGTAATCAACTCCTTTTGAGCCGAAGGCCCAGGGGATTGGCACAACCCATTTCTTTCAAAATGGAAATTATGAAAAAGGTACTACTGTTCAGCTTACTGGTAGTTTTGCAGGCCATCGCCTTCGGCCAGAAACCCAGGGCCCGCGATATCGGGGTTCCCTTCGATGGAGTACCGGGAAAACACAATGCCGTCACCGATGTGCCGGGGGTGGAAGTGGGCTACAGCACCCTCATAGCCGGGGAAGGCCCGCTAATTGAAGGGAAGGGCCCGGTGCGAACCGGGGTAACAGTCATTTTGCCCAAGGGAAAAACGGGGACACCCTACGCGGCGGCCTGGTACAGCCTCAACGGGGATGGGGAATTAACCGGCATCCCCTATATCGAAGATTACGGGTTCGGATACAACGCCATAGGCATTACCAATACCAACAGCGTGGGCGTGGTGCGCGATGCGATTGGGCAGTGGAGCCACAGCAAATTCTCCCAGGGTGAGGCCGTGGATTACAGCTTTGGCCTGCCCATCGCGGGCGAAACCTGGGACGGGGGACTCAACGACATAAACGGGTACCACGTAAAAAAGGAGCACGTCTGGGAGGCCCTCGAGAGCGCCCATGGCGGGAAAATTCAGGAAGGGAATGTCGGCGGAGGCACCGGCATGGCCCTGTACGATTTCAAAGGCGGCAGCGGCACGGCCTCCCGGGTTTTTGAGATCGATTCGGTGCAATATACCCTGGGTGTTTTTATTCAGGCCAACTTTGGCAGCCGGGAGGAACTGACCATTGCCGGCGTCCCTGTAGGGAAAGAAATCCAGGACCTGGCATACATCTTCGATGAAACCCGGCGAAAGGACGGTTCGGCCATCGTGGTGGTCATTACCGATGCACCCCTTTTGCCGAACCAGCTGAAACAGGTTGCAAAACGGATCACCCACGGTATTGCCCGCACGGGCACCTATTCGCACGACGGCTCGGGCGAGATTTTCCTGGCCATCAGCACGGCGGCTCCCAAGTACAATACCGCCGGCACCCGGGAAGCGTGGGAGGTAATTCCCAAATGGCACCTGAACCCCATTTACAAGGCCACCGTGGAAGCTACTGAAGAGGCAATCATCAATGTATTGCTGGCAGCCGACGATATGGTGGGCATCAATGGGAATGCCTGGTTTGCTCTCCCTGCCGGCCGACTTATCCCGGTGCTGAAAAAATACAACCGCCTGAAGGAATAAGGTCGCATTAATCAAAGAGTGTGGTTTTTATCAGATGCTGAACAGAAGAATATCTTGAAACTTGGCAGATCCTACCCTCATCCGCTTGCGGAAACAGTTGCATGAAAATGCCGAATTGTCGGGCGTGGAATTCGAAACGGCCCGAATCCTTAGTGGGTTCATAAAAAAGCACCATCCGACCACCCTGCTGGAAGGCGTGGGCGGCACCGGCCTGGCCGCTGTTTATGTCTTTCCGAAGGCGGGAAAAACAATTGCGATCCGCTGTGAGTTGGACGCCCTGCCCATAGTGGAAACCAACGGTTTCAGCTATCGGTCGAAAACCGAGGGGGTGTCGCACAAATGCGGGCACGACGGGCATATGGCCATTGTCTCGGGGTTAGCGGAATGGTTGCCGACCCAGCACTTTGCTTCCGGTAAAGTAATACTCCTGTTTCAACCGGCGGAAGAAAATGGGCAGGGCGCCCATCGTGTACTGCAGGATGAACGCTTCATGGCGTTGCGGCCCGACTATGTGTTTGCCCTTCACAATATCCCCGGTGAACCCCTGCATAGCATCCAGTTCATGACCAATGGTTTTTCGGCCGAGGTGCAGAGTTTTAAACTGAAGCTCAAAGGGAAGGAAGCCCATGCCTCAGAGCCCGAGAACGGCATAAACCCGGCCCTGGCCATTTCGGATATAATCACGGGCCTCACAAGCCTGTGTGTGTGTGACCCGGCCGCCGCCGATTTTACGTTACTGACCCCAGTGCATATTCGGATGGGCCAAATTTCTTACGGCATTTCCGCAGGAGAAGGCGAAATCCATTATACGGTGAGAACCTGGACTTCGCAGCGCATGAAGGTGGTATCGGAAGCTATAGAAGCTCTTATAGAATACAGCTGTAAAAAACCGGGCCTGGCATACGAACTGGACTGGCTCGAATATTTCCCGGCCAGTACCAACGACCCCATGTGCAATGCTTTTGTAGCAAAGGCTGCCCGAGCCAATAAACTGAAAGTAATGGAGCGGCAACTCCCTTTCAGGTTCGGGGAAGACTTCGGGTGGTATTCCAAAGCGCACAAAACAGCCCTGTTTGGTCTGGGTGCTGGAACGAGCACCCCGGCACTGCACCATGCCGATTATGACTTTCCGGATGCCTTGATTGAAACAGGGGTAAACATGTTCAAAACCATTATTTCAACCGTTTTGCAGGAAGACCCGGGCGTGTCTGAAAGCAGCGGCTGATCGACCCCATTACCCAGATGAAAGTTGTATTTATCGTAAATAACAAGAATAACCGCCTGGCCCGCCTGCTCCCTGCCCTCGAGGGCCTTGGCCGACAGCCCGGGTTGGGCAACGTGCAGCTGGTTTCCACCCTCTGGAAGGGGCATGCGGTAGAACTGGCCCGGCAGGCCAGCCTCGACGGGTGTGACTACCTGATTGCCGTAGGGGGCGACGGCACCCTGCACGAGGTAATCAATGGCGTAATGCAAAGCAACATCCCCGTGAATGCCTACCCGGCCATCGGCTTGCTCCCGTATGGGTCGGCCAACGATTTTGCTCGCTCGGCGGGCCTGACAAAATCGCTTGAAGCCCTGGGGGAGCTTATCCGTTCCCGCACCACACAACGCATCGACCTGGGAAAAATCGTGCTGGAACAGACCGGGGAAACCCGTTACTTCCTGAATATTGCCGGGGTCGGGCTCAGCCCGGAAGTCGTTGAGCATATGGAACAATCCCGCCCGGTTCTGGGGCCGGGTATCCATTACTTCCAGAACATACTTAAGGGGTTTCTGGGATATGATAAAAAGGAGGTGCACTGCACGGCCCCTGACTGGCAATGGTCGGGCCGGCTCCTGCAAATGACCGTAGCCAATGGCAGGTATTGCGGCAACGCCCTTTGCGTGGCCCCATACGCCCGGCTTACTGATGGCCGCCTGCAGGTGGTCATTTTCGGGGACCTGAGCCTGTGGGATTATGCCAAAAACCTGGGCAACCTAAAAAAAGGCCGGCACATTAGGCATCGACACGTAAGTTACTACGAGGCGACACAGTTGCTGGTGAAAAGCGACGGCCCCTGCGGCATAGAAGCCGACGGGGAGTACGTGGGCCAGGCGCCGGGTACCTTTAGCGTGTTGCCCAAAGCCATCCGCTTTGTAATGCCCCCGGAGGCATCCTGAGATCCGGTTTCCTCCAATTATCTGGTATCGCCAGGGCTGCCCGGGTTTGCCCCCTGACATCCCGGCCCTGTTCTGGCCCTGGCCGTGGGAGCCGGGGCGGTCCTTGCCTGGATCGGCCAAAGCGGGAATCCCCCGGGTGGCGCCCGGCATATTTCTGGTCCGCCGGAAAAATCCATACTTTTAGGGCAGCTTAGGGCCTGTCTAAAAGCGCGCAGGGACCGGGCAAACCATGCAACCATGACCCAGAAAAACCGCCCCGCCCTGCTGTTGGCTTTCTTTTTCCTGGCCTGGGCCGCTGCCGGCCAGTCGTACCAGTCTTTTTTTACCGGGAACCCGGTCGATGCCTTCACCAACCCCACCGGGGGCATATGCCTGATGGGCGGCTCGTCAGAGAACGACGAGGCCATGAGGTGGTTTTTGCGCAGCGCCAATGGGGGCGACGTGCTTGTGCTGCGGGCCAGCGGGGCCGATGGCTACAACACTTATTTCTACTCCGAGCTGGGTGTGGCCGTAAATTCGGTCGAAACGCTTGTTTTCAACAACGCCGAAGCCAGCCGGGAAGCCTACATCCACGACAAGATCCAAAAGGCCGAGGCCATCTGGATCGCCGGGGGCGACCAGTGGAATTATGTGTCGTACTGGCGCAACACCCCCGTGGACAGCTTAATTCAGGAAGCCATTAAAACCCGGCATATTGCGATCGGCGGCACCAGCGCCGGCATGGCCGTTTTAGGTGGCTTTTACTTTTCGGCCCGGTTCGACACGGTTACCTCCGACACGGCCCTGGCCAACCCCTACGACCAGCGGGTGGCCGTCGATTCGGCAGCCTTCCTGGCCCCGGCCATCCTCTCGAACGTCATTACCGATACGCATTACGCCAACCGGAACCGGCAGGGGCGGCATGTGGCCTTCCTGGCCCGTATACTGGTCGATTACGGCGCCAGGGCTACGGGCATTGCCTGCGATGAAACCGTTGCCGTGTGCATTCCCCAGGACGGGGTGGCCCGGGTCTTTGGCAATTATCCCGAATCGGAGAACAAGGCTTACTTCATCCAAATCGATGAATCGATCCGGGATGCCACCCCGGCCAGCTGTACCGAAAACAAACCCCTCGACTGGAACCTGGGCGCGGCAACCCTGAAGGTGTTTGCCGTTCACGGTACCATGGAGGGGACCAATACCTTTGACCTGAACGATTGGAAAACGGGTACAGGGGGCCAATGGGAATATTGGTCTGTTGCAAAGGGCCTTTTAAAAATTGAGAAAGAATAGCCTAGAGATTATTATTAATAGGGGGTAAATGAGCCACCAACTTCTGACCCTTGGAGGAACATATACCAGGCAAAGACCGCCGAAAAGAAATCATACGAACTTTTTATCATGGATATTTTATTAATATCAACATTGAGTTGCCCGTATTGCGGACACCAGAAAGAGGAGATCATGCCCACGGACGCCTGCGTGTTCTTTTACGAATGTGGCAACTGCCATAAGACCTTGAGGCCCAAAGAGGGCGACTGTTGCGTGTATTGTTCCTACGGCAGCGTACCGTGCCCGCCCATTCAGGCCGACAAGAAATGCTGCTGAAAAACCAGGTCACTTAAATAAGGTTCTAAACCGTTGTGGCCAATTCAGAATCGGAAATCTAGCAACTGGAATCAATCAGGTGTTCTATGGCACTTGAGGAACTAATAGATGGCGCACAATGTAAGGTGATTGGCAGCACTCACAAGGGAAAAAGCGGTTCCGTCAGAGACCTACTTACCCGTAAAGGAAGGCACCTAACCGTAACCTTGGTTCAGGAGAATGGGGTACGATTCAAAACACTTGCCAAAATGTTGACCTAGTCGGTTAACAGGGCTTCAGAATACCGGCTTGCAAGCTGTTTACCCTATTTTTACTGATCCGATTATTCAGGATTCTTATCTTGGTCAAAAGAATACCGGAAATACCTCTTTACAATAAATCGCAGACAGCTACAATGATTATAGACGTACACACCCACATCAACAATTACCACGAAGACAAGGTAACTTCCCTGGAAGAATGCCTGGGCCGGCTTACCGATGCCATGGCGGCCAACAAGGTCGATTACGCCCTGGTGCTGTCGTCGTACAAGGTTACCAAAGACCGGCCGAGTACCCGGCAGGTGGTGGAGGCCATCAGGGGGATGGACAACCTGGGGGTGGTGGCCGGCATCAGCTACCTGAATTACAACCACCGCGACATTCGGGAAATAGGGGAATACCTGGAGCAGGGCCTGGTAAAAGGTTTAAAGTTTTATCCCGGCTATGAACCCTTTTACCCCAACGACAGCCGGCTGAAGGTGTGGCACGAGATGGCCATCGAATACGACGTGCCGGTTATGTTCCATTCGGGCGACACCTACGCCCCCACGGGCAGGGTGAAGTATTCGCACCCGCTGCATATTGACGATTTGGCGGTGGATTTCCCGGAATTGAAAATCGTTATCTGCCACGTGGGCAATCCCTGGATCAAAGACTGCATGGAGATGGTGTACAAAAACAACAACGTGTACGCCGACATCTCGGGGCTGGTGCTGGGCGACTTTTCGGAAAAGTTCGAGCGCTACCTCAAAAACGAAATCGAGGAGATGATTACCTATGCCGGCAACCCCCAGTACCTGCTCTACGGCACCGACTGGCCCATCTCCAACATGCACTCCTACCTGAAATTCATGGCCCAGCTCGATATCCCCGACGACCGGAAAGAGCTGATTTTATGGAAAAATGCGGCCGCATTGTTTAAGATTGATGTAGGGAAACTGAAAGCTGGAAAATATAATTAACGACCCAAAAAGGTTTGCACAACCGTTAATGGATTGGGCTCCCGCCCTCTAACTTCAGAATTTACTATTTTTAAAGTCACCAGCTCCCCGGGGCAGGTTTAACTGCTATGGGGAGTTTCATAAAAAAGTGGGAAGAACGGCCCTGCAACCCCCCTATGCCACAGCCGGCTCTGTCGTTTACAACCCGTGTTGAACAGAACGTTTTAAAACCAATGACTATGGAGGGAAAAATGAAAGCCGCCATCTGTACTGCCTATGGACCGCCTGAGGTATTGAAGGTACTCGAAGTGCCAAAACCCGAACCTGCTGCGGGGGAACTTTTAGTAAAGGTGATGGCTTCTTCGGTTAATTCTGGGGATGCCCGCATTCGGGGCCTAAGGGCTCCGGGGCTCTTAAAATGGGTAATGCGCATACTTTTTGGATTCACCAAACCCAGGCAACCCATCCTGGGGCTGATGTTTTCAGGGGTGGTTGTTCAGGCCGGCAAGAAGGCAGTCCATTTTAAGCCCGGGGATGAAATTTTTGGCAGTTGTGGATCCAAAATGGGTGCCCATGCCCAGTTTGCGGTGGTGAAGGACGGTGGGGTTCTGGCAAAAAAGCCGGAGAATGCGTCCTTCGAGGAGGCAGCCGCCCTGGTATTCGGGGGAATGACCGCCCTGTACTTTTTGAAAAAGGCGGGTATACAAGCCCTGCAGGAACCCCGGGTTCTGATTTATGGGGCAACGGGCTCCGTAGGGACGGCGGCTATTGAAATTGCCAAATACCACGGGGCTCAGGTAACTTCCGTATGCAGTGAACGGGGCGTTGACCTGGCAAAATCGCTGGGCAGTGATAATATAGTGCTGTATACCCGGGAAGATTTCAGGCTGCTGGACGAAAAATTCGACATCGTCTTTGATGCCGTGGGCAAAACCGTGAAAAAGGACAGTACCCGCATTCTAAAAAAAGGAGGCAAATACCTGAGCGTTGGAGGCATGGACGTAGCCAGTGAAAAGGCAGAGCAGCTGCGATTCTTAAAAACCCTTTTTGAGGAAGGGAAAATCAAAGCCAATATCGACAAGGTCTATGGCCTGGAGGATATCGTGGAAGCCCACAGATATGTTGATTCTGAGCGAAAAAAAGGCAACGTAATCCTGAAAATTGCAGATTAACCACCGCCTGCGGCATTCACCGCAATAGTCCTGACCCTGGCAAGCCCCGATAAGGAAAGGATTTTTTCAAACCAGGTTATGTGTTTCCTGTTCTGGGTGCCTGGCTTATAAATTCAAACATTTTCAAAAAACCCATGGTAATGGCAATGAATAGTACAGACTGGATCGGCTTTGCCGGGGTATTCCTGATATTGCTGGCCTATATCCTGAATGTGGCCGGGAAAACCGACCGCAACAAGCTGCCCTTTATTCTGCTGAACCTCCTCGGCTCCTCCCTGGCCTGCCTGGCTTCAGTTTTATTGGATTACCTCCCCTTTATCATCCTGGAAGGGGCCTGGGCTGTAGTATCGCTGGTTGCCCTAATACGGATATTACAAAAGCAATACGGCTCTGTCTGATTTGCCAGGGCCGGGGTTTTGCGCACCCGGTAAATCGAAAAAGGAAACAACCCTTGCTGGCCGCGTACAACACTCCTTTCAAATAATTCCCCGGCCTGCAAGAAATTGATCTTTGTCATCAACCACAAAAACAACCGCCTGGCCAGGCTGCTCCCCAACCTGGAGCGGCCGAGGCCGTTTCCCTCAGCACCGAACCATGCCATACAGACCGTGACCACCCGGCAGGCAGGGCAGCGCAGGTTGGTGACCTTGGGTGTCGAGGGCATAAGATGCGCTCCCGGGTTCAGAATCGCGTACAACCCTTGGCCGACATGACGTCCAGTTTTTCCCGGAGTCCGCCTTCCAGGAGGTTTCCGTAATCAGCCAGGCAAAACGGACAGGAGTTCAGGTGGCCGTCGGCATCGATATGAATCAGCTGTTTTCCGCCTGCAAAACACCCCACACGACGGTGGTAATACCCCAGATAATGGATCAGGGGATACTCCAGGTAGTTCGCGCCGTAATTCATTTCGAGGTAAAGTTCTTCTGCCGAGGCGATGGATGCCTCGGCGAGCGAAACCTGTTTGTCTTTGTAGTGCCCCACCGCCAAAGGTTCCAGCAACTGCACGAAATGCACCCCGCATCGCCGGGCAAAATCCATATATTTCAGGAGTTCTTCACGCCGGCACAGGTCATCGTTCAGGCAAACTGAAAAAGCCACCACGAATCCGGCATCGAGGGCGTTTTGCGTGGCTTCCAGTGCCCAGGAATAGGCACTTTTATGGTTCCTGAAGGCATTGTGCCTTGCTTCCTCGTAGTGATCCAAACTGATTAAAACCCCTGTGAGCCCCGCTACTTTCAGTCGTTTTGCTTTATCCCGCGTGAGTTGATATCCGGAAGTGGCCACCCACGATTCCACATGCTCCGGCATGCGGGAAAGGAGCGACTCCAGCAAGGGCAGCTTTAAAAGGGGCTCGCCCCCCGTAAAATAGATCTGTGAAACCCCGACGCCATACAACTCTTCGAGGAGTTTCTGAAATTCATCGGCCCCCAGGGTGTCCTTCATATTCAGGGTATCCCAGGCAGAACAGTGCTCACATTGCAGTGCACATTTCTTGGTCACTGACAAAAACACCTTGTTGATCCGGTTTACCTCCTGCCGGTGTGGCTTGAAACGGCTCAGTTCCGTGGCAACAAATCGCTCCAGGGCAGCGTCTTTCCAACCCGGTATATACAAATCCATATAATACAGCCCATTGACCTTTACCATCTTGCGAACCCGGTGTTTGCCCAAAATGCTTCGCCGGCGCCTGGCCAGGTAAACGATCCCGCGAAACCAGTCAAGCGGGTTGCGGTAACAGTGCCTGAGAACGCCCAACAAGCTTGCTCTGAATTTCAGGCGAACCCAGAACCGCGCCCACCCGGTTACCATTTCGGGAGCCTCGACAGACGGGATACGCGCAGTTAAGGGTTCTGCGTCGGTATGTTCTGCCACCAGGGGGGTATTGGATATCCTAATTTCTCTCATCACTGGTAACGATTTCTGGTTTCGATTTCAGGATAGACTGGATCAGGGCGTTGAACCGGTCTTCGGAAAAGGAGGTGAAGTGCCCCGGGTTTCTGAATTTCCTCAACTCCCCCAAATCTGGCAATCCCTCAAACTCCCTTTTGTAGGTATAGAACCCTTTGCTACGCATGAACACGGTGCGCGCCTCTGCTTCTTTGGGAGGGCTTTGGTAGCGAATCTCCACCCAGTCGCCCACTTCAGACTGGGTGAGGTAGTGCTGGTCGGGCTTCTCGAGAAGTGTTTTTACGTTCTGCTGGTAATTATCCGTTGCGGCATACGGCAATACCCGGGTTTTTTTCAACGGCAGATCCTCGGAATAATCGATGGCCACCTTGTCGAGCTCCCAGAACATAAACCCCGTTTTCAGGCGCACTTTCAGGGGGGCGTCCCCTACCCCGGAAAAAGTAACAGGCAGGGCTATTTCCTGGAATTTCAGCGGGCCTACCGCATACACCGTATGCTGCAATTCCCATCCGTTTCCGGTATCGACATAGACCGAGAGGGGCAGGGATTGATCTTCCCGCCATTGATAGAATTCCTCCCGGGTACTGGATTGCTGGTTCTTCTGGAATTGCGGATAAAAATCGCCGAACTGCTCCAAAAATTTGCCCATGACGTAATCGAGCCAAAGGGAGTTTTTCAGGGAGAGCACTAGCTTTCCGGAGGTTTGCCCGGCAGTGTGCTCAAACCAAAGGTCAAGTCTTCGGGTATTGTCTGATTGCTGCATGGGGGTGTTAAAGGCCGCCAGATACTCATCAGCCTCCTGAACCTCGCTTGTCATCTCGTGACGGCCGTCAGCCAGTGCCCTGAGGGGCGCCCGGGGTGCCTGAATGGTATGCAGGGTGCCGGAAGGATCCATGGCCACGGTTACCGAACCGGGGTGGTCCACAATCTCCAGTACGGCTTCGTCGGTGTGCTGGATCTCCAGTAATTCATTGGTGATCTGTATGTTGTAAAACCCGTCTTTTTCCGCGATGGCGGGAAGTTTCATATAATTGGGCACCTGCGCATTTTCCCGGGTGTTTCCCGGATAAAGCTCCCCCTGAAAAGCCCACCCTTCCCCATCGTCCGCATAGATGAAGGGGCAGGAACTCTTGGTAAGCGCCACAATGATCGTGATCAGAGCCAAGGTGGCTGCAAAAACACCCACACCGCTGAGTATTCCCCGGGTGACATCCTTGTCGGAGTACCCGATTTTTTCAATGGAAGAAATGGGGATGCTCACAGGTGTACCCATCATCAGGTTTACCTCGTTATTTAAAAAGAGATGCGCCTCATTCAGGGGAGACTGGTCCCGCTTTTTATACCGGTAGCCTTTGCCTACTTCCAGCGGGCGTTTATAGCTGTGTTCCGGAGGAAGCACCACGGGGATTCCTTTTAGCTCATAGGTACTCTCGTCGATCTGTGCATTTTGCAGATGCATGGAAACGCCGGACTGGTGCAACACGATATACTTCTGAGCCTGGTTGAATTCCTGCAGCCAAGATATTTGGGATTTTTGGGCGTCCTGCTCAATTCCCTTTACCTTAAAATAGGTACACCCTGTGAATAAGTTCACGAGCAGCAGGGAAAGGAGCACCGAGAAAACCCGGGTGGTTCTTTTCGAAGACTTCACAAAAGAAATGGGGTTGGAGAAGGAATTGTAAGGTCTCATCATCTGCAGCAGTTTGGTTGTCGACGCACCTGTATCGGAACTACACCGGCGATTGGTTGTGATTAAGACGGGCATGCCGCAGTTGGGCATATCAGGTGTCTCTTAAAGATAGCAAATTTTTAACAAAAGATCATTGCGACAATGCCTCGGTCAGGGAATCACCGGCAACGACCAGGAGCCCAAGAGCAGTTCGCCATCTTCTTTTGGGCACGCAGCCTATGGCACGGGGCAAACACCCCGTATCTCGCGCCCCAAAAGAGCAATGTACTTCCCGTACCAGATAATTCGCTACATTTAGTTAAGTCCAAAGAAAACAACTCTTAAAGCAAAACATCATGAAAAACCCGGTACGCCCAGGTAGGCAATTCGCGTCTCTTGCGGTTGTCTGCTCATTCACCTTAACCTTGCTGGGGTGCACCCAGAAAGAAAAAACCGCGCCGGCCGAATCGGACCAGCCGGCGCGCCTTGATGAAATGGTGGTCGCCCCCGAGGAGCACGACTATTTCCTGCTCAGGCCCGAAGTGGAAAAGGCTTACGGTTATACGCACGCCGTAAAAATCGGAAATGACATCAAGATTTCCGGGGCGGTAAGCATGGACGACCAGGGCAACCTGACCGCACCGGGTGACATGGAACAACAGATGAAAAATTGCTATGCAGACCTGGAGAAGGTCCTGAACCACTACGGGTATACCTTCGATGACGTGATCGTCGAAAATGTTTTCACCACCGATATGGCCCGGTTTATCGAGGTCTCCTCTTTTCGCACTTCCATCTACCAAAAACACTTCCCAACAGGCACCTGGCTGGAGGTAAAAGGACTGGCCCTGCCCGGGCAGTTGATTGAAATCGATATGGAAGCGCATAAAGCGGCTAAATAATCCCATTAAAAATGAGTAAAAAAATAGCCCTGTTAATACTGTTGTTAGTGGGGCTCCAACCCCTGCTTTCCCAGGATGGAGCAGCCCCCTTAACCCTCAAAGAATCGTTTAACTACGGCAAGTCGGTAGCTGTCTTCGGGGGCTCCGTATCCGTGATCCCGCCAAGCGACGCAGCCAAGGACCTCTGGAAAAGCCGCCTGGGCATGACCATCGCGAATTTCGGGGTGCCGGGGGCCGGTTTCTCGTCCCTGCAGGGCAAGTCGGTGCAGGTGCAGGTAGACGAGGCGGGGGTGTTCGACATCTACGTGCTCTGGGCCTCCACGAACGACTACACCAACAAGCGGGAAATCGGGGCCTATACCGACTATACCGAGTTCGACGGGTACGATGAAACAAAGCTCACCACCCAGGCCGGGGGCATCAATTACTGCATC
>JAHECA010000066.1 GCA_024642005.1 Robiginitalea sp. | reverse complement strand
GGCCTCCACGAACGACTACACCAACAAGCGGGAAATCGGGGCCTATACCGACTATACCGAGTTCGACGGGTACGATGAAACAAAGCTCACCACCCAGGCCGGGGGCATCAATTACTGCATCAAAAAGATTTACGAGAAAAACCCACAAGCCCTCATTTACTTCTTTACTTCCAGCAAGGCCTTCAACGACCGGGGGGCCTACGACCCTTCGGTCGAAAATGGGATGGGCGCCTATGTGGAGATGCAGAAACAGGTGTGCGAGCTGCACGGCATCCCCTACCTCGACCAGTTTACCCTGGGGGGCTACAACATTTACAACAAAGACCTGTACTACCTCGACCCCATCCATATGAATGCCCTGGGTTACGTGAAACTGGGGGAGCTGCAGGTGGCGTTCCTGGCCTTTCCGTGACAGGGTGCGACGGCTTTGGTTATCTTTAAGGAAAATACCTGGCCTTTGAAACTCCTGAAACTGCAACACTGGCACGCCCTTTCCCTACTGCTCCTTGCCGGGGGCGTGTATTACTACCTGGGCGCGCATCCGCAGGCCTCGGCGGGTGAATTATGGGGTATACCTACCCAGGGTTGGCTCGTGTTTGCACTGGCCGTACCCGTGGTGCACCAGGTTTACGTACTGCTCTGCTGGCGGGCCGAGCTCCTGTACCAGGCCCTCTCCCGCCGATGGGGCCAGAAGGGCTTCGGCTACTTTAAAGTCGGGTTTGCGGTATTGATCCTGCTCAGGCCGGTTTCCATCCTCTTGCTGGCGGTGGCCAATGCCCGAACGCTCGACCTGGGCTGGCCGGCAGCCCTGGCCCTCTCGATAGTGCTGCTGCTGCCCGCTGCCTGGCTGCTCTATTCCGTAAAGCGCTATTTTGGCTTCGACCGGGCCTTCGGGATCGACCATTTCGAACCCGGGAAATACCGGCATGCCCCCTTGGTCAAGGAAGGCATCTTCAGGTATACCTCCAATGGCATGTACTGGTTCGGGTTCCTGCTTTTGTGGGTCCCGGGGTTCCTGTTTCGATCGGAAGGGGCCCTGCTGGCGGCCCTGTTCAACCACCTTTACATCTGGGTCCATTACTTCTTTACAGAAAAGCCCGACATGGACCTGATCTACGGGGGGCCCGTTTCTGAAAGCAAATAAGCCAAGCCCCTAAAAAGGAAGTCGCTGTGGCCGAAACAGGCGGGCTGGCAGCGGCGCGCATCGAAGTTTGGCGTATCTTGAGGCAACGCCTACCCGCATTCAACCATGATCTCATTCTTCAGAAGGATCCGCCAAAGCCTGCTCGCAGAAAACAAAACGGCCAGGTATTTAAAATATGCCGTTGGGGAAATTGTTTTAGTCGTGATCGGCATACTGATCGCCCTGCAGATCAACAATTGGAACGAGGGCCGCAACCTGGCAGGGGCTGAGCGGAAGCATTATGAGAACATCCGGCGCCAGCTTAGTGAAGATCTGGTCTTGTTGAAGAACAACATCGACTTCAACCAGCACTATGCCGAGCAATACGAATACGCGATTGGGCAACTTGCTTTGAACGACCGCAGCCACCTCGATTCCCTGGGCCAAATCGCCATCAACTTACTGGAGTTTTCCGATTTCCACCAGGAGAGCAATATATATGCCGCCCTGGTCAGCAGCGGGGAGATCAGGCTGCTCAACAATCAGGAGATCGTCAACGGATTGCAAAGACTGGAAGAGATCTACATCTACGTCAACCGGATTGAAAGTGCTCATTTTGAGATTATTAAGGCGTTTTATCCCGACTTGGAGAAAATTGTCCGCTTTAAGCCCTTGCAAGTGGTGAAGGTGGATGAATTTTATGATTATGCGTTCCAGAATCATTTTGTAATCGTGCTCGACATCATGGCCGAAAAGGATGAGGTTTATAAAAAAGCGGTGGCCGAAATAGTTGGAATCCTCGCTTTGATTCAGGACGAACTGGCTACCAAATGATAAATTTAAGGAAGTTGCCGGCCCGGTGCCAGGAACCCGAACAACCCATTATGCCAAGCCGATGATCGCATTTTTCCGAAAAATCCGCCAGAGCCTGCTTTCCGAGAACAAGACAGGCAACTATTTGAAGTATGCCATCGGCGAAACTGTTTTGGTGGTGATCGGAATCCTGATTGCCCTGCAGCTCAACAACTGGAATGAAAACCGAAAAGACAGACTGGCGGAAACAGTCTATCTGCAGGAATTGCTGGAAGACTTTGAAATAAACCAGGGTAGGTCCCAAGAGGTTATAGCAAGACTGGAAGAAGTAATTCCCAAACTCATAGGTGTACTGGAACAATCGGCCCTTGAGCAGCCAACCATTCCCGTGGATTCCCTGAACAAGGATTTCATTTTGATTCAGTCAATGCCCGCCTATACCAGTACCGACCGCACCTATAACAACCTGATCGGGTCGGGCGATTTCAAACTTATCAGCCGTCCCGAAATAAAGACGGCCATCGCCAGCTACTACAAGGGCCTGGAGCTACTGAACCTGGTACAGGCCAGCCATGAGATGGAGCTCGTAAACTCCATTCAGCCCTACATCATTGAAAATCTTGATTTTCAGGCGGTTTTCTTACAACGACTCGATGACATTACCTTGCCTCCGCCTATCGAAAAGGACCGAATTCTCAGTGTCTTGAAAGACCGAAAATTCCGAAATATCATCACCCTGAAAGTGACCATCCTGACCGATTTGCTGCAACAGAATAGATTCATTGAAGCGTTGAATGCCGAGGTGGTCAGGATGGTAAAGGAATCCATCCCTGACAATGACCAGAACTAATGCCCAAACCGGCTGCCGAATAATTTCACCCATGAAGCGACTCCCGTACTTACTTACCTCCCTGATGATCTTGTTTGTCTTCGAAAATTGCACGGGGCCACGGGAAACATTTGAAATCCCGGATGGTTACGTGGGCATGTTCGGATACGGCTCCCTCATGTCGAAGAACTTCATTGAAACGGGCCTGTTGGGGGGCAAATACGAGGGCCCATTCCTGCCTGCCCACCTCAGGGGCTACAAGCGCTCGTGGACCTTCGCCTGGCCTACGGAAATCCCTTCGGCCACGGCCGACGGGCTCTACTACAAGGCAGCTATTGTGGAACACGGAGATACCCTTTACCCCCGCTATTTGCATTACCTCAACATACGGGAAAACCCGGCTTGCACCCTGAACGGGGTGCTCTACATGGTGCCGCAAGCCGACCTGCCCATCTACGACGCCTGGGAACCGGGCTACGAGCGCTTTGAGGTATCCGATCTCATTACCGACTACAATATTGAAGGCGGGCCGGTGTATGCCTACAGGGCCCTGCCCGGCTTTGAAAAGGTCCCCGATGCAGATGTTTTGCACAATGTGATCGAACGCGACTACCTGGGCATCATTCAGGGTGCCTTCGACTACTGGGGGGCCGATTTCGAGGCGGAGTACCGGCAAAGCACCGAGCCTGCAGATGCGGCCATCATCCGGGAT